>CALUHO010000061.1 GCA_944320465.1 uncultured Bacteroidales bacterium | reverse complement strand
ACGTCTACAAAGGAGGCTCGCATGGCAACCGCAGTCGTTTCCGGGCGCGTGGACGAGAAGGTCCGTCAGCGCGCGGACGCCTACATACGTGCGGCTGGGTCCACGCCGGCCGAGGTCATAAAAGTGGTCTGGGAGAACATCGCGCGCACGGGCGAGGTGCCGACGGAGGAGCCGGCGGAGGAGCCCCGTGGCGCCTGGGAGCGTTTCATGGAGTTCCGGGAGAGCCTTCCCGAGGCCGAGCCGTGGCTGGTCAACCTCACCAAGGAGCAGATGCGCGACATGATTGCGAGTCGCTATGCGTGACTTCAACAGCAGGAGGCTGCTCTTCGATACCGGCGTTCTTCTCGACGCGGTCTGCAAGGAGCGACCGCAGTCTGCGGAGGCATGCGAGGTCCTTCGCCGTTGCAACGGCGGGGGAGACCTGGGGCTTGTTGCCGTAGGGTCTCTCAAGGATGCGTATTACGTGCTTCAGCGCCAATACAATGAGGTGCAGGCGAGAAGATCGGTGGAATGGTTGCGCGAACTGCTCGTGATCGCGCCGATGGGCGCGGAGGAGTGCGAGCTCTCGCTCGGCTGCGGCGAGCCGGACTTTGAGGACGGCCTCATCCGCGCCTGCGCCGAGCTCAACGACGTGGACGTCATCCTCACGCGCAACACGGACGCGTTCAAGCGCTCCAAGGTGCGAGCCATGACCTGCGCGGAGTACCTCGAGACCTTTGGCTAGGGGGCGCCATGGATGAGCTGCTGTGCAACGACGCAAGCTACATGGAGACGCTCGAGCGCGTCAAGCAAGAGATTTCCGGATCGAGGGCGCGTGCCGTGCTTGCGGTCAACAGTGAAGTTGTCTGTATGTACTGGAGGATAGGCAAGCTCATCGACGAGCGCTCCGAGTGGGGCAATCGCTTCATCGACTCCCTGTCTGGCGACATCAGGCTTGCGTATCCGGGAATCAAAGGCTTCTCGGTTCGCAACCTCAAGTACATGCTTCGGCTTGCACGCGAATACGATCTCGAATTTGTGCAACAGGTTGTTGCACAAATACCATGGGGCCACACGACGCACCTGTTCGACAGGGTGGGTGGCCGAGTTGAGCGCGACTGGTATATGAGGAAGGCGGCAGAGCACGGCTGGAGCCGCGCGACGCTCATGCACCAGGTGTCTACTGGATTGTTCGAGCGCCAATCCGAGGTCCAGAAGGTGACTAACTTCGACCGCCTGCTCCCGCCGGCGGACAGCGAGATGGTGCGGCAGGCGCTTAAGGACCCCTACATCTTCGACTTCATAACCGCAGACGAGGGAGTCGAGGAGAAGACACTTGAGAATGAGATGGTCAGGAACATCACGGGGCTGCTCCTCGAGCTTGGCACCGGCTTCGCGTTCATGGGCAGACAGTACCACCTGGTCGTCTCTGGCAGGGATTTCTACATTGACCTGCTCTTCTACAACACGAGGCTGTCGCGCTACTTTGTCATTGAGCTCAAGGCGTGCGAGTTCCGGCCGGAGTATACGGGAAAGCTCGGGTTCTACGTCGCCGCCGTGGACGACCTGCTCCGCAACGAGCATGACGGATCCACTGTCGGTCTCCTGCTCTGCAAGACGAAGGACAACACAATCGCCGAGTACTCACTGCGCAGTACGTCGGCCCCCATTGGCGTGAGCGAATTCAGAACCGCGGACGAGCTCCCCGAGGAGATGCGCGGAATCCTTCCGACGCCGGAGGACATCGCAAGCCGCGTCTGATGGGGCGACGTCTCACACTATTCGGACCTCTGAAAGAATGAAAGGCCGTTGAACGTTTCGTGAGGTTCGGCAACTACGAACAGAACCGCTCAATGAACGCTAGGTAGTCGGCCTCGTTCTGGTCGGCGTAGGCGCGGGCGAAGTCCCACATGGCGTCCTCGAAGGCGTGGCCGTCGTCGAGGTAGGCGGCGATGGCAACCTCGTCGCCGGTGCGGGCGTGCGCGTGCGCGAGCGACCACGCGCAGAGCCGCGCGACGTTCTCGAGGCTCTCCGGGCCCACCGCGGCGAGGTCGATCGAGCCCTTGCCGTTCCAGAGCTGGCGCACGTAGTAGTCGCGCGTGCCGCCGCCCGTCGTGGGCACGCTCGTCCAGCCCAGCAAAAAGTCGCTCGTGGACTGCACGAGGCGCTGGCCCTCCACCACGCGCTCGCCGTGGCTGGCAAAGCCGCTCGGCCGCCAGTAGCGCTCCACGACCGACTCCTCCGCCTCCTTAATCTGCAGGACCAGCGGGTCGTCCTCATCACGCCCGGTGAGCAGCGCGATCCAGGCGCGCCGGCCCACCGAGCCCACGCCCACCACCTTGCGCGCGGCGTCCTGCAGGCGATAGCGGCCGAGAAGAACGCGGCAGTCGCGGGGGAGGCTCTCGAAGTACGCGTCCAGAAGCTCGCGCAGCGCATGGGAGAGCTGCGCCGCGTCATAGCCCTGAGCGGACGAGAGCTCCGCGAGTGGCACGAGCTCGGGCGGCCGTGTGTCAAAGCGGAGGCGCCCGTCGTCGCGCACGGTGAGGCGGTCGGCCGCGCGCACGCTGTCCTTCTCGCGCGCCTTCTCCACGACCTT
>CALUHO010000060.1 GCA_944320465.1 uncultured Bacteroidales bacterium | reverse complement strand
TTCGGCTAGGCGAGAAGCATGCTGCATGACACAAGCGGGCAATCTCCCCAAAGTCTAATGACCGATTTGGGATAAAAAGCAATTTCAATAAAACAAAGGTGCGCCCGATGATATGCTTGTGAAAATCACCACGCGATTTTCACAAACATATCGAAAAGGCGCACCTTTTTCATTTTGATTCAGACATCTTCTTTCCTGAAAGCAATCTTTCATTTCAGGAACGTAATGGACAGTGCAGCAGTTTGAGCCTATCCGGTCATTTCAACTTGCACTTCTGCCTTTTAGGTTTCCAAAACTTTGCAAGCTGCTGCATCTCCCTCCGGCTTAATTTCCTATCTAAAAGGCCTTCCGACTCCCAAGCGCAAAGCTCCCGTTGCAAACGTTTCATCAATGCATAATAACGGCTCATGACCGTAGAAACAGGTTTACCCATACAAAGAGCTAATTCCTTAAAAGCTTTCCGCTGAAGATGCCGCCCGCACAACAACGTCTTTTCCTCTAGTGTCAATGACAAGACATTGAATTCGGTAGACAAGAACACTTCCAGATTCTGCAGCACTTTTCCTTTTCTTATCTCTTCCCGGCTTTCCGCTCCATGAAAAACAGGATCTCCCCCAAAATCCGCAACAGAATCTTCCGCTGGGGAATACCATCCGAGACTATCGCAAATCTGAGCCTGACGAGCATGAAGCACGGTATTCCTCCTGAGTTGCTTCCGATAATGGCTAATTAAAATATTCCGGGATATCTTCTGCAACCAGCCCCAGACTATCGCGCTTTCATGTTCCAAGCCAGAAGCATAATACCTCTGAGCCACAATCATTGTTTCCTGCATGATGTCCCGACTCAATTCATTATCTTTGCACTTTGCATACAAATAACGATACAAACGCTTGCAATGAATGACAACATCTTCTTCAAACCGCCTCCGCTGGTTAGCTGTCAACTTCGATTCGATAATTCCAATCTCCGAATTCAAATAATCCGATTCCTTCTGCGTACCCCTCATAATTGTAACTTTTCTTCATAATGTTCGTCTGGTAACAACATTATAGGTTAATACTCGGGAACAGTCGAGCCATTCCCAGAACTTGAAAATTCATATAATATCCTCCCGCAGGCACACCCCAATATAGAACATCCCTATTCCCCTTCATTCTCTTCCCGGACCAAAGCGATCCATCATTCAAAAACAGGATCGTTTCCAAACACCCAAACATCCCCCATACGAAGGTTTATGTCCCCAAAAGGCCAACAGTGAACAATACTATTAATATTTTTAAATTCTGAATGGTCAAATGTACGATTTTTTTTATAATATGAAAGAACTTCGTGAAAGAATTATGAAAATTTACAGTTTTTTAATAACACTAGACATGAATCCTTAAAAAGCACCTATCAAATTTTCGTATCCGAGGAACCAATCAAAAACAGGAATAAAGAACTCTTACACATTCTCTCTATCTATATATTTCTCAAAACGGAAAAGCGGCAATGCCATGGCCATGCCGGCATGGATTTTAACATTCTTTAAGCCCAGAATCGCATTCAGCCGCCCATGCTTGTCCCGTTCCAAAGCCGCCAAGACAAAACCGGTATAGAATTGCGCCACGCCCAAGGATTCTGCCATCAAGGAGGCATTCTGGTATGCCAAATTGCAGTCCGCTGCCCCGAAACGGCTTTTCTCCGACGAATAGATGAACAAAACCGCTTTGGCATCGCGCAAAATCATGTCCCCCTCGCCGGCATGGAAACGGCGGTACATCTCCTTGAATTTGGGAATCAGCTTGTACACCCCCGCCAGCTTCCTTCCCAGCAACATCCGCATGAAACGGTTATCCAAGAGCCGAACCACTTTCATAAAGGAATCCAAAGTGTATTCCGTCACGGCACGCAAGGTTTCCGGTTTGCGAACCAGCACGAAATGCACATCCCGGCTGTTCTGCGCGGTAGGTGCTGCCGCTGCCGCTGCCATAATCATCCGAAAGGATTCTTCCGGAATCTCCTTGCCGGAAAACGCCCGGTTGCTGCGCCGGGACTTGATTAGCAACATCAACTGTTCCGGGCTCGGCAAATCGGCCAGGGAAAACGGATGCACCGAACCATTCGGGAAAGCGGCATGTTCAACCGCATCCTTAGGACAAACCGCCACGCAATGGCCGCAAAAAATGCAGGAAGACTCGTTCTTTATACAGATACGGCCGTTATCCTCGTAAAAAATCCCGGCAGGGCAAATCTTCACGCAACGCTGGCAACGGATGCAACGGCTGTCATTTATCTTCAATTCCCCAACGGACAATGCTTTCCTTGTCATTTCTTTTCCTGTTTCTGTTCATAACCAAAAAGGCTGCTCCGCCTTCCCTGCCCCTTTCGGAAGCGGAAACGGAACAGCCTTCCGCAAACAATAATGCAAGAGGATGTATCAAAATAAAACCAAAATCATTCTCTAGCGATGTGTCAGAGTGAGTAAGATGCAAGGCGCTGAGAGCGAGAACGAAGGAGCGTACTTTGGTACGTGACTGAGTTCGAGTCTCGATAGCAACGAAGCAGATTGCTCATTATGACACATCGCCTTAGCTTATGCCAATTCGTGAATAACCAAGCCCGAACGCAACTTCGGTTCGAACCAAGTAGTCTTGGGAGGCATGATGTTGCCGCTGTCGGCAATGTTGATCAACTGGGTCATCGAAACCGGGTACATGGCAAAAGCCACTTTCATTTCGCCATTGTCCACACGGCGTTTCAATTCGCCAAGGCCGCGGATACCGCCCACGAAATCGATTCTCTTGTCGGTACGCAAGTCCTTGATGCCCAGAATCTGATCCAATACCAGATTGGACAGAATCGTCACATCCAGAACGCCAATCGGGTCGTTGTCGTTGTAAGTGCCCGGCTTTGCCTGCATACGGTACCATTTGCCAGCCAAGTACATGCCGAATTCATGCAGCTTGCCCGGCTTGAAAATATCAGCCCCCATTTCTTCCACTTCGAAGTTTTCCTTCAATTTGGCAATGAAGGCTTCTTCGGACAGACCGTTCAAATCCTTTACGACACGGTTGTAGTCGATAATCTTCAACTGGTTTTCGGGGAAGATAACCGCCATGAAGTAGTTGTATTCTTCCTTGCCGGTATGGTTGGGGTTGTGTTCGCGTTTTTCCTTGCCAACCAAGGCAGCAGCGGCAGTGCGGTGGTGACCGTCGGCAACATACAGATAAGGAACTTCCTTGTCGAAGATTTCTACCAAACGGTTGATGACCGCCTTGTCGTCGATAATCCAGAACTGGTGACGGAAGCCGTCTTCCTTGGCCACAAAATCATAAACCGGCTTTTCAGCTACTTTCTTGGCCACGATTTCATCGATTTCCTTCTTGGCCGGATAGGCGAAGAACACCGGTTCCACATTGGCGTTGGTGATGCGGACATGGATCATACGGTCTTCTTCCTTGTCCTTGCGGGTCAACTCGTGCTTCTTGATGATGTTGTTGAAGTAGTCATCGATATGGCAGCAGGCCACCAAGCCGTATTGGGTGCGGCCGTCCATCGTCTGGGCGTACACGTAAATCTTTTCCTCCGGATCCTGTACCAACCAGCCGTTCTTCTTGAAATTGTTGTAGTTTTCAACCACTTTGTCATATACGGCTTGGGAATGTTCGTCCGTGCCTTCGGGCAGGTCGATTTCAGCCTTGGTCACATGGAGCAACGATTGCGGGTTGCCGGCAGCTTCCTTGCGGGCTTCTTCCGAATTGAGCACGTCGTAAGGACGGCTTGCCAGTTTTTCCACGATGTCAACAGGAGGTCTGAACCCCTTGAATGGTTTGATAATAGACATGATATAAGTTTTTAATTTGTTTTTCCGCATTCACGCGCAAGCCGACGGATGCGCTCAGTCGGACTGCAATGCAGTTTACAAAGATACGATTTTTTTCAATGCCTGATGCTGCACGAGGGAACGTCCTGACTCCGAAGGAGGCCACTCTCCTCTATTCCACGATAGACAGAAAAGAATACCGATCGGCATAATCCATCATCTGCGCGGCAAAATCACCCGGATAACTGATTTCCACATCCCTGATACGGCCATCCTCCGCATAAACCGGACTCAGTTCCGGATTGACAAATCCCCCATAAGCAGCCAAGCCCAATGCCCTATAGCGATCCAGCACTTCCCGATGCAAATCGGCATCCACCTTGACCCCGTAGCGTTCCACCATGGCCTTGCCAGCCTCGTAATCCCCTTCCGACTTGATACGCTGCACTTCGGCCAGCAGCGAAGCGAACAATGCCCGCAACGCCTCGTAATCCCGTATCCGGAAACAGGTTTTGCCATCCCGGACATGCTTTTCTATCACCTGTTCCGAAGCGCCTTTCTCATAAACCCAATGCGCTATCATGCTCCGGTTCCGCATATGGGCTTCTTCTATGTCCTTGCCCAATTCTATACGCACCAATTGGGTCATCAGGCCGTTACGGATATAGGAATCGTATTCCGACTTATAAATTTCCGGCGTCGAAACCAGCCCCAGCTCTTCCATCTTGGGGTCGGCCAGATAATACAACGCGAACAAATCGGCGCGGGCTTCTTCCAAGGTAGAAGCATAGTTCTTCAAGGCATCCGAGGCTACTCCGTCCAGCAACCGCCCCGAACCATGCCCTAGGCATTCATGCAAATCGGTATGCAGGTTCCCGCCCAAAGTGGAATACTGCCGGCTCCTTTCCACTTCGGCTTCATCAAAGGCGAATTCGGACAGCATCCCCGGCCCTTCCTTGGCACTCTTGTCGTATGCATCGGTCAGATTCTCTATTGTCACAGACTTGGAGCCATGCTCATGCCGGATCCAATCCGCATTGGGAAGATTGATGCCTATAGGCGATGACGGAAAGCAATCCCCGCCTAATTGCACCACATTGATAACCTTGGCGCTGACACCTTTGACCTCTGCTTTCTTAAACCGGGCATCCACCGGGGAATGGTCCTCGAACCATTGCGCGTTCCGGCAAATGATTTCCGTCCGGCGGCTCGCTTCCTCGTCCCGGAAATCGGCAATAGCCTCCCAACTGGCTTTCAATCCCAATGGGTCGCCGTAAGTCTCAATGAATCCATTGGTGTAATCGACCATGGAATCCGTGTCCTCCACCCAGCAGATACTGTAATCATCCCACTCGGCAAGGTTTCCGCTGCGGTAATAATCCACCAACTTGAGAATATGTTTCCGTTGCCTTTCATTTTCAGACACTTCCGCCGCTTTTTCCAAACATCCGGCCACTTTTTCCAAAGCTTTGGAATACAAGCCCCCTATCCGGCACACATTCTCTTCTATCCTGCCACCGTGCTTTTCCAAACGAGTATTCAATCCATAAGAAACAGGATGCCGGACATATTCTGGATTTTCCTGTTCGCGAACCGAACGCTGCCTGGAATAAAATTCTTCTGCCTCCCCTGTGCCGATACCTTGGTAATAATTACAGGAAGAAGCTTCCAGCAACCCCAAGGCGGGGTCTAAATTGATTCTTTTCCCATATAGACCAGGATCGAAGAGCACCGGCATCAAGAATGTTGCCAAATCCTCGCTCGACTTGATGCCTCTCAGACAGATACCGTTCTCCTGGCAATCAATGCTACTTGGCAGGCTGGCTATCTGAGAGAATACCGCCTCCATATCCGAATCCGACACCAAGCGTTTGAAATAGGCTTGACTAAAACCTGGCTCGAACTTATCGCAAGCATAATGATGGTGTATACCATTACTAAACCAAAGCCTCTTCAGATATACGAGAAAAGCTTTGAACCCGTCAGTCTCCCGATTGCCCGGATAAGTCCGGTATATGGATTCGGCAACTCGCTTGATCAATAGCCCATACTTGAAATTCTGTGCATAAAGAATATCCCTGCCGCAATTGGCCGCCTCCGATAGATAATACAATAGAACACGCTGCTTGGCTTGCAGGTTTTCCCAGCCTGGCACTTGGTAACGCATCACCTTCAAGTCGGCAAAACGATCTACTGTATAACGAAAACTCTCAGACTTGAAACATTCTTCTCTTCCGGTTTCCTTTTGGGGTTCCGGCCCCCCGATTCCCATCCTTTTCATTTGCACAATATTTCCGGCCTTCCCCTCAACATATTCTTTCCCAATAAATCCCGCCTATCTGCCGACTCGGGTTGATTTACCCCAAATCGGTCATTAGACACGCCGGGGCTGTTTTCGGTTAGGAAAATGAGGCTTTCGGGCATCTTGCCCGCCTC
>CALUHO010000059.1 GCA_944320465.1 uncultured Bacteroidales bacterium | reverse complement strand
GAGGCGGGCAAGATGCCCGAAAGCCTCACTTTCCCAATCAAAAACGGACTCGGCGTGTCTAATGACCGATTTGGGATTATAGGGCAAGACGTTTGAATTCCTCGATCCGTCGTTTCGGGTCGGTTGCGGAGAAGACCGCGTTGCCCGCTACCAAGGCGTTGGCACCGCAGCTCAATAGTTTTGGCGTGTTTTCCAAGCTGACCCCGCCATCTACTTCTATGATGAGGTTTCGGTTGTATTTTTCTTTGAGCCGAGCCGTTTCTTCTATTTTCCGGTAGGAACTTTCAATAAACTTCTGGCCTCCGAATCCCGGGTTCACGCTCATGATCAGGACCAAATCGATGTACTCGATGATGTTTTCGAGCATGCTTACCGGCGTGTGCGGGTTGAGCGATACCCCGGCTTTCATGCCTGCTTTCCTGATTTCGGACACGGTCCGGTTCAGATGCCGGCAGGCTTCTTCGTGGACGGTCAGTATATCCGCCCCGGCATCCTTGAAGCCTTGGATGTAGCGGTCGGGATCCATGATCATCAGATGCACGTCAAGGGGTTTGGTGGCATGTTTCTTGATGGCTTTGATTACCGGTTGGCCTATTGTAATATTGGGAACGAACATCCCGTCCATCACATCAATATGGAACCAGTCTGCCTGTGAACCGTTGATCGTTTCCACGTCTTGTTGCAGATTGGCAAAATCGGCCGAAAGCAAGGAAGGAGAAAGAATAAAATCCATGTTTTTTCTATTTTGGGCAACGGACGACTTGCTCCAGGTTGCGTGTGTTAGAGTGGACAGTCTGGTAAATCCGTTGTTTTCATGCCTGCGAAGATAAGAATTGTGGAAAAAACAAAAGGGTTAAATTCAAAACCTTATCTTGGTATCGGCAAAAAGATTTGTACGAGAGGGGGAGAATGCCTACTTTTGTCGGCTTTTCATTTTCACCGATACATTTCCCCCTGTTTTGGTATCGACTGAGAAAACCAAAAAAACGATATATGGTAAGTTTAGCAAACGCGGCTAGGCACGAAGCCAGTATGGAAATGTCCAAATTCCTTTTGCAGATTCGTGCTGTCAAATTGAATAACAAAGAACCGTTCACTTGGGCTTCAGGTCGTAAATCTCCTATTTATTGCGATAATCGGGTTACTTTGTCCTATCCGCATGTCCGCAATTTCATTCGCCAGGAGTTTGTAAATCTTATTGAGGAGAATATCGGTCCGGTTGATGCGGTGGCGGGCGTGGCCACTGGAGGTATTCCTCAAGGAGCTTTGGTTGCCCAGGAACTGGGACTTCCTTTTGTTTATGTGCGTTCCGAAGCCAAGAATCATGGGATGGGTAACCAAATCGAGGGCGTGATTGAATCCGGCAAGACAGTGGTCGTGGTGGAAGATTTGGTTTCGACCGGGAAGAGCAGCCTTTTGGCGGTGGATGCCTTGCGGGCGCATGGCTGCGTGGTCAAAGGCATGGTGGCGGTGTTCACCTATGGTTTGGATGTGGCTGCCAAGAATTTCGAGCAGGCCAAGATGCCTCTGTACACCTTGACTAATTATGATGATTTGATTGAATGCGCCGTGAACTTGGATATGCTGAACCGTTCCGAGCTGGATTCGCTTAGGGAATGGCGCATGAATCCGGAAAAGTGGTCGGAGGACCATCAGGGGACATGTTAAGGAGCAAGGTTTTTTCTGGAAGAGAGGAACTGCCGGCCGAATTATTTTCCGGCAGGATTCGGTTTTTGCAGTAGGGTGTGCTTTTAGCGAAAGCCTTTGAAAGGTATGGGAATTTTAAAGAGATTAGCAAATGAAAGTCAGCAGCGATAAATTACAGGTGAATGGAGACCCGTCCATAGCCTACCGCCGTATTTCCAATTTTTCCGAGCTGGGCGGCATGATGCCTTCGCAGGTGCAGGGCTGGACGGCTACCGAGAATACCTGTTCGTTCAATGTGGGGGGGATGGCTCAGGTGAACATGAAGATTGCCCAGAAGGTGGAGCCGAGCTTGGTGGTGATTACTTCGGACGAGGGTACGCCTTTCAATTTCACCTTGGCTATTCATCTCACGCCGGGTGTGGGATGCTTCACCTCGCAGGTAGAGGCCGAGGTGGGTGTCAATTTGGTGATGGGGGCTATGATCAAAGGCCAGATGCAGAAGTTCGTCGATACGATGAACCAGCAGATCAAGGCTTTTACAGAGGCTCAGATGTAAGTTTTTTTTATGTTGCCCGGTTTCAGGGGCGGATATTTTATGGCTCGCGGGATTTTGCTTGTGTGGTAAGGGTCTTGCGGGCCGTATTTTTTTTGAGTTGTATTCTTTGTGTTCCATTCTTTTATAAGTCGAAAAAGATTATGAGCCGCAAACGCAAGAATGAGCCGAATAAGGTTCTGACCGATATACGGATAGAGAAAGCCGCCGCCGAAGGCAATTCCTTGGCGCATGTGGACGGCAAGGTGCTTTTTGTCTCCTATTCTGCGCCGGGCGATTTGGCGGATGTGGAAGTGGTTCGACAAAAATCCGGCTATATGCAAGGGAGGATTGCGGCTCTCAAGGAAGTTTCTCCTTTGCGGGAGCAGCCTTTTTGCGAGCATTTCGGGCTTTGCGGCGGTTGCAAGTGGCAGCATCTGCAATATCAGGAGCAGTTGCGGCAGAAGCAAGCGCAAGTGCGTGACAATCTGGAACGTATCGGCAAGGTGGCGTTGCCATCGGATTTTCCTATTTTGGGGGCGGAAGCAAACCGGTATTACCGGAACAAGCTGGAGTTCACCTTTGCCGTGAAACGTTGGCTCAGCAACGAGGAAGTGGGTTCGGGAGAGGCGATGAGCGAGGCCGACCGTCAGGGCTTGGGATTCCACCTGGCCGGGAAGTTCGACAAGGTCTTGGACTTGAAGCATTGCTGGCTTCAGCCGGAGCCTTCCAATGAAATCCGGCTTTTTGTCAAGAAAACAGCGCAGGAATTAGGTTTGACTTTCTATGATGTCCGTGCCCGTCAAGGGTATATGCGCAATCTGATGATTCGCAACACCTCTGCAGGGCAGTTCATGTTGGTGGTGATTATCGGTGCGGAGCCTACGCCGGCTTTCGAGACCTTGATGCGCCGGGTGGCGGAGGCTTTTCCGTGCATTACCAGCTTGATGTATGCGGTCAATACCAAGACCAACGACAGCATGGCCGACTTGGAGATGCGTTTGTTCGCAGGCGAGCCGTTCATCACGATGACGATGCCGGCTTACCGTTCGGATGAAGCGGAATTGAAGTTCCGGGTCGGGCCGAAGTCGTTTTACCAAACCAATACGGCGCAGGCGGCGCGTCTTTACCGTCTGGCTGCCGACTTCGCGCAGGTACGGTCCGATGAGTTGGTGTATGACTTATATACCGGCACGGGGACGATTGCCAATTACGTGGCGCGTTCGGTGCGGAAGGTGATCGGCATCGAGTATGTGGAAGATGCGGTGCGCGATGCCCGGGTCAATTCGGACTTGAACGGGATTTCCAATGCCGAGTTTTTTGCCGGGGATATGGCGGCGGTGTTCAATGCGGGTTTCGTGCAGGAACACGGGGTGCCGGATGTGATTATCACCGATCCTCCCCGGGAAGGGATGCATGAGAAGGTGGTGGAATGCCTGATGGACGATGCCTTGTTCGGGCAGCGTTTGCGGCGTATTGTCTATGTGAGCTGCAATTCGGCCACGCAGGCGAGGGATTTGCAGCGGATGGATGCCAAGTACCGGGTGTTGCGTGTGGCAGCGGTGGACATGTTCCCGCATACCGACCATGTGGAAAGCGTGGTTTTGTTGGAACGCCGGGATTAGTTTTTTGATAAGCTGTGTTTTCTTGATCATTTTGCGTTTCTGCTTTTTTGTTTCCATTGAATGAAGAGGCTTGGAACTTATTTCGAATCTGCGTAATGGAACTGTAAGGGCAGAATTTTTCCTTGGTTGGGTTTCCTAAATTTTAGAAGACGATGGGAAAACGGAATTTTTTTACTGAGTTTGGCCGAGGCGTGAAGGCCTATGGTCTGGCGTTCAAGATGTTGTTTACCTCGCGTTTCGCGTGGTTCATGGTGTTCCCCATCCTGGCTTGGTTGTTGTTTTTCTTGTTGGGCGGCTGGTTGGTGGCTTGCCTCGGCAATCCGGTGGAGGAATGGATCCGGCAAGGCATTACCGATTGGGTCGGGCATATTTCCTGGTTGCAGAATGCGGGGGCTTTCGTGGCCTTTGTGTTCAAACTTTTGTTGCGGATTGGCTATTTCCTGTTGTTCGTTTCCGTGGGCGGTTACTTGGTCCTGATTGTGCTTTCCCCGGTTTTTTCTTGGCTTAGCGAGCGAACCGAGACGGCTTTGACGGGCAAGGACTATCCTTTCCGGCTCGGGCGTTTCTTGCGCGAAATGCTCCGGGGCATCTTGATTGCGCTTCGGAACACTTTCTTCCAGCTCTTGGTTTCCTTTATTTTGATGCTGGTGTCGTTTATTCCCTTGGTGGGCCTGATTTCCCCTTTCTTGCTTTTCCTCAGCTCGGCCTATTTCTACGGCTTTTCCTTTGTGGACTACACGATTGAGCGTCGTTATCTGCAAGTGCGTGAAAGCGTGAGCTATGTGAACCGGAATGTGGGGTTCGTGATGGGTATCGGCCTGCCTTTCGCCGCCGCCCTGCTTCTGCCTTGGGGACAGTTCCTGGTCTGCGGTTTCGTGTCCTTGGCCTCAGTCATGGCCGCCACGGTGGGCATTTGCGAGGGGGAATGCCGGGAGGTGGAGTGAGAGAGTCGCAGGATTGTGGCGAGATTAAGCCAAGCGTGCTTTCCCTGCCTCGGCGGAGAATCGGGTCGGCAAGTGCATGAACGTTGTGAAAATCTTTGCCGGGGGTCATACTGTGGAATAATTGCCGTATATCTTGTTAATCCACATGGCAAAAAGTTTGTCGGTCACGGAAAAGGCTTTGTTGGATTCGGTGATAAGGTCTTTTTCCAAGAGTTTTTTTGCAGCGGATTGGACTGAGCTGGCCGAGCTGAGACTGTGGCGTTTGATGAATTCCGATGATGTAATGCGTTCCGCCTCTCCCTCCTTGGCAATGGCATAGAGGAGAGTTTTTTGTTTTTCCGGGATATTCGATAGGATTTCACGGAAAATCGTGTCATTGGATGCAATCATGTTGTCGATGGCGGTCCGTATGATTCCGATGGTGCATACCCCTCTTTCCGGGGTGTCGGCAAAAGCTTCGTTGAATGTTTTTTGGATGTAGTAGGTGTGCCCTTTGAACAGATGATATACTTTCTCCACATCGGCTGCTTCAATGCTCTTTTGGCATTTTTCGAAATGTTTGAGGACGAAAGGTACGTATATTTCCGGGGAGATGGCTTTCAGTTCCAGTATGTCGGCACTGTTGTAAAAGGGTTTGGCGGCTGAGGTGAACATCTCCTGCATCATATGGCGTTCGCTGCCTGCGAAGATGAAGTTGCTGTTTGCCTGTTTTTGGATATGTGTCCGTAACAGGGCTTCAATGTTTTTTTCCGGGTACTTGGCTATTTGTTGGAATTCATCGATGGCGATGATACAGGGTTTGTCGGCATGGGCCAGATATTGGAAAATCTCATCCAGGGTATATTCCGGGCGTTCAATATCGCCTAACTCGATATTGAAGGTCGGGACATTGAATATCGGGTCGAAGCCGAATTTCCCGCTGATGGATTTGATGGTTTGTATGAAGAGTTTGAGCATTTTCCGACTTCGCGGAAGAAGCGTTTCATAGATTTCCTTTCCTAGCAGGTAGGTGAATTCCCGCAGACTCGATGTATGAAGGATGTCGATGAAAAAGGTGTAATATTCCTGGCTAATCTCGGGCTTGTCGTAACAGAACTGTATCAAGCCAGTCTTTCCCATCCGGCGGGGCGATATGATTACCAAGTTGTTGCCGTTGGTGACGGATTTGATAAGCCTGGCAGATTCCGCAATCCTGTCGCAAAAGTACTCCGGGGCGATTTTTCCGGTTACTACAAACGGGTTTGTTGTTTTGGGCATTCCAAATTTATTTTAAACTTCGTTTCCGATAAACGCTGCGCCTCGGCAAAAGCAGTTCAAACCGAATGCAGAGCAAAGCTTGCCTTGGCTATGCTGAGGTGCTGCCTGCTTTCGATGGGACATCAAAGCTCGAACTGTGTTCGGCTCTGCGCTCGGCTTGCCGTTTATTTTAAACTTCGTTTTGGATAAACGCTGCGCCTCGGCAAAAGCAGTGCAAACCGAAAGTAGAGCAAAGCTTGCCTTGGCTATGCTGAGGTGTAGCCTGCTTTCGATGGAACATCAAAGCTCGAACTGTGTTCGGCTCTGCGCTCGGCTTGCAGTTTATTTTATGCAAAAGTAATTATTCGATTCGGATTATGCAAAACGAATAATTTTGGGCTTGATGTGTGACAACCCATGGACGGAACTTGGTAAGGTTTAGTTTACATGTCTTTTTCCTGACTTCGTCACTCAAAAAGCATTGATTTTTTTAATATGTTGATAAATAATATTTTGTAATTTTGTGTCACCC
>CALUHO010000058.1 GCA_944320465.1 uncultured Bacteroidales bacterium | reverse complement strand
AAGTTAATAAAAATTGGCGATATGCGCAACTTTTTAAACATAATTCTCAAACCAAATTAATTCCGCCAACGGGTTTATAGTATTGTCTTGGTACCTTCTTTTTCACGGGAAGGGAGCGTGGGAATCGGAGGAATGGGGGCGGCGCTGTTCCGTCTGGACCGCAAGGATTCCCTGATGCCGCCTTCGGACATCAGCCTTTCGGGCAATGCTTCGATAAAGGGATTCTTTTATGCCGGACTGCTGGGCAATATGTATTTCCCGGGGCGTAAATCCCGGTTGAATTATGAAATTTCGTTTTCGCAGCGGGTCTTGAATTTCTGGGGTATCAATTATGATTCCTGTCTCGTGAGGCCGGCTGTCTTTTACACGCGTTGGAACGTTAAAGCGGCGGCCTATTACGACTACCAGATTCTGAAAGGCTTCTATTTAGGAGCAGCGGTCGATTTCTCTTATAATTCGGCGGTCAGGATAGACGATGTTTCCTATCTGGATGGGCAGAAACGGGCCTATACATTGACAGGACTGGGTTTGTCGCTTCAGTATGATACTCGGGATTTCATCAAGACTCCGACGAGAGGTATGAATTTCATGCTCCGGCAGATGATTTACCCGGAATTCATGGGCAATGCCGGCCGGACTTTGTGGCGGACCACCTTCACGGCTAATTATTACCAGCGGCTTTGGGCTGGCGCGGTCCTGGCGTTCGATCTTTATGCGGAAATCAACTCCGAAAACGCGCCTTGGGCTTTGCGGGAGGAAGCCGGCGGGCAGTATCGGCTGCGGGGGTATTACCGGGGACGTTACATGGATAACAATCTGGCTTCTTTTCAGGTAGAGCTTCGGCAAAAGTTGTTCTGGCGTGTCGGTGTCGCCGTTTTCGGAGGCTTGGGATCCGTGTTCCCCTCGTTCAAGGAATGGCGGGCCGACCAGCTTCTGTTTACCGCCGGGCTTGGTTTGCGGTTCGAATTCAAGCATAATGTGAACCTGCGGGTGGATTATGGGTTTGGGAGGGGGACGAGCGGGTTTGTTCTTTCTTTGGGCGAATCCTTTTAAAAAGCGTTTAGAACGGTGTCTTCTGCGTTACGCGAGGGATTCGAAAATGCTCACGTACAAAAGTACGCTCCGCTTTTCTCGCCCTCGCGGTGCCTTGAATCCATCCGTTCTAAACGCTTTTTAAGATAGGGGAGTCTCTCTCCGTCTTGGGTTCGGCGCCTCGCATCTGCCTGACAGAAACGCTTTTTTAACCCAAATCGGTCATTAGACATTGGGGAGATTGCCCGCTTGTGTCATGCAGCATGCTTCTGGCCTAGCCGAAGGCGTAGCGGGCTACGTCGAGGCGTAGCGAGAAACAGGATGCGGACAGAAGCGGGCAAGATGCCCGAAAGCCTCATTTTCCCAATCAGAAACGGACTCGGCGTGTCTAATGATCGATTTGGGTTTAAGTAAGATAGGGGGCTTTTTTTCTCTCGGTTCGACGCTTCGTGTTCTATTAATTATTTGATTTTGATGGGTTCGATAGGTTCGGCTTCTTCCTTGTCGAGGGGATGGGCGGCGAATTTGGTTTTTGAAAAGTCGATTTGACGTAGGTCGATGCAGCGGATAGTGCTGTTGTACATGGTCCGGAAGTAGAGCTTGCCGTTTGTCATGTCGGCGGCGGCTGTCCATTGGGTCGCGCTGGGAATGTCGGGCGCTTCTCCGGTTTTGTGTTCCACCCCTACCGGGATGTCGAAATTGTTCAGCAGATGAAATGCCTGGATGGCGGCGGCTTCCCCATCGGGCTGCTGCGGCGCGGTGGCCTGGTAGAAGAAGGCCCGCACGAAACGGGACGGCGGTGTCACGTCTCCGGGCAGGCCAAGGAATCCGGCTCCAGCCCCGAATTGGCGCAGGCTGGTATTGTTCCAGCTCTGTTCGGCCACCGCGCCGGGATAGAGGTTCACGTAATTGTTCAGGTTTGTCATCTGCCACGGGAAACCGGGCGAGTTGGTCAGGACTCCGGCAGGATTGTCATAGACTTGGGCTCGGCCATCGATGAATTCGATCACGATTTGCCTGCCGCTGCTGTCGGCCACCCTCCAGTGTACCGTGGACGCTCCTTGCAAGACGGTCACTTGCAGGTTTTTGACCGACTCCTTCACTTCGTCCACTGTGGCGTGCTGGGAAAGGATCCAGCAGACTACTTGCAAGTCGGCTATGGTCTTGCTTGGGTTCGTGCTGTCGAAATCCGGATACTGGCCGTAGCCGGGGAAGTAGAACAGTCCCGCCGAAAGCCCGGCTTCGTTCATGCCTTCGGTGATGAATTCCTTTTGGACTACCGAAAGGCCTGCCAGACCGTATTTTGCTTTGAATGTGAGTCCATTGATGCCTGTGGGCGTGTAGGATGTGAATTCTGTCCCTCTCGGCACGATCACGTACATGCTCGGCAGCTTGCTGCCGCCCCATTCGATGGTGCGGGCTACGATTCGGCTGCCGTCTTTGGCTGTGAGCGAGATTCCGGTGCAGGCCGAAATATTGTGGTTGAAAATGCAGCTTAATAGGAGAATGAAGCTTGCGGTGATACGGGTTTTCATGGATTATTGTTTTAGGCCATTATGTGTTCGGGTTAAAGCGATACCCAAATACCGAAATTACAAAGATAGCGAAAGTCGAGTGCCATGCAAAAAGGAGCTTGCTCAGTTTTGCATGGCCGAGACGCATCCTATCTTCGATGCAATCAAAGGTAGCGAAAGGTGATCGCAGAGACAAATGAAAACGCAGTTTCCAATTTGGCTATGCCGAACCGCATCCTGTCTTCGGCGACAGCCAACGATGACCGATTTGCTATTAGCTTGGATCTGCTTCCCTTTTCGTGCGGTTTTGATTGATGTGGTGCATGGGGGCGTGGGAAGCATGTGTCGCAGATATGGAAAATGCTGTTTTTTTAACCCAAATCGGTCATTAGACTTTGGGTAGATTGTCCGCTTATGTCATGCAGCATGCTTCTGGCCTAGCCGAAGGCGTAGCGGGCTACGTCGAGGCGTAGCGAGGAGCAAGATGCGGACAGAAGCGAACAAGATGCACAAAAGCATCCCTCTTCGAAAACAGGAAACACACTCGGCGAGTCTAATGACCGATTTGGGTTTATCTCTTTTTAAGGAGATGAAACCTTCCGGCATACCTGTGGGGGAGATTGCAAGATATACGCAGCTTTCTCCTGATGAGACAGCAAGCTTCAGATGGCGGGCAGTTTTTTTTGAAAAAAAAGAAAGAGGTTACAGCGGACTCTGCAACCTCTTGATTTTCTGAGTGCTCTCGCAGGGACTCGAACCCTGGGCCCAATGATTAAGAGTCATTTGCTCTACCAACTGAGCTACGAGAGCCTCTCCCGAAAGGGAGTGCAAAGGTATATGTTTTTTTTAGAAAAACCAAGAAGCTGTTTTAAATTTATTTGTTCAGGCATCGGGAGGGGATTTGGAGGGATGGCGCGGCGTTTTTCAAAGGAGGATAACCCAGCTATCGGACGGGAAAAAGGCAAACGATAGCGAAAGTCGAGCATCGCTCAGCCAAGACCCGGAATAGCCCTCGACGGGCAAACAAAATCCTGAACCCGGTCCCTGAAAATCCAGCCTTTTCAGGGTTTTAAGAAATTTTAAACAGCTTCCAAATACCGATGTTTTTGTTTTTCCGAATCAAGGTCGTTTTACACGATTGCCGTGGCCCGGTAATCGTGATGACCGGAAAGTAGCTTGCCGCTTCTTCGATGACCTTGGACAATTCCCGGTGGATATATAGGGCCTCTATCATGGTTTGTGCAAATTTGAAGTACAACTGCAAAATCATACAAGCGGTTTTGTTGTGCTATATTTTGGCATAACACACGCCTAATTTTGCAGTCAGATTCAAAAGAATGGAAAAAGATGGGAAAGACAACAATCCAATTGCTCAAATCGGCTGCGTCCAAATTAAAGGAAAAGAAACTACAACGTCTTGGTGGAAAAGAGATTACGGAAGTATTGAACGCGCTTGTGCTTTCCTTGGGCTTGGAAAGCAAAGGGGAGGCCATCCTGTTCACCGCCCTGTTTGAAAAAAGCTGCGCCGGGAGGTCCTGTGATTTGGACGATCTGGCACGTTATTTCTCTTGCACGTATTTGGACATCATGGAATATGTTCCAGCATTGAAATCCTTGGTAAGCAAGGGATTGGTGGTGCAGACGGATATGAGCGAATGCCAGTTGGTCTGCCAGGATTTCATTGTGACGAATCATGTCATCGACTGTGTCTTGGAAAACAGGAAGATAGAAGCTTGGAAAAAACATTCAGAGGAGTCGGGCTTCAACCGCTACGATTTCTGCAAATTGGTCGATGCCCATGTCCAAGATGACAAGGTGAAGGCGGAGGAACTCTTCCAGTTTTTGGAAACGGCCGAAAAGGAGAATGCCGGGATGCCCTTGGTGAAAGAGGCCAAGGCGGCGATAGCTTCTCTTCCGGCAAGGGCTTTGTTCTATGAAATCTGCTACGACTTCATGGATGACGATGGGGAGGGCCATTCGGATATCATGCGGACTTTGAAGGACATGTATGAGTCCTGCGGGGCAAGGTTCCGTGAAAGGGGGGCTTTGCTGGACGGTTCCCATAGTTTGGTCAAAGCGGGCTTGGTGGAGATTTCGGGCAACAAGGAGGATATGTTTTTGTCGCTGAAAGGCCAGAAGCTTTTCCTTGGCGAGGATTTCGGCTCGTTCGGCAAGCAGTATGCCGGTCTGGATTGCTACGATTTCGTCCGGGAAGTGGCCGCTTTGGTGCATTCAAAGGAACGTAAGCGTAACCGTCTTGGTTCGAGGCAACAGTTGTTCGAAAAGATCATTTTGATGGAAGACTCCAATCCTCAGGTAACGAGTCTTCCCTTGATTAAGGGAATGATTCCGGAAGCGGACTGCCGGGCTTTGTTCTATAGCGTCTGCGATGCCTGCATCAGAGGCTCGGGCGTGGCTCTGCTCGAAGAACTCGATGCCTTGTATGCAAGGAAGGAGTGCCTTGTGCATTCGCAGGAATTCAAAGAGGAGAAACACAAATTGCAAGTTCTGGATTTGGTGGAGGTGCGGACGGAAAGCGGTCTTTTCGGGGAATACACGATGCTGGGGCTTACCGACAAGGGCAAGGAGTGCTATTTCGGGGAGGATGCCCGGTACTTCATGGAAAAAAGCAAGGCAAAAAACTGCATACAGGCTTTGGATATCAAGGAGAAACGTCTTTTCTTTTCGGAACAGGAGGAACGCCAGCTCCTGCTGGTGGAAAATTCGCTCAAGGAGGAGAATTACCAGGCCTTGGTTTCCCGGCTCGATGCCAAAGGGCTTTCCAAAGGGATCGCGGTCTTGCTTTACGGGGCACCCGGCACGGGGAAGACCGAGTCGGTGATGCAGTGGGCGCGGAAGACGGGGCGGGATGTGTTCCATGTGGATATCAGCCAGTCCAAGAGCATGTGGTATGGCGAGAGCGAGAAGATTGTAAAGGAAATATTCACGAGCTACAAGCGGCAGTGCAAGCGTGCGTCCGTCAAGCCGATTTTGCTGTTCAACGAGGCGGATGCCATTTTTTCGAAACGGCGCGGAATCGGTTCGGGAAGCGTGGACCAGACCGAGAACGCCATACAAAACATCATCCTGGAAGAAATGGAAAAGCTGGAGGGTATCCTGATTGCCACTACCAATCTGGCCGACAACCTTGACAGGGCTTTTGAACGCCGTTTCCTGTTCAAAATCCGGTTCGAAAGACCCTCGGCGGATATCAAACGCCGTATCTGGCTCGACAAGCTGCCCATGCTGGCCGAAGCGGATGCCGGGTTCCTGGCCGCGAATTTCGATTTCAGCGGTGGAGAAATCGACAATATCGCCCGCAAGGCCCTGATGATGGAGGTGCTGGATGGCGAGGTTCCTTCGGTGGAAGCCATTGTCAAGCTTTGCGGCGAGGAGAAAATCGGGGGAACGCGCGCCAGGATTGGTTTCGGGTACTGATTCTTTGGGGAATCGAACGGCGCTATGTCCGCTTTCCCAAGATTCGGGCTGATGCCCGATCCTATGTTGTGCCGTGGTTTGGCATTTTCATGTCGTATTTTTGCGCGTCCGAAGCGGTTCCTGCATGGGTCTGGACGAAGGATGGCCTGTTCTCCGGGTTTCCGGAGTGAGAACGGCATGGCCGTGTTCGCCGTTTTCGGGCAATGAGATGAAAGGCGGTCTGTGGATATGTCTTTTCGATGCGGAGGTATGGAGGGTTTTGGAAAAATCCGTACTTTTGCAACGGATTCGTTCCGTGTCCTGTTGGTTGGCTGCGAGGCTGTGAAACGGTTTTGCGCGACACGACCGGCAAAGGGAACGGTATCCGCGAAAGACATACTGCAAGCAACTTGTAGACGTGTTATTGGGCTTTAGTGAATCTGGTAAATTTGTTTTGGCCCCGGATAACAAGTCAAGAGGTGGTTTGTACCCTGAAAAGGGCACAGGCTGCTTTTCCTTGTTCGGGCCAAGGGTTTTACCAGAACCTACTAAAGCGGACAAGCGGGAAGTATCGGCTGTGTCCTTTTTTGTTTATAGGGGTTCTGGTTCCGGCGGCCCGTCGAGGTCGAGGCCTCCTCCGGTTCGTGCCGGATTGGAAATTTAAGAAAAAACAAAAGGACAAGCGTATGAGGAAAGAATGAATTTTGAAATGTAAAGATATGAAAAAGGCACAATATATCATCTCGGTGGCTTCTACCGAAACATTGGTGGAAAAGAACAAATTAAACCCAAATCGGTCATTAGACTTTGGGGAGATTGCCCGCTTGTGTCATGCAGCATGCTTCTCGCCTAGCCGAAGG
>CALUHO010000057.1 GCA_944320465.1 uncultured Bacteroidales bacterium | reverse complement strand
TTCGGCTAGGCGAGAAGCATGCTGCCTGACACAAGCGGGCAATCTCCCCAAAGTCTAATGACCGATTTGGGATAAACAGGCACAAGAATCCGGCACAGGCGTTCAAAAAACGATTCATTTGCGATTTTAACCCAAGGCGGCTACCTTTGCTTGCCAATACCCCATACGATAACCCCGATAGGCACACACGCCAAGACGGTTGCCTTAGTTTCCCAATACCGAGCCGTCCTATGGCAGAAACGACCACATCTCAAAACAACCGACTAAAACAAGCACCATGGATTTGGTCCAAACCATAAAGATACAAAACGTGCAGGACACGGATACGGAAGAGTTTCACCAAATCTATGACTTGTACCGCCGGATTTTCACCTTGGAAGAGGAAACCGAAAGCTTCGACGGCCTTTGCGCCAGCATGGCATTGAACGGGGACCCCGGCTTGAAGCGGAAATACGGCCCGTTCCAGGAAATCTGGCTTTCTGCCCGGACTCCTGAAGGCCGCTTGACCGGAGGTGCCGACTTCAATGTCTTCATCCTGCCCGGAGAAGCCTGCGCCACCGTCCATATCACCTATATCTTCACCGATGCCCGCTGCCGGAACGCCGGTATAGGATCCTCACTGCTGCAGCATATAGAATCGGCAGCCCGCCGTTGGGTCGCCAATCAGGGATTCCCCCTGGATTACCCGCTTCATGTTTTCTGCGAACAGAACGCGCCCGAACGCATGACCCCGGAAGAATACCGCCGGGACGCGGAAACCGCTGGCCTCGACCCTTGCCAACGGCTCATCTGGTGGCACAAGAAAGGTTTCAGGAGACTGGACACCGAGTACATCCAGCCGCCTCTTTCGCCTCAGGGGATAGCCTGCACCAATTTAAGCCTGAATGTAAAGACCCGCAAACGTTTTTTCCCCGCCTCCATCGTGAGCGGGCACTTGCGGCGTTTCTTCTATATCGCGGTATTCAAAGCCCGAACCAGCCACGATGCCCAGACCGAGGAAATCCTCCGGAAAATCGAAGCAACGGGTTCCATTCCCGTCACCGGCTCGCTGAAAGAATACCGGGAACTGGGCAAAAGGTTCTCCTCGTAGGGACGGAATCAGAGCTTGAAAAAAATGCTAAAGCCCGAAATGCCGCGCCACATCTTCTTCCCGTATTTCCGAGGACGGCTTGCAGATGAACATATCGAAATCATTTTCCCCGCCGGCCTTTCTGGCATGAATGCCGGCAGCTTCCAGCTCGCCATGGTCGTTCCGAGCCCCGACTACCCTGACATCCTCTTTTGCCAGCAGATGGAACAGCTCGGAAAGCCGCTTTCCGTCTTGAAGCTCGGCGCAAAGCCGCACCACATCGGCATACGAAGTCCTGTCTATTTCTTCCCAACGCCGGATGCTGAAATGGGAATCGATGTTTTCCAACAGACGGGCCTCATCCAAGCCGGGCACGCCGCCCCATTCTATATTGGACAGGCCTTTTTCCTCCAGATGCTGCCGGATATAATCTTCCGTATCTTGGTTCATCGCACAGCAGAAATGGTATTTGCCGGGGCGGGCATGGGAAAGGTATCGGGCAATCTTCTCCGTCAGGCAGGCATGGATGTACTCCATCTCCGACTTCTCCTTGTAGGCCAAGTTGGCATGTTCGAAAAATACCACCGTGTCGGCCAATGAAAATTCGGGATGCCCGCTGTCCGAATGCAGGAACATGGCCCAGACATAACCGGTGAAATAATGGGCATTTTCCGCCACGGCGACTGCATTTTTCTCAGGCTGCAAATCCTCCAGTTCCAACAAATAATCGAAGGAAGTCTGGTAACGGTAGGCTCCGGCGATCCTTTGGGCAAAGGGCAGGGCCCGAACATCGAAATCCCCCTTGTAATGGTCCATGTACCAAACCGGATTGCAAATGCGGCCCCGCACGGTGCAAGGCAGACAGAAGTCACCTTGTTTCCGTAATACTTGGCGTATGGGTTCCTTGAACAGGACATATAAGCTGTTGGCTTCGTCCCCGCAACCGTAAATACCTAAGGAATACGTGCCGGCTTCGCTTTTTTCCGAAGGAACCCAAGTCTGCAGGCTCGGCCCCCACATCAGCCAAGTATAGGTAAAGCCCAAGGCCTGCGCCCAGCGGTATTCTTTTCCGGGATCCCGCTCCGGACGTTCCGGTAGCTTGGAGAGCGTGCGGCGGTAATTCTCCATGATGGCTTGCCAGTTCTGTTCATAGCGGTCGTTCAAGCCCACGATTCGGGAAATAGGTGCCATGTAGCCGTTTTTCACTTCCAGCACGGAACGGAAACGATCCGGTGCCGAATCATTGATCCTCCGCAAGAAACGTCGATGGAAGAAGCTTTTACGATTCTCGGACGAATCCGGATCGAACAAATCGAAATAAGCCTTGACCAAACCCTTGAAATTCTCGCTCAGGATATGGGAACAGTTGTCTTTGCTGACCAGAAACTCGGCATCCTTGCCTTGGCTTTCCCGTTCCCGGTATTCCCTCAGCTTCTTGGAAAACGCCTTCCGGAGATTTTTCCAATCGGAGGGCGCCCAAGCTTCTCCCCGGTTCTGGATAATGGCCATTTCCAGATAAAAACGCATATAAAGCGAGGTGTTGGAACGGCATTTCCAAGCAATCCACGAGGCCTCGCGGAAACCGAGCCCTTGCCGTGCCAGTATCTTGCGCAACGGACGGACTACCGGGATATAGGCATAGACAATGAACACATACAGTGCCGCAATGACCGCCAAAGTGTCCACTAAGATCCCGCACCAGTCTCCCAACCAATGGAAAAACGAGAACAAAGCATCGAACAAGGCTGCGACCCCATCCAGCAGGGTCTGGACAATATATAATTCCACCATAAGACACGATTCTAATTCTTGCCATCCGGAAACCCATGGCTTCCCGGATCCGATCTCCGGCAAGGAGATGAACGGCTTGGACAGGAGTTCAAAAGTACGCAAGAAGACACAAACCGCCAAAAGACCGGAATCCGGGCAAACGGTGGCTATGGGTTCCATTGAACCTGTGAACGCAGGTCCAATCCGGAGGGTTCCGGATGTCGGGACAAGGCCGCTCGTTGGCCGACATCCCGTCCGGCTCCTTCGCGGAAAAGGCTGCCCCGTTTCCGATAGAGGCGGCTGCCCGCTGGTTTCAAATCCGGTTGCGTTCCAAGGCTTGCTGGTAAACGTCATGAAGCCGTTTCCGGAGGCTGAGCGGTTCCAAAACCTCCAGCGAACGGCTCCGGGCAAGCAGGGCCATGACGAAATCGTTCGTAATCCGGAGCTTGAGGCGGACCACGACATGCCCGTCCGCTTCCGTCTCGGTTTCCTGGCTCGGATGCAGGGGCAAAGAACGGACAAAGCTCCCGTCCAGGCTGTCGTACCGGAGCACGATCTCCTCCACCGGGTCCCGGATGTCGTTCCAGATACCGTAGCACTCCCGGAACAAGGCCGGGATATCGATGGCGTTGTTTCGGCGGAACTTCTCGGTTTCGACCACGCGCAAAGCGCTCATCCTGTCTATTGCGAAAGTTTTGATTTTCAAACCAGAGGCCGATGTTTCCCGGCCTTGGGGATACTGCGCCTCGCGGCCGGCATCGAGCCTATCCCAAGGCACATCGTAGCCCACGGCGTACCAACGGCCTTGGGACTCTTTCAGAAAGTGGGGATTGAGCCTCTTGCGTACGACCTGGTTGCCATGACGGAAAAGTTCATAATCGAACTCTACCGGATGGCATTGGCGGATGGCATCGAGCAACTCGGAAACACTCACATCGAACTTGGGCCGCCGATGTTCGGCCAAAACGTATTTCTGCACCGTGCTGTCGGCATCGATAGCGCTCAGCAGCTCGAAATTCAGCAACAAGGCCTCGTAATCGATGGCGCTTTCTTCCTCGGTACCGGCCATGTAGTAGCCTTCATGCAGTTTATCGTACCGGATTTTGAAGCCGAACAGTTCTTCGATGCTCTTGAAATCCCGTTGCAGGGTCCGCAGGGAACAACCGGCCGTGTCCGAGAACCGCTCGTGCATGGACCTTTCCACGTAAGCCACCAGTTCCTGGACCCGGACAGGAGTCCTGCTCCCTCTCAGTTTGTTCACAATCAAAGCCATCCGCCTGATTTGGTTGTCTTTTGCCATGTATTTTGCCTTTGTAACATTTACCATGGCAAATTTAGGCATGAAAAAACATTCCGCAGAACGACATGTTTTGTCATCCGGCCGCCCTACCTTTGCCTCGTGCCTGCCTCAAAAGGGCAGTGCACGGCAACAGCCCTCAAGGATGCGTATGGGCAAGGAGCCCACGCCTATCGGACGGAAAGTCCGGAAATTGTCGTATCTTTGCAACGCATTTTCCTGAATTCAGGAAAGATGCGGACATACGGGACACTGAAAAGGCGGTGCGATGTTACGGGCGGACCGGATTCCCGGTTCCTTTTCCATTAAAAGGGAAGCCCAGGCCATTCCCGCTTGCCAGCCTGCCGAATAGGACACCGCTCTCCTTCCGAGAAGGTTCCTGCTCCGGTCTGGACGGCAAAGAAAAGTGTTCAAGCTTTATTCCTGCGAACGAATCTGGTAAATTCAATCATGTCAAGGAATAAGAAGCGTCATTCTTGCGTCTATTCGCATAGGCGTGGGCTGTTGCTTATTTTGACATGTAGGCTTTACCAGAGCCTGTTCGCAAATGAGCCGACGGTTCCACGCTTTTCTTTTTTCTACCCGAACCGAAACCAAGACGACCTCCTATCGGCATCGGAACAGAACAATCCCTGCACATCGGTCCAAGACCGGCCGAACCGACAGCAAGATAACCGCCAACATTCCGGCAAACACACAAGAAAACATGAAAACACATTACACCACAACGGAATACAAAATCATCTGCCAACTCTTAACCTATCTTCGTTCCGGTATCGACCGGGATGAACAAAAAAAGATTCGGGGCCAGCTGAGGCGAAAAACCGGTTTATACATCAGCGAATTAGGAATCAAAACTTTGGAGGACTTCGAACGCCTCCGCCAATCGGGTGTCATTACCGTGGGAGATGATGACCACACGTTGCCGGTTCAATCACAGGAATCCGAGGAATGTCTCCGAACACAAACGAATCCAAGTCGAAGCATGCAAGAATCCAAGCAAACCAGAGGGTCTCAAATCGATTGGAACGACTTGGAAAATTTGAAGGCCTACGGCTTCACTGGATTCCAACCCATCCGGAAATTACGGCAAAACCTTTCTCTAATTCCCAAGACCCAAGGCGTTTATATCGTCTTGCGGGATTCTTCTTCCCAACCCATGTTCCGGGAAAAAGGCAGCGGAGGATTTTTCAAGGGGAAAAATCCCAACCTTCCTATCCCTGAATTGGAAAACCATTGGGTCGAAAACACGAAAGTCGTCTATATCGGAAAAGCTGGCGGAAACTCGTCTTCCGCTACACTCAAATCCCGCCTGCACCAACTCTTCAAATTCGGGGCTGGTAAAAAGGCAGGGCACTGGGGCGGTCGCTTGATTTGGCAGCTCGATGATGCTGAAGACCTGCTGGTAGCCTGGATACATAGTGGAGAGATGGACGCCCAAAACTTGGAAAGCCACCTTATCCAACTTTTCAAACAGGGACACGAGGGAAAGCGGCCTTTCGCCAACCTGAAAGACTGAGAGGCTTTCCGCAGAAGGAAAGCCCCTAACAGCAAAATACATTATATAACAATACTTTGCAATAAAAACCAAACAAAAACAAGTCCACACCATGAGACTGCACGAAGCCATCCAAACCGTCCTCAGAAATGGCCCCATGACCGCCAGCGAAATCGCCGATGAAATCAACCGGAAAGAATTGTACCAACGCAAGGACGAATCTCCGGTTCCCAGCTCACAGATTCATGCCCGAATCAGGCAATATTCACAATATTTTGACCGTTGCGGGAACCAATACAAAAACCGTGAATAAAACCGATTCACACAATCGCTAAAACACAAAACAAATGACCGTCAAAGAACTTTTCAAGCACGTTGGCCTCCAAGCATTCCCATGCGTGGAATGGGGGCAGGCTGTCCCCTGCTTCAAGCCTGGTATCTACATCGTGTCAAACAGTGTGGATGCTGATATGGAGAACTCTGCCCCTGCTGCACCGGTGTTCAACGACCAGATGATTCAATCGTGGATTGACCGTCTCCCAGCCTTTACTCTGGACGGTGCCAAGCCCACGGTGGAAAGCTTGAAAGAACGCCTTGCGGAATTCTGGCAGCCCACAGAAAACGTGTTGTACATCGGCATGACAACCCGCAGCCTACAAGAACGAGTCAACGAATACTATGAAACGATCCTCGGAGCCAAACGCCCCCATTCCGGAGGTCAGTGGCTCAAGACCTTGGCCAATCTCGACCAGATGCATGTCTACTATGCCCCCTGCCTGAACCCTAAAGCAGCCAAAGATACCCTTTTGGCTTATTTCCTTACCAAGGCTGGAGAGATTCCGTTTGCCAATTTGGACGGTCACCACTACCGGAAACAACATGGGATGAAGAAACAACGAGAAGAATAACAGACAACATATCTGAATTTTTCCTCAATTGAAATCAACAATAAACCATGAGACAGATGATGAGGAGGACAAAAAACAGTAGCCTTTGGCTCCCCATATTCATAATGCTATTCCTGTGCGCTGAATTTTCTACACAGGCACAGACACCCGGACTGACATATCCGGTGCCCTTGGACGAGGAATATTTCCCCGATGCAGTATTCAGGGAAGAAGTGAGCACCTATGATGACAATGGGGACGGTTGGCTTTCTTTGGAAGAGTGCGAACATTGTACAGCTCTATCTCCAACCGGTGTCGGCAGCCTTGAAGGCATCAGGTATTTTTATGCATTAGAAAGATTGAACCTCAGCTTTGAAAATATTACAAAATTGGATGTCAGCGATTTAAACAACTTAACAACATTATCCTGCGACTTCAACCCGCTGACCTCCTTGGACGTGAGCAACTGTACCAGTCTGGATTGGTTGGACTGTGGTAACACCCGGCGGCTGACATCTCTGGACCTGAGCGACTGCACCAATCTGACAATGTTGAACTGCGCCTCCAACCAGCTGACATCCTTGGACCTAAGCAACTGTACCGCCCTGACAACGTTGGACTGCTACAGCAACAAGCTGACATCCCTGGACCTGAGCGACTGCACCAATCTGACAATGTTGAACTGCGCCTCCAACCAGCTGACATCCTTGGACCTAAGCAACTGTACCGCCCTGACAACGTTGGACTGCTACAGCAACAAGCTGACATCCCTGGACCTGAGCGACTGCACCAATCTGACAAGCTTGGATTGCA
>CALUHO010000056.1 GCA_944320465.1 uncultured Bacteroidales bacterium | reverse complement strand
CGGCTAGGCGAGAAGCATGCTGCATGACACAAGCGGGCAATCTCCCCAAAGTCTAATGACCGATTTGGGTTTAATATCCTTTATGCTTTACTAAACAGATACAAAACATTTCTTCAAAATTAGACCCAGTTCCTTCTTTTGGTTTTTCCTGCTGCATATTTGAACAAGAGCGATACCTAAAAGAGCTAATCCGTCACATCCATGCCTATCACAAGAGAAAACATTTCTTTTCTCCGACAGGCCCGTTTCATTGCCATGCCAGTCAATCAATAAACAACTTCTCTTATCAAAAAAGAAAGCACCCCAATAGGCATTTTCCTTGTATCGTTATTGTTGTGTATTCGCAAACGCCAGTTCCTTAAAATTTTAAAATCAAATATCTACACACATCTATCATCCTGCGGGGCGGGCAGGATGACTCCTGAAACCATCCAAAAAAAATAAGACGGGTTCCATAAACCATGCAGAGGGGTTCCGAGGACACAAGCCCTATCCCAATTTATAGAAGTCGCCTTAATAATAAAAGGGGTCCCGATGAGAGAATCGGAACCCCAACACTACATCCTGCATCGATGCAGTCAAATCATGAAAAAATTGTCCTATGCCTTCTTCGCCGTAGCTTCCTTCTTCAGCTTTTCAACCAAAGCCGGAACCACTTTCTTCAAATCACATACGATACCCAAGTCGGCCACCTCAAAAATCGGGGCATACTTGTCCTTGTTGACGGCAACAATGAAATCGGATCCTTCCATACCGGCCAAATGCTGGATAGCACCGGAAATACCGAATGCAAAGTAAATATCCGGACGCACGGTCTTACCTGTCTGGCCAACCTGACGGCTGTGTTCCATCACACCAGCATCGACCATGGCGCGGGAAGAAGAAACCTCCCCGCCCAAGCAGTCGGCCAGTTTCTGCAATTCGGCAAAACCTTCCTTGCACCCAACGCCACGTCCACCGGAGACCAGTACCCGAGCCTTGGTGATATCCACCAGGTTCTTCTGTTCCTTGACTACTTCTTTCACCTTTACGCGGAACTTGGAGCGGTCAAAATTAACCGTGATGTTTTCCACTTCGCCCTTTCGGCTTTCATCCTTGGGCTTGGTCATCATCACACCCGGACGCACGGTACTCATCTGCGGACGATGTTCGGTACACATAATCGTGGCCATCAGGTTTCCGCCAAATGCCGGACGGGTCATCAGAAGGTGCTGGCTTTCCGGATCGATATCCAAGCTGGTGCAGTCGGCCGTCAAACCGGTATTCAAACGAGCTGATACACGGGGACCGAGGTCACGGCCAATCGTGGTGGCGCCCAACAGGATGATACCCGGCTTCTTCTGTTCCACAATCGAAACGATAGCCTGAGCATAAGGTTCGGTGGTATAAAGTTCCAAATCCTTGTCATCCACAATCAAAACCCGATCGGCTCCGTAGGCGATCAATTCCTTGGCTTCGCCGGCAATATTGTGTCCCAGCAGGATGGCGCATACTTCCTGACCCAAAGCATCGGCCAAATCGCGCGCTTTCCCCAGCAATTCAAAGGCTACACTTTGAACTTTGCCTTCCCTTTGTTCGGCAAAGACAAATACATTTTTATAAGCTGAAATATCCATTTTTAACTTCTTTAATTGTTTGTACCTCTTGAGTTCACGGTATACATCATGGTTGTCCGGGAACTCTTTTCTGCCTGCAATCCGTCAGAACCGCAAACAGGGGGGCGCGATTAAATGATATATTTTTCCTTGAGTTTCGCGATAATCAGGTCGGCCGCTTCGTTGGCATCCACTTCGAACACCTTGCCCGCCGACTTGGCACCCTTGGTAAAGGATTTCTTAACGCGGGTAGGCGAGCCGTTCAAGCCCAGCGTGGCGGGATCAGCCTGCACGTCATCGGCAGACCAGATTTCCACCTCGCGGTCGAAAGCGGTCACGATACCGCGTACCGACATGTAACGAGCCTTGTTGGCCGATGCCAGAACCGTCAGAAGGCAAGGCAGCTGCACCTCCCAAATCTGGTAGCCTTCTTCGGTCTGCTTGCGGACTTCCAAAGTATTCTGGCCATCGTATTCAACGCCTTCCACATAGCTTACCTGCGGCAGGTCGAGCAATTCGGCGGTTTCAGGTCCCACCTGGGCGGTATCCCCGTCGATGGCCTGACGACCGGTGATAATCAAATCATACGGAATCTTGCGCAATGCAGCCGACAAAGCATGGCTGGTAGCCAAAGTATCAGCACCGGCAAACTTGCGATCGGTCAACAGGATGGCACGGTCGGCGCCCATCGCGAAAGCCTCGCGCAAAATGGCATCGGCTTGCGGAGGCCCCATCGTGATGACCGTGACATGGGCACCGTATTTATCCTTCAACTGGAGGGCAAATTCCAATCCCCCTTTGTCATCAGGATTCATGATACTGGGAACACCGTCCCTGATAAGGGTTCCCTTTACCGGATCGAGCTTGATTTCGGTTGTATCCGGCACTTGTTTAATACAAACTACTATATTCATCTTTACTTCTTTTTAATGGTTTGGAGATCCCACCGGGCGAACCCGGAACAGCATCCTCTGCTCAACAGCTTGCCAGCGGAAAACACCGGCAATCCGCAAGCTTCCTATTTAAACAACTTACCGGCAATAACCATGCGCTGTACTTCGGATGTACCTTCGTAGATTTCGGTAATCTTGGCATCGCGCATCATGCGTTCTACAGGATATTCACGGGTGTAACCGTAACCACCGTGGAACTGAACGGCTTTCGTGGTCACTTCCATCGCGGTTTCGGCGGCAAACAGCTTGGCCATCGCGGCATCGGCCGAATAAGGCAGCTTCATGTCCTTCTTGTAGGCCGCGCTGCGAACCAACAGACGGGCAGCCTGAACCTTGGTTTCCAAGTCGGCCATCTGGAACTGGGTGTTCTGGAACTTGGCGATAGGCTTGCCGAACTGCTTGCGTTCCTTGGTGTATTTAACGGTCTCGTCCATAGCTCCTTGGGCAATACCGAGAGCCTGAGAGGCGATACCGATACGACCGCCGTCGAGCGTCTTCATCGCGATAGCGAAACCACCGCCCAGCTTGCCCAGGATGTTTTCTTTCGGAACACGGACGTTTTCAAAAATCAATTCGCTGGTAGCCGAACCGCGGATACCCATCTTCAATTCCTTCTTGCCAATGCTGAAACCGGGCATTCCCTTTTCCACGATAAAGGTGGTAATGCCTTTTACGCCCTGAGACTTATCGGTCATCGCGGCCACGATGAAAACATCGGCATAAGCCGCGTTGGTGATAAAGATTTTAGTACCATTCAAGATATAGCTGTCGCCGTCTTCTTCGGCCATTGTCTGCTGGGAGGCCGCATCGGTACCGGCATTGGGTTCGGTAAGGCCGAAAGCCCCGATCCATTCGCCCGAAGCCAGCTTGGGAAGATACTTCTGCTTCTGTTCTTCCGTGCCGTGTTCCAGAATAGGGGCGCAGCACAAGGAAGTATGAGCCGAAACGATAACCCCGGTCGTGGCGCAAACGCGGGAAAGTTCTTCCACGGCCATCGTGTACATCTGGTTGGTGGAACCGGCTCCCCCGTATTCTACAGGGATGGGGATACCCATGATTCCCAACTTGGCCATTTTGGCCACCGTTTCTTCAGGAAATCTTTCCTGCTCGTCTACTTCGGCTGCCAACGGCTTCACTTCCTTTTCCGCAAACTCTCTAATCATCTGCAAGAAAAGTGTTTCTTGTTTTGTGAGACTAAAATCCATTTCTTATGTTTTATATGTTTATATTTTATTTCTGATACCGCAGCCTTCCGCGCTGCAGCCACTGTTACCTGACTTCAATCACACATACCCGGGTGGTTTTCCAGAAGGCTTGAGGGTCGGTAATTTCTATCTTAAGGTTTTTCTTGTCACGGTCGTTAATCCGGTAACTATTTGCCGGGTGTTTGCTAATGATTTCAACCTTAGAGGATTTTGTCTCTATCAAGGTCAATTCCGTATAATCTTCTACTTCAGAAAAATTTTGCAAACGAAGATTGGGATTGACTGTGTTCTTGACCACGATGCCTTTAGCTTTCAGAGCTTTGGCTGTACCCACAGTATAATATACAGACTGGCTGGCACTCAACCGCTTGGCCAAATCAGATATACGATAGTCTTTCGACTGAATCTGCGCCAGATAAGCCTGTTCTTTTTTTTGCAACGAATCATTGACGGCTTGCAAGGCCGCATAAGCATCCTTCAACAAGGCCAGTTCCTCTTGCAGGCTTTCAATCCGGGCTTCACTCTCGGCCAGCTGATCCTTCAATCTGGAAACTGTTTCTTCCAGACTCTGGTTCAATGCTGCCAGACGGGCATTCTCCTCTTCCAAATCCAGCATCCTTGCCTGAGCCTCCGGATCCAGTCCTTGTCTGAGAAATTCGTTCTCCTTCTTCAATGATCTATTGGTGCTACGAGCAGAAAACAACTGACGGCGCAAGCTTTCCATGTCTTGCAATTTCTGACGGTTGGTTTCCATCAATTTCCCGATTTCCTCAATATCGTTGATGATGCGCTGCTGGATATCGGCGTTGGTTTCAGCATCGTAGCTGCTCTCATTAATCATCTTTTCCCTCAGCTTGATCTCGCTGAGATTGGCTTCAATCTCGGCATAAGCGTTCATGAATTGAATCTGCACCGAATCCGACTTGACAATATCCCTCTGAAGCCGGGCATTTTCAGCTTCCAATCTTTTGACACGGGGAGTCTTGCAAGAACTTGTCAGCAATAGCAGGCCGCAAAAGGCGACCATTGCAAAAACAAAGTTGCGATTGATAACCATAGCCGTTTTTTTTCATATCCCGCATCCGGATGGAAGGGGGTACACTTAGTTCATTTTGCAAAGCTACGTTTTTTTTTGGTATCTTTGGCTTCGCCGAAGATAGGATGCGTCTCGGCAAAGCAAATCGAACAAGCTCGTTTGCTCTGCTCTCGACTTTCACTATCTTTGGCTTCGCCGAAGATAGGATGCGTCTCGGCAAAGCAAATCGAACAAGCTCGTTTGCTTTGCTCTCGACTTTCACTATCTTTGGCTTCGCCGAAGATGCCAGAATAGCCTATAAAACAAAAATCTTTTGCATGGCTCTGCTTTTTCGCTATATTTGTTGACTCCGCCAACGATACAGGGCGTGTCTCGGCATAGTAAAAAAATTGAAACTATGGATTTTGTTACAGAAATCGCAAGACTGAAAAAAGAGAAGAACGCCGTCATTCTGGCTCACTACTATCAAATACCTGAAATCCAAGACTTGGCCGATTTCATAGGCGACAGTCTGGCTTTGGCACGTAAAGCCGTAGAGACCAAAGCAGACATCATCGTCTTTGCCGGAGTCCACTTCATGGCCGAGACGGCCAAAATCCTCAATCCGGAACGGAAAGTCTTGCTGCCAGACATATCGGCAGGCTGTTCGCTGGCCGATGCCTGCGATGCCGAGGACCTGGCAAAACGGAAAAAGGAACTCCCGGGCTACAAAGTCGTTTCTTATGTGAATTGCTCGGCCAAGGTGAAGGCTCTTTCCGACATTATCTGCACCTCTGGCAACGCATTGAAGATTGTGGAAAGCTTCCCCATGGATGAAAAAATCCTGTTCGTGCCTGACAAGAATTTAGGCGGATACATCAACCGACAAACAGGTCGCAACATGGAACTTTGGCCGGGCAGCTGCCAGATCCACGACATATTGAACGCAGAAAAAGTACTCAAGCTCAAGATTTCCAAGCCCCACGCCAAGGTCATAGCACATCCCGAATGCAACGCGGCCTTGCTGGAAATAGCCGATTTCATCGGATCCACCGCCGCCATGCTCAATTTCATCGTCCAGGACTCCAGCCAGGAATACATCGTGGCTACAGAAACCGGAATACTGCACCAGATGCAAAAGCTTTGCCCGCAAAAGAAGTTCTTTGTGGCATCGAACGACGAAAGCTGCCCATGCAACGATTGCCCGTTCATGAAACTCAATACGGTAGAGAAGCTGTACAACTGCTTGCGTGACGAGACTCCGGAAATAATTCTGGATCAGGAAATCATTGAACAAGCCCGCAAACCTATCGAAGCCATGCTCCGCTTGAGCTAAAAAAACATGAAAAGCTTTGTTCCTCTTATCGTTCTCTGCCTTGCCACGACTTTTCCCCCTCTCCAAGGGAAACAGCCCGTCCCTACAGAAGAGACCGCTTCGGAGAAAAGAGGAGAAAAGGCAGATTCCTGCAGCACAAGGGATTTCTATCTTCCCTTGGCACAGGATTCCGCATTGCAGGATGCCGAATTCAAACAATTCTTTTACGACAACGGCCAGGTTTCATCGGAAGGTTATTGGATAGATGGCCAACCCGAAGGCGTATGGAAGAACTATGCTCCTGATGGAAGCCTGGTTTCACAAGGCACTAGAAAAAACCTCTTGCTGGAAGGCGTTTGGACCTTTTTTGAAAACGGGCGCATCTCTTCTCAAATCACTTATCACAAAAACCGCAAGAACGGCCTGAGCCGTTATTTCCATTCCAACCGAATCGTGTCGGAATGCTACCGGAACGACAGCCTGCAAGGCTTGCGCCGGATTACCGACACCTCGGGCCGTTTGCTGCGGACTACCCGTTTTGACCAAGGCATGGAAAACGGTTTCGACAAGAAATACAACCAGCAAGGGGAAGCGTATTCATTCCGCTTTTTCAAAAACGGGATGGTGGTCTTCCAAGAAGAAGCCAATCTGCGGGATCGAGCCGGCTTACGGCAAGGTCTATGGAAAGATTTCTATGAAAACGGATTCCCAAAATGGGAGTGCACGTACTTGGACGATGTCAAAAACGGCTATTACAAAACTTACGACAGCTTAGGAAACCTGCTCAGCTTGCAGAAATATGTGATGGGGGTACTCCAGGAAGAAGCTCCCGAACTGGCCGAGCTGACCGTCCATACCGAGTATTACGCTAACGGTATGCCGAAATTCCGCGTAGGCTACAAAAACGGGAAGCCGGAAGGCCTTTGCCATCAATACGACAGTGTTACAGGCAAGGTGACACGAGGCATTTTCTTCAAGGACGGGCAGGTGGTAAGCAGCGGGCAGGTTGACGAATCTGGCAACATCCAGGATGAATGGGAAGAATACTATCCGGACGGAAAACTGCGCTGCACCGGACGCTATTATAAAGGAAAGAAATCCGGACAATGGAAATTCTTTTACCCTGACGGCAGCACAGAGCAGGAAGGAGGCTACAAAAACGGCCAGCCGGACGGACATTGGATCTGGTATTACCCTAACGGAAACATCAGGATAGAACAGGATTATTACCGTGGACGGCTGGACGGCCCGTATGTGGAATACGGGGACAGCGCGCAAATAATAGCCAAAGGCTCCTATGTGGATGGCTTGGAAGAAGGCGAATGGGAATATTATGCGGACGGAGAGAAGGTGGAAGGGCGGTATGCCGGCGGGGAACGAACCGGAATATGGAAATCCTATTGGCGCGACCGCAACGGAAAGTACTCGCGACTGTCTTTCCAAGGACGGTACGTGGGCGGGATGGAAGATGGCAAACACCAGTATTTCAACGAGAATGGAAAACTACGGGAAGAAGGGTTCTACCGGATGGGAAGGCGTGTGGGCACTTGGTACAAATACAACGATGACGGCTTGCTGGAAATGAGAATTTCTTACGACGAAAACGAGGAAGAGGCTCGATACAACGGCAAACGGACCTTGAGCAAGCAGGAAGAAGAAGCCTACGAAATGGAACAACGGAACGGTCTTTGAACCCAAACCGGTCATTAGACATGCCGAGTCCGTTTCTGATGGGGAAAATGAGGCTTTCGGGCATCTTGCCCGCTTCTGTCCGCATCCTGTTTCTCGCTACGCCTCGACGTAGCCCGCT
>CALUHO010000055.1 GCA_944320465.1 uncultured Bacteroidales bacterium | reverse complement strand
TTTAACCCAAATCGGTCATTAGACTTTGGGGAGATTGCCCGCTTGTGCCATGCAGCATGCTTCTCGCCTAGCCGAAGGCGTAGCGGGCTACGTCGAGGCGTAGCGAGAAACAGGATGCGGACAGAAGCGGGCAAGATGCCCGAATGCCTCATTTCCCCAATCAGAAACGGACTTGGCGTGTCTAATGACCGATTTGGGTTTAATGCATTTATAGAGGCATCTACTTTGTTGCGCGAGGGATTCAGGCTCGGTCAAAAGGCAGTGCAAGCCGAGCGCAGAGCCAAGCTTGCTTGAGCTATGCCGAGGCGCAGCCTGCTTTCGCTGCGGAGCAGACACCTAAGTATGCTCCCTCGCCTTCGCCCTCGCGCGCCTTGTATCTGCACGCTGTAAATGCGTTAAAGCCTTGGTAGAAATGTGGTTTGAAGAGTTGGAACTACGCTTGCCCAGAAGATGGTTCGTTAGTGAGTTGTATCTTTTTGAAGAATGAGAAGTGGACTTTGCCGTAGCGTCTTTCCTCGATGCAACGGGAATCTTCCATGAAGTGGTACTTGTCAGAATGTTCCAAAACAAATATTCCTTCAGGAAGCAGGCATTTTGAATTGAGGACGATGTTTGGAATGTCGGCGATATTGTCCATCTGGTAGGGAGGATCGGCAAAAATCAAGTTGTAGGGATAGCTGCTTCTTTCCAAGAAAGAATATGCATCTTGGCGGAATACTTGCAGATTGTTGATTCCTAATTTTTGCACCATGCTGCGGATGAAAGCGGTACAGTCAGGATGGATGTCGACCGAATGCACGCTTTTGACACCTCGCGATATGAATTCCAATGAAATACCGCCAATGCCGGCAAATAAATCCAAAACGCTCAGTTCTTCCCACTCAAGGTGATTATTCAAGATATTGAATAGGCTTTCTTTTGCCGCGTCTGTGGTGGGACGGACTGGCAGATTTCCGGGTGCTTGGAAGCGTCTTCCTTTATATTGGCCGCTGATGATTCGCATGATTCAGAATTAAAGACATGAAAAATACCGTGAGTAAGGCATTTCCTTGGAGATGCCGGCACGAGTAGATGCAGGTAGGAAGGCTGTTGCGCTTACATGGTTTTCGAGCAAGGCGCTCAAGTTGAATTGCGGTGGTTGCCCGCATAAGAACAGGATTAGGGATCCTAAATCCAATTTGAGTTTGTTGAGCGCATAAAGCGTGTAGTATAATAGGCTATTGGCATCGCTCAAAGGGAAAGTATTGATATACAGCAAGCCTTCTTGGTTTTTGACGCAAAGGTCGAATGCCGTTCCTCGGGTATGCAGCAAGACGTGGACAGGATAGCGCCGGTATAGCCGGGACATTTGGAACAATTCTCGAATCAAGCAGGCATAGATGCTTATGAAATTCAATTCTTTTGGTTCAGGAAAAATCAATCGCGCTGCTTCAAAAAAATTATTGTTGAAAGCGGTCAGTATCTGGCTTTTGGTATTGGGTTCGCTTTCTTGCGTCACGCATTCTTTGCCTTTGAGCAGGTATAAGGCCCGCAAATAATCTTTGGCATGCCGGGCTTCGTATAGTTTTGCCGGAACCAAAGTGGATTTTGCTTCCGTGACAGTAAACGTATGCTGGCCGTAATTGAATTCTGAATCAAGCAATGCTTCGTTCCTGATAAGTTGTTGGATGCAATCCTTGTAAGGAAGATCGGATTTGGACAAGTCATACGTGACCATGGCCAAGGGAAGCCTCGTGCTGCGTTGAGCGATGCCTATATAGACGGCATAATGCTGCAAAGCCACGCAAATGCGCAAATCCGTATCCCGGTAGCAGGATAGGTTTGGGTTGATTATACGTTCTATGCATTTGATACCGTCCATGTTTTTCCCTTAAAACAAATAATGTGGCAAGGTATATACCCCAGATGCAAATCGACCGCGTTACAATAATTGTAGCGCGGTCGATAGGACTTCGGCATGCCAGCATTTTGGCATGCTTGTCAAACTTATTCCCAATTGCCTTCCGTGATGGCTTCTTCCATGCTTCCTACCTTTACTCCAGGGTATTTATGGTAGGTTTCGGCATTGGTGATTTCATTCAGGAGCAGGTTTCGATCCATGCCTTCCAACAGATCCTGGAATGGAACTTTGGCCTCGAAAACAGGTACTTTGTAACCGCTTTTATCGATGTATCCGGATTCCATATGAATTGTTTTCCCGCTCGTGTTATACGGAACTTTGAACAGATTGGCCAGGAATTCCTCCTTGTTTTGATAACGGGCCGCGTTGCCTCTGTCCTTGTTCTGCCCATTGTCTTGGATAAACAAGTATTCGTATGCGTCTTCGGTAAAAGTTTCACGGCTGACGATGCCCATTTCGATGGCTTGCTCCTCGGTCAAGGTATCGGGTACCGTACCAATCATCTTTACATAAGGGATTGTTCCGTTTTCAAGGAACTGGATCAAGCTGTCAGGGCAGTTGATATAACGTCCGTAAGCGCCTTTGTACGCTTGCTGCACGCTCCGGATGTCTTTCATCTGTTGAACTAATGCGGCGGTACGGATATTCTTTTCTTTATCAAAACGTACCGGTTGCATGATACTGCGGTAAATCAGCACGGCCAAAACGATGGCAACGGCGATTAAACCAATTTGGATACCAATTCTTGCGCTATTGTTCATGGCGTTTTCTTGTTTTTTGCGGCGGCAAATGTAAAGATTTTTTTTATCAGGACAAAATCTCTACTTTTGCTCTTTGTTCCATTGGCTTTTCTTGCGGAAATGCTCGTTTGCCATTGGGGGAGATGATGCGGGCAGGCAAGCGGAAAAGAAAAGCTATTCAGAAAATAAACATATGAGAGTCAGTTTTTTGGGGATTTGCTTGATGTTGGCGATATGGATGAGTTCCTGTTCTGCTTTTAATGATGATGATTCCCGGAAGGGGACTGAAGTGACCCGTATCGCTTTGGTTGGATCTGATGAGGATGCCGGGGGAAAGGACGGGATTTTAGACTATCGTTATTTTTATGACAACCAAGGCCGGGTTGCGCGGGTTTCCATAGAAAGGAACAGTCCTTCTGTCAATCAAGGATTTGTTTCCGGAATCTCTGAAAATTATATTTATGGTTATGTGGCTTTCGACTCTATCTCTATCATGCGACAGGTTTTGCAGTATGGATCGCAAGACGGAGCTTTGGCCGAAAATCATGCCATTAGGACTTCTGTGGGAGAAAACGGGCAATTCTTATGGGTGGAAGACTCATTGGATGGTATCAGAATGGAATACGTGTACGATGCCGAAGCACGATTGTCAGGTTTGACCAAATCGTGGTTGCGGGATTCGTCCCAAACTCAGTTCCATTTGGAAATAGGGTGGAATTCGAATGGTAATGTGGAAAGCATAACAGCGGGAAGCAGGATTTATCGATTGGGATACGGGGATGCCCCGTTGGCAAATACCATGAATGTGGATTTGCTGTGCTGGTTGGTGGAACGGGAATTCATGGAAGGATTGCCTTTGTGGTCGATTGGTTTGCAAGGCAAGGCAAATCGGAATATGCCCAGTGATTTGTCTCTGGAGACAGGATCGGAAAGAATCAGGTTGATGGAGTTTTCCTATAAGACAGACGGAGGTGGGCTTATAACCTCTTTTACGAAGAAAGACAGCCGTACCGGCCGTTCGGAAACTTATTCCATTGAGGCCCATACTATAGAGTAGGGGAAAACAGGATAGAGCGTAACAGAAAACATCATATATGACATTGCAGGTGAATTTGAATTCCGAAATAGGCCGGTTGCGGGCAGTGGTTCTGCACAGGCCGGGGCCGGAATTGGAAAACATGACTCCAGCTACCATCAAGGAAGCATTGTATAGCGATTTGCTGTCGACTCGGCCGGCGCAGAAGGAATACCGCCAGCTGGAAGCTATTTTGTCGGGCGTCTGCACGCCTTTCTATATTGACGACCTTCTCCGGGAAGTCTTGGAAAAAGTACCGGAATCGAAAAACTATATCATGGGCAAGCTCCGGGGAGAAGGCGTCCCCGAAGAGACTTTGCGGCATTTGGAAAGCCTGGATGCCAAGACCTTGGGCAAATCCTTGGTGGACGGCCTGCCGGGAACGGCCATGAATCCGATGTACAACCTCTACTTCACCCGCGACATCGGGGTCTGCTTCAATCATCATGCCATGCCGACCCATATGGCCACCAAGGTCCGTTCGGTGGAAATCCTGATAACCGACACCATTTATAAATACCATCCGTTCTTCACCGCCAGCCAGGCTTGGGTCAATCCATGGGAGAATGCGCCGGCAGGCACCCGTCTGGAAGGCGGCGATTTCCTGGTAGCCGCGCCCAACGTGTTCGTGATAGGCCAAGGCGCGCGTTCCAACCGCAACGGGGTGGATGCCTTCATCAACATCAGACGTCGGGAATCTTCTCTTTTCTATGTGATTACGCAGGAACTGCCCCATGATCCGGAATCCTTTATCCACATGGACATGGTGTTCACATTCCTGAGCCGCCGCCATTGCATGATGTACAAGCCCTTGCTGCTGGGCCGGAATGCGTATGCGACCCGCTTGCTCAAAGTGGAAAACGGCGTGGTGCATGAAACGGTATGCGACAACGTGCTGGAAGCCTTGCATCAAATCGGTTACGATTACGATCCCATCTTCTGCGGGGATGATTACGGGATGTATCCCGACCGGGAGCAGTGGCATAGCGGAGCCAATTTCTTTGCCTTCGCGCCCGGCAAGATCATGGGCTACGGCCGCAACCTGCATACGATCGAGGCCTTGTCGAAAGCCGGTTTCGAAGTGGTGGAAGCCTGGGACGTGGTGGATGGAAAGCGGAAAGTGGAGACGGAGGATGAAAACCGCTTGATGGTCTATACCTTGGAAAGTTCCGAATTGGTACGCGGAGGCGGGGGATGCCGTTGCATGACCATGCCGCTCTGCCGCGATGATTTGTAATTTGCCGCTTTCAGGCAGGATCGATATGCTGGCAGCAAGGTTTTCCGATTTCCGGATAGAGGCCGGATGCGACGAGGCGGGCAGAGGATGCCTGGCCGGGCCGGTCTTCGCGGCGGCGGTCGTTTTCCCTCCTGATTACCGGAACGAGGTTTTGGACGACTCCAAGAAACTGAGCGAGAAAGCGCGTTACGCCTTGCGGGAAGAAATCCTGCACGATGCGCTGAGCTATGGGGTCGCCCGGGTCGAAGCCGAGGAGATAGACCGGATCAACATCCTGAATGCTTCTATCAAGGCTATGCACCTGGCTTTGGCCAGTTTGGACCCGCAGCCGGAATTCATCACCGTGGACGGGAACCGCTTCAAGCCCTACGGCCAAGTGCCACATAGCTGCGTGGTAAAAGGGGATGGCAAGCTTCTCTCGATTGCAGCGGCTTCGATTCTGGCCAAGACCTGTCGGGACGATTGCATGAAAGAGCTGGATTTGCAATATCCGGGCTACGGTTGGGCCAGGAACAAAGGTTATCCGACGGCGGATCATTACCAGACGATTGCCCGATTGGGCGTGACCCCGTTCCACCGGCATTCGTTCAGGCTGTATCCGGAACCGGAACTTTTCGACTAAAACGGCACGGAAGAGCGTCCCTATGCCCGCCTCGAGGTCGAAAAGCAAATTCATAAAAGATATTCAACAAAATAACTCAATGAAACCGAGTACAGTAAAAGGAACCCGGGATTTCACGCCGGTGCAGATGCGGCGCAGGAACTATATCTTTGAAACCATACGCGAAGTCTATCGCCTGCACGGCTACCTGCCTATCGAAACGCCGGCCATGGAAAACCTGTCCACTTTGATGGGCAAATACGGGGAAGAAGGCGACAAGCTGCTCTTCAAGATTCTCAATTCCGGTAATTTCGCCGACAAGGCGGGCTTGATCGATGCCCAAGGCCAATGGCAAGGCCATTATGCGGATACCGAGGCGTTGAGCCGGTCCTTGTTGCCGAAAATCAGCGAGAAAGGGCTTCGTTACGACCTGACCGTGCCTTTCGCCCGTTTCGTGGTCCAGCATCAGAATGAACTCTGCTTCCCGTTCAAACGCTACCAGATACAACCCGTATGGCGGGCCGATCGTCCGCAGAAGGGACGTTACCGCGAGTTTTACCAATGCGATGCCGATGTGATCGGATCGGATTCCTTGCTGCACGAAGCCGAATTGGTGCAGATGATGGAGGAAGTCTTTGCCCGTTTCGGGATCCGGGTCATGGTCAAGATCAACAACCGCAAGATCCTGTACGGGATTGCGGAAGCGGTAGGCCATGCGGACAAGATGACCGATATCACGGTGGCGATCGACAAGTTGGATAAAATCGGCTTGGATGCCGTCAAGGAAGAACTGGCAGGACGGGGCATTGATGCAGCGGCCATTGACAAATTGATGCCTGTCCTGACTTTGACAGGTTCGTTTTCCGAAAAGACCGCCATCCTGGAAAGTTTTCTGAAAGAAAGCCAGACCGGGTTGAAAGGGGTGGAAGAACTGAAGATTTTGTTCGGCTTGCTCGAAGAAATGCAGGTGTCCGTGCCGCATGAATTGGATTTGAGCCTGGCACGTGGGCTGAACTATTATACAGGGGCCATCTTCGAGGTCAAGGCCTTGGACGTAGCGATGGGCAGCATCTGCGGAGGCGGCCGTTACGACGATCTGACCGGGGTTTTCGGGATGAAGGGCGTATCGGGCGTCGGGATTTCGTTCGGGGCCGACCGCATCTATGATGTGCTGAACGACTTGGATTTGTACCCGGAAAGCACGATGAGCGGCACCCAGCTGCTGTTTGTCAATTTCGGTGCCAAGGAACAGGCTTGGGCGTTCGCCCCGGCTTCGGCCTTGCGCAAGGCAGGCATATCGGTGGAAATCTATCCTTCGGCTGCCAAATTGCAGAAGCAGTTCTCGTATGCCGACAACCTGCATATCCCGTTCGTGGCGGTATTGGGCGAGAAGGAACACGAAGCGGGGCGGGTGGTTGTCAAGGACATGAAGTCGGGCGAACAGGAGAGCCTGGCGACGGATGCGTTGCTTGCTTGGCTGAAAGAGCGGCTGTAGGATTCCGGAGCCATAGGAGCGGAAGGGGGCGAGGCGGGATGGTCCGATGGTGTACCGGAGGCGAGGCATAAGAGGGGATGAAGCCCGATGGAGCGGCAATCTGTGGCGATAGGTTCGCCCCGACGGGAAAGGCACAGCAGGGCTACGCGGGGATGATTTTGAGATGGTGAACGAAATAAGCAGGAAAAGAAAAAACAAGGATAATGGAAACAAAGACATTTGAAATCACCTTGAAAGACCTTTCTTTCGAGGAAATCGGGCAAATCATCGACGGCCATTGGCAAATCAGCCTCTCCAAGGAGGTGATTGCGGCCGTGCAGAAATGCCGCGACTATTTGGACCAGAAGACCAAGACCCATCCCGAACCCATTTACGGGGTAACGACCGGTTTCGGCTCGCTGTGCAATGTGAGCATCTCCGAGGCGCAGCTTTCGCAGTTGCAGAAGAACCTGATGATGTCGCACGCTTGCGGCATAGGCGAACCGGTGCCGCAGGAAGTGGTGAAGCTGATGCTGCTGATGAAGATAAAGTCTCTGTCCTACGGCAATTCGGGCGTGCAGGTGGTGACCATCCAGCGTTTGGTGGATTTCTTCAACAACGATGTGCTGCCGGTGGTTTACCAGCAAGGCTCGTTAGGCGCATCGGGCGACTTGGCTCCGTTGGCGCACATGTGCTTGCCTTTGATCGGCTTGGGTGAAGTCTGGGTGGACGGGGAAAAACGCCCGGCTTCGGAAATGCTGGCCAAGCATGGCTGGCAGCCGGTGGAGCTGGCCTCCAAAGAAGGCTTGGCTTTGCTCAACGGCACGCAGTTCATGAGCGCGTTCGCGGTGCACAACGTGATGAAGGCGCAGCATCTGAGCAAGATGGCCGATTTGATCGGGGCTTTGTCGCTGGAAGCCTTCGATGGCCGCATCGAGCCGTTCTATCCTGAAATCCAGGAAGTACGCCGTCACCAAGGCCAGGTGGATACCGCTGCGGCTTTCCGCAGATACTTGGAAGGCAGCGAGATGATTAAGCGTCACAAGACGCATGTGCAGGATCCCTATTCGTTCCGCTGCATCCCGCAGGTTCACGGGGCTTCGAAGGATGCCATCGAGTATGTGAGCCGGATCACGTTCGAGGAAATCAATGCCGTGACCGACAACCCGACGGTTTTCCCGGAGAAGGATTTGGTCATCTCGGCCGGCAACTTCCACGGCCAGCCTTTGGCCTTGACCCAGGATTTCCTGAGCATCGCCGTGGCCGAATTGGGCAATATTTCCGAACGCCGCACCTACCAGCTGATTGCTGGCAAGCGGGAACTGCCGAGCTTCCTGGTCAAGAAGCCGGGCCTGAACAGCGGTTTCATGATTCCGCAGTATGCCGCTGCTTCGATTGTAAGCCAGAGCAAGCAGTTGTGCTGCCCGGCCAGCGTGGATTCGATTGAATCTTCGCAAGGGCAGGAAGACCATGTGAGCATGGGGGCGAACGCGGCTACCAAGGCCTACCGCGTCATGGACAATACAGAACGGGTTCTGGCCATCGAGCTGTTCAATGCCGCCCAGGCTTTCGAGTTCCGCCGTCCGGTCAAGACTTCCCCGATTCTGGAAGAATTCCTGGCCGCTTACCGCAAGGAAGTAGCCTTTGTGGAAGACGATAGCGTGATGTACCCGCTGATCCAGAAATCGGTGGATTTTGTCCGCAACTGGAAAATCTGATTCAAGCTATAATTGGCGGGCAGGAAGGGCCTTAGCGGAGAATTGCCAAGAGGGCTTTCTGCGGTTTATTGCCCGCCCCCATGACACTTGAACCCAAATCGGTCATTAGACACGCCGAGTCCGTTTTTGATTGGGAAAGTGAGGCTTTCGGGCATCTTGCCCGC
>CALUHO010000054.1 GCA_944320465.1 uncultured Bacteroidales bacterium | reverse complement strand
GGGCAAGATGCCCGAAAGCCTCATTTTCCTAACCGAAAACAGCCCCGGCGTGTCTAATGACCGATTTGGGTTTAATTGCTTTTCCATCATTATCGAGATGCAAGCCGGTTCACAGAAAAGCTACCGGGAACGAGCGATTTATTATAGCGGCAAGGCTCTATCCCGGCAAGGGATTCCCGGAGAAGGCTGGGATTTCGAACGGCTGGCCAAAGTAACCAATGTTGAATCCTTGCCCCCGGACGAACGCTATGCCTACGAACGCGACTTGAAAGCCTACCGGGACTACAAGGCACAGATGGACTATGCGCCATCGAAGAAGGATTTGGCAAGGGGATGAGACAGTGTATGAAAGAAGGTATGAAAAAGGGCATCGAAAAAGGCATCGACGAAGAAAGACTCGCATAGCCAAGCCGATGCAAGGAATGGGCATGGAGGCAAGACAGATTGCCCAAGCCACCGGCCTCACAATGGATGAAGTCGCTAGACTCTAAAACATCCAGTCTCGATAGGATCCAATGGCATAAAGCTGATTCCTCCCTGTTGCGATTCCAGTTCCTTGCAATCCTATATCTTGTACAATTAAAGCAAGTCCCGGACTCGGTGTCTAATCCCAATCCTCGTCCCAGTCCATGCTCTTGAACTGGTCGATTTCACGACGGTCTCGCTTGGTAGGACGGCCGGTCCGCGGGTCACGGCGTTCAAAGGAAGGCGCCCGCTGCATGGCCAATTTTTCCAATTCCTCCGGCGAGGTCACATCCAATGCGAACTCAGGGACTTTGGCCGCTCCGACCCGGTTTTTAGGGAAATCCAAGACTCTATAAGACAGGACCACGCCGTGGCGGTTCAGATTAATCACATCGCCCGGCTTCAATTCCTTGGCCGCCTTGACAATATCATCCCCGATACGGACCCGACCCAAGCGGCAGGCTTCCGAAGCCTCGGTACGGGTCTTGAAAAGACGTATAGACCAAAGGTACTTATCGATTCTCATGGCTGGTATCAAGGTTTGACTTCGCTCTCGGCTTGCACTATTTGCTGCTCCGCAGCGAATAAAGGCGGCATCTCGGCATAGCCCAAACTTCGTTTGGCTTCGCTGCGGTCTATGGCGGCGGGGGAAGCACAAGCAAGCTTGGCTTTCCCACCGCTATAGACCGCGCTATGCCGAGGCTCTGCTCTCGATTTGCACTTTATTTTTCACGGAAGAACACCTTCACCGGGACGCCGGAAAAGTTCCACAAGCTACGCAGCTGGTTTTCCACAAAACGCTTGTAAGGTTCTTTCACATATTGAGGCAAATTGCAGAACAGCACGAAAGCCGGGTACTTGATAGGCAATTGGGTCGCATACTTAATCTTGACCGTCTTTCCTTTATAAATAGGCGGCGGTGTCTGCTTCAAAATCGGCATCAAGGTATCGTTCAGCTCCGAGGTGGAAACCCGGCGGCTCCGGTTCTCGTACACTTCCTTGACCCGTTCCAGCACCTGATATATACGCTGCTTGTTTATCACCGAAGCGAACACTACCGGCACATCGTTGTCCGGTGCCAAGCGTTCCAGGATGCGTTCCCGGTATCTCACCAATGTATTGTTCTCTTTCTCTACCAAATCCCATTTGTTGACCACCACAACCACGCCTTTGTTGTTGCGGCGGCAAAGCCCGAAAAGATTCAAATCCTGCGCCTCCAAGCCCGCCGTGGCATCGAGCATCAGCACGCAGACATCGCTGTTCTCGATAGCCCGGATGGAGCGCATCACCGAATAGAATTCAATGTCTTCCTTCACCTTCTGCTTGCGGCGCACGCCGGCCGTATCCACCAAGTAGAAATCGAATCCGAACTGGTTGTAACGGGTAAAGACCGTGTCGCGGGTCGTGCCGGCAATCGGGGTCACGATATTCCGATCCTCCCCGATGAAGGCGTTGATGATGGACGACTTGCCCACATTCGGACGGCCGATCACCGTCACGCGCGGCAAATCGTCCGGAATCAGTTCCTGGACATCCTTCATGTCCTTGACCACCAAATCGAGCAAATCGCCGGTGCCAGAACCGTTCACCGCCGAAAGAGGATACACCTGATCGAAGCCCAAGCCGTAAAACTCGCCCATCGCATATTCCTTGTTGGGCGTATCTATCTTGTTGACCACCAAGATAACCGGTTTGGAAGTCCGGCGAAGCAAATCGGCCACATCCTGATCCATCGAGGTCAGACCCTGCATCCCATCCACCAGAAAAAGAATCACATCCGCCTCGTCGATAGCCAATTGCACCTGCCGACGAATCTCTTTGTTGAAATGGTCTTCGTCATCCAAAAGATAACCGCCGGTATCAATCACGGAAAACTCCTTGCCGCACCAGTCGCCCACGCCGTAGTTCCGGTCCCGGGTCACGCCGCTGGTTTCGTCCACAATGGCACTGCGGCTTTGTGTAAGACGGTTGAACAGAGTGGATTTGCCCACATTGGGGCGGCCGACGATGGCTACGATATTACGCATGTCTGTCAAATTTTAAGGCAGAGCCGTCTTTATGATGCAGTTCGTTACGATGCATTTCTTTCAGACCCTTCCTCTTCGAGCGAACCTTACACGACATCCTGCAAAGCTCCCGTAGAAAAAGCGGTGTCCTTATGCTAAAAAAGCCTTGCACAATCTGTTTTGAGCAAGGCTTCTGGTTGCGGGGGCAGGGTTCGAACCTGCGACCTCCGGGTTATGAGCCCGACGAGCTACCACTGCTCTACCCCGCGATATTGGACTGCAAAGGTACTACTTTTTTTCGAAAATGCAAGAACAATCGTATCTTCGCACCTAAATTGCATATATACTACCATATGAGCTATCCCAAAATCATCCTCAAACCCGGCAAGGAAGAATCCCTGAAACGTTTCCATCCTTGGGTATTCTCCGGCGCCATCAATCATATTGAAGACACCAACGGCCAAAGCATAGAAGAAGGCGACAAGGCTGCCGTCTATTCTTCGCAGCACGAGTTCCTCGGCATCGGCCATACCCAGGCAGGGAGCATCGCCGTCCGCATCCTTTCCTTCCAAGAACGTCCCATCGATGAGGGATTTTACCGAGAACGCCTTTGCCAAGCATGGCAGCTGCGCCGTAACCTGAAACTCGTCCGCCCCGACAACACCGCTTTCCGGCTCGTCCACGGCGAAGGCGACTTCCTGCCCGGATTGGTCATCGATGTCTATGGACATACCGCTGTCATGCAAGCTCATTCCCCCGGAATGCACCTCGACCGCCGGATGATTGCCGAAGCCATCTGCCACGAGAGCCAAGGCACCGTGAAAGATGTCTACTACAAATCCGAGAACACCCTGCCTTTCAAGGCCGGGCTCAATCCCGAGGACGGCTATCTTCTCCATGATACTATTTTACTGGACGAACCCATCGGGGACAAAGCACACCTCAGCCAGGACAAAGACTGCACGGAAAAATACCCGGCAACCGATGCGGCATCGCCCGGACAAGCCGCGTTGGAGAATGGCATCCTCTTCTATCCCAACTGGATAGAAGGCCAGAAAACCGGCTTCTTCATCGATCAGCGCGACAACCGGAGCCTAGTGGAGCATTACGCCGCAGGCCGTCATGTCCTGAACATGTTCTGCTACACCGGAGGTTTCTCGCTCTACGCGCTGCGGGGCGGAGCGGCCGAAGTGGTCTCGGTGGACAGCTCGGCCAAAGCTATCGAGCTGGCGCGGAAGAATGTGGAATTGAACTTCGGGGAATGCCCCCGGCATCAGGCTTTGACCGATGACGCTTTCGGGTACCTGCAAAGCATGGATCAGCATTTCAACCTCATCATTCTCGACCCGCCGGCTTTCGCCAAGCACCAGAAAGTGCTGCACCAAGCTCTGCAAGGATACCGCCGCCTGAACGCATTAGCCTTCAAGAAAATCGCTCCGAACGGCATCCTTTTCACCTTTTCCTGCTCCCAAGCTGTCAGCCGGGAAGACTTCCGCTTGGCCATCTTCAGCGCGGCGGCTCAAAGCAGGCGCAAAGTCCGCATCCTCCACCAGCTCACCCAGCCTGCCGACCATCCGGTAAACATCTACCACCCGGAAGGAGAATACCTCAAAGGCTTGGTGCTGGCCGTGGAATAGAACATAACAAAAACTCCGAATGAACCCCTCGATCAGGACAATTGCAAAATATCTTTCGTGCCTGTTCATTTCAGCCTGCATCGTCCCATGCCGGGCCGATACTCCGGCTAAGGAAAACCGGGAATTCTTCCGGTATATCTTGCAGAACCCTTTGTATTCCACGGCTGACAAGGCAAAAGCCCTTGATTCATTGATCAAGCAAAGCACTCATGAAAAAGATTGGGCGTCAGCTGCCGGCCTGCTCCAGCAAAAGGGCAGTCTGCGGGAGTCCGAAGGGCAATATACTTTGGCTAAAAGATGCTACCAAAAAGCACTTGAATACAGCCAGCAAACCGACGCTGACGGGCAAGAGGAAGAAATCCTCTACAGATTAGCCCGAATCTGCTTTTACCAAGGCGATTACGAAGAAAGCACCCAGCACTTGTATCATATATTGGACAATAGCCCCGATCCAGACCTCCAAATCCGATCGCATGCGTTCCTCTCCATGGTATTCATCAACCTGAACCAATTACCCGTGGCTGAAAAACACATCCTTCAAGCCCAAAGGCTCATTGATTCTACCAACGCCTTGCATCAAACAGACACCAACACGCTCTTCATCTTCAGCAACCACAAATCAGCCCTGCTATACGAACAAGGCCGGTACCAAGACGCCATTGAAGAGATGGAACGTACCGAAACTTATGCCATAGCCCTGAAACAGACCGCTTTCCTGACCACGCATAACCAGAACATGGCCTTGCTTTACTTGAAAACAGGCCAGACAGAATTAGCCAAAGACCTCTTGTTCAAAATCATCGATGCCTATCAGCGTGAAGGCAACCTATCCCACAGTTACGTGCTTTGCCTGCAAAACATTGCAGAAATCTACATTTCAGAGAAAGATTACGGAAAAGCCTTGGAATATTACCGGATCGCCTTGAAAGCGGCACAGCAGAACAAGCTGCTGCACAACCAAAGCTCCATCCTCATCCACATGTCTTCCATCTACGCCGAACAAGGCAATTACCGGAAAGCCTGGGACTACCTTTTCCAAGGTTCAGCCCTGAAAGATTCAGTCACGAACCTGCAAATCCGGGACAAGGCCATGCAGGCCGATTTGGAGCACGAACAAAAGGAAAGCCTTCTCCAACAGCAAATCCTGCAATCGGAATACCTGAAGGCTAAATTGAAAAACCGGAACAAGACTCTTTTCCTGATTGCAGGTTTCGCCACATTGATTCTCCTGGGTTCCCTATTGCAGGTATACCGCCATAAATTGAAATCGAAAGAGAAAACGAACCAAAACCTGCACAAGGCCCTGAACCATTTACAAGAAAACAGCCAAGAAGAAACCCAAAGGCTTGCCCACCAATATCAGGAAGACATTGAAAGCAAAAACAAGAAATTAGCCAAAATATCCTTGATGCTGAGCCAACAGAATCATACCTTGGAGTACTACGGGCAAGCATTGAAAAAGATGAAAAGCCTCAGCACATACGCCGACTGCAAACCCATATTGCAGGAAATGGAAAAAATGCTGCGAATCTACGACCCCGATCAAATCTGGCAGGAATTCAGCGTGCATTTTGAAGAACTCCATCCCCGATTCTTCCAACGGCTGCAATCCCGCTATCCCAACCTCACACCTAACGAAAGCCGCATCTGCGCCCTGCTGTTCCTGAACATGAGCAACAAAGAAATCGCCTCGATCACGCACCGTTCTGCCCGTACGGTCGAAGCGGTCATCTACCAAATCCGGAAAAAACTGAGCATCCCTTTGTCGGAACGCACGCAAAGTTTCCTTCTGAACGCCTTGACGGAAGAGTAGCCGCCGAAAACCGATCTCATTCCATTGTCCAGCAAGGATGCCTTGACGCAAAAGCAATGCCAGGACATTTGAACCGCTGCCACAAGCCCGAATAAAAAGACGGGATTCTGCCAGGGAAGGGGTGTCCCGGGAAAACGCTCGAAGCCACCCGGAACACCCGTCAAACTTCACTTTATCAATAATTTGTGCGTAGATACTCCTCCATCAAAGACTATACGGATCAAAAACATTCCCGATGCCCGCCCCCGCAAATCGATCTCGTATTTCCCGGCAACAGCACATTCTTCCTCATGAATCCGGCAGCCCGCCATGTCGCAGACTTCTATCCGGGCCGGCTCAGCCAACTCGACCGTGAACAAACCATCGGACGGGTTCGGATACAGCAACACGCTGGAAGGCACACCGATAGCATTATTGGCAACCCTTGATTCCACCACTCGGGTCACAGTATCATTTTCAGGAGCCATATCCCCGGGCATCTGCACAAAAGCAGTCAATCTGTATTCAAGATTCGGTTCCGACATATCTATCACGAACGATACATCTTCTGTCTCCCCAGAATCCATACCCAGATTCCGGGATCCGGCATGCCTGCCATTCACATCCAAAGTCACAACCACATAAGCGGAATCAGACCCGTTGTTCCGCACTCTGGCCACAACTTCTTCTTCTGAGGAAAACACGCCATCCAACCGAGGCCTGACAATATCCACAACTTCCACGTCCCTATACGGCAAAGCTGCATTCTTTCCAAAGAAAAGACGGATTGCCGGATAACCGACACCATATTGCAACAAAGGCGGATCCATAGAAGACACATACAGGAAACCATCCTCCGATGCATCCGCCAGCAAAATATAGCCGGCAGTTTGCTCCGACACCATGTAAAAGCCAGAATCCAAGAGCCATGGCCCCACCTCATAACGGACAAAACCTGACTCCGTCCCTGCGTCCACTTTTTTTTCGCACACCAGATTTCCCAAACGCCCCGATTCAGGATCCCATTCATGGATAGTCAGCACCACAGGCTCTCCCGATGGATACCCCCAGCCCACGACAATATGCGTCAACGTATCCTTGACTGGCACCCAGAACGGAAGCCCACATGCCAGATTTTCCTCAGATCCGATGCGATGGGTAGAATCAGCAAACATTTCCTCTGTCACCGCATCATACGCCATCTCTTCTTCTGTGATATACGAACGAATCCGCATCTCGTTGTCCAAGGTGGCATCAGACTCTTCCTGTCCGATCACCGTGGCACGGACTTTCAAATCCAACGTATCTCCCGCCCGCGTGCGTGCCAAAGCGAATCTCACATCTGCAAGCCCGTAATCGTCCAGCCCATCCAAGGAAACGGTATCCATACCCAAGACCACGTCCTTTTGCAATATTTCCACCAGGACATCAACGGCCTGCATGCCGCGATTCCTCACCCCTGCTGTTGCCATCTGAAGAGCCGTGCCATGCTCTTCCGGCATCAACCTTGGGACAGAAGTCGAGAAAGACTCCACGCGGACATCATATTCATCGACTCTCTTAACAGCGGCCTCCTGTATCCACAAATAACCGCTTGTCACAATAGCAAAACCATAATTTCCAGAATTCCTGCAAACAAAAGAAACGTCTTCTGTGACAAAACCGTCTTCATACCTTTGCCCTGCCCACAAGGTATCCCAGCCTCCGATATCTGTTCCTGTCGGGCCGCAGAGCACCATGAAATCTTCCTGGACCTGAAGCCCGAACAAATAAAGGCCTGCCCGATACCTCATGGAAAAACGGTAGCCCACCCCTTCTTCCAGGGACACGCAGCGGGAAACAAGCGAGGTACCGCTTCTTCCGCCGTAGGCCGCCCAAGCATCATTCCAGATCCAATAGCCGCCATCCAGCCAGTCCGCACGCTGCAGTGTGTCCGAAAAATCCGTCACAAAAGGAGCTTCTACCGGTTCAAAATTTATCACGGCTGCCTCCGCGGCATTATCAATCAGATTCTCCTCCCGCTTTCCCGACAAAGACTCAAGGACACGTCCTTCCACTCGCACCTGATAGGTTCCCCATTCCGATAAATCCAGACTTTCCTCAGCGAAAGACACCACCGTGTCAGCACCCTCGGGCAAACCATGAAAAACCTTGCTCCGTGTCTCATCCCCCACCGTATAAGAAAGCTCATAAGAAACGATATCCGTCCTTCCCCTGTTGGCTACACGAGCCTGGACAAGGGATTCTGCCGATAAACCGCAACCGGAAAACGGCAGGACAACCTCCTTTACAGCCAAGTCCGGCTTACCTTCATAAGCTCCTTGGCCTATTTCCACATTGTCAATCCAAAGACCAAACATGTCCGGATCGGAAGAAGCATGGAACGCAAAATAATAATCGCCGGCTTCTTCTATATCCAACACCGCCAAACCATACCGGACGGCATCAGTCCCTCTTGCAAAATGGTTCAGTTCCAACACGGATTCCATCCGGCCCGGATCCTTGCTCGTTCCATAAAGCACGGACAATGATTCAGGACAGTTTTCATCCATGGCATCATACTCAAACGCGGCATAAGCTTTCCCGGCATCCAGATGAACAGGACATAATGTCACCAGATAATCATCAAGAGGATTGTCCAAGGCAAAACGGACCATTGCCCGCCCAAGCATCGACCATTGCCAGCACACACCGTCCCTATCGGCATCAACGACATCCCACCAGAACATATCGGCCTCCTCTTCAAAATCGCAGACAAACGGAGCAGCAAGAGGACCTATATGGAAAATCTCCGCAGATAACGTGTCATTGGATGGAACCACATCGTTCTCGCATTCCACAAAGACCGTGATCGGATAAAAAACGCCGGGCTGACTCAAATCAGCCTTGGCATGAAAAGTATAAGACATCGTATCGCCGGCGGCCAAGATGCGATCCACGGTTTCCGTTACCGGAGCATTGTCCCCCACATAATACGACAAACGGTAATCGCTTACATCGTTCTTTCCCAGATTCTCAACGACCACTGTCACCTCTTCTTGTCCGGTCAGTCCTTCCGACATCACCGGGCTTGTAATGGCAGTAAGTGCCAGATCCTGATTTTCCCGGACTTTCAATACACAGTTGTCCGCACCTCCTGCCTCTTCTATCGTAAAAACATATTCGACGCCAGCAGCAAATTCCACATCGTTTCCACGAGAGTCATTGCCGCCTGCAAAATAGATAGTCCAAGCATCAGCAGGATTCACCACACCATAATCGTAAGCCCCGGCCGGAACCTCTATCGTCATCGTCTCGCCTTCACGCAGGAAGGCATGATCGCCAAAGACGGGAGTGGCATTCTCCGGAATCTTGTATTCAAAGACATCGTACAATCCATCCGGCACTTCCCCATTCACCAATTCCCCTGTTTCCGGAATGGCTTCCCCGTAAGCCGTAGCATCGGAATCCAGAAGCAACTGGTATCCTGAACCGTCGCCCCAATCGAACTGCACGTCCAAAGAGATTCTTGCCTTATCCTTGCTGTCGAACGGACGGACATCTGCCAACTTTATCGACATGGTTCTTTGCGAACCTTGCATCAAAGATTGCGCATGGCAATCCGCCAGCCCCGGCAACAGGACCAGAGGCATCCACATCTCCAAAAACAGAAAAGCAAACTGTCTCATACTTTTGATTTTTTGATTATACAACTATCAGGCGCATCATTATACCCAAATCGGTCATTAGACTTTGGGGAGATTGCCCGCTTGTGTCATGCAGCATGCTTCTCGCCTAGCCGAAGGCG
>CALUHO010000053.1 GCA_944320465.1 uncultured Bacteroidales bacterium | reverse complement strand
ATTCTCCACTGCACGCCGGTCTTCACGATGTACAGGATGCCGTCAAAAACAGAGCGCAGTGAATATTTTCTGAATCTGTTTAAATTTATTTATAATTAGTTGTAAATCAGTAGGTTGATTGGAATATTTTTCGTAACTTTATGATTATCAAGACATTAAAGTTATGCATAAGTACCCAACCAACCTGACTGATAAACAGTGGCAAGTTATAAAAAATATGTTAGACCCCAAAGAAAGATTCAGAGAAGCTGTTTAAAATTTCTTGCAATCCTGAAAAGAATGAATTTCAGGGGACGGTTTCAGGATTTTGTTTGCCCATCGGGGGCTATTCCGGGTCTGGCTTGCCTTTTTCACGTCCGATAGCGGGCTATCCTCCTTTGAAAAACGCGGCACCATTCCTCCAAATCCCCTCCCGATGCTTCAAACAAATAAATTTAAACAGCTTCTTAAACCCAAATCGGTCATTAGACTTTGGGTAGATTGTCCGCTTATGTCATGCAGCATGCTTCTGGCCTAGCCGAAGGCGTAGCGGGCTACGTCGAGGCGTAGCGAGGAGCAAGATGCGGACAGAAGCGAACAAGATGCACAAAAGCATCCCTCTTCGAAAACAGGAAACTCACTCGGCGAGTCTAATGACCGATTTGGGTTAAACACAGGTGACAATGGACAGGCACAAAAACAAACATCGAGAGGAACGTCCCCGGACGGTTCTGGCGTTTCTATGGCATCTGGCGGAGGAAGCCCGGCGGGAAGGGCGGCAGCGCCGCGCGGAAATCTGGCGGGCCACGGCCTACAGCTTTTCCCGGTTCCTGGAGGGGAAGGACATCGGGTTGCGGCAGGTGGAGGGGGGCCTGATACGGCGGTACGAGGCCTGGCTGCTGTCCCGGGGCCTCTGCCCCAACACGGCCTCGTTCTATTTGCGCAACCTGCGCTCGGCCTGCAACAAGGCGGTGAAGGCGGGGCTTTGTCCCGCGCCCCGGCGGAACCCTTTCGCGGATGTCTACACGGGGGTGTCCGGGACCCGGAAGCGCGCGGTGGACGGGAAGGTGCTTACGGGGCTGCGGACATTGGATTTGACGGGCGAGCCGGAGCTGGATTACGCCCGGCATCTCTTCCTTTTCAGTTTTTACACGCGGGGCATGGCGTTCGTGGACATGGCGGGGCTTCGGCAAGCCGATTTGAAGGCGGGCGTCCTCTCGTATATGCGCCGCAAGACGGGCAAGCCGTTGTCCGTCCGCTGGGAGAAACCGATGCAGGATACCTTGGAGGCGGTCTGGCGGGCGGCGGAGGCGATGGCTCTTGGCGGCGAGGTCGGCGGCGAAGCCAAGGGAGAGGCCAAGGGGAAAGGGACGGCTTCCTGCCGGGCGGGCAGGAGACGGGGTCGGGACGATTCCGGGGAGGCCCGGCGGCAGGTTGCGGGGGGAACGTATCTCTTGCCGGTATTGCGCAGGGACGACCCTCATGCCCGTTCGGCCTACCGGAACCGGCAGTACGCGGTGAACCGGAGCCTGAAAGAGATAGGGAGGCGGTTAGGCCTGAAGGAAGCCTTGACGATGTATTGCGCGCGGCATTCGTGGGCGAGCCTGGCCAGAGCCAAGGAGGTGCCGATTTCGGTGATCAGCGACGGCCTAGGCCACAGCTCGGAGCGGGTCACGCAAATTTATCTCGCCACGCTCGACACGAGCGCGGTGGACAGGGCCAACCGGATGATTATAAACGGGATATGAAAGGAGCGCAAATCTCTTGGCAAGAGATACTGAAAAGTGGCGGCAAAGGTACGAACAATTTTGAAACAGAGGCGTTTCCCGGCGTGCAAGTGTCTCTTTCCCGTGCATGGGACCCGGAAAGGTTCCGTCCGGCATTTCTTTGCAAAAGGTTGTTTCATCGCGTCTTACGGCGGAAAAAGTATCTCTTGCCAAGAGATACTTGAAACGCGGTGTGGACGGGGCCGGGGAAGCGGTTCCGCTCAGGCCGTCCTTTCCCGGACAAACCTTTTAAACGACGAGATATGGAATACAAGGAAGACGCCTTGACAGGCAGCGACAAGCAATTCGATGCGGCCTTTTCTCGGGTCGAGGGATTGGTCTGGCTCCCCTGGGTGGGGAAGAACTACGCGCAAGGGAAGCACCGGGTGTTGGTGGTGGCCGAATCGCATTATTCGGTACAGGACGATGCGGGGAACTTTGAGCGGGGGGCCTCGGAGGGTCCCGTGAACATCCTGGAGACGCGGCAGTGCGTGGAGGAATGTCCGATAGGGCAGGAGTGGAGGAGTCCGACGTACCAGAACCTGAGCAGGGTCCTGGCCGGGGGCGAACCGGCAGATCCGGCGGGTTTGTGGGAAGGTATCGCGTACTACAACTTGGTGCAGCGGGTGATGGATTACAGCGGGGACGAATACGCCAAGGAACGCCCCACCTACCGGGACTATATGCGTGGCTGGGGCATTTTCAGCCAGGTGGCGGGCATCCTCAAGCCCGATGCGTGCATCGTGGCGGGGGTGTCGGCGGCGAACCATTTCGAGGAGGCGATGGGGAAGCTTTCGGTGGGACACAGCCCGGTGGAACTGTTCGATTTGGAAGGGGAGCAGGCGCGGGCGCGTTGCATGGGCATCGAACTGGAAGACCACAGTATTCCGATTGTGTGCATCAAGCACCCGGCCAAGTATTTTTCCTACGATTTGTGGCACGGTTTCCTGCAGGAGAAGTTGCCGGAGGCGATGGAGTATTTGGCGGCATTGGCAGCGCGTGATAACGGGTAATCGGGCTGCGCCGAGGCTGTTGTGCCAGAATGACATTTTGACACGACAGCCCCAAACGAAAAGACAATTAGACAAAAGGAAAGAAAAAGGAACAAGATGATGAAACGAAGAAATCTTTCGATGAAGCCGGAATCAAAGCGAACCGGTTTGCTTTGCCGAGGCCTGCTTGCCGGGCTGTTCTTTTGGGCCGGTCTTGGGGGAACCCAGGGGCAGACACCCGGCCTGACGTACCCGGTTCCCATCGACGAGGAACATTTCCCCGATGCGGTGTTCCGGGAAGTGGTAAGTAGTTACGACGATGACGAGGACGGGTCCTTGTCGGTGGAGGAATGTGGCGAAGTGACGAGACTGTATACCAGGAATAATGAAGGTCTTACGAGTTTGGAGGGCATCCGGTATTTTTATGCTTTGGCGCTCTTGTTCTGCAACAACAACTCTCTGACGAACCTGGATGTGAGTGGCCTGACCGCCCTGACGTACTTGGACTGCTCTAACAACCAGCTGACGAGCTTGGATGTGGGCGGCCTGACTACCTTGACAAACTTGTTCTGCAATAGCAACCAACTAACGAGCCTGGATGTGAGTGGCCTGACCGCCCTGACGTACTTGGACTGCTCTAACAACCAGCTGACGAGCCTGGACGTGAGCGGCTGTACCGCCCTGACGGAATTGAGCTCCTCCAACAACCAGCTGGCGAGCCTGGACGTGAGTGGCTTGGCTTCTCTTTCGGAATTGTTCTGTAATAGCAACCATCTGACGAGCTTGGACGTGAGCGGCCTGACCGCCCTGACGAATTTGGATTGCTTTAGCAACCAGCTGACGAGCTTGGACGTGAGCGGCCTGACCGCCCTGACGAATTTGGATTGCTTTAGCAACCAGCTGACGAGCTTGGACGTGGGCGGCCTGACTACCCTAACGGGATTGCATTGCTCCGGCAACAATTTGACGAGTTTGGACGTGAGCGGCTGCACCGCTCTGACGGTTTTGGGCTGCAACTTCAACCAGCTGACGAGCTTGGACGTGGGCGGCCTGACTACCCTAACGGGATTGGATTGCTCCGACAACAATTTGACGAGCTTGGACGTGAGCGGCTGCACCGTTTTGGAAATTTTGGCTTGCGATAGAAATCACAATCTTTTCTCTATCGATTTGAGTGGCTGTATCACTTTAGTAGAGCTCTCAATCCTTGATGTTCCGTTAATTTGTTTGGATTTGAGCCACTGTACTGCACTTGATTTTTATTCCATTGAGTTTGTCACCATGTATCACCCTTGTGTTGCTTTGGATGATTCCAACCGAATCCGTTTGCCGGATTTGATTCGTGCCCATGGCGGGGATATGGCCAAAGTGTTGGATATACGGACGGGAAGAGGGTGTACGTATAGTGATAGTGTTGTCCAGTTTTTTATGCCGTCATCCTTCTCTTATACATATGAGACAGGAAAAGGTGGCATGCCTGTAAATGTGTCTTCGGCTTCGTTCAACGACTATGCGGTGGTTTCTATCGACGAGGAACACTTCCCGGACTTCAATTTCCGCCGGTATGTGCAAGAGTGGCACGACTTGAATAGGGATGGAATTCTTAGTATCAGAGAATCCTTTGATTTGGATTTTGTTCGCTCTCGTTCGGATGAATTCGGCCTCGCCTCATCATCCACGCTGTCTAGCCTGTATTTTAATGAACTCGGTTTGGATATTTCGGACATGGGTATTGCCGATTTGACAGGCATCGAATACTTCAAAGGGTTGGAAGCCTTGGTGTGCCAAGACAATGTCTTGGTGGATCTCGATTTGACGAAATGTCCCGATTTACGCTACATCGATTGTTCGGGCAATGCGGCTCTTTCCCGGATAGAGATGGCGGACGATAGCCTTTTGCTTGCCTTAGACTGCAACCGCACCGCCTTGGATTTGAAGCAGGCCTTGCCTCGCTGGACAAAACTGGAAAGTTTGGATTGCCGTGCCATGGGGTTGACGGAGCTGGACTTGGAACATCCAGCGCTACGCTCTGTGGCCTGCAATAACAACCGGATAGACACCCTGTCCTTGGCGGGAAGCAGGATTGAGATGTTATATTGTGCTGAGAACGGCATGAGGCGGATAGACGTTGGGACGGACACGTTGCAATCTTTCCGGGAAATGGACTGTAGCTTCAACTCGCTGACGGGGGTGGACTTGTCCTTCCTGCCGAACCTGCAGGCTTTTGGATTCCTGTGCAACCGGCTGGCTTGCGTGGACATGTCGGGCAATGCAGAGCTGACAAGCACGAAGTTCTCCTTTCCTGACAATCCTGACAGTACCGGCAACTACCACGGGGTGGTCTTGGACGGCAGCCGGAAGATGGCCTTGTCCTCGATTCCCGGTCTGGATGCGTCCCGGATGGCCAATCTGCAAGGTGGAACCATTCAGGGCGACAGCCTGACCTTCGTCAAGGACACGGTCAGCTATTTCTATTACTACCGCTCTCCGAACCCTGTCGCGCCTTTGGGCGGGTATTTCTCTTTGTATCTGATGGAGACCGAGCCGGTCCGGATTGATGAGGCCAATTTCCCGGACGAGATTTTCCGTGCTTACGTGTCGGAACATCTGGATTCCTCGGCCAACGGTTATCTGGATGGCAAGGAAGCAACTATCAAGGCTTTGGATGTGTCCGGCCTCGGCATCCGGGATTTGAAAGGAATCGAACATTTCACAAGTCTGGAAAGCCTCGACTGTTCGGACAACGAGCTGACAAGTCTGGACTTGTCCCTCAACACCAGGCTGAACGAACTGGATGCCACGGGCAATGTGCTGGCAGTTTCTTTGGACGATGCCAACCGTCTGGAACTCTCCGCCCTGCCGAGCTTCGACCCGACCAAGGCCTCGGACTGGACCGGCGCACAGGTAGAAAACGGGCAACTGCAATTCTTGCAGGCGGAGGTGTCCTATGCCTACGAAACCGGCTACCAGGGCGAGGCGGAACTCCCCGAAGTGAGCTTCCATCTGGATGCTGGGAACGGGGCGGCGGAAATTGCCGTGAGCGAGGCCAACTTCCCCGATGCGGTCTTCCGCAGCCATGTCGGCGAACAGATAGACCGTTCGGGCAACGACAGCCTGGACATCGTGGAACGGGGCAACGTACGTGTACTGGAGGTTCCGAGCATGGGCATCCAAGACCTGCGGGGTATCGGATATTTCAACAAGCTGGCACGCCTCGATTGTTCGGGCAACGAGCTAACGAGTCTGGATTTGTCGAGTAATCCTGCATTACAAATCTTGAACGCGGAAAACAACCGTCTCGATATCACGCTCGATGCCAGCAACGGTTTCGACCTTTCCCTCCTGCCGGGCTTCGATTTGGCCAAGGCCTCGGGATGGGAAGGCGGCACCCGCCTCGGCAATGTCCTGACTTTCAGCCAACGGGAAGTTACCTACGCCTATGCCACCGGTTACAACGGCAGCACGGAAGACGAAAGCCTGTCATCGGTCCGTTTCAGCCTGAGGGCCGACCGCGAGCCCGGTGTGGCAAACGAAAGCATGGAAGCCAAGCTGCAAGGCAAGGTCTATGCCAAGGAACATGTCATCCACACCAAAGGTATCGAGGGGGAAATCTCGGTCTTCACGCCTTCCGGCATCCTCCTTTACCAAGGCCACGGCAAGGAAATCCCGGTCCGGAACGACGGCCTTTATATCGTCCGCTCCGGCCAGCAGGTCTGGAAGGTCCTGGTGCTGTAATAAGGGAGCATAAGGGGTAGTAAAACACAGAAACCGCGCGGACTTGCCGAGTTCCGCGCGGTTTCTGTGTTCTTAGAAGTCCTGGAACATGGTGGCGGTTTTCCCAAGGGGAAGGTTCCGGCATTCCCTATTGTGGAATTTCCGTCTGTCCCCGTTGAAGACGGCAAGGCGGCCCGGATCGGGTCAGGAGGCAGGTGTCATTCCTGCATCTCTAAAAGCCAGCGGTAGACGGGGCGTATATGCACCGCTTGCCCTTGCGAGGTTTCGGTTTCGCTGCTTTCGTCCAAGGTCAGGATGAGGCCTTCGTCGAGCCCAAAAGCTTGCATGGCGGCTTCCAGTCCTTTCATTTCCCTTTGTCTTGTTTTGGCATCGCGCAGAGATGCGCTGACCTGGATTGCCATGGTGATTGTCCCGTTCTGACGAACCAGGAAATCGCATTCGACCTTTTCCGAAAAATAGAACACCTCGAAGCCTCTTCGTTTCAGTTCCACGAAAACTGTATTTTCCAAGGTGCTGCCGGTATTGCTGGTGGCGTTGAATCCGAGTTTGTGAATGAAAGCATTGTCTATGAAATAAATCTTCTTTGGGCTTCGCAGTTGTATCCCGCTGGAATAGCTGAACTTGGATAGCTGGCATACCAAGTATGTATCTTCGATGAAACCCAGATAGGACTTGACTGTTTCCGAACTTTTCAATCCGATGGCTTTCGTCAAGGAATTATAGGTGTAGGGATGGGTGGCATTGCTGGCCAGGTAAAACATCATTTCTCGAATCGGCATGTCTTGGTTGATGCCGTTCCGGGTAATGACATCCTTGTATAAAATATCGTTGTAAAGCGATTGCAGGTAATTGGTGTTCTCTGTCCGGACATATTGGGGCATGCCTCCCGTCTTTAGATATTCACCGAGATATTTGGCAAGCGTGGCTTTCCCGGTGGTGGTATGGAAGCTTGATTTTTCGATCCGGATACCTTTGTATCGCAGGAATTCCTGGAACGAGAAGGGGAAAAGCTCGTGCGTGACATGGCGGCCGGTCAGGAAAGTACCCAATTCCCGGCTAAGCATCTTGGCGTTGCTTCCGGTGACGAAGACTTTGCAATCTTGGCGGTATAGGCGGCTTACAAAGCGTTCCCATTGATTGACATTTTGAATCTCGTCCAAGTAATAGGTGCGTTGATGACCGAATTCTTCGTGGAATATCTGGTCGAGCAGGGCAAAATCTTCTACTTCGAAGTTGAGGAGGCGTTCATCGTCAAAGTTCAGAAAATAGTCTTGTTCGTTTTGCGTCTTGCGGATTTGGTGGAGCAAAACGGATTTCCCGCAGCGTCGGATGCCGGAGATGACCATGATTTCAGGGCAAGCGATAAGTTGCGGGTCTATGTGTCGTTTTATGAAGTCCTGTTGTTGCTTTTCATGCTGCTCGTAGATGACTTGCTTTAATAGTTCTTTGTCAATCATTTAGTTGTCTTTTTCTTGAATTTGCGTGTCGCCAAAGGTATGGAATTTTCGGTTCTGAATCGTATATTTTTTAAAAAACTTTCGATTCCGAATCGAAAGTTTTCTTGTTTTGCGCACGGATGCGCTGAATGCAAAGGGCGTTTTCGCCTGCATTTAGAGGAAATGCCGTTTATGCGATTTTCCACTCTTCAATCCGGCGCGTGGAGGAAGAGAAATTGACTCCAATCCGGAAAAGTTTTCGGGAATCGGCGGCGAAGGGTTTGGCGTAACCCTTTTCCTCAATCTGTTGCAAAGCCTCGTCCGCGCTGGCGTCCATCTTCAGCTCCATCACGTAGATGTATTTTTCGGTCTGAACCAGAATGTCCATGCGACCGGCACTGGTGTGACGTTCTACCTGCACGAATTGCCCCATCAACTTACACATGACGTACATCGTGTTCTGGAAGTACAATTCCGCATCCCCGACAATGGCGTAGTCGGCATCGGCAAAAAAGGCCTCGAAACGTTTCATTAAGCCCTCGGCATCGCCCTTTTCGAAATCATCCACGAACTTTTGTACATCGAAAGGACTGTAGTAGGAGGCCGTGGGGATGTAGGTCTTGGCCAAACATTCCATGAAACCGCGCTCCACCTCTTGGTTGGGATACTTCAACGAATACCGCTGCCGCCTTTCGTCATAGGAGCGGATAGTCAGATAACCGCTCTGATAAAGGACTGGGATAGGGTCGGAGTCGTCGGCATTCACTCCACCCAAGGCGGAGTAGGGAACCCCCTCCAAAGTCAAGTCTTCCAATTTGAACTTGCCCTGCCGAAGAGCCTTGACCACGAAAGTGGGCGTGCCGGTCTCGTACCAGTAGTCGCGGAACCTTTGCCCGTTGAGGGCACTGAGCAGGCTGAAGGGATTGTAGATGTCTTCGGATTCCTCGCAGAAATGATAGCCGTCGTAATAGTCCTTGAGCTTGGCGTAACATTCTTCCTTGCTCATCCGGTTGGCATCGGCCATCTCCTGCACGCTTCCGTCAAAATACGCATGCAAATCGCTCTCGGAAATGCCGCAGATATCCGCGTAGCGGTAGTCCATCGAGATGTCGTTGAGGTTGTTGAGCCCGCTGAAGATGCTGAGTTTGCCCAGTTTGGTGACACCGGTCAGGAAGCCGAAGCGGAGCTTGCCGTCCTGGCTCTTCATCACACTGTAAAAGCCTTGCAAACGGCTGCGGAAGGCTTCCCGCAGCGGTTCGTTGCCCGCCGTGTCCAACAATGGCTTGTCGTACTCGTCGATCAGGATTACGACCGGTTTGCCTGTCTTTTCATAAGCCGCATCGATGATATCGGAAAAACGGGCGTCAGCCATCGGGTAACGTTTCTCGAATCCAAAAGAGTTTTCCCATTGGCTCAGATGTCGGTCCAGACGGACATCGAGGTCATCCATGGTATTGTATTCCTTCCCGCTCAAATCCAGATGTAGTACCGGATAAGCGCTCCAATCCTTTTCCAGATTCTCGATGGCCAAGCCTTGGAACAACTCTTTTTTGCCTTGGAAATAGGCTTCCAAGGTCGAAACCAAGAGACTCTTGCCGAAACGGCGGGGACGGCTCAGGAAGTAGTAACCGCCTGTTTGGACGATGTTGTAAATCAAATCCGTCTTGTCCACATAGACGTAACCGCCTTCACGGATTTTTCCAAAATTCTGGATTCCAATCGGGTATAACATGGTCTTTCGTTTTTTCGCGTTCCCGGATATTGACACAACTTTGCCTAAGCTGCAAAATCCAAAGGTAATGATTTTTTCAGAGACTGTCCTGAAACCCGGTTTGCCCGAAAACGGATTTTCCTAAACTCATCTCTTTCAGAAGCTGTTTAAATTTATTTGTTTAGGCCATCGGGAGGGGATTTCGAGGAATGGCGCCGCGTTTTTCAAAGGAGGATAGCCAAGCTATCTGACGTGAAAAACGCAAGCCAGACCCGAAATAGCCCCCGATGGGCAAACAAAATCCTGAAACCGCCCCTTGAAAATCCATTCTTTTCAGGATTGTAAAAAATTTTAAACAGCTTCTCAGTATTGTAAAAAATTTAAACAGCTTCAGAAGATGTTTAGAAGCTGTTTAAATTTATTTGTTTAGGCCATCGGGAGGGGATTTCGAGGAATGGCGCCGCGTTTTTCAAAGGA
>CALUHO010000052.1 GCA_944320465.1 uncultured Bacteroidales bacterium | reverse complement strand
GCGGGCAAGATGCCCGAATGCCTCATTTTCCTAATCAGAAACGGACTCGGCGTGTCTAATGACCGATTTGGGTTAAAACAAATAATATTATGAAAAGGCTATTTTTTTGTTTCACTATTGGTTTGGTAACAATCTTGTTCTCTTCTTGTGGAGGCGGAGGTCCGGAATATGCCAACGACCGGGATCTGAAGTCTTGGATTTATCGTAACGTTGTCGGTATCGGGAAGACAAAGGATAATTTCCTTTCCCTTGTGGCCGATGGCGCAATCGATGTGCCTGGTTTCGAGACCTATGGAGGTCTGTCAGGAGAAAGCCCGCGCTCACTGTCGGAGGCCTGTCTTATTTTTTTTAAAGACAATTTGCACTTCTTTAGTTTGAGTAAGGAGGTATCCCCCGATTGTCAGGAAGTTTTCACTCCTGGAATAACGTACATCGGTTTGATGGGGTCTGTGGTGGAGATCAGGAAGGTGCATCATCCTTCGGGTTCCCAGTATTGGGAGGACCTGAATGATTGGGATGAACTACAGAACTCTGATTTTGATTTTATACGCTGTGATGGAGCGAATCCATGGGATGAAGATGCCGGCATGCGGCAGGCGAAATTTCTACGTTCCAATCCGCAGAAAGCCAAAGAGATTATCATGAATCTTTGCAAAGCCTATTATGCTTATGTGGAAGATTATGCCGATGAAACGGTTCGTGTTCTCAATTGGGACTACAACTTGGATGGTGTGGCCGACAGCTATACAAGTTACCTGATGGAGTACGAGGTGGGAGAAGGCAATTATGCCCTTTTGGACTTGACAGAATTTGATAAAGACGAGAGATTCGAATGGGAATTATTGTACGATGGGAATTCCTTGACCGAATTGCACGATTACTACGAATAAGCTTACTTTGGAATTGGCATCCGATACGGGGAGACTACCTTGGGTATAGTTACTCGGATTGGACGGAAGCTACTCGGTGATGAAGAAAACATTGTTGACGATAAAGGTCGTTTTTTGCCAATTCAACAACTAAATTTTAGAATGAAAGAACGGAGTGCCGAAGCCGCAGAGTAGGTTTAATACATTTTACTATGGGACAAATGATTAGTTACGGGAACGAATTGATTCGGATTTCCCCGAAAGATGCAAGTATTGTCGAATATTCGACGAATGAAGGCCGCACATGGAATCGTCGTGGTAGAAGTACCTCAAACATGGGAGACTTCCAAGATTTAATTGACAACGGGGATGAACTTTTGGCTAAGACAGCTAAAGGTTTGTTCTACTCAAAGAACAACGGGCGGTCGTGGAACAAAAGAAGCTGAAGAGGCTTGTAAACAGAGGAATGGTATGATTTCTCGTACCATTCCCTTTTTTCATTAAACAATCAAAATCATGAATTTCACACAGAAGAAAATTGTAATCATTACCACAATCCTGATAGTGATAGCTTGCTTTTTTGCCGTGTATTTGCGGCTGTTCACGGGCAAGGAACTGTGGTACGAGATGTTTGCAGCCATCTTGGGTGTCATCATCTCGGCTGTCATTACCATGGTTTTATTAAAAGGCCAGACGGAAACCGATGTGGAAAGGGAAAAAACGGCCAAAGTCTTTGAAGAGAAATTGAAAATCTACCAGGAATACCTCCATGCACTATGTGATGTCATCAAGGACCATAGCCTTTCAGACGAAGAAAAAAACCTTCTTAAATTTCAAACTTCTTACGTGGCCATGCATTGCAATGTGAAATACATGCCCGCAATAAGCAATGCTGTCAAAGATCTCATCGACCACTGCTGTCCTGATGATGTTGAAACATTGGAACGGAGGAGCAAGAGTGATTCTCCGGACCCGGTATTGGATAATCTTTTCTGTATAGTGGAAGCATTTCGAAAGGACTTGTATGGAGATAGTTTCGAATTCGACAGCAAACACAAACTGGATACGCTCAACAACTTCTCTAAGGCCTATCTCAACGCAAAGAGCAAAGATTGCAAGGAAGAACAACCACAACAACGCATAACCGTTGACTTGAACGTGCTTTCCAACTCGCTGATTCATTCAGGAAGCGAAGGCTGTTCAGGAAAAAATGATGGAGAGACTCAGGCTGCTAAACCGCAGGAAGACATGACTCCTTTGAAAGACATGGGTTTATGGGATGGAGCAGTGGCAAAATGGAAAAAAGAGGGATGGTATGTCGAAGATGGTAGTCTGACAGACTCCTGTGACGGTTTTTATATAAAGAACGAAAAGGGGAATCCCGGAATCATCAGTGCAGGATTTTATCAGGGGCATTATTACATCCAATCTCAATATGAAAATGATTCAGATTTCTCAAAGCCATTGAAATGGGAAAAAGGGGGGAGGCGGAGCCATGGTCAATGGTGGCAATACCTGCCAGGATCCTATTACAATATTGCACAAGGAAAATTTGCAGAGACATTCGGATCCGACAAGGGGTTGCAGCAATATGTCATAGATACCGTGGAGGAATTAAAAGGCATCGTGGACCGCTATCATCGTACTGCGATCTGGAAAAAGGCAGTGGGTGATTATGAACATTGGGATATATTTATCTGGTATTGGGATATGTTAGCATGCCAATTGTTGTCTTTCGAGGGAGAAAGGACACTTTATATGGATATCAATGAAGATGGTGGCAGCGGAAATGTTTTGATACAATTTGATGACCGGAGAAACGACAAGGAATTGTTAAGAAATGTTTTGGCTCGGATGGGATGTCAGGACAGACAAACGGAGGCGAATGGCTATGTGCTATTGGAAGTGGTGAAAAGTGTAGAAACAAAGACTGTTTCGGAAAGGGTGAAATATTGGATTGAGGCTATCAACCGTGCGCTTTCTTCGATGAATGTTAACAAAAAGTAAAACGCCTGCAATATGTTAGAACATGCTTGTTCTTTAGAGACCATATCCCGATGGGCTTCCATCGATTCGAAGGTGAGGATTCCAGCTTTCCAACGCGGTTTGGTCTGGAAGCCCCGGCAAGTGGAGCTGTTATGGGATTCCATCCTCCGTGGATTCCCTATCGGTTCGTTCGTCTTGTCGGAAGAAGCGGATGGCTGCTATTTGATGGACGGCCAGCAGCGGTTCAATGCCATAGCTCTCGGCTATGATACGCTTTCTGGCGCAAAAGAAGGCCCGGATGCGGTTTTATGGATGGACATTGCCCCTGAGGCTGCCGACCGGAACACGAGGAAATTCTGGATCAAGGCTACGATACGACCTTGGCACATCCGTGGGGCTACGGGAATGATGACGAATGTTCCACGCTCAGCGCCTCCCAAAAGCGGGAAGCCTTGGAAAAATACGGTATCAGCGAAGATGAATTGTATGCGAAGGGCGTGGATTTGCGGAAGACGTATCCTTTTTGCGCGAAACGGCCTTTCCCTTTGCACTACTTGCTCCATGCCTCGGTGGACACGGAAGAAGGTTTTGTGGAAAGTATCGGGAATAGTCTCAGGGAAAACAAAGAAAGCTATGCTTGCCTGAGAGGTTTTGACAGGCTGTCTCCTGAGGATTGCAGCCGGCTGCGTGCCTTGTATCCGGCATTCCGCCAGTTGAAGGATTACAGGGTTACTTTCAGCTCCTTGAGCAAGAATGTCGTGGATGGGGAGCTGAAGGACGCAGGTGTCCCCGAAGCATCGTCCATGACAGCCTTGGAAGTGCTTTTCACCCGATTGAACACCCAGGGGACTCAGATTTCCCAGGACGATTTGCGGTATTCGGCCATCAAGGCGTACTGGCCGGAAATCAAAGAGGAGAACGACCGGGTTGCGGCTTGTTACATGTCGCCTTCCAAGCTGGCGATGCTGGTCTTCAGGTTGGCCAAGTCGGTTGAAGACAAAAACGACAAGCTTGGCTTCCAAGCTGAAATGGATATCTGGCACATCCGCAGGCTGGCGCAGGACCCGGAACTGAAAGCCAGGGTGCTGCGGATGTATGAAACCAGGAACGGAGATGAATCTCTTCTGGCTTCCATGCTGAGGCAGATAGACGCTTGGTTCGGGATACCTGCTCCGGACGGGATGCCGCGCGTGCTGAGAACCGGCATGGCGACCCATTCTCCGGATTTGTATCTGCTATTGATGTGGATGGCGTACAGCAAGGTGGATTTGAAACCGGGCTTCATCTCCGGTCTGGCGCTGTACCTGCATTGGTTCGCAAAGGATATGCGGAAAATCGTCAACCTGGTTTACGGAAGGTGCCTGCAACAGGGATTTACGGAAGGGGTAATCCGGGGGGCAGTAGCGGATGCGGTTTCGCTGGATTATTTGATTGGTTTGTATTCCGCAGCGGAGATGAAATGCTTTTTTGAAATAAAAGTCTCACGGGATTGGCGTGTCCAGAATGCGGAAGAACATTCAAGATGGTCTGCTTTCTATGAGAGGGTGGCATGGCAGAACCGTGCTACAAGGGAGATGCTGATTTACGCACAGCGGAAGTATATCAACAAGCATTTCATGGCGTACGATCCGGCTCGTCAGGATTTATGGGCAGAGCAGAACCGCCCTTGGGATTTCGACCACATCGTGCCGCAGAACTGGGTGTCCGGCCAACGAGGGGAGTACCGGGAATATTGCAAGGTCTGGCTGAACAATATCGGGAACATCGCGGCCATTCCCTTTTCCGTCAACCGCGAAAAATCGGATAAAGGAGATTGGGAATTCTATCGACAGAACGCAGAGGATTTGTTTTTTGAAGAAGTTCCAGTAAGGCCGGACCTCACGTTTTCCCAAGCAGAGGCGGGGATTTTTGCCGAGAAAACGCATGAACGTTGCTGCCGTATCTATGGAGAATGCTACGATGCGATGCTTGGCTTTTTGAACGCGGTGCCGGATAGTGGCAAGGTTGTCTCCCGGAAAGGGATTTGCCAAGATGTACAGAAGGCCTTGAAGGAAAAAGGGCGCGATTTCAGGTTCTATTTTGTGGGAAGCGATGGCCGTGAGGAGCGGGATTACGCGTTGATCCAGGAAGAGGATTGGAGCCGGACGTGGATATCGGTCGCTATGCCTGTCGAGGGTAAATACGACGGGAAATACATGGTGTCGTTCACAACCTCCTTGCGTGAGGAAGACGATGGCTTGGCTTACTACGAGCTGGGCTTGCGGCGTTTCCCGGGAGCCGGGGCATGGAAAAGCAAGGACGCTGTCAGGACGAAGTTGGAAGAGGTCAAGGACAAGTTTCCGGGTTATGAGATGGACGAGGGCAGTTGGTGGCTCATGTGCCGCATAAGGACGGAGAAGTTGCAGGCGGCCGATATCGTTTGCGAGCTGGAGAAGCTGGCGGAAGTCTGACCGCGATAGGACGGGCCTATCCGTTTCTGTCACATGGCTGTCTCTTCCATGCCGGGGCGTATGTTCCATGATTTCCTCTGAAGGATTCATCGTCCATTTATCGTCTCGCTATTCTTGCGTGTGCCTTGCCGTTGCCGGCGTGGCCGTTCATCGTCCACTTATCGTCTCTCCATTCCGTCTTTCTTGATGTTGCCGCCAGTTGGCAAGTGCCTGTTCATTGCTTGTGTTGGCGTGCAACAGGCACACGAATGAGGGCAGGAGCTCGTCTGGGATTCGTCTGGGATTCGTCTGGGATTCATCGGGTAGGCTGGGTAAAGTCTGCGGCAATGCGTACCTTTGCCATCGGTTGTCCGGCAATCTGCCAGCTTGACGGCTTTCGCGCCTTTCTTGGGCGGCGGTTCCGATGCCGTTCAGCCGGCTTCGTGCCGGCCCCGGCCGAGGTCGCTTGAACCCGCTACGGCGGCAAAGAAAATCCGTCGCCGGCTTCGTGCCAGCCCCGGTTGAGGAGACCCGGGGCAATGGAACGTGGCTGCATGCCTCGGCATCTTCCTTGGCGGGCTGCACGGGCGAACCAGAAACGGCTTCTAAATTCTTTCGATAATATGGAAACTGCAGGAAACAAAAGGCCGCGTCGTTGGTGGCGCAAGTTCAAGATTGTCTTTTTGTCGGTATTGGTTGCGGCATTGGTTGTGTTTGTGTGGATAAGGTTCTATTTCCCTTACGGGGAGGGCGTGAAGACCGGGCAATTGAATTTTGTTGTCCGCAAGGGGATTGTGTTCAAGACTTATGAAGGCAAGCTGATCCAGACCGGATTCTGGTCGGCCAAGGCCGGTGCGGTGCAGTCCAACGAATTCAATTTCTCGATAGCCGACAAGGAGATAGCCGAGCAACTGATGAACGCGGGCGGCCAGGTTGTCGAACTCCATTATACCGAATATTTCGGAGCCTTGCCGTGGCGGGGGTACTCCAGGTATGTGGTTGACAAGATTGTCAATATGAAACCCGCTGATATGGGTTCGGGAATCCCGCCGGTCTTGCCGGAGGTGCCGGCAGAGTAATCTCTGCATCTTGCGACAATGGGGATGCAATGGGGTTGATTCATGATTCCTTTCAGGATCCCTGACGGAGCTGCGGTGGCCTGAATGTGCGTGTTTATGCTTCGGTCATGTCGGGAATCGGTTCGGGTTGAGGGAACGGAAGGAGTCAGAGGCTTTCTATGAAAGTCATCAGGTTCGTGTCCGTCCCGTGCAATCCCATTTTCTTGCGCAGCCGGAAGCGGGCCTGTTCCACGTTGCCCACGGTGGTGTGCGTCAAGGCTGCGATTTCTTTGGAATTCATGTTCAGTTTCAAGTAGGCGCAAAGCCTTTTTTCGGTAGGCGATAGGTTGGGGAAGCGTTCGTTCAGCTTCTTGAAGAAATCCGTATGGACTTGCTCGAAGCGGAGTTCGAATTCCTCCCAGGAGTTGTCCTTGGTGGATTGCGTCAGCTCGCGGATGATTTGGTCGATGATAGGCTGGTTGGAGACCTTGAACAGATGCTTGGCCTTTTCCAGCCGGTCCACGATGTCGGCCAGCAATTTGTTTTTTTGTTGCAGGTAGAGTGTTTTCGTGGTGATTTCCTTGTTCTTCTGTTCCAGTTCCAGATAGGTCTGGTCTTGCTTGAGCTGGATGTTCTTGAGCTTGATTTTCTGCCGCGACTGCCATGTCCATAAGAGCAGGAGCGTCAAACCGGAAAAAGATGTTATGAGAATCCACCGCGTGGTCTTCTTATGGGTTTCGGCCTCCATTTCGGCCAATTGCTGCTTGTACTGGTACTCGTGCCTCAAACGGTAGAGGTTCTCCCGGTTTGTCTTCTGGTTCAGCGCGTTGTTGTCCCGGTTCTGCCTGACAGCGTAGCGGTAGGCTTGTTCGTATTCTCCCATGCTTTCATAGAGAGCGGCGATATGCCCGGCTGTATAGGCCTGGATGTCCAGGAGTTCCAGCTGCCGTGCAATGCTGTCGGCCTGGAGGAGGCAGGCCAAGGCTTCGGGATCGTGCTGGGTGATGAAATGGATGTATCCTATGTAATATAGAGACTGGGCGGTGGAAAGAAGGTTGTTCTTTTCTTCGGCCGATGCCAGTGCCATTTTCCCGTATTCCAGAGCCTGGTCGTAATGGCCGCTTTCGATGTAGATGCGGCAGAGACTCAGTTGCAGGAAGGTCAGATTGTAGGGAATGTCTTGGCTCAGGACACGCTGGATTTGTTCCTTGAGCAGTCTTTCCCCTCTTTCTATTTCCTCGTTGTAGATGCAGCATAGTGCCAAGTTGCTGTTCAACAGGATGATTTGCTGTTTGTCCTTGATGGTGTCTATGAGGGAAAGTCCTTTTTCGATGTAGCTTTGCGCTTGTTCGTATTGGGATTGTTTGGCGGCCAGGACTCCCAAGGCGTTATAACCGTTGCCTAATTTGTCGCTGTTGGCGGCAGGGTCCTGTTGGAGGATGGCGATAGCTTGGGTCAGGTGGGTATAGGCGGCATCGAAGATGCCCATGTCCAAGTATACTGTCCCGGTCAGCATCAAGGCCTGCGCCAGGAGCGCGTCATCGTGGAGTTGCTGGGAAAGGTCGCGGAGGCTTTGGGCGTAAGACAATGCCTTCTCGTATTCCCCTTTGCCTTGATGTGCGTTGGCGATTTTGGCCACGGCGAGCGCCTGGGACATTTTGTCTTTCTGTATCACGCTCTCGGTGTAGGCTTGGCTGGCATAGTAAAGGCAGGAGTCTTCGTTCAGGTATTCGTAATAATCGGCTTTCCCTAATAAAAATGCAATATTTGCCGACGACTGCGCCTGGAGACAGGTGCAAATGCCGCTATGGAGACAAAGAAGAAGCAATATTATCCGGACAGGCATCAGTCAGCGTTTGGTTTAATGCATCCCGCTTTATGGACGGTGTTTCTTTTGTTTCAAACAGGTAAAGCTCGGAACAAAGATAATCCAATCGGGAGAATTGTGCCGGTTCGATGGGCAAGGAATATGGGGAAAGCTTGGAAAAATCTACGTTTTTTGTCTTCCCAGTCCTTTGGTTTATGATGTTTATTCATTGAAAACAAAATGATTGTTGATTTGACTAAGGAAAAGATAAGTACGTTTTCCGTTAGGATAAAATTTTTGTCAGGGGATAAAAAGGAAGGCTGGAGAAGGAAAATGCTACTTTTATATCGCAAGCGGTTCGAGGGGCTGCCGGGCGGAATACCGGAGGCGTCGACGGGGAAAAGGTGGATGACTATTGGGCATAAATACCGGATGACATTAACCATAAATATAAATATCACGATTATGAAACGATTGTTCATGTTTTTTGCAATGCTGGCAGGTTGCTTGGCAGCATCCAATGCCACGGTGGTGACCGGGGATGTCACGTTCGATTACTACGGGAATCCGCAACCGGTCAATTCGGGGACGGTTGTCCTGAACCAAGATGGTTCTGCGGTCCATTCGGTGTCGGTGGTTACCGGGTATGATCCCCAGACCTACCGCTCCTATGCCCGCTATGCCATCGAAGGCGTGGCCGAAGGGACGTATACGCTGGTCTTCAGGGGGCAGGGCTACGGGAGCGTGAAATCCTACACGGCGCAGGTGACCGTGGACCCCGGCGTGGATACCTTGACCTATGACATTGCGGCGGAAGACGACCCGACGCATGTGTTCATGACGGTTGTCACCTACCAAGGCCCGTATTCGTGGAATTCGCCGACGGTACCGGGAGTGGAAGTCACATGTACGTTGGCTGACGAGGTTCAGGAAGGGACAACCGACTCGTATGGTTCGATCCAGTTTTTCTGCGATACCTCCAGCCTGTACACCCTTTCTTTCCACAAGGAGGGCTATGAAGACACGAGTTTCGAGACCAAAGCCGTGGAGTCCTCTTATTACGGAGGCGTGTCGGCCAAGCGGGTGCAAGTCTATCTGACCGAAGACCTTGGCGTGCAGGTGGCCGTTTCCGGGACTGTGACTTTGGACGGCGAAGAATGGGATGAGTTCCTGACCATGAGTACCGATCAGATCGCGCTGGTCTCGTCTTTGGACAAGACCTATACGAGCCGGGTCGTGGACGGGGCTTATTCCTTTCCAGCGGTGACCGTGGGGGATGCCCGTTTTTTCGTCCAGAACACTTCCGGCTACACGGCAGCGGAGTCCAGGAATTTCCGCATCAAGACTCCGGCGGACGGAGCCGTGACGATTGCCGGGGATGCCGGGGATACTTTCATCCAGGATATCGTCATTGAACGGATCGGGGCGACGGTGACAGGCCAGGTGACCGGTACGGACGGAGCGGCTTTGCGGAACCAGGCGTTTGTCCGCATGGAAGGAGGCGATACCGTGTACACGGCTTATACGGATTATTCGGGCGCTTTCAGCATGGACGGGATTCCGGAAGGCACGTATGCATTGCAACTGACTTCTGCCGGCATGGACACGGCCACCGGGCAGGTAGAGGTCGACTTTGCCGCTTTGGGTGCCGGCTCGGTCAATGCCGGGACTTTTGAACTGAGTCCGGTCGCCACGGATATCAGGCTTTACGGCATAGCACGTTATTATAACAATTCGCTATATCGTTACGATACGGTGGCCGGGATGCTTTTCGCCGTTTACGATTCGGCCGGCGTGGAACTGATTGATTCGGTACGAGCTGATGACAAGGGGTGGTTCGAGACTACGATACATGGGTATTTGAACGAATATTATACGATTAGCTGCACGCATCCGTCTATCAACGATTATACGACGAGCTTGTTCGTCACAGCCGATGAGATGGACTTGACCAGCCGCCTGAATCTGGAAGCCAGGACTCCGGACCTGTATTCGGTGCTTGATCCCAAAGCAGAGAAAATCAGGGACAGTTTGGCTGTAAGGCTTAGTTGGGAGTGGCCCCAGGAATTGCTGGACGATTACGGGACAACATACCAGATCATGCGTATTACCATCAACAAGAAGGAAGATATGTCGCTGCCTTACGGTTCTTATGTGGGGATGCTTATGCCTATGGCCGGCGAGGAGCTGCCTACCTCTTACGTGGACACGGCGGTGGAAGCCGGCGCAACGTATTTCTACAATTTCGAAGTCCAGTATTCCGCGCCTACCTATGGTTCGAGAAGCACGCAGTGGAATGATTCCATCATGGTGAAAGTGGTGGATACGTATGCTTTGACATTGGCGGCCGACCCGGCGGAAGGCGGCACAGTGAGCGGATCGGGCGAGTATGAGGCCGGTACGGAGGTGAGCGTGGAAGCCGCGGCCAGCGAGGGCTGGAAGTTCGTGGCCTGGATGTCGGAATCCGACACGCTGAGCAAGGAAGCCGGATACGTTTTCACGATTGTCAGCGACACGGCTCTGACGGCTTTGTTCGCCGAAGAGGAAGAGCCGCAGCCGGAAATGTACACCTTGGTTTT
>CALUHO010000051.1 GCA_944320465.1 uncultured Bacteroidales bacterium | reverse complement strand
CGCCTTCGGCTAGGCGAGAAGCATGCTGCATGACACAAGCGGGCAATCTCCCCAAAGTCTAATGACCGATTTGGGTTGAAGTCTAACACTTCTTATGTGTCTTCGGCTATCAATGAGGGGTTCGGGCAAAATTTTGCTTCCTTGGTGAACGACTATAGGGTCAAGCATGCCTGCCGGATTATGAACGATCCGGCAAGTTACAACTATACATTGGACTACATTGCCTCTACTTGCGGCTTCAGAAACCGGAACACCTTCACGCAGAATTTCAAACGTTACACCGGTTTGTTGCCGTCGCAGTATATCAAGATGGTCAAGGCCGGTTCTGAGAATTAGAATGGATTGTCCTTTTTCTTGCCGGAGATGGGCTTAGTGGCCGAGTCGCTTTTTATTGTTTGCAGCCATTTTCCCCTGTTGGTTCACACATAGGCTGTAGGTCAAGGCGCAAATCAGGGTCAGCAGTTCGGAGAACCCTAATGCCAGCCAGATGCCGGCATCGCCAAGGAAAGACGGCAGCAGCAGGAAAGCCGGAACCAGGAAGATGCATCCTCTCAGCAGGGAGAACGTGATGGCCGGTTTCATCTTTTCCAAGCTTTGGTAATATCCGATGATGGTGATATTCAAAACGAAAAATACAAAGGCCGAGGAAAAGTACGGGAATCCTTTTACCGCGATATCCGCTGCGTTCGTGTCCAAAGGAATGAATAAGCCTACCAAGCCCTCCGGGAAGAAACTGAAAGCCGCCGTGACAACGGCCCCGCACAAGATAGCCGTGCCTAAAGCGATTCGCCGGGTCTGATGCACTCTGGGCCAGAGGTTCAGGCCGTAATTGAAACTGATGATAGGCTGGGCTGACTGGGCGATTGCGTTCCCTACCATGAACACGAAAGGCGTATAGTAGCAGGCGATGCCGAAGGCGCCAACGCCGTCATCCCCTAAATATTTCATGAACACGTAGTTCCCGATGAAGATCAGCACGGCCAGCGTGGCTTCGCCCAAAAGCGCGGACGAACCGATTCGGCACTGATAGCCTAAGTTCCGCAGGGAGAGCTGCAGGCTTTTCCGGCTCAGTTTCACAGGGTAAAGCCGCAGATGCTGGGCGTAGAACAAGAGATAGGCCATGGCGATGATGCCGCCTACGGCCACGCTGATAGCTGTGGCAAAGGCCGCTCCCATCACGCCCCAGCCGAAGGGGAAGATGAAAAGCCAGTCCAGGACCACGTTGAGCAGGGCCGAGACAAGGCTGCAGAACATGGCTAATTTGGGCTTTCCGTCCAGACGGATTGCAAACAGGCCAATAGCGGTCCATAACTGGAACATCCAAGCCGGCGCGAACCAGATCAGGTAGTCTTTGACCATCGGGAGCAGGTTTTGGGACGAACCTAACCAGAGAGACACTTGGGTGGGAAAGATTAGCACTATCAGGGTCGGAATCAAGGCGGCGATGGTCGCCAAAGCCATGGCTTGGGTCACGTTGATCCGGGCGGCTTTCTCTTTGTTTTGCGAGAGATGGAGGGCGGCTACGACCGAGCTTCCGGCTCCGATCATCAGCCCGATTCCTGTCAGGAGCATCAAAGCCGGGCAGCAGATATTTATGGCGGCAATCCCGTCGCTGCCTACGCCATGTCCTACGAAAATCCCGTCCACAACCGTCACGGCCGAAATGCTGACCATGCCCAAGAGGGTGGGGATGAAGTATTTCCTGAACAACGCAAATACATTGACGGTACTCAGGTCGATGGCATCTCTTTGGTCCTTGTTGGTCTTTTTCATGGTGTTTTTGTTGTAATCTTTGGTTCTCAGTGGGGGCGTTTTGACTGGCGTTTAGAGCAGGAAATCTGCCGGGAACGCGCAGAAAAAAGGCCGGACAAGAAGATTGGTTCCTCCGATGCTTCTTTTTGTCATGGCAGAGAACCTTGACGGCTGCTGCCTTGGCTCTGAACGAAGCCTTGGTTTTACCCAGTCATCTTATCCGGCCTTCCGGCCCTCCGATGAGGATTACAAAACGCTTATTTTTTCCGGTTAAGCCTTTTCCTTTTGCTGCAAGCCCGAACCGGAACGGCTGCAAAGGTGGGTCAAGTTTTTGGAAAATCCAAATCAGGATTGGATATCATCTTCCGTCAGATGGCGAAGTCCTGATGTTTCAAGTCTTTTTTTTGCTTGACTTGCCGGGATGCCGTGTCCGCGCTTAGAATCCGATGGCGGCCACTTCGGCCACCTCGGGCACTTCGCTGCGGATAGCCACTTCCACGCCCTGTTTCAGGGTCATCTGGGCACGCGGGCAGCTGCCGCAAGCACCATGCAGGCGGACCTTCACGACCCCTTCATCGGTCATTTCCACAAAGGAGATATCTCCACCGTCCATTTGCAAGGCCGGACGGATACGGCTTTCGATAATGTTCTTTACCCGTGTTTCCACGTCTTGTTTCTGTTGAGCGTCCATATTGTCTTTCTTTTTTTTCGGTTAGTAAAACGATAGGATGTTTGCCGTAAGCTTAGCAGGCTCTGGCCGTCATCACTTTGGCGGCTAACTGGCGGAAAGCCTCCGTTACCGGGCTGTCCCCGCCAAGGATTTCCGGTTTCCCGGCATCCCCGCTGCGGGCGGTGGCTTCGGTCATGGGAATCTGCGCCAGCATCGGAAGGCCCATCTGCGCCGCGTAGGATTCGCATGCGCCTTGGCCGAAGATGTAATATTTCTTTTCCGGCATGTCCGAAGGCACGAAATAAGCCATGTTTTCCACCATGCCCAGCATCGGCACCTTCACTGCCTGGAACATCTGCGCCGCCCGTTTCACGTCGGCAATCGCCACCTGTTGCGGGCTGGAGACCAGGATGGCCCCGCTCACCGGCAAGGTCTGCACCAAGGTGATATGGATGTCGCCCGTTCCGGGAGGCAGGTCCACCACCATATAGTCTATCTCGTCCCAAAGGGCTTCGGTGAACATCTGCTTGAGCGCGTTGGAAGCCATCGGGCCGCGCCAGAGCAGGCCTTTGTCGGCATCCACAAAAAAGCCGATGGAAATCAACTTGATGCCGTATTTCTCGATTGGCAGCAGCAGCGTCTTGCCGTCTTGCTGCACCCCTTGCGGCTGCACGTTTTCCAGACCGAACATGGTAGGAATCGACGGGCCGTAGATATCGGCATCCACCAAGGCTACTTTCTTGCCTTCCTGGGCCAAAGCCAGTGCCAGGTTGGCTGCTACGGTCGATTTGCCTACGCCGCCTTTGCCCGAAGCCACCGCGATGATGTGCTTGACATCCTTGAGCTGGCTCAAGTCCGTCTGCGGCTGGGCCGGTTTGGACGAGGTCAGGTTGAGTTCCACCTTGTAATCAGGGGAAATGTACTCGGCGATGGCCGCCTTGCAGTTGTCGCTCAGCACTTGTTTGAGCGGGCAGGCCGGTGTGGTCAGCACCAAGTCGAAGGCGATGGTCTTGCCTTTGACCACGATGTTCTGGATCATGTTCAGGCTCACCAAATCGGCGCCCAATTCCGGATCCATCACGTGGCTCAGGGCTGCCTTCACGTCTTCAATTCCGGGTGTATTGTTCATAGAGTGTGTTTTTTGCTTTTTTGGTTCGCCTCATGGCTTTGCCGGATTCCGTCCCGTTCCGCTTGGCCGCATAGTGGCTTCGCTTTTGCCATGCAGAGCGAAAATATTATTTCCTGTGCTTTCTGTGCTTTTCGATTTCGGCTACTATGCGGTCGAAAATCTCGTCCAAGCTGCCGACCCCTTTCACCGGGTAGAAGTTCCCTTTTTTCGTGAAGTATTCGGCTACCGGCAAAGTCTTGCTTTCGTATTCTTTGAGCCGCTCGATGATTACATCTTCCTTGTCGTCCGAACGTCCGGAGATTTTTCCCCGGTTAATCAGACGCGCTATCAATTCTTCCCTGGGTACTTCCAAGGAAAGCACGCCGGTGAAAGGCATTTGCAGTTCCTCCATCAGATCCTCCAACAGTTTGGCTTGCGAGAGGTTGCGGGGGAAGCCATCGAAAAGTATCCCGTTCACATGCGGGCTTTCCGCAATGGTCTTGTGGATGATCTGCATGATGAGCCCGTCCGAAACCAAATGCCCTTGGGAAGTGATTTCGTTGATTTTCTTTCCTAATTCGGAACCCGAAGCGATTTCCTTGCGCAGGATGTCCCCGGTGGAGATATACAGCAGGTTGTACTTCTGAATCAGTTTTTCCGATTGGGTCCCTTTTCCGGCGCCCGGAGGGCCGAAAAGCGCTATATTCAACATGGTTTGATTTTTTTTATGGGTTGCCCGGGCGGAAAAGCCCGGCTTTTTTTCTGTTGTAGTCGTCCATTGCGGATTGTCCGCTGCCAGCCTGTTGCATGGCCGGTTCCGTCAAGGACTGATTGAGGTCTATTCGTTAAGCTGGTAGATGTCCGGCAGGTTTCTTCCATACCCGTCGTAATCAAAACCGTATCCCACCACAAACTGGTTAGGGATGGACTTGCCGATATAATCGATTTTGTAATCCTTGGTGAACTTGTCCGGTTTGAACAGCAAGCTGCAGATGGCCAAACTCTTAGGCTGCTCCTTTCTCATCCGCGCCAGCAAGTGTTCCATCGTCACGCCGGTATCCACAATGTCTTCCACGATAATCACATCCTCATCCTTGATGCTCTCCTGAAGCCCAATCAACTCGCAGACATTGTGCGTGCTTTCAATCCCTGAGTAAGAGCTCACCTTGATGAGGGAAATCCGGCAAGGGAAATCCAGTTTCTTCACCAGATCGGCGGCAAAGATGAAAGCCCCGTTGAGAATCGCCACCAGCAAAGGTTTCTTTCCGGCATAGTCCCGGTTGAGGCGTTCGGCCAGTTGGCAGATAATCCGGTCTATTTCCTTCGACTCTATATATGGTTTGAACTCCTTGTCCTTGATTTTGACTATTTTGTGTTCCATGGCTTCTCTTTTTTTTTCAGGGACGAACCCATCGGGAAGAAGCGCACCGCAGCCGCTATGCTCTCCCCGCCGGCACAATCGAACTGCAAACTTACTACTTTTTTGCCAAGGAAACATGATGTTTCTATCTTGGTTTTCCGGTCTTGATTTCTTCTTCTAAGAAACTGTAAACATATCGGGGGGATTTGATAATACAAATGCGTTTTTTGGGGGTAGGTGTCTGAATTGAATACTATGTTCGAGACTTGTTCCATCGACAAGTCTGTTTAGCCCAAATCGGTCATTAGACTTTGGGGAGATTGCCCGCTTGTGTCAGGCAGCATGCTTCTCGCCTAGCCGAAGGCGTAGCGGGCTACGTCGAGGCGTAGCGAGAAACAGGATGCGGACAGAAGCGGGCAAGATGCCCGAAAGCCTCGTTTTCCCAATCAGAAACGGACTCGGCGTGTCTAATGACCGATTTGGGTTTAGTGTTCCATGAGGAGCATGGATGGGTTTTTGGCCATGTAGGCCATCATCTCATCTGACTCTTTCATGACGTTTTAGGAATTGGATCGCTCCTTCTGGCCAAAGAAATATTGTATTGTGATTCCTTTCATGTATTGGAGATTTTGTACGAGAGTCGGTAGGTCTATCGAATGATTCTCGTATTTCCGCAATTGCAGTCCTGTTGGAAAGTCCGTATCGATGTCCGAATTCCGATAAAAAAAACACGATCCATTCCAATTTTCCCTCTGTCTCTTTTGCGTTTTCCATTAGTGTTGCTTGTTCTGAGACAAAGTTAATAAAAAGGCAGGATAGTTGTTGTTTATCAGAATTTTAACCGGACTTGGAGCTTGATTTCCGGCAGGAGGTAGCCTTCGGTCTCGTTGTCCCCGCTGCCCATCTTCTGCACCCCGTCCTGCAAGGTGTGCGCGTATTTGAGCTCCAGGATTAGCCAGCGGAAGGCTTCGTACCGGCAGTTGAATGCGAACCGGAGACCTTTGCCGTAGAGGGCCGAGATGGACGAACCGTATAGCACGTCGTGTTCGTAAGCGTAAATCCGGCTCATGTAGTCCTTGGTCTGGAAGACTGCCAAGCGGAAACGGAATTTGAGGCGGCTGTCCGGTGTCGCGTAACCGAAATCCTGCATCAGGAGCAGGCCGTCCGTGAAGTTCCGGCATTCCACGCGGCTTTCGCCGAAGAAACCCAAGGGCAGGAGATAGCTGAAATCGGCACGGAACGAATGCCCTTGGCGGCTCAGGCTTTTGCCGTAGCTGAATTGCAGGTAGGCATCCAGCGAGGAACGGCTATAGGCCAGTTTCCCGGCCAGGGAATAGGTCTGGACAGGTAGGGCCAAGGCTTTGCGTTCGATGCCCAGATCTCCGTCCAGTTCCAGCCGCAAGCCTTTGGGGAGAAGCGCCAGCATCTGCCATTCGAACCGTTGCTTCTGTTTGCCTTCTTTAGGATTCGTCATGGGACGGGACAAGGGGCAGTCGCCATACAGTACAAAGTAAGTCGGGCTGTAATGCGTGTAGCGGGCGGCCAGCGCGAAATTCTCGGACGGCTTCCATTGCACTCCTTGCAAAAAGGCGTAGTCCCGACGGAAGTTCATCGAAGCCTCCCCGTACAGGTGCAGGCGGCCGATCAGCCATTGGTAATAGAGCGATGCGGCCGATTCCCGGTGCGCGGAAGCGTGGGAGAGGGGCGTGCGGTTGCCGTTTCCCAATTTCAGTTCAGGATTGCCGATACCCCCGAGTGTGCCGGTGGACAAGACCAGGCCGATTCGGGCAGTGCGGAAGTCTTTTTCGAGTTTCCAAGCCCAGAGCTGTTCCCGGAGGCTCTGCTTCCCGGCTATTTCGGTTTCTGTCCGGTGGTAGCCGTTTTGGGGCAGGGACGTAATCTGGTCGAGGATGGAAGCTGGGTGTCGGCTGCCGCTTGGGCTTTCCAATCGGAACCGTCCATCCCTTTTCCGGCTGGAATAGAGCAGGCCGGTCTTCCAGGAAGTGCTCAGACAGAATTCCGCTGCCGCGCCTTGCAGGAAGCCGTATTCTGCGCCGGAAGCGAAAGGCCGGATGCCTTGGCCGCTGGCCAGCATCAAGTCGGCCTGCGTTCCCCCGTAGAAGCCTCCGCCCGAACCTATATGCAGGCCGAAGCCCCAGTTTGCCCGGTAGGTTCCGATGACAAGATTCTGCAAGGTGCCGATTTGGCTGAGCGCCATATAACCGGCATAGAAGTCAAAGCCTTGCCGGCCAAAGGCTTCCCCGGCATCCTGCTGGGCGGAAAATCCGATGCGAATCCTGTTCTGGGCATTGAAAAGGTATCGCAGATAATAATTGTCCGGACTTCCGGCGTATTTTCCCTCCCGGAAAGCCTTGCTGGGTTTGAGCCGGCGGTTGTAGCGGGCCAGAATCTGATGCTTGCCTTTTTTGAGCAAATCGTCCGCCTCCAAGGCATCGGATTCCGGGCCTAAGAAAAAGAATGCCTGCAACAAGGCGAGGCTTTCGGCCGAGAAGCCGGGTACGAAATCCGGCAGTTCGTTCCAGTGTACGATCCGGCCGTAGCTCTCCCTGTAGTGAAGCAGGGCTTGGATCTGCCATTCGTCCAGAAGCTGCAACCGCCGCAGTTCTTCCGCGTTTGCCGTGTTCAGGTTGAGCGGGTTTTCTCTGTAGGTCTGACGTTCAAAGAGCAGTTCCTCCCAGTCCTCGGAGGGCAAGGAGGCCTTTTCTCCAGTTACTTCTAACAAGTCTTCTATCCGGCTTTCGAGCCAGTCTTCCATCTGCATCTGTGTGGGCTCGGAGAGGATTTGCCGGCTTGTCGAATCTTTTGGGAACGGTTTTGAGGGGTTTTTCTGCGCGTTTCCTTTTGTTTTTGAGGGTGTTTTGGGGATTTTGGACGAGGCTTGGCGGGCATTGTGGTCTTGCTCTTGCTTGATTCCTTCAAGATTGTGAAAATGCCGTGTTTCCCGCTTGATGGTGAGAGTGTTTTCCCCTGCAAGCACGCGGGGAAAGAGAATACAGGCCAGAAAGACGGTTTTGATGAAGATGCGTTTCCATGTCTTCCCTGCGGTTCGCCTTTTGGCTGTACTGCTGCATCGGTGTTTCAAGGGGGCTTTTTTCATGGGTTTGCAAAATGCTGGGAATTTTTTGCTTAGCGGCAGGCTTGCGCCGGTATCGACAGGTTGTTTTTTCGACAAGTTTTATAGGATTGGTTTTATGGGGTCGGTTAATCTTATCCCGCAATCCAATGACCGATTAGGGGTTATGAATCAGGCCGCGTTGATTTCTTCCGAGGATTGAACAGATGCTTCCAGACAACGCCTGCCGAGCTTTCAAAGCCCAAGGGCGGGTTGTAGCCGCAATTGATTTCTATATGTAAGGCTGGACGGGTGTAAGCGAAGCCGAGCTGGTAGGCGAGGGGATTGATCCGGGTCTGGCCGTGAATCAGGAATCTTTCTTTGAAGAAATAGCCGAGGGAGATGCCGGCTTGGAGGGGATAGCGGAGGTCTTTATAGAGGTCGGTGCCGATTTGGATTTGGTCGAACACCCGGATGGCCGTGCCGATTTGCAACGAGAGTGCCCGGTTCCATTCCTTTCGCTGCTCGCTTCGGAGTGCTACCGGATAGCGGGCTTTGAAGTTGAAGCTCCATATTTTGTGCTGGAAAGCCGTAGAAAAGCGCAGTTCGAGCAGGCTTTCCCGGGCGCGGTCTTCTATCTTGTTGGAAGTCAGGTATGCGATGCCTATGCCCGCCGAGAAGCCAGGCAGGAAGTTTCGGGCATAGCCGAGGCCGCTTTGCTGCTGGTTCAGCACAGGATAACCTTTGTACTGGTAGTGCAGCGTCCAGGCATTCTTGCCGTGCAGGAGGCCGGCATCCAGGCTATAGACAGCATTCTCCTTGATGAACCCCATCCGGGCGAGGCATCCGGCAAAGAGAAAAGGGACTTGCGGCTGAGGATTGAGCATCGCCAGGGCGGGATTCCCGGCGGTGGACAGCCAACCCGGCTCTTCGCCCGCATAAGCTGCCTGCAAGCCGAAAGGCAGACTCATCCCCTCTTGTGCCTTCAAGCCCCCGACACCCGGCAGACAGGCGCAGAAAAGCCATCCTGCCACCCGTTTCGTCCAGCAAACCCCGCCTCCCCCCTGTTTTCGGCAGTCCGGGAAATGCCGCCTGTGCGGCAGGCGCAAAGAGGGCGGGCATATGGAGAATAAAAAAGGCCGGTTTTTGAAGAAAATCCGCCTGAGCCAGAGGCATGCTGGAAGGAGAGTCGTAGGGAGATATAAGAAAATCGGGTGCATCTTCATGCCCTACCTGGTTGGCAGCATAGGGTATAAAGATAACGCCCGGACTACGGTTTTATCGAAGTCTTTATTGGTAAATCGTACAATTTCAGTGAAATATTTTTAACCCAAATCGGTCATTAGACACGCCGAGTTCTGATACGCCCGGCATGAATACAGAGAGAAGTATCATGATAAAATGCACCCGAATTTACATTCTTGAGTGTAAAATCGGGTGCTTGTTTTGTAAAGTGTTGATTTTTTATTATTTATTGCAATACAGACGTGCTTGCATCCTGTTCGTGGTACTGCTGCCTCGCTCTTGTCAATCCCGAAGTCCCTGTTCGCGGTATTACTACCATTATATTATACTCTGAAATCGAAGGTATGGCTTTTCAAGTCCTCGTTGGCTTTCTTGATCTTGTTCTTGAGCCCTTCCTTGTAGGCGGCCAGTTTCTGGCGGTAGGCTTTCGACAGTTCGTCTTCGCCGGTGGACAGCATCTGCAAAGCCAAGATGGCCGCGTTCAAGGCCCCGTTGATGGCTACCGTGGCAACCGGGATTCCCGGAGGCATCTGCAGCATGGCCAAGGCGGCATCCATGCCTTCCAGGCTCGATTTGATGGGTACGCCGATGACCGGCAACGGAGTCAGGGCCGCGATGACTCCCGGCAGATGGGCCGCCATGCCGGCTCCGGCGATGATGACCTTCACGCCCCGCCCGGCCGCGTTCTGCGCAAAGTCGAATACTTCGTGCGGTGTCCGGTGGGCGGAAAGCGCCAGTATCTCAAACGGGATTTCCTGTTCGTTCAGGAATTTGGCAGCGGCTTCCATCGTAGGATAGTCGGAGGTGCTGCCCATGATGAGGCTTACCAAAGGTGTTTTCTTTTCCATGTCATTCCATGTTTATTTTGGAGCTTTGGCCTGTTTCGGGCGGGGATACAGGCTTGCGGCCGATGTTGCGGCTGAAACAAGGGCGACCAGCCGTTTTTCTTATCGGGAAACCCTGCCAGAATGCGTTCTGCGGGGTTTCTCTCCAGAATGCAGCGGCTTTTGGTCACCCTCATTCAAGCTCTTTTGCTACAGCGAAGATAGTCTAAAATTCCGAGATTCCTTGCGAACCCAAAGGAAGAGTTTCCCGTATGGAGATAAAAGGCGGCCGCCGTGCGCTATTTCCGATGGGTTCGCGAAATAAGATTACTGATTCCTAAGGGATTGGCGACAAGCATTTTTGCATGTGCATATCCATTGATGCCGTAAAAGCCGACGATATACAACCCGGGGAAAATGCCTGTTATATCTATCCGGCTTTCTGAAGGCTGCACTATGGTTTTGACCAATCTGCCGCTTATATCTCTGATTTCTATTTTTTGCACGCCTTCCATCCCTCTGTACCAAATCGTTCTTCGTGCGGGATTAGGGTATATTCGAATGGAATCCGGTTTAGGCTGCTCCGCCAAGACATCGGGTCTTTCCGGTATGTCCAATGCATCCATGTCCATCTCGAACAGGCCCGCGGAAGTGTAAATGAACATGCGGTCATGGTACAGCAGGAAATCGTAAGCCCGGCTGTACCGGTACAGCGAATCGGCGGCATTGGGTTCTGCGTCGGATTCAAAAGCCGCTTTCCATGTCCTTCCCTCATTGGACGAGGCGAGAATCAGTAACGATCCTCGGTCTTTTTTACTTATGGCGTAGAGCGTGTCCGGATGTACGGGATTGAAAAACACACGTTGAATCCCCGAATGACGATAGATGGATTCCCATGTCTTCCCTGTATCGGAAGAGAATCCGACCGATCCCTGCTGGTCGCTGTAAATCATCAAACCTGCATCGTTCGGGTGGAAGTCTATATTGTAGATGCGGCTATCGCCATGGGTCTCATAGAAGGAGAATGAATCGATTTTGGTGTCAGTTACCATAATCATACCTTGTTGGAATGTGGATACGCCCGTCAGATAGAAAAGCGTGGTATCCAAAGGATGGAATGTGAGTTGACTGCAAGGTACCCCGGATTCCGCCGGGTACCATAGAGCGGCATGTTCCCAAGTTGCCCCATGGTTGAAAGTGTGGAGGAATCCTTTGTTAAACCCAAATCGGTCATTAGACTATGGGGAGATTGCCCGCTTGTGTCATGCAGCATGCTTCTCGCCTAGCCGAAG
>CALUHO010000050.1 GCA_944320465.1 uncultured Bacteroidales bacterium | reverse complement strand
GGCAAACAAAATCCTGAAACCGCCCCTTGAAAATCCATTCTTTTCAGGATTGTAAAAAATTTTAAACAGCTTCTAAGCTGTATTATTGACCAAATTAAATTTTGATATCATGATTGCAGTTAGACGGTTTGTAACGCTTGCCTTGCTGGCGGGTTTGTCATGGGGGCTTGAGGCTGCTTACGGGCAGATGCGGACTTATTTTGAAGATGCCTGCGCCGAAGGCTTGTCAGGCATGTACTGGAATCTGGAAGAAAGCACGCAGATAGAAGCTGCGGGGGCTCCCTATTACATGCTTTCGGTGAACGGCCATGAGGCCATGCCCGCCTGGGCCAGCGATCCGGACGGGGAATTGTTTTATCGGATGAGTTTCGGGGAAAGGATACCTGTGGCCACCACGCCTTTGGAAGGGACGTATGTCCTGCTGACCCGTCCGTTCCTGTTGGCGGAGGGCAATGCGCAGAATCGCTTTGCGTTGGAATACGTGTATCAGGCCACGGGAAGCTCTTCGGCCAAAAGCTTCGGTTTGATGGTGCGCGAGCTTGGAGGGGAATGGGATACGGTGTCTCGGCTGTATTCCTTGGGCGATGCCATAGAGCCTGAAACGGAGGGGACGTTCTCTGTGGATCTGCCCGGTGCTTATGGCGGCAAGGAGGTCGAGCTGGCGTTGTTCTGCAGCAACCTTGACACGGTTCCTTTCGCGTTCGCTTTCCGGAATGTGTCCTTCGAGGCTTGGAACGGAAAAGCCTTGTTGGTGGCCGGTGTATGCGAGAGGGTTGTCTCGGAGGGCGGCAGCCTGGGCTTGGATTTGGTTTTCCGGAACGGAGGGCTTGAAGGACTGGCATCGGCGGAGATGTCCTGGATGGTGAATTCTTCGGCTGTCCGGAAGATAAGCGTGGATGAGGCGATAGGTTCAGGTGAAGAAACGGATGCAAGCCTGGAACTGGCCGCGGAAGATTTGCTGCTGGATCAGGCCAATGTGCTGAAGGTGTGGAATTCGGAGGTGGATGGCGAGGCAGTGGCGCATCCCGATACCTTGGTTTGGCGTTTTGTCTATGTTTCCCGGGACGGCGGCGAGCCGCTGAAACCGTTGGTAGAAATCTTCACTTCGGCTACTTGCGGGCCTTGCCGGGCCATGAACAGGGCTTTGCTGCCGGTTTTCGAGCAACTTAAAATGGGGGATTCCCTGAATATTCTCAAGTATCAGGTCAATATTCCTCAGCCGGACAAGTATTATATTCCGGTCAACGGGGAGAGAGCGGATTATTACGGAGTCAATTCGGCACCGGCTCCGTTTTACAATGGGACGGTTTCGATGAAGGATTGGTATGACGAGGCCTGGACCGAGGCTGTGCCGATCCTGAGGGAGCATGTGGCAGCGTCCTTGAAGGAAAAAGCCATGATAGCCATCGACTTTGCCAGGGTGGCATTGGACAGTGCGGCGGAAATTCTGGACATAGATCTGAACTTGTCGTCCTATGCCGATATCCAGGCCAATGTGATCGTGGCGGTGTTCGAAGGCACGACTACCGGGAACAGGGGATCCAACGGGGAGACTTCTTTCCATTGGGTCAATATGGCCATGCCTGCCGGAGCGATGGGTGTGGAGACCGATTTCAAGGTAGGGGAGCCGGTGGCATTGTCTTACCATGTAGATATGTCGGAAACCAATGTGGAGAATTATGCTGACTTGGAGGTGCTTTGTTTTGTGCAGGATTTGGCCAGTAAGTGGATATACCAGAGTGCAGGATATGACATACGGAAGGATACGTTTCCGGTAGAAACCGCCTTGGAAGGTTTGCCGGGCTTGCCGGAGGTGCGTCTTTGGCCTAATCCGGCCCGCACGCAGGCTTTTTTGTCCGGCTTGGAGGATGCTGCCGTTCAGGTGTTTGATTTGAGTGGACGTTTGGTTTACCATGTGCAGTCAGCGAATGGCAGTCTTGAATTGCCTGTAAGCGATTTTGTTGCAGGGCAGTACGTGCTCAGGATCGAACAGCGGGGAAGGATGGCCGTCCGCCGGCTGACAGTGGTCCGGTAGTTGTATGTTATTCCTCCGGGGATATGGAATCGGCGGTGTGTCAGGATGCGTTTTGACACACCGCTTTTGTTTTATGGAGGCTTGTTTTGGGTGGAGGTTTTGCCATTGAGTCCGGCTTGATGGCGGTTCTTCTGCCTCGTATGCGTATTATTCCTTAAATTTGCACTTTCAATGGGATGTTGCGTGTTTGCATTTGTCTGGCGGGCAGGTGGATGCGGGCATCTCGGAATTTGATTAAGAAGAGAATTATGCTGGACACAAAGAAAGTGAAGGATATGTACTACTTGCTCAGGAAAGAAGTAGTACCGGCTCTGGGTTGCACCGAGCCTATCGCAGTGGCTTTGGCGGTGGCCAAGGCGGCAGAAACCTGGCGCGGATGCGCAGGCAAGGGGAAAGAGGCTTTGCCCGACAAGCTGAAGATACAGGTCAGCTTGAATATCTATAAGAACGGCATGGGGGTGGGCATTCCCGGCACGGATATGACGGGGCTTTATATCGCTTCGGCTTTGGGGGCTATCGTGGGTGATTCAAAGAAGGAATTGGAAGTGTTGGCCGGAGTTCGGCCCGAACATGTGGAAATGGCCAGGAAGTACGTGGAGGAAGGCCGGATTTCTATTGATATCAAGAAGGATTGCAACAAGGTGTATGCCGAGTCGGTTTGCGAAGGTGCGGGGCATCAGAGCCGGGCGGTCATCGAGGCGGAACACCAGAATATCGTGTTGGTGGAAGCCGATGGCAAGTGCCTGTTCTCCAAGCAGGGCGGTGGGGCTGAGGCGCAGGCTGAAGAGGATGCTTACAACATCACGATGGACGAGATTTACGAGTTTGCGACCACGCAGCCTTTCGAGGATATCAAGTTCATCATCGAGGCGGCGGGGCTGAACCGCAAGCTGGCCGATTACGGGATCGAGCATAAATCAGGCATGGGGCTGGGCGCGACTTTGCTGGGCTGGATGAAGAAGAACAGCGCGATGAACGAGTACACCGATTATGCGATGGCAATGACGGCGGCAGCTTCGGATGCCCGCATGTCGGGAGCTTTGCTGCCGGCTATGAGCAATTCTGGAAGCGGGAATCAGGGGATAACGGCCATGGTTCCAATTCTGGCGGTGGCAGAGAAAACAGGCTCTTCCGATGAGAAATTGGCTCGTGCATTGATTCTGAGTAATTTGACGGCTATTCACATAAAGCATGGTTTCGGTCGGTTGTCGGCCGCCTGCGGATGCGTGGTGGCTTCCACTGGGGCCGCCTGCGGAGTTTGCTACCTGCTTGGCGGCAGTCTGGAACAGGTGAAGTTCGCGGTCAAGAACATGATCGGGAACCTGACGGGGATGGTCTGCGACGGGGCCAAGCTGGGGTGCGCGCTGAAAGTGGCCTCTGGCACGAGCGCAGCCATGCAGGCGGCCGTGCTGGCATTGGACAACATCTATGTGCCGGGTACGAACGGGATTATTGAGGACGATGTGGAAAGGACAATCCGGAACATCGGTTTTATCGCGCAGCGGGCGATGAACGAGGCCGACAATGTGATTCTGGATATCATGGTGAACAAGAAATAAGAGCGGCTTCCTTTGCTGGGTGTTGAGGTTTTGATGGCGGGGCGGCTGGCAATCTGCCCTTTTGGTTCATCAAAAAAATATCAGGAAAAGGGAAGGGCGCAAGGAATGGATAAAACTAAAAACTTTGGGATATGACAAATTACAAGGAACTCGGTTTGGTGAACAGCCGCGAGCTGTTCAGGAAGGCTATGGAAGGGCATTATGCGATTCCGGCTTTCAATTTCAATAATATGGAGCAGTTGCAGGCCATCGTGTCGGCTTGCGCGGAAACGAAGTCTCCGGTGATTCTGCAGGTATCGAAGGGTGCTCGCAATTACGCGAATCAGACCTTGCTGCGGTATATGGCGCAAGGGGCGGTGGAATACGCCAAGGAATTGGGCGTGGCGGTGCCTATCGTGCTGCATTTGGACCATGGGGACAGTTTCGAGCTTTGCCAGAGCTGCATCGAATACGGTTTCTCGTCGGTGATGATCGACGGATCGCATCTGCCGTATGCCGAGAATATCGAGCTGACCAAGAAGGTGGTGGAATACGCGCACAAGTACGATGTGACGGTGGAAGGGGAACTGGGCGTTCTGGCCGGCATCGAGGATGAGGTTCAGGCCGAACATCATACGTATACGCAACCGGAAGAGGTGGAAGACTTTGTGAAGCATACCGGGGTGGATTCGCTGGCGATTTCCATCGGGACTTCGCACGGGGCCAACAAGTTCAAGCCGGAGCAGTGTACGCGGAATGCGGACGGTATCCTGGTGCCGCCTCCTTTGCGTTTCGATATCCTGGAGGAAGTGGAAAAGCGGATTCCGGGATTTCCTATCGTGTTGCATGGTTCCAGCAGCGTGCCGCAGGATTTGGTGGCTACGATCAACAAGTACGGTGGGGCGTTGAAGGATGCCATTGGCATTCCGGAAGAGCAGTTGCGCAAGGCGGCATCTTCGGCGGTCTGCAAGATCAATATCGACAGCGACGGCCGTCTGGCCATGACGGCGGCGGTTCGCGAGGTGCTGGCTACCAAGCCGGCCGAGTTCGACCCGCGCAAGTACTTGGGGCCGGCTCGCGATTGCTTGCGTGAATTGTACAAGCACAAGATTATCAATGTGCTGGGTAGCAATGACAGGATCTAGAAGGAGTGTTGAGGCCTGAATCTTATGGATGCCTCGATTTTTGCTGGAAATTTCAAATGCGAAGCCCGCGTTACGATTCGTAGCGTGGGTTTCTTTTTGAGAAGGCGGGCGGAGAATATTTAGAAACTGTTTGAAATTTCTTGCAATCCTGAAAAGAATGGATTTTCAGGGACCGGTTTCAGGATTTTGTTTGCCCGTCGGGGGCTATTTCGGGTCTTGTTTGCGTTTTTCACGTCAGATAGCTTGGCTATCTTCCTTTGAAAAACGCCGCGCCATCCCTCGAAATCCCCTCCCGATGGCCTGAACAAACAAATTTAAACAGCTTCTAAATTGATTTGTTCGAAACCTTCGATATCAGATTTGCTTATACCTCGAAAATTCCGGATGGAAAGATCTTTGAACATCTTATGGATTTGTATGTTTGTATTGAACGATCCTGCGTTGGTTGTGTTTTGTAAAAGGTACTCTGCAGTGCAGATACGAGTCATCAATGACATCTCGTATTGCGGGAATGTTGTTGTGTCAGAACGGGCAAGATGCAAGGCGACGCGAGGGTAAGAGCGAGGGAGCGTACTTGGGTACGTGACCGAGTTCGAATCCCTCGCGCAACGCCGCAGATTGCTCGTTATCACACAACAACTATAGTTCGAGGTCGCCATTGATGATTTCCTCCCACGGCAACCCTTCCGGGCCGAGCACTTGCAGGAACGGATCGGGGTCGAACTCTTCCACGTTGAATACTCCGGGTTTCTTCCAGAGTCCTTTGAGGAACATCATCGAGCCGACGGTGGCCGGAACGCCGGTGGTATAGCTTACGCCTTGGGTGCCGGTTTCCTTGTAGGCTATCTCGTGGCTGCAGTTGTTGAAGATGTAATAGGTCTTTTCCTTGCCATCCTTGATGCCCCGGATGCGGCAGCCGATGGAAGTCCAGCCTTTGTAGTTGGCGCCTAATTCGCCTGGATTGGGCAGGACTGCTTTCAGGAACTGGATAGGTACGATTTTATGGCCTTCGTAGTCGATGGGGTCGATGCGGGCCATGCCGATATCTTGGATTACCCGGAGATGGGTCAGGTATTCTTGGCCGAAGGTCATCCAGAAGCGGGCGCGTTTGAGGGTGGGATAATGTTTTACCAAGGATTCCAGTTCTTCGTGGTACATCAGGTAGGATTCCTTGGGCCCGATATGCGGGTAGTTGAGTGCCTTGTGGACGCTGAGCGGGTCGGTTTCGTGCCATTGGCCGTCTTCCCAGTATTTTCCGCGCTGGGTGATTTCGCGGATGTTGATTTCAGGGTTGAAATTTGTGGCGAAAGCCTTGCCGTGGTCGCCGGCGTTGCAGTCCACGATGTCCAAGTAGCGGAGTTCGTCGAAATGGTGCTTGGCAGCGTAGGCGGTGAAGACGCTGGTCACGCCCGGATCGAAGCCGCAGCCGAGGATGGCGGTCAACCCGGCTTCCTTGAAGCGGTCGTGGTAGGCCCATTGCCAGCTGTACTGGTATTTGGCTTCGTCCAAGGGTTCGTAGTTGGCGGTATCCAGGTAATTGGTCCCGGTGGCTAAGCAGGCATCCATGATATGGAGGTCCTGATAGGGGAGAGCCACATTGATGACTAGCTCGGGCTTGAACTTTTCCATCAGTGCGGTCAGTTCGGGGACGTTGTCGGCATCTACCTTGGCCGATTCCCATTGGGCTTTCTTCAAGCCGCGCTGTTCCAAGGACTTGATGATGGCATCGCATTTGGACTGGGTCCGGGAGGCAATCATTACCTCTGAAAAGATTTCGGGGTGCGAGGCCACTTTGTGGGCGACCACGGTGGCCACTCCACCGGCACCGATAATCATGACTCTGCTCATGGTATTGTGTTTTGTGCGATTCTGGGCTTTTGGCCGCGGACCGCGTTGTTAATCAAATTTTTTTGCTGAAAAAGGAACCGCCGGGACAGGGTCCTGTTTCTGCCTGCGGGCGATTTTCCGGCAAATTTAGCTAAATTTCCGCTATGCGGCTGCGCTTTTGCCGTTTGCCGGCTGTTTGATTTTGACCCGAATCGTCCATCAGGTACGCCGGGTCTGTTTCCGATGGGAGAAATGGGGCCGTGTCCGTTTCTGATTGGGGAAATGAGGCATTCGGGCATCTTGCCCGCTTCTGTCCGCATCCTGTTTCTCGCTACGCCTCGACGTAGCCCGCTACGCCTTCGGCTAGGCGAGAAGCATGCTGCATGGCACAAGCGGGCAATCTCCCCAAAGTCTAATGACCGATCTGGGTTAAAAGCAACCGTATGGAAACAAAAAGCTTTGTACATTTGCAGCCGTTGCGCCGGAGAGGCGGATTGGGCGGTAGGAGGTGGAGATGAGAGTATTATGGTGGAGGGTGTCTGCCGTGATTTGGGAAAAGGGAGGGGTTGAGGCGCAGGGTGGGTTCAATCAAAAGGTCAGCTTAAAATAATAGATAGAAGATGAGAATATTAGTTGTGAATGACGATGGGTATTTCGCGCCGGGGATAAGGTATTTGGCCAAAGTGGCATCCAAGTTCGGGGAAGTTTTCGTGGTGGCTCCGGATGCGCCGCGTTCGGGCCAGGGCCATGCAGTGACTTTGGTTACACCGCTGCGTCTGCATGAGTTGGGGACGGAAGAGGGGATCCATTATTATAGCTGCAACGGGACACCGGCCGATTGCGTGAAGCTGGCGATCAAGGTGGTTTTTGGAGGGGAGCATCCCGATTATCTGTTTTCGGGTATCAATCATGGAAGCAATGCTTCCTCGAACATTGTCTACTCCGGCACGGTAGCCGGCTTGATAGAGGGTGCGCTGGCGGGGGTGCCTTCGGTGGCGTTCTCGCTGATGGATCATTCCTTGCAGGCTGATTTCGAGCCTATTCTGGATTATGTGGAGGAGGTTATCCGTCAATGCATCGGGACGGGACGCAAGGATATTTGCTGGAGCGTGAATTTCCCCAAGCTGCCCAAGGATAGCATCAAAGGCATCAAGGTCTGCCGGGTGGCGAAGGCCTATTGGGACGAGGATGCCGTGGAACGGGTGGATCCGGCGGGGCGTAAATACTATTGGCTGGAGGGGGATTTCATCCGCAAGGACGATGCGCCGGATACCGACTTGGCCTACACCGACCAAGGGTATGTGTCGCTGACACCGCTGCATTTCGACTGGACGGATTACGCGGAGATGGAGCGGCTGAAGGGCTTGTTCTGATTTATGTTTCGGCGGGATTGTCCGGATTCTGGATCAGTTGCCGGGCGGCGGCTTCGTCTTCGGGGTTCACGAGGACTTTGATGCCTCGGTATTCGGCACTGAGGTAAGGGGATATGATGCCGCCGATGCTTTCGTCTTTGAGCATGGCGGGGATGCCGTTGGCTTCGAGCATTCCTTTGATGATTTCGGCTTCCATCCGTTGTCCGGAGAATACGGCCACGAGCCGGCTTTGGTCTTGGTTTTTCATGGGCTTGGGCAATTAGGGTGTCTTGTCTTTCTTAATCAGATGGCCGCTTTTCATCAGGTGGTCGCTTTTCTGTTTTCTTTGCAGGAGGAATTGCGGCTTTTTTTTGTGTGTTTATAAGTCCAAAGGTACTGTTTTTTTCGATGCTGGGCTGTATTCTGCCGTTGGAAAGGATGCTGTAGGGGAAAACTCGGCTTCTTGGATGCGCAAATGGCAGAGTTATGATGGTGACGCTTGTGATTTGGCAGTTTTTCCTGTTATTCTGGCAGAGGCGGGAGCGTGGCACGGACTTTGCGGAAGAGGGGGCTGTCGTCTGGCGGAAGGCCGGAGGTCCGCGAGCCGCCGAAGGGGGACGCGGGGCGAGGCCGGGCGGGCGACAGGAGGCCGGATGTTCGGGAGGGGAAGCTGGAAGCGGTAGGCGGTCTGTGGCTTTCGGTTCGCCCGCAGGGCATCGAAAAAAAGCTTCGACAAAATTGTTTAACCTCGAAAAAATTTTGAATCATGGGAAAGATAATAGGTATCGACCTGGGAACTACTAACTCCTGCGTAGCTGTGATGGAAGGCAGTGAAGCCGTTGTTATCCCTAACAGCGAAGGTCATAGGACAACTCCTTCCGTGGTCGCTTTTGTTGAAAACGGGGAACGCAAGGTGGGCGATCCTGCCAAGCGTCAGGCGGTGACCAACCCGCACGGGACAGTCTACTCCATCAAGCGTTTCATGGGGGAAACTTACGATCAAGTGACCAACGAAATCAACCGCGTGCCTTACAAGGTGGAACGCGGCGACAACAATACGCCTCGTGTGCGTGTGGGCGACCGTACTTATACGCCTCAGGAAATATCGGCTATCATCTTGCAGAAGATGAAAAAGACGGCGGAAGATTATCTGGGGACGACGGTGACCGAGGCGGTCATTACCGTGCCGGCGTACTTCAGCGATTCGCAGCGTCAGGCGACCAAGGAGGCGGGCGAAATCGCAGGTTTGACGGTAAAACGTATCATCAACGAACCTACGGCGGCCGCTTTGGCTTACGGTCTGGACAAGTCCAAGACGGATAAGAAGATTGCGGTTTTTGACTTAGGTGGTGGTACTTTCGATATTTCCATCCTGGAATTGGGCGATGGAGTGTTTGAAGTCAAGTCGACCAACGGGGATACCCATTTGGGAGGCGACGACTTCGACCAGCGTATCATCGACTGGTTAGCTGATGAGTTCCAGCGTGCCGAAGGCACGGACTTGCGCAAGGACCCGATGGCCTTGCAGCGTCTGAAGGAAGCGGCTGAAAAAGCCAAGATCGAGCTTTCGAGTTCGACCACGGCTGAAATCAACCTGCCTTATATCACGGCTATCGATGGCACGCCTAAGCACTTGGTAAAGCAGTTGACCCGTGCTAAGTTCGAGCAGATTTGCGACGACTTGATCCAGCGCACGATTGAACCTTGCCGCAAGGCTTTGGCAGATGCAGGCTTGCAGCCTTCGCAGATTGACGAAGTAATCCTGGTAGGTGGTTCGACCCGTATCCCGAAAGTGCAGGAAGTGGTTCAGCAGTACTTTGGGAAAGTGCCTTCAAAAGGGGTTAACCCGGATGAAGTAGTGGCCATGGGGGCTGCAATCCAAGGAGGTGTGCTGACGGGCGAAGTGAAGGATGTGCTGTTGCTGGATGTAACGCCTCTGTCGTTGGGTATCGAAACCTTGGGTGGCGTGTTCACCAAGCTGATTGATGCCAACACGACGATTCCTACCCGCAAGAGCGAAGTGTTCAGCACGGCCAGCGACAACCAGCCTTCGGTTGAAATCCATGTGCTGCAGGGCGAACGTCCTATGGCGAACCAGAACAAGAGCATCGGACGTTTCCACTTGGACGGTATTCCTGCTGCTCCGCGTGGCGTGCCTCAGATCGAAGTCACCTTCGATATCGATGCCAACGGCATTCTGAATGTTTCGGCCAAGGATAAGGGTACTGGCAAGATGCAGCAGATTCGTATTGAAGCTTCTTCGGGCTTGAGCGAAGAGGAAATCAAGCGGATGAAGGCGGAAGCCGAAGCCAACCGCGATGCGGACATGAAGGCTAAGGAACAGGCCGACAAAGTAAATAATGCCGACGCGATGATTTTCCAGACGGAAAAACAGCTGAAAGAATACGGTGATAAGATTCCGGCTGACAAGAAAGCCAATATCGAAGCGGCTTTGAAGGACCTCAAGGATGCGATGGCTTCCAAGGATTTGGCTCGCATCGATGCGGCCAACACCAAGTTGAATGAGGCTTGGCAGGCGGCTTCGCAGGAAATGTACCAGGCGCAGCAGCAAGCGGGTGCCAACCCGGGAGCTGGCGCGGGCAGTGGCGCGAATGCCGGTGGCGCTGGCTCTAATGCCGGTGCTGGCAACAACGGCGGAGTGACCGATGTTCCGTTCGAGGAAGTGAAATAAACTGCAAGCCGAGGCTTTGCCGATGCGCCGCGTTTATTCGTGGCGGAGCAGCAACTGGATGGCGAAGTCTCATAGAAAACGGGGCGTGGCTCGATGAGCTGCGCCCTGTTTTGTTTTTGATGGGCATTGATGTTGTCCGTGGTGTCCCTTTTTTCAAATTGGCAAGAATTATGAAATATTGATAACTTTGCAGTATGGGAGGGGAACATCATGAAAACGACATCGGTTTCGCTCGGGTCTTATTTTGAAGATTTTATCAAGGCTAAATCGCCCAAGGACGTTATAACAATGCCAGTGAGGTAATCTGTGCTGGACTGCGCTTGCTGGAAGGGGATGAAAGCGGGTCATGCATTTGAAAGCAGCCATTGACGAAGGTATGGAGAGCGGTTTTGTGGATGATTTTGATCCGGAAAGGTATTTGAATTCCTTGAAAAGTGACAATAAGGATGGCCTAGGCAGTCAATTCTCGTAAGGCAATCGAAGATTTGACATCCATTTGGAAGTATATGGCAAAGAATGATCTGAAAAGCAGGCTGATGCTTATTGCAGGATGCTGGTTCCTTCAATCCGGAAACTCTGGGAACAGCCTTTGTCTTTGGGGCGTTTGTATGATGAAATTGCCTTTGGTTTAAGAGTTTGCAAAGCGAGACGGCATATTCTTTTTTACCGGGTATGCGGGAATGGCGATGTGGAGATAATTCGTATCTTGCATCAGCGAATGGATTTGAAAAGACGCAAGCGGGATTGATTTTCTGGTAATTCGTTAAACCCAAATCGGTCATTAGACTTTGGGGAGATTGCCCGCTTGTGTCATGCAGCATGCTTCTCGCCTAGCCGAA
>CALUHO010000049.1 GCA_944320465.1 uncultured Bacteroidales bacterium | reverse complement strand
AAGAATTTTTCTGGACGAATCCAAAATAGCCCCATTGTAATATTCACTTTAATGATGAACTGCTTGATTACCGTATTATATTCCTCTTCAAAGTTTTCATCATTAACTACTTTTATAAATAGGTTCCACAAATTCTGTATGTCATTTTCCCCTCGATGAGATCTAAATCCAAAAAAATGAGACTTCTGATTATTAAGAACAGGAATACCTTCAAAATCTTTCGGAATATCTACTTTTATATCAAGTATGTTCTTAAATAATTTTGCTGAATTTATCCTATTCTCATGTTTAATACTCCTATTAAACAAGCCAAATACGGTAAATGGATCAATATCTTCTAACAAATCTCCTTCGCCTCCTTGATCGTGAAGGTATTTAGCAAGCAGTTCATCTCGATTATCATAAATCAAATTCAACAGTCTCTTTCTATCTTTTTGAAATTGCGTCAATCTTTGAGCAAATTCTTTGTAATATGGAATCCAAGTAAAACTCATATCTATGTTTGTTTTCTAATTTGTTGCTAATAATATCTATATCTGTTATTCACAATATATTTTTCATCTTTATGCTACTATTTAGAATCATATATTTCTAAATTATGTTCAAAAATTGTAGAAAATTGTTTTTGCTCGCTTTTCGCAATACCCAGTTGGATTGCCAGTATTTGCCAATCTTTGACTGCGACAAGGACCTCTCCGATGATTTGCAGTGCAATCTGCTTCGGGAGCATATATTCCTCGCAGGAGGCCAGCAATTCATTCAAATCCGATTTATTGGTATAGCTGTTGATTAACAGACTCTGATACTCATTCTGCGTTGGATTCATATCGTAAGCCGGAGCCAAAGTCCACCCCTTGGCAGTTAGAAGAAAACCATGATTGCGGAAATGGTCATCGCTATTCCCAATGCAAATATTGAATGCAACTCTGCGATACAGTTCTTGCAGATTATCCTCCACGTTGGTACAGTTCTGAAGTATGAAATCGACAATATCCAGATAGCCATGGCCGGTATTGGCATTGTCACCATCATTCAAGCCCAAAAGAGTCATAGCTGAAGCAAAGTGTATGCGCTTACCGTCTTCCTTCCTGTCAAATCGTCGGGAAAGCAATGTATGGTATTTGTCGTTTGTGAAGATTACTTTTGTCTCTGCTGCGTGTATGCCGGCCTTCTTTGCCAATAGGTGTGAGAAATGTTCCCAAAGCCCAGTATCATAATCATCTTTGCGGGACGGAAACTTTGCTATATGCAGGATCTTATTCTCATCAATTACGCTTGCCTTTGGGCGCGCTCCGCCAAGTGATGAACCAGGTTGTATAAGCTGCTCGATCCAGCGTCTTTCAGGCAGGTGGTTCTCCTCTTCACTTTTTTCGATCTCTGAACTGGCAGCAATCAGTTCACGGATATCAGTTAGCGGTGGAATTCGTAGAGCTTCACGAGCATTGATATATTCTCCTTCCAAGAATTCCTTAAAACGGAGCCCACCCATGCGGGAGCAGTCTTTGATTCCGACAAGATAGTCAAAGGATGAAAGACGGCGGACAGGACGCTTCTCCTCTTTCGCCAGAATCTGTTCCCTGCGATTTATCAATGTGCGTCCCCATCTGTCTGGAAGGGCATCAGAAAAACATCCGAAAATATCCTTGCCAGGAGCTGTATATTGCTGCCCTGGATAGTTGTTCAAGTCATCACTCAGAAACAAGTTGCCATAGTCCCTTAGCCAGTCATCACTATAGCAAAATCCATAACTGTCTGAGCCACAAAGTGATTCATAGCTCAGTTCTCCGATCAGCCTTGGTTCTTTAAGCCAATCAAAGTCAGCAAAGACATATAGTCGTTTCATGGCTTATTCTTTTTTAGATGCTCTCTCTCGCTTTTTCAAACTCAAATCCTGTAAAGCCTTTCCCATCGCGTCTTCTTTGGCAAGCAGAAGTATATCATCATCCAGTTGAAGCGCATAGAGAACTCTGAGATAAATGCCGATAGCTACTGTCGGTGTACCCTTTTCAATCCGGCCAACCGTAAGTGGAGAGCAGGTTGCGCGTTCGGCAACCTGAGCTATGCTGAGATTCCTGCGCAGCCTAGCCAGTTTGATCTGCTCACCCACTATCTGCATCTTCTGCTCTAGTTTTCTTGGCAACTTGGTGCCCATTGTATTTTTTGCCATATTCAACATATCATATAATATGCAAATATACTACTTTTTATCTATTTAATGATGTATTATAGCTGAAAAATCGCAAGAATAGAAGATATTATGGTATTTAAGCGGTTCTACACTTTTTCAAGCGAATAAATCAAATTCGTCACACTTTTTCCATCGAATGAAACTCCATTTATACACTTTTCCATCAAAATTGAGGCTTAAAATCTACACTTTCCCATGAAATCAGCACTTTACTTTATCCCCGTATTCATGTATACGAAAGACAAGCATTTTGAGTCACCCTCTTTTTTGCCTTGTTAGCCCCTCGCCGCTTTTTCCCTCCGTTCCTGAGGTAGCGGAAAGGAGGAAAGAAAAATAATTGCACTTAGAAGCTGTTTAAATTTATTTGTTTAGGCCATCGGGAGGGGATTTGGAGGGATGGCGCGGCGTTTTTCAAAGGAGGATAGCCAAGCTATCGGACGTGAAAAACGCAAACGATAACCCAAGTCGAGCATGGAATCAAAACTTGCTTTGATTTCTCCGGGACCAAGCTATCTTCGAGCCTCGCTCAACCAGACCCTAAATAGCCCCCGATGAGCAAACAAAATCCTGAAACCAGTCTCAAAAAATTCATTCTTTCCAGGATTACAAGAAATTTTAAACAGCTTCCAAAAGAATATACCTATTTTTCCTATAATGCCAACGAAGCGCTGCACCTTTCCGAACATGAGCGAACAACCATCACCGAATGCATGGAAAAAATCCTTACCGAACTGCAACACCCGGTAGACAAGCACAGCAAATCACTGATAGTGGATAACGTAAAGTTGCTGCCCGATTATTGTATACGCTTCTACGACCGCCAGTTCATCACCCGTGAGAACCCGAACAGCGACATCCTTGCCCGTTTCGAGACCTTGCTGGATGACTATTTCCGTTCAGGCAAGCCTGCCACGGAAGGACTTCCGACCGTACAGGATTGTGCCGAAAAACTATGCCTTTCATCCAATTACTTGAGTGACTTGTTGAAGAAAGAAACCGGTGAATCCGCCTTGAAGCATATACAACAGAAGACCTTGGATGTGGCGAAAGAACGCATATTCGACACAAAGGAATCCGTCAGCGAAATTGCATACGGACTCGGATTCCAATATCCCCAACATTTCAGCCGGTGTTCAAGAAAAAGACAGGTTACACGCCGAATGAATACAGGAGTCTGAATTAGCTTTTGATTCTTTTACGCACCCCGCTGACCCACAAAACTCCATATTACCAGAATAGCGGCAAGCGGTTCATGCCGACTGAACACATCCTGTCCGGCAAGAATCGCCCTTGTCGAGACGGGTCACAGCTTGATGCCTCTACTGGCAAAAAAGGACTGTATCCGTGTAAGGCACGGGAAACAGAAGAACCCAGGATAACACAATAAAGTTTACCTTTGCCAAGTTCCAGGGAATCCAGAACGGAACACCGGACCGCCATCCCGCAGCCAAAAAACGGACACCCTGCCAGGAAGCGGAACCGGAAGAAGGATTCCATAGAAATTTTCCATCATGAACATTGCCGCATTGGTTTCCGGAGGCGTAGACTCCTCCGTTGTCGTCCACCGTTTGAAAGAAATGGGTTACGACCCGACGATTTTCTACATCCGAATCGGGATGGAACAGGAAGACGGGTTCATCGACTGCCCGTCCGAAGAAGACATCGAGATTACCACCTACATTGCCAAAAAATACGGCTGCAAGTTCGAAATCGTCCCCCTGCACCGGGAATACTGGGACAACGTGGTCAAATACACGATTGATACTGTCAAACGGGGCTTGACCCCCAACCCGGACATGATGTGCAACAAACTCATCAAGTTCGGAGCCTTTGAAGAAAGATACGGCAAGGATTTCGATGCCATCGCGACCGGACATTACGCTACTACCACGCTGATACCCGATTCCTTGGTTCCGGAACTCCGCCATGCCTACCGGAAAGGGGAACTGCCGCTGCGCCAGACAGGGGACGAGGACATCCCCATCCTGCCACCGGTTCCCGGACAGATAGAAGGAAGCCTGGACGGACAAACGGCCGATCCCGAATCATCGCTCCGGATAGACTGGACATCCAACAGCTTCCAAAAAAGAATCGGCATCGCCGGAGACAAGCCCATACTCAAAGCGGAAGAAGGACAGACCGTCCTGCTGAGCACGGCTGCCGACCATGTGAAAGACCAAACCTATTTTCTGGGCCAAATCAGCCAAGCCCAGCTTTCCAAACTGGTTTTCCCCATCGGAAACTTGCCCAAAAAGGAAGTGAGGGCCATAGCCGAAGCGGCCAAGCTGCCCAGTGCGGCCCGAAAAGACAGCCAAGGCATCTGCTTCTTGGGGAAAATCAACTACAACGACTTCATACGCCGTTATTTAGGCATCAAGATAGGCCCGATTATCGAGAAAGAGACCGGCAAACGGGTAGGCTATCATCACGGTTTCTGGTTCCATACGATAGGTCAACGCAAGGGTCTCGGCCTGAGCGGAGGCCCTTGGTACGTAGTGGACAAGGACATCCCGCAGAACATCATCTATGTTTCCAAGGGTTTCCAGACCGCGGCACAGTACGGAAAGACGATACGTCTGAGCGGATTCCGGTACATGAGCGCCAATCTCTTGGGCGAACCCACCACGGAACATCCGGCGGATATCTGTTTCAAGATCCGCCACACGCCGGAATTCACCCGCGCCAAGTTCTACCAACGGGAAGACGGCCTGCATATCATCGAATCCGGACAGCCCGTCCAAGGCATCGCCGCCGGACAGTTCGGCGTAATCTATACGCCCGATGCCAAAATCTGCTTAGGCAGCGGAATCATTTTCGGCGGCAGCACGGAATAAACTGTCCGGAACCCGCCGAAAAAGAATCCCTGCCATTCCCCGAAACACATTCGACCGGCATCCCGTATGCCATGTTCCGGAAAATCCCAGAATAGCCCACACCAACCTGCCCATCCCCTCTTCAATGGCATAGACTCAGATGCATAATCCCAAATCGGTCATTAGACTTTGGGGAGATTGCCCGCGTGTCTAATGACCGATCGGGATAATGGCCCCCTCCGCATCCGGACAAAGCGCGTCACCGGATGCATTCGTCCGCCCAATTCATGGCAAAGCCGCATGTCACTCGTAGACAATGCTGAACGTCCAGCTTTCGCCGGCATCGTTGGTCATGCGGAGGCCGGTCACATAGCCATTCTCATCCAAGGTATGATCCACCTGGTAATTGCAGACGATATCTTCCTCCCCAGGCTCGCCATAGCCGTAATCAGGCCCAGCATTGAGGCTGAAAGAGGAAATCAGATTCGTGCTCCAATAGGGCATGTAACCGGCAAGGAACAAAGAAGAAAAAGAGCTGGCCGGCAAAGCCCGATCCACACATAGAAGCAACAGTGTATTCGGGTCGATATTGCTCAGCGGTTTGCCCTCGTATTCCTTGTTGAACAGGAAAACATCGGAATACTGGAAAGAAATATGCGTATGCATTCCATCGTACCCGTCCACATAGAGCGACCCGTTGCATGAATGATCGTAGATATTATATGTCTCATACCGCATTCCTGTCTCAGGGTCTTCCACTTGCCCGTACTCGCCTTGGCAAATCCAGACCGTATTCTCGCGCAGAAGCCCCTCGTCCGACCCTTCATGCCAATAAGGCTCCACGTCAAAACGTTCAAGGAACCCCCGGTTATTCTGCTCCATCCCGAAAAACGCATCGGATATGGCATCTTCCCCATAGCGCAATGCAGCGGTTTCGCGCCCGTAACCGGTCTCCACATTGAAATAATGCAAAGTCAGCCACCAAGGCTTCCCGTTTATATCGTATTCCGCGTTCCCGCTCACTTCCAGATTGGTGTAGTGGCCGCCCTCGTCCACTTCGTAATAAATATCCGCGTCCGGACCGCTGACATGGGAAACAAACCGATGTTCATTGTAGCTATAGACATAAGAGCCTTCCAAACTTTCTTCCGGCCCGGAATAGGTATAATCCACCCGGCTTACATAGCGTTTTTCCCTTTCATCCCTGTCTGCCGCCGATTCGCCCGGGGACATCTCATCCCCTTCCTCCACGGCCACTTGCACGATATCAATTGTCTTGCGCGACTCCCCACAATAAATGTCTATCCGCGCCGAGCGGTCGTACCCCGTATTGTTGACCTCCAGGCTCACCTGCATGGTATACGTTCCTGCCGATGAACCGGTTTCCGGGTCTATCGAAATCCAATCCAGCGAAAGGTTCTTGGCCATGGCAGCCTGTTTCGACATGGGTTGCCCGTCATCCGGAACGCCGTCCCCGTTCTCATCCTCAAAGCCCGGCTCAGGTTCCACCGGTTCCACGACAACATCGTCATCATCCCCGCTGTCCGGCACTTCCGAGTCGCCGATAGTCTGCTCGCCCACCGTCAAGGTTGCCGTCCACGGCCCGGTGGTCGTGAATGTAATCCCGGCACCCTCTCCTACCGAAGTCTCATTAGGTCCGAGGAGATAGGAATCGGACGAACCATCCTCCAAACGAACATCCTTGTTCTCTTCCCGTTTGCAGGAGACTCCAAGAAACAAAAAAAAGACTGCAAGCGAAGCTGAAAATGCAAAACGAACCGACATGGCTATTTTCTTTATAATTCCTTTGATTCCTTTTATTTTCCTATCTCGCAAAAGTACAAAAAACACAGGAAGCGCAAAACGGAAATAAACAAAAGTCCTCGGAGACAAAAATCCGGTACAAGTACTGCACCCTGTCGGTCTCTCAATCCATACCGCCCCTAAATAATACCTGCCGTTAAAACTTCGGCCATTTCGGCATCCTGAACCGCGGTTTTTACGCCAAATTTCCTTATCTTCGCAGGTTGGGTATTGCCGAGGCGGGAAAACATAGAAGCTGTTTAAATTTATTTGTTTAGGCCATCGGGAGGGGATTTCGAGGGATTTTGCTGCGTTTTTCAAAGGAGGATAGCTAAGCTATCTGACGTGAAAAACGCAAAAAAGACCCGAAATAGCCCCCGATGGGCAAACAAAATCCTGAAACCGGTTCCTGAAAATTCATTTTTTCAGGATTGCAAGAAATTTTAAACAGCTTCATAGAACGCAAACAACAAAAAGCAAAAGAAATACAAACAAAATACCATGCAAAAACTACTTCTTCTGGGCGATGAAGCCATTGCCCAAGGCGCTTTGGACGCCGGCATCACCGGGGTCTACGCCTACCCAGGGACTCCCAGCACGGAAGTCACCGAGTACATCCAGCACTCCAAGCTGGCCAAGGAAAAAGGCATCCACTGCACTTGGAGCGCCAACGAAAAGACCGCGATGGAAGAAGCCATCGGGGTATCCTACACTGGCCGACGGGCCTTGGTGTGCATGAAGCACGTAGGTCTGAACGTGGCCGCCGACCCCTTCACCAACTCGGCGGTGACCGGCGCCAACGGCGGTCTGGTCTACCTGATTGCCGACGACCCCTCGATGCACTCCTCCCAGGACGAACAGGATTCGCGCTACTACGCCCGCTTTGCCCAGATTCCTTGCCTGGAGCCTTCCAACCAGCAGGAAGCCTACGACATGATCCGCTATGCGTTCGATCTCTCCGAGAAGCTGCATACGCCGGTTCTCTTCCGCGTGACCACCCGTATGGCGCACTCCCGCAGCGGGGTCGAACTGCGCGAAGCCCGAGGCCAGAACGAAATCAAACTGGACCCGAACCCGAAACGTTTCATCCTGCTGCCTGCCAATGCCCGCGTCCTGTACCGGGAACTCTTAGCCAAGCAGAAGGATTTTGAAGCATGCGCCCTCAACGACGGCTTCAACCGCTACGAAGACGGCAGCGACAAGAGCCTGGGCATCATTGCCTGCGGCATCGGGTACAACTACCTGATGGAAAACTACGCCAACGGAAAGTGTCCTCACCCGGTATTGAAAATCAGCCAATATCCTATCCCTCGCGCTTCGGTCAAGAAGATGATGGACGAATGCGGCAAGGTCCTGGTGGTAGAAGAAGGCTATCCTATCTATGAAGAGCTGATTCGCGGCTACCTGGACGAAAGCGGTAAAATCCTAGGCCGCCTGGACGGCACCCTGCCTCGCGACGGGGAATTGAATCCCAATTTGCTGGCAGCTGCCTTGGGAATGCCCAAGACCTGCGGCGAACCGATTCCCGACGTGGTGGTGGCCCGTCCGCCTTCGCTTTGCAACGGCTGCCCGCACGCCGATTCCTACCTTGCCTTGAACGAAGCGATGAAAGACTTCGGCAAGGGCCATGTCTTTGCCGATATCGGATGCTATACCCTGGGCGCGCTGCCTCCTTACAACGCGATTTACTCCACCGTGGACATGGGCGCATCCATCACGATGGCCAAAGGCGCGGTCGATTCCGGCTTCAGCCCGGCAGTTGCCGTCATCGGCGACTCCACTTTCACCCATTCGGGCATGACAGGTTTGCTGGATGCGGTCAACGACGAGACACCTATCACCGTGATGATCCTCGACAACTCCACCACCGGCATGACAGGAGGACAGGATTCGGCGGCTTTCGGCAAGATAGAATCCATCTGCATGGGCTTGGGTGTCGAAAAGGAACACATCCGCGTGATCAAGCCGCTCAAGAACCATCACGATGAAAACGTGCAGGTAATCAAGGAAGAAATCGCTTACCAAGGGGTTTCGGTGATTATCCCGCGCCGTGAATGCATCCAGACGGCGGCCCGCCACGCCAAGGAAGCAGCCCGTGCCAAAGCAGCCGCTGAAAAGAAATAAGGTCGGAAAACGAAAACTCCGCGGCAGAGGCTCGTCGAGCCTGCCGCCGTGCTTCAAAGCTGCCGGCATCGGCCGCGGAGCTTTCCTAAAAAAGTTCAGAAAATGAAAAAAGACATCATATTAGCGGGCGTGGGAGGCCAAGGTATCCTCTCTATCGCCACCGTTATCGGCCGTGTTGCCGTGACGAACGGAATGTACCTGAAACAGGCCGAGGTACACGGCATGAGCCAGCGTGGCGGGGACGTGCAGTCGCACTTGCGTATCTCCACCGAACCTATCGCCTCCGACCTGATTCCCGAAGGCAAGGCCGACATGATCATCTCGGTTGAACCGATGGAATCGTTGCGCTACCTGCCCATGCTGCACGAAGGCGGCTGGGTCATTACAAACACCGAACCTTTCAAGAACGTGCCCAACTACCCGGCTGATGCCGATTTGGAAGCCGCTCTGAAGAAAGTGAAGAACATCGTGGCTTTCAACGCCGATGCATTGGCCAAGGAAATCAAGGCCCCGCGTTCGGCCAACATGGTCATCCTCGGTGCTGCCACCGCCCAGCTGGGTCTGCCTTACGAAGAATTCGAAAAGGCTGTCCGCGCCATCTTTGCCAATAAAGGGGAAGAAATCGTGGAAACCAATATCAAGGCATTAGCCTTAGGTCGCGAGCAGGCTAAGTAGCTCCATGACAATGCTGTAAAATCCCCGACTGTCTGATATACTCTAAAATCGAACAAAAGATTTTCGGAGTGCATATCAACCTCAGCCGGGGATTTGCATATAAACGTTATATCTTACGATTCGATTCTCTTTCGCGATTTTTTCACAATTCGGTTGCCGTTATCTCCTTTTTAGCTAACTTCGCAAAATCAAAACAGAAGAAAATGAAACGCATCCTATCCCAAATCTCGATAATCGCGCTCTTTTTATCATCCGCATTGCTTTCAGCTTGCCACAACGACCGCCCAGATCCTTTCTTAGACAAAGAACAAATGTGCAGTTTGCTAACTGAAATCCGGTTGACCGAAACCAGATTGTACAATCACCGGGAAACCAATGTGGAAATTTCCAATGAAGTCATGAAAAACCGAACGTTGGAGGCTTATGTTCCCATCTTCAAGAAATACGGCATCAACTACGCCCAATACCAAAAGCTCCTCACCTATTACATGGGACATCCGAGAGATCTGGAAGAAATAATGCAGGAAGTAGCCGAAAACCTCACCGCCATGGAAGAAGGTTTTGAAAGTCAAAACAAACAAGAATAAAAAATTTTAGTACTTTCGCACACGATGTTTTGTCCTTTTAATGCGGGCAAAACGTTAAACCAAAGTTTGAATAAAATAGACACCCATTGTATACAACCACACCTATTCCCCATGCGAAACAGCCTTTTTACTGATTTCATGATTTTACAGAGAGAGAGAGAGAGAGAGAGAGAGAGAGAGGATAAAAGATATCCTTTTCCTGCTCGAGAGGTGTCAGCCTCATTCCGGCAATAAATTTTCTTTTTTTCACTTACCACATTTCCATAGGCCAGCATCCGATATTTTCCTAATCCGGATCTTGTTTTCTCTTCACCGTTGGGAAACCGAATTTCCATTCCATTGCAAAAGCCGTAGCCCCGATTCCCAGACAAAGGCTATCCCAGCCATGCCCGGCACAAGCATTCGGCCTGTTCATCATTCGCGTTGTATAAAAATCTTTTACATAAAGCATTTATAAACAATTCACAAAATCAAGCAAAATAAAAAAGAATTTCATTCTCTTAGCTTGCATGATGTTTTTTGCAAGCTCCGGCTTTGCCCAGAACGCAAAACCAGAAAAAGGCGGAAAGAACCCAGCCTCGCCCAAATTGACGGCAGAAGTCAAAGCCACACCCTCAAGCAATCCGAAAGCCGAATCCAGGGTAACACTGCGTGTCCATGGCGGGAACGGCGGCTACCAACTCCTCTTGGATAGCGATGCCGAATCATACGGAAAGTATTGGGCCCCACAAAACCAATACCCCATCAGCGGAGAAGAGCAGGACGGGTACGACAATGCCGAATACAAAATCCCAACCTATGCAGATCCCGCTTATAATACCACCAATGTCATCAATATGAATGAAAGCGGCAGTGTCAATATCCCGTCCGGCACTTACGACATCGGAATCATGAATCCAGACCCCGATGGAGGCCTCTACAGCGAAGGAACCATTTACATCATAGAACTTCTCGGACACACAGGCGATGATTTTGAAATAAAAGAAGGCTGGGACTACGAATTCCATGTATTCAATTACAATAATCACGATGCCACCGAAATCCTGCCCGCACCGCCGCATGACGCAGCCATCACGTCCATAGAATGGCCTGTGACCTCACCTGACCTCAGTGCCTCGGAAACTATCCGAATCAAGCTCAAGAACAATGGAAAGAACATCATTGCTTATGTAGGACGGTTGGTGGAGGTGTTCGGCGAGAACGCCACCGTCGCTTTCTGCTATCTACTCTCCACTTTGTTCCGGGATGTAG
>CALUHO010000048.1 GCA_944320465.1 uncultured Bacteroidales bacterium | reverse complement strand
CTTCGGCTAGGCGAGAAGCATGCTGCATGACACAAGCGGGCAATCTCCCCAAAGTCTAATGACCGATTTGGGTTTAAATTTATTTGTTTAGGCCATCGGGAGGGGATTTGGAGGGATGGCACCGTGTTTTTCAAAGGAGGATAGCCCAGCTATCTGACGTGAAAAACGCAAGCAAGACCCCAAATAGCCCCCGATGGGCAAACAAAATCCTGAAACCGCCCCCTCAAAATCCTTTCTTTTCAGGATTGCAAGGATTTTCAAACAGCTTCTAAATCGCGAACCTTCAAACATTATGAAAAATGCCATCGTATTACGAATGAACCCACACGAGAATAGCAATTATCCGTAACAATCCGCCATTCCCGATGGCAAGTCAGAATGGGCAAGATGCCGTGTTAACCCTCGCGCAACGCGGCAGATTGCCCATTATCACTTGCCATCGAACACAGGGTATGCATACGTAAAAGTCGCAAAACCCGTCTCATCCCCCGTCTCCCCGCCTTTGTAAGACGTAAACTGGATTTTGGCATACTTCCCCTCCTTGGTCCGCACCACATAGACATTGGGCTGAACGCTATAGACAGGCGGCATCCCGCTGCGGGTCACCCAGTCTTCCAAGACCATATTGATTTCGGTGGTATCGTAAATGATGATTTCCTGCATCATCTGGCTGTTATCTATCACCACCTCGGTATAGGTCAGCACATCGGGCATGAAGACGCTGCCTTCAGGTATCGCGGTCAAGGCATCGAAAGAAGTCTCATAGGTCTTGATGGCCGAACCCTCGTTGGTCTTGACGTTCTCGCGGTGCATGGCAATGTCCCATTTTTCAGGAGCCGCTTCCTCGATGCCTTTGGCCACCGAAGTACCGTCCTCTAACGACACATACACCCATTTGTCGTAGGCCGAAACATCCAGATTCTTCATCTGATTGGAAACCACTGTATCCGTGCCATCATTACCGTCCGTGTCTTTGCCTTTGTTTTTGTCGCACGAGGCCAAAGCGGCCATGCATAGCAAAGCCGCGCTCAAATAGTAAAGAATCTTTTTCATTGTATTTTTTGTTTAATAATATCCTTTCACCACCTATCCCCATTCATGCAATCCTGCCCCGTCCCGCTGTCAAATAACCCTCATCGGCATTTTCCTGACTCCTGACCCATTCGGTCCCAACACGCTGCATCCAGCCTCCGCTACCGTATTCTCAAACCGGCTTGCAAAATTCGGGCATCCGTCCAGCTTAAACAATACTGACTTATAGGTATTTTTCAAGAGTCCAGCATACCCACAAATAGGTATCCCCATCGTCTCGCCCCCTCTTTACAGACCTTCCCATCCAATCCTTGCTCATTTTCCTAAAACTCGTCATATCAAGCATCAGACCACCCGTAGAGATGCATGTCCCACAAGACAACTTGCTATGGTTTCTTTAACATACGCTCAAAATAATCAGAGGTCTTCATATTCCGGTCTATATCCAATCTTTTGCGAAGCCTGTAAATAAAAGTCCCGACCGAACGGGGTGTTCGATTGATCAAGGATGCTATCTCCTTGGCATTCAATCCTGCCGCCAGCAAGGCTGCCAAACGTTTCTCGTTCTTGGTCAAACCGGGAACTTCCTGTTCCAAACGAGAGAAGAAATGAGGATAAGAAGCCTCGAAGCCGGCAATGAAGGCCTTCCAACGATCCTCGGCGCAACCCGATTGGACCAAGCGCAAGATTCTCCCGCAAGCCTTTTCCAAATCTTCCCGGGAAGCCTTAGGGATGGCAGCTTCCAACTTGACAAGTTCTTCCTGAACCGAATGCAGGACACCGTCCTTGTAAGTATTGTCAACCGAACCGCTGAGCGCACGATGGCTTTCCGCCTCCACATCCTTCTGCAAGTCGTCCGCCTTCCGGGAAAGTTCCCGGAGAGCCTCCCCGCTTTCCTCTTTTTCCCGCTTCAAACGGTACAAAAGCACGCTCAGGGCAATCAACAGGAAAAAAGTCACGAAAGCAAGAATCGTGACACTCAGTTTCTTCTTCACATTGTTCAGCTCGGCCGACTGCAAGTCGGCATGCAGTTTCTCAAGCTCGAAGTCTTTCCGGATGTTGTAAACCGCCTCCTCGTTCTCGGAATTCCGCACCGAATCCCGCTGACGATATGCCAGATCCATTTCCTTGTAAGCCCCGGCCGAATCCCCCGTCTCGGCCAACAAGGAGGCCAGATGCAGATGAGCCTGGTATTCCACTTCCTTATAACCGATTTCCCGGGAAAGCGCAATGGATTCTTGCAAATACGACTCTGCTTGTCTCCAATCGCCGACGTTCCGGCACATATTGCTCATGTTCACCAAAATCCTCGTTTTCCGGAAAGACTTGCCGCCTTCCTTGTCCACCGCGTCCAAAGCCATGCCAAAATACCGGGTCGCCATATCTTCCTGCCCCAAAGCCGAATAGAGACATGCCAGATTATTATAGTAAAAGTCGAGATTCAAAACGGCGGAACCAGCCACCAAAGGACGTATCTTAAGCAAATAAGCCAAGGAGGAATCCATTTGGCCTGCGGCAAAGAACCAACCGGCCAGGTTCCGGTAAACCAGGACTTCCGTCTCCTTTGCCAAAGGCAACAGTTCCAACGCTTGACGATGACAGGTATAGGAATCCTCCATCCGGCCCGCATACATGTACAAACTGCCCAAATTGGAAAGGACCGATGCCTTCTGTTCCCTCCCTGCCTCCGGCCAACGATGGAAAAAGCCGTAAGCCGCTTCCATGCCCTCCCGGTTCAAACCGGCCTGCATGGCATCGGAAACCATGTGGATATAAGCATCCTGAAGCAAGGAGTCCTTCGTTTCCATGGAGCTCTCTTCACCTCGGCCCTGCTCAAGCAAGCTTGTCATGGTGCCCGGCTTGACCGAGCGGTTCCCGGACAAGGGGAATCGACCGAACTCCAAGCCTTGCGCCAAGAACTTCCAAGTGTAATAGGCATGGTGGAAACTGCCAAGCTGTTCCAACAAGCCCGCCTTTTCCTGCCACCAATACAAGGCCTGCTCCGGTCGGCCTGCATCCATGCAAAGCTTGGCCATGGAATCCGCCAAAACCACTTTTTCCGACATATCGGAAGAAGCTCCGAACAACAGCCGGAAATGCTCCAGACGAAGCACAGACCCGGACACATCCTCCGCATGGGAAATGGAGGAGCAAGAGAAAAAGGAAAGACAAAACAAAACGGGAATAAGCAAAAACTTCATATCGGCAGGTTTGAGAAGCTGTTTAAAATTTCTTACAATCCTGAAAAGGCTGAAATTTCAGGGACCGGTTTCAGGATTTTGTTTGCCCATCGGGGGCTATTTCGGCTCTGGGTTGAGCGATGCTCGATGATAGCTTGGTCTCGGAGAAATCAAAGCAAGCTTTGCTTCCCCGCTCGACTTTCGCTATCGTTTGCCTTTTTCACGTCAGATAGCTGGGCTATCCTCCTTTGAAAAACGCCGCGCCATCCCTCAAAATCCCCTCCCGATGGCCTAAACAAATAAATTTAAACAGCTTCTGAAAAAACTTCCATACAAACATACGACATTTCTTTGACCGGCATGAAAAAAAATCTTTACATAAAACTGCATTATTTTAATTATAAATATTTTACAAAAATGTCGTCTTTTTGTCGCCATACAACATCCCAAAAGTCGCGCCTTTGTCCGCAAACAAAACCGCCCCGATCGGGACAGCCACTTATTTTTGCCCTGCAAGCCCGCAAAAAGTCCGGACAGGACTTGCAGCAACTCAAAAAAAAGAAACCTTTCGATTGAGCCGAGCGCAGAGCCAAACGAAGTTTGAGTTCTGCCGAGGCGGAGAAAGGAACGTGAAAACGAACCTTTCGATTGAGCCGAGCGCAGAGCCAAACGAAGTTTGAGTTCTGCCGAGGCGGAGAAAGGAACGTGAAAACGAACCTTCAATTTAAACCAACTGTCATGAACATGAAAAAGAAACTCTGCGCGTTTCTCGCCGGGAGCCTCCTGCTTGCGGCAGGCAACCTCCAGGCCCAATTGGCCGAAAGCTTCGAATCCGGGACATTCCCGCCCACAGGCTGGAACGTCCATCAATCAGGATCATCCGCTGACGGGAACGGGATCTCCCTCGCGTCTGTCGGGGACGGGAACGGAATAGACATCCCTTCCCCGGACCAAAGCGACCACTACGCACTAATCAAAACAGGGTATTCTTTGCGGGAATACTCCGACACATGGCTGGTTTCGCCTTCCTTCAAAGTAGAAGGGCGGCAATACCTGAAATTCGCCTTGTCCACTACCGAATTCATTTCAGGCTCGACCGACACCATCGAAGTCCTGGCAAGCGAAACGGGAAGCAATCCGGCCGACTTCACGCATTGCCTCCTGCATGTCCTCTCTTCGGACATTTTCCCAGACGGAGAATTCAATACGGTGGATTATCCGGGATGGACTGAATTCTGCATCGATCTCTCCGACTTCGACGGCAAAGAAATCCGCATAGCTTTCCGCTCCTGCCTCTACGCAGAGAGCTGGCTCGCACGCATCAGCCTGGCGCTGGACAACATCCGCACCGAAAGCTCGAGTTCGGACGATCTGGTCCTGACCAAACTGTATAGCCCCGCCAATGATTGCGACAGCACCCAAAGCCTTTCATTCGAAGTCTTCAACGCTGGCAACGTGATTTCCAGCTACGACATAGCCTGGAGAATCGGCGAAGGCCCTGTCTCGAGGCAAGCCGCGCAACAGACCCTGCCGGCATGCCAGTCCTCTACCGTAAACCTGGACCGGGCCATAAACCTGCCCCGCGGCAATTCCGAGCTGAAAGTCTGGATAGAACACGGAAACGACAATCAAGAATGGAATGACACCCTGTACGCCAACTCCATACGTATCGGCACCGCGGCCTCGCTTCCCTACGAAGGGAATGCATCCAATGAAGGGGAAGACTTCGCCAACGGATCTCTCCGCCCCACACAAAGCTGGATGTACATCAGCCTCCCTGACTACGGAGAACAGCCCGTATGGCTGGGGCAAGCCAACAATGCCATCCTCATCGGCCCTTGCATGGAGATCCCTGCCGGGAAAATCAGGATTTCATTCGACATGATGGCCACTACCCAAGGCGGATTCGTCTTCAGCCAAAGCTACTCAGGACTCTGGAGAGAACAGACAACCCTGCAAGAAACGCCCTTCGACGCAAGCATTGCCGGATTCACTAGGTTCAGCCAAATCTTGAACATCGAGGAAAGCGCATGGCAGTCCCTCGGGATCGAGGTCACCGGCAGCAACCTCACCCAAGTCATAATCAAGAACATCCATATCGAAACCGTGGAAGCCGACCTGTGTCTGGAAGCCATCCTGTCCCCGGTCAATACCAAGCTGCCCGTATCCAGCCAAGCGACAGAAGTGACCGTTTCCGTCCTCAACCAAGGCATGCAAAGCCGGGAAAACATCCGGGTATCCTACCAATGGAGAGACCAGCCCGTGGCAAGCCAGACCTTTCCGGTTGCCATAGCTCCCGACAGCAGCGTGTCCCTCACTTTCTCCACCCCTATAGACCTGTCTTCCGCCACAACAGGAACCTTGAAAGCATGGGTGGAGGATTCCCAAGGGGCTTATGCCGGGAACGACAGCCTGCAAATGGACATCATGACTTACGAACCGGTATCCTCGCCCTACCGCATGAGCTTCGAGAGCGGGGAAGATTTCTCGACCTGGACCTCTCTCAACCCCGATCAAAGCATCGCCACCTACTGGGACACAGCCACGGTAGCTTTCACTCTTCTCTCAAAGGGCAAGAATGTCTGCTTCCTGCCTGCATTGGCAGGCTCCCCGGCTAACGACATGCTCATCAGCCCGGCCGTTTCCTTGCAAGAAGGCCGCTACCGGGTATCCTTCTTCTATGCCGGCATCCCTTATTCAGGAGCCGACATGCAGCTTTCCGTGATGCTCGGAACAAATCCCGACCCGGAGACGCTGGCCAAGTCAGTGCAATGGCAGACACAAATCACGCAGTCGGTATGGCTCAGCGGATACTTCTATTTCGATGTCCCCGCCGATGGATTGTACTATGTGGCTTTCCTCGGCCAAGGTGAACATTGCGAGCTTTTCCTCGACGATGTGCGCATAGACCAGGAACAGGATATCTGCGTACTGTCCGCTTCTTTTGCTGAAACGTCCGGATATAATAAGACCAGCACGCCCGTCACCGTCTCCTTCAGGAACCACGGAACAGAAAACGTCACATCCGTCCAGGCCGAGTACTGGCTCAACAACGTCTTGCAGCAAAGCGAAACAGTCACCTTGGACCTGGCTCCCGGCCAGACTCACGAACATGTGTTCAGCCTGCCTGCCGACATCTCCGCCACCGGGACATACAGCCTCGCGTCGCGCATCATCATGGACGGAGATGCCGATACCATCAACAACACCATCTCAGGGAACAGCCTCCAGCACTTCCCCAACCGGACACTGCCTTACTTTGAAGATTTCTCCTCGGAAGAGAACCGGGTCAGATGGGCTTCCGTGGATGCTAACGAAGACGGCAACGCATGGGTCGCCGCCGGCAGCGGAATCACTTACGATGCTTACAGCGGGACAGCCGCTTTGGCATACTCATCGCAAGCCGGTGTAGACGGGGACGACTATATCTTCTCCGAATGCATCGAGCTTCCGGCCGACAGCCTCGTTCTTTCTTTCTTCTACCGCACATTCCGGAACATCGACTATTATCACGAGAATTTCAGCGCGGCACTGTATTCGGCTCCCGACCCGGATTCCGTGTTCATGACGCTGCAAGACTATCCTGGAATATGCGTCCCCGGCATGGAATACGAGAAAGCCATCTTCCGGTTTTCCTTGGAGCAACCCCGCAAAATCTACATCGGATTCCATTCCTACAGCGAGAAAGGGAACGGGGTCATCTTCATCGACGACATCAAGGTAGACAGGAACCGTCCGCTGGATCCTCTGTACGCCAGCGATTTCGGGCAAAGAGCCTCTGAATGGGAAACGTACAACCGAGGCATATTGTTCGACCAGTGGCAATTCTCCCCGCTGGACGGCACGGACACCGTTGCCAATATCACCCGCCGCTACCGCTATACAGACTATCCCGCCGGATGCATGGTATCGCCGGCATTCCGGATGCCTGCCGGCGAAGACATCTTCGCGGACGTGGATTATTCCATCCGGCAGCATGGCACCCCGCGCCCTGGCGACACCATCGAGTTCTATATGGGTCACGAGAACCATCCTGACAGTCTTAACGTGCTGATAGCAAAGCTATGCAGTCCGGACAGTCTCAGCCAACGCTTCACGGACACCTTGCATTTCGAAACCAGCCAGACAGTCTATTTCGGGTTCCGTGTCGTCTCCACCGAACGGAGTTCAAGCCAATACACGACATTCAGCATCGAGAACTTTTCCTTGCGCCCAGCCTCCCAAACCGTCCGCACGGTACGCGGGAAAGTGGCAGACTTGGACGGGAACGCGATCCCGAACGCGCAAGTCCGGCTTTCCGGATTGCAGAATGTGCAAGGACTGTGCGACGAGAACGGGACATTCCTTCTGCAAGGAATCATTGCAGAACAAAGATTCAGCCTGAGGGCATCGGCTCCCGGCTACCTTGAACGCACGCTTTCCGACACAATCGGGGATACCGATTTGGACATGGGCAGCATCGAGCTGCAAGACATCCTGGCCCGACCCGATTCAGTAACAGCCTCGGAGACCGAAAACGGTGCCGCAATCAGCTGGAAACCTGGCCAAACCGAAGACAGCCAGGGCAAATCCCTCCGTGGGTTCGAAATCAGAAGGCTCCTCGCCAAGGATCAAGCCGACACCGCCCGATGGACTATCCTCCATTCAGGCATACTGGACGAAACCAGCTTTGAAGACCAAGGATGGAACGTATTGCCCGAAGGCATGTACCAATACGCGGTACGCGCCATTTATTCAGCGCAGGCTCATTCCCAATGGGCTTTTTCCAACCGCTTGAAGAAAGAAAGCAGCGCCATGGAAACCGCCGCCGGGCAAACCGGCATCCGGGCGTATCCCAATCCGGCTTCGGACAGGCTCTGCATCCAAGCGGCGACCGAGATTTTCGAATATGCCATCTACACGACTGCCGGACAACAGGCAGCCAGGGGAACCGTCCGCTCCAAGCTGTTCCATATCGACGTGCAGGGCCTGCCTGCCGGGCTTTACCACTGCGTCTTGCACCTGAACGACGGCAGTCTCAGAATCCTGAAGTTTGCAAAACGCTGATACGATGGCTTCCTGTGATAGCAACCGGAGCCGGGGACGAAATTCCCGGCTCCGGAAATTAGAAATCTTCCTCGCCTGCCTCTGCGGAATCGGCATCATCATTTCCGTGGCTTGGATAATCCGGATATTATGACCGCCGATGCATCCGTAAATGAAAAATATGTAACTTTGCGCCCGTCATTGAGGCCCGAAAAGGCCGATAATGAGCAATTCCACAAAGTTTTAACCGCCAAATCCTGTCTCAAAGCAGGGGAGGCAGCTTCCCCGAAGCGGCGTTAAAACATCGAAAAAAGGGAAGCAAAAACATAGCACAATGATTAAACGTATCTTGTTAACGGGTTCTTTCGGCCAAATCGGTTCCGAACTGACCTGTGCCTTGCGTAAGATTTACGGAGGTGAAAATGTGATTGCCACGGACTTGGACCTCAAAAGGGTCACTGACAAAATCAAAGACGGCGGTCCTATCGAACAATTGGATGTATTGGACGGCAAAAGGCTGGCCGAACTGATTGACAAGTACAAAATCGATGCTATCTTCCACTTGGCTGCCATTTTGTCGGCGGTAGGCGAAAAGAACCCTTCACTGGCTTGGAACATCAACATGGGCGGCACGACCACCGTCTACAACGTAGCCCGCGAAAAAGGCATCCAGCGGATTTTCGCGCCCAGCTCGATGGCCGCGTTCGGTCCCACCACGCCGGCTGACATGACACCGCAAGACACCGTGCTCCAACCTACCACGATGTACGGGGTGACCAAGGTCTGCTGCGAACTGGTAGGTGCCTACTACAACCTCAAATACGGCATGGATATCCGTGGCGTCCGCTACCCGGGCATCATTTCCAGCGAAACCCTGCCTGGCGGCGGCACTACCGACTATGCGGTTCAAATCTATTACGATGCCATCAAGTACGGCAAATTCGAATGCTTCCTGTCCGAAAACTCGATGCTGCCTATGATGTACATGCCCGACTGCTTGAAGGCCACGCTCGACCTGTTCCATGCCGACAAGAGCCGCTTGAAACACAGCACGGGCTACAACATTGCCGCTTTCAGCGTAACGCCTAAGGATATGTTCGAATCGGTAAAGAAATACATGCCGAATTTCGAAATCTCCTACAAGCCCGACTTCCGTCAAGCGATTGCCGATTCGTGGCCGAACTCGATCGATGACAGCCGCGCCCGCGAAGAATGGGATTGGAAGCCTGCTTACGACCTGGATACGATGACCCGCGAAATGCTCGACAAAGTAGGCGAAAAATACAAGGCCGGGAAATTCTAAGAAGATGTTTGAATTATTTAGGCCATCGGGAGGGAGTTCGAGGAATGGTGCCGCGTTTTTCAAAGGAGGAGCACGGGGCTATCTGACGTGAAAAACGCAAACGATAGCCCAAGTCGAGCGGAGGATCAAAGCAAGCGGACCCATCGAGGACAAGCTACCTTCGAGCCTCGCTCAACCAGGCCCGGAATAGCCCCCGATGGCGAAATCCTGAAAACGGTCCCTGAAAATCCAGCCTTTTCAGGATGGCAAGAAAATTTAAACAGCTTCTAAAATTAATTGTTTCAGGGGAAGTTTCGGCTTCCCCTTTTTTTGCATTGCCGGTCGCCCCCGCCGCTTTTTCCCCTCCGTTCCTGGGTGTAGCGGAAAGGACGGAAGGGAAAAACAATTGCACTCCTATCTTGAATCTTCAAAGCCGTTTTCTTTTTCCGTATGCTTGCATATTAGCTCGGAAAGTTGTCCCTTTGTGGAATCCATAAAGTCTACTCTTTTTTAGTTTTTGTTTGTTTGCTTTTACAAATCTACTCTTTTTATGCCTAACTATCAGATTAAGTTCTGACTAATTCAAATAACAAATTTTAGGTGTCTGGTATGTATTTGCCGCAACAATTCATAATGCTCCCGAGAATGTTTTCACGGGGTTCCCACGCAAGAGCATAGTATGCTTGCCCCATTTGGACGAGCGAAACGATGCTACGGCAGAATCTTTTGCTTGCTGTAATTTCAGGAGAAGCAGATTGCGTGCCATTTCTTTGTTCTGCGACTGTGAGCGTTGGGTGCAGCACTTGACAGAAATCCCGGTTGTCAGATGAGTGGCACGGACTGCCGTCTCCACTTTGTTGACGTTCTGCCCGCCGTGTCCGCCAGAACGCATCGTCTCGTAAACAACATCCTTGTCGGTTACTTCCGGCAGTGTAATGGGTTCAATAAACTCCACACCGACAAACCAGTTCTTACGGGGATGACCGGGACGGTAAGAATTTGATGTCGCACGCCAGAGAACAGTACCGTTCCACGCTTGTTCCTTGGCAGGAGTCGATTCTGCAAGAAACAGCATGGACATATAGCAACCCTCTTCAGTGTTGTGCGGTTCACTTTCTACCAGTTCTGCATCCGGAAAATCCTTCAACAGTTCGCGGGCGACAAGCGCAACAGCACGGGCACATTCCACAGGCCCCCGTCCGGCAGTAAGTTGTATGTACTTTTTCATTTTGGAATATCTTTGATGTTTAAACGGGGTTTGACTATTGCGATGGCTTCGGCTGTCGGCTCAATCAGACGCAATATTTCTTCCATCGGCTTGTATGCCTGCGGCGATTCGTCAAGCGTACCGGGACAAACGGATGTGGAAAATATACCATTCATAGACTCTTCAAACTCTTCCATCCCGATATTCTTCTTGGCGGCGTTTCTTGACATGGCACGTCCTGCACCATGCGGCGCGGAATAGTTCCATTCGGCATTTCCCTTGCCCACACAGATGGCTATGCCATCGCGCATGTTGAAAGGAAGACAAAACCGTTCACCCTCTCCGGCTTCAACTGCCCCCTTGCGCAGCATGGGATATTCTTCGCAAACAGATATATAATTGTGCATGGTGAATATGGATTCCGTACATTTAGCCTTGCAGAGTTTTTTCAAAATTGCGAAGATACGGTCGCAAATGACATAGTGATTGTAAAGGGCATACGCCTGAGCCACAACCATATCGGAGAGGTAACCGTTAAGCGTATCGCCCCACAGATAGCCTATGAATTGCGCTCTCTTCGGATTCTGTGCGATGTTGTGCCAATGATTGGCCACTTTGACCCCCACGTTCCGTGAACCGCAATGTATCGTGAGCCATCCCTCATGCGTTTGCTCGTCCTCACCGTATTCAATGAAATGATTGCCCCCACCGAGCGTTCCGAGGCTTTTATAAAAAACAGTTTCCAGAAGCTTTATCCTGTGGCAGAAGTCAGATACGAAACGGGCATCAATGCGTGGCGCTTCGTTAATCAGGCCAGGGGCAGACGACCGTGCTTTTTGGTATTGCGTATTAAGAAAGCGGAACAGCTCCTTCTCGTTCAGGCTGTTTTTCTCGCAAATTTCCATACCGGTCGGAATGGTCTCACGGATTTTGTGGTCAAGCAGAGCGAAATCTTCCGGTGCGACTACGGAAGACAATCTGTGCATGGATATAGTACATCCGATGTCAACACCCACATGGTCGGGATTAAGGTATGTACCAATTCGATACGCCGTGCCTACATTACAGGAATTTCCTGCATGGACATCGGGCATCTGCACGATTTTTACCGACACGAAAGCCGGATGGTTGCATTGTTCCCTTACCCACTGCAAGGCTGCGTCCTCGATGCTCCCGGCGAATATCTCTGCCGATGTATATCGTCCTTTAATTATCATATTTCTACTCATTTAGAAGCTGTTTAAAATTTTTTACAATCCTGAAAAGAATGAATCTTGAGGAGGCGGTTTCAGGATTTTGTTTGCCCATCGGGGGCTATTTGGGGTCTTGCTTGCGTTTTTCACGTCAGATAGCTGGGC
>CALUHO010000047.1 GCA_944320465.1 uncultured Bacteroidales bacterium | reverse complement strand
AACTCTCCGTTCCGCGTCCGCCTCAAGAGCCATCGCCCCCCGGCTTCCGCCTTGCCCCGTCTCCGGCCTCCCGGCCGGCCCGGCACCCCTCTTTCCGTTCGGGGGTGCAAAAGTACATCTTTTTTTTGAACCGCCAAACTTTTCAAGAAAAATTTTTCGAGATTCTCAAAAAACAGCATCTCGTCCTTCCTTCACTTCAGTCTTACACCCCTATAAAAGAAATGCGCCCCAATACGCCATCAAAAAGCAAAACAACTCATACACGAATACTTGCCATCTATCGCATCAAAGCGAACTCCATGATTGGCATCAAAACGCATTTCATCGTTGGCATCGACTCCTTATCACACCTGAAACGCTGATGCCCAAAGGCTGCTTGAATCCACTGAACACGTTGGCATCAGACCGCTATCGCAATGGAGCCAATCTGTCGGCGCAAATCAAGGAGGGCGTGAAAAGCTGGCATCAAAACATCTATCGCAATGAAGTCTCGCCCGAATCCGCCCTCGATAAAAGCGAGTCCTATAAGAAGCTGTTTAAATTTATTTGTTTAGGCCATCGGGAGGGGATTTCGCGGGATGGCGCCGCGTTTTTCAAAGGAGGATAGCCAAGCTATCTGACGTGAAAAACGCAAACGATAGCGAAAGTCGAGCGGGGAAGCAAAGCTTGCTTTGATTTCTCCGAGACCAAGCTATCATCGAGCATCGCTCAACCCAGAGCCGAAATAGCCCCCGATGGGCAAACAAAATCCTGAAACCGGTCCCTGAAATTTCAGCCTTTTCAGGATTGTAAGAAATTTTAAACAGCTTCTAAATTGATCGAGGCGATTTTTTGCCGGCAAACGAAATTTCAGCCCACGAAGAGGACGCATAGCGAGCCATGCAACCGGCTTCGTGGACTGAATATACACAGTCCGGTGGGAAAAACGGCCAAAAGATGTTCTGCATGGTACAAACCTAATCCATAGGACACATCTAAAGATTCTTCCTGCATGAAGGTGGAATCCATAGGCGGCCGCCAATCCCGACAACGAGCGCATCCGCGCCTCAAAACACTTAAACCCAAATCGGTCATTAGACACGCCGAGTCCGTTTCTGATTAGGAAAATGAGGCATTCGGGCATCTTGCCCGCTTCTGTCCGCATCCTGTTTCTCGCTACGCCTCGACGTAGCCCGCTACGCCTTCGGCTAGGCGAGAAGCATGCTGCATGACACAAGCGGGCAATCTCCCCAAAGTCTAATGACCGATTTGGGTTAAAACAACCTATCCCTCGTATCGTTTTCGGCCAAATCCTGCAAACGCTCCAACAACTGCTGCTTCAAACTACCCTCCTGCATCTTGGCCAGTTCCTCCCGGATCAAGGCATCCCCGGCCTGACGGGTTTCGGGACTGGCATAATCCTTCAGATATTCCGCCAAGGTCATCAAAGCGTTCGGCGTGCAGAACTTCCCGATGAAACCCGGAATCGCATACTCCATGAAATGCTCCCCGGTACGTCCCACACGGTAGCAGGAAGTACAGAACGAAGGTATGAACTTCTGTTCCAGCAGCCAGCGAATCGCTTCATCCAAGCTCCGGTTGTCGGCTATCTGGAACTGCTCCTTTTCCAGATCCTGCGCCTCCTTGTTCGACGCCTTTTCATGGTAAGCCCCGATTTCCAGACGGGTTCCCGCATCGATTTGCGAAACCCCGAACTGCATCACCGCATCCCGCACCGACTGGTTTTCACGCGCCGTCATAATCAAGCCCGTATAAGGAACCGCCAAACGAAGCACCGCCACCAACTGCTTGAATTCCTCGTCGCTCGTCTGGTAACGGAGATCCAAATCCAAACCATGCGCAGGCTGGATACGAGGGAAGCTGATCGTATGGGGTCCCACATTATAACGTTGCTGCAAATGAAGCGAATGCGATACCAGCCCCATGACTTCGAACCTCCAGTCGTACAAGCCGAACAAAGCCCCGATGCCCATATCGTCGCATCCGGCTTCAAACGCCCTGTCCATCGCGTTCAGCCGCCACATATAATCCCCCTTGCGCGTATCGGCCGGATGGAACTTCCTGTAAGCATCCTTGTTATAAGTCTCCTGGAAAATCTGGTAAGTGCCGATACCGGCCGCCTTCACCGTCCGGAAACCTTCGATATCCAAAGGTGCCGCATTGATATTGACCCGGCGGATTTCCCCGTGACCCTCCTTGGTGGAATAGACAATATCGACCGTATGGGCAATGTATTCCGGACTGTACTTGGGCGATTCCCCGTAAACCAGAATCAGCCGTTTATGGCCTTCCCGCTCCAATCCCTTCACCTCTTCCACCAATTCCTCATCGGTCAGCGTCCGCCGGACCGCCGTGGTCAGGCTCCGGCGGAAACCGCAGTACTTGCAATCGTTCATGCAGTAATTTCCGATATACAGGGGCGCGAACAGCACAATCCGGTTCCCGTAGATTTCCCGTTTCAGCTTCCGGGCCGCCTCATAAACCGTTTCCAGCAAGTCTGGACTTTTCACCGCCAGCAGCGCGGCCGTCTCGTCCAATGTCAAAGCTTTCTTTTCCAAGCTCTTGGACAGAATTTCAGCCACTTTCCCCTTGTCTTCCTTCTGCCCGAGCAAATCCATGATAAGGGCATCATCGATAAAATCGACCGCCCCCTTTGTCAGACTAAAATCCATATTTATTCGTTTTTCTATTCATTACACATACTTTCGATGCCCATTCCCGATGCCAAGCGGCGAGGAATCCGACACCCCGCGAGCCGGAGCAGCATTCCCCCAAAACCACAGCATCTTCTGCAAAGGGAATATTCCTGACCGTCCATTGGAGAGTCCTCCCCAAAACCACACTATCTGCCGCAAAGAGAAGAAAACCAGACCGTTCATCGGAACGCCATGCCCAAAATGGCCCGCAAGACCTCACGGCAGAGAATATTCCTGACCGCGCGCCGGAGCGGCGTGTCAGAAACGGGTGAAATACGAGGCGACGCGAGGGTGAGAAAAGCGGAGCATACTTCTGTATGTGAGCATTTTCGGACCCCTCGAGCAACAAAGTAGATTGCCTGTTCTGACACGCTGCCTATAATATATTGGCCAACTGTTCCTTAATCTTCTCCAACTCATCCTTCATCCGCACCACCAACTTCTGGATGTCCGCTTCATTGGCTTTCGATCCCAATGTATTGATTTCCCGTCCCATTTCCTGAGCTATGAAACCTAATTTCCGGCCAGGTGCCGCTTCGGCATCCATCGTATCCTTAAAATAGCGGCAATGCTTGCGCAGACGGACCTTCTCCTCGGTGATATCCAGCTTCTCCAAATAGTAAATCATTTCCTGCTCCAGACGGTTCCGGTCTATCTCCACGGGAAGATTCAGGTCGGCAAGCTGCTTTTCCATCTTCTGGCGGATATTGGAAACCCGCTGCTGTTCGAAAGGCTCAACCTGCGCGAGCAAATCTTCTATCAAATCCACACGCATCCGAAAATCCTTGGCCAAAACATCCCCTTCCTGCTGGCGGCTGGCATCGGTCAAAGCCAAAGCTTGATCCAAAGTACCGAGAATCGACTCCTTGAAAGCCTCCATCGGCACTTCTTCCTTGGCTTCCACCACCACGCCCGGCAAAGTGAAAACAATGGCCGGTTCGGGCAAGCTACCAGACCATTTCTTCATCAGCAAATCCATGGTCAAGGCATGGAAATCTTCCCAGTAGCGCTCCACTTGCACCGTATTTATACGATAGGCTGCCGCTTGTGCCGCATTGGCAAGCTGCTGCACGGAAAAAACGCAGTCCACTTTGCCCCGCTGCATCACCGTTGCAACCCTGGCCCGGAAAAACGGTTCCAGTTCCCGGAACTCGGAAGGCAGTTTCAAGTTCAGATCCAAAGTCTTGGAGTTGATACTCCGGACTTCCACCTGAAACATCCTGCCATCCATCTCACGCTGGCTCTTTCCGTAGCCTGTCATCGACTTTATCATGATATTGTTTTTATCGGTTAATCATCCTCGAATTCGATCCGGAAATCGTCTTCGGTATTATATTTCTTCTTTTTCTTCAAGGTATCCTGCTTCACCGGCTTTTCAAAACCCGAAGCCTTTCCAAGCGTCGAATCCTGCCCTACCTGCTTCCGCATTCCTGCGTCCTCCGGGGCTTCAATGACAAACTCACCGTTCTCCGTGCGCTGCTGCCAATCTTGCAAGCGGGATTTCTCCTCCTCGGCCGGCTTGTTTTTCCCGTATTCGGCTTCGAATGCCTCCTTCATCCGCCGCCGCTGCTCCCGCAAACGTTCTTTCGCCCCCTGTTTGGCTCTCCTGAAAGCGTACTTTATCTCCACATCCGGCAACACCCCTTTGATTTCCAATGGCAAACGAAGCCTTCCATCGGATTCCTCCACCACGCCGAACTCTTCCTCCCGCCTGGCTTTCATACGTTGCTTTCGGTTCCGGCTCAACAAATCCGAAAGCGCGATATCCACTTCGTAATACACTTCATTGTCAAAGCTATGCAATCCGCTCAGGCTGAAATTGGCCGCATCGGAAACAATTTCCATCCGAGGTATCTGAATCCATTCGTCCCGGATTTCTATCTCGTTCTGCAAATCCGCGAAATGAATCAACTGCAAATCGTTCTCGCCGGTAAAACGGGAAAGTTTCTCCAAAGCCGCCATATCCTGCAGTACACCATCCTTGATCAGCATATCCGCCTTGAGATACAGCGAAGCCGGATCGACAGTCTTCCTTGCGGGATTCCAAATGCAGGAAAAGTCGATAAACGAACTCAGGGAACCGTCGATGTTCTTATAGCCGAACTTTTTGATTCCAAAATCGTTGAATGCCTTGAAACAAGATCCTATATCCACGGATGCCAACTCGCCGTCCAGCCATACATTCCACAGGCTATCCTCCATTCCAAGCTCGACCTGTCCGGAAAAAGATCCTTGGAAAGCGTCCACCTGCAAATCTTCGATCCGTACATGTCCCGGAGTATAATGCATCAAGCCTTTGGCATGGGAAAACGCCATCCGGGGAAACAAAAGCCGATCCACATCCAAGCGGACATCCGCATAAAGATGCTGCCGCAGGCTTCCTCTCTCGGGTTTCCCCGAAGGATTTCCGCCTGTTGCCACCGTGTCTTCCGCCTGCGTCCTCCTCTTTTCCGGATTTTCCTCCCGTCCGGCATCGCCCGATACCGAATCTTTTCCCCTTCCGCTTTCCCGTGCCTGCCTTGAAAAAGCGGCGAACCAAGCCTGCCAATAGCTCCAGTCGATTTCCGGACTGCTCAAATCGGCTGTCAAAATTAAATCTTGACCCGGCAACATCAAATAGGGCATATAATTCTCAGTGAACAGGCGGAGGTGCATTTCATTTCCCGATGCCTTGACAACAAAAGGCCTTGTCTTCAATACTTTGGAATCGAAATTCATATGCAGGCTGTCCACTTGCAGCCTATCCGCATCAGGCCAGTGCAAACTAAGCGACCGAAATTCCAAATCCCCCTTGGCTTCCATGCCGTTGAAATCCTCCACTGTCCATTGCGCAGGCTTCATGGAGGGGAAACGGTTCCGGAAATAAAGATTCCCTTGCAAGCAGCCTTGCAGACGGACATCCGGCCAAATACCGGCAAACTGCTGCAAATCGGCAATATCCAAGGCCAGATTTCCTTGATAAAACACTTCAGGCGATTGAAAATCATGCAACGCGAATCTTCCGGAAACCTTTCCCGAGGGAAAGGTCGCCTCCAATTTTTCCAAATCCAGACGGCTATGAGACCAGCCTTGACGGCCTCCGTTCTGGAAAGTCCCCTTCAAGTGCAGGTTCTCCGCCTTGATGCCCGACTCCCTATGCATTGCCACGCCCTGCGTATAATCGAAACCGGCCGAAAGCGTCAGCGGACCCTGCGTATAGTCGCCTTTGATTTCCATCTCGAAGGCAATGTTGCCCTTGAAACGATAGGCATCGAACATTTTCCGGCTCTCGGCAGGCAAAAGGGAAAGCGCATGGTCCACTTGCATGGAACGGCTTCGGAAATGGAATTCCAAATAGGGAGACTTCTTTCCGTAACGGACAAGCCCTTGGGTCCCGAACCTGGTATCCTCAATGCTGACAAGCCCTTTGTCAAGCACGAATTCCTTTGATTTCTGGTTGTTGGACAAACGGATATCGAGCCGGGCCTCCTTGCGGGCCAGAAACACAAAGCCGCCGGCTTTCATCGAATGCACATCCACCGCGCCTTCCAAATCGAATTCCTGTCCTTTGGAATAGAGTTCGCCCCGCGCGGTCACATTCTTGAAAAGAACCTGAAAATCATGTTTGGCAGGAAGGTCGCGGTAGCGAACCAAGGTATTGCGGAACAGAATCCGGCGCAGCTGGAAACGAAGATTCTGATCCGGATTCTCCCGGGTCTTCCAAATCTTGTAATTATTCTCCCCTTTTCCATAATGCTTCAGATTGAAATCCCCTCCGCTCACTACTATCTCGCGGACAATGTATCGCTTATGATAAAGATCCTTCAGATTGAAACTCAATGAAAGGGTCTGGGCATAAAAGAGAGGCTCGTTGTCCGACTCCAGCGTGGAACTTCCTCGCACTTCCTTGAAAGTGACCGAGACCATGGGCCAATGCTGCCAGATGCCCAACTGCACATCCTGCACCTGCACCGGGCTTTGCAGCTGGGAATTGACCCCGTCCACGATAAGCCGCTTGATTTCGTCCCTCTGCACGTAAAGGTAAAGGGATACCGCCGCGCTGAGGAACAACAAGATGCCTATCATCCAAAACAGGATGCGGAACGGCCACGGCAAACGTTTCTTGCGCCTTTTCCGAGGCACTGGAGCTTGATCCTGCCCGGATGGGTTCCCGGCATCAAACGGGGCTTTCTTCCCCAGAACAGCTTCGGTTATCAAGATTTCTCTATCCATGAAATCAAAAATCGAAAGTCAAAGATAGTGAAAGTCGAGCGCAAAGCCGAACGCAGTTCGAGCTTTGCCGAGACCAAGCTATCTTCGGCAACAGCCAAAGATAGTGAAAGTCGAGCGCCATGCAAAAAGAGCTTGCTCGGTTTTGCATGGCCGAGACGCACCCTATCTTCGACGACAGTCAAAGATACACAATCCTTGCTTTCCTTATATAGCAAAAGGGCATGGAAGGCATCCCCTCGACAGGGAACAGCTTTCCACGCCCTTTTTTCCTTTTGTGCCGGAAATTATTCCGCTTTGGAATCCTCGGCCTCCTTGCCTTCCCTTTCTTCCGAATCCTCGTCTTCCGAATCCAAGGACTTGTTTTCCTCCCCGTCTGTCCCAGCCTCCTCTTCTTCGGATTCAGCCTCCGGGCCGCGCACTTCTATCTCGCGGACTCCATGTCCGGCATGTTCCGGTTCCGAAACTTCGTTGCCTTCAGATTCTTCCTCTTCGTCGGCAAACTCCATGTCCTTCAGCAAGGCATCGATATCCAGTTCTTCCTCAGCCCCTTTCGTATCCCAGTCTTCCTGCTCGGATTCCGAAATCCGTTTGCGACGTTTTTTGGGCGTGGAAGCGGCTTCCTCGATGGCTTCGGCCTCCGCCAGCTGCTCCGGAGTAAAGACCTGATCCTTGGTCACGGTCCGGCCCGGCCTTACCGACTTGCCCACATTCATCTTCAGGAAATCGATTTCCTTGCCTGTCAGGAAACGCCAACCGCCACGAACCAAGCCTTTCTTGGTCAATTCGGCAAACAGTACCCGATCCAGTTTGACCACTTCATAGCCGAAATGCTCGAAGATACGCCTAACGATGCGGTTCTTGCCCGAATGCAGCTGCACGCCTACCTCCTTGCGGTCGCCGGATTCCACATAGGAAATCTCGTCCACCGTCACCAAACCATCTTCCAAATAAACCCCTTTGGAAATATCCTGCATATCCTTATGCGTCAAAGGTTTGTCCAAGGTCACATGGTAGATTTTCCGAGCCCCGTGCGAAGGATGGGTCAGTTTCTTGGCCATCTCCCCGTCGTTGGTGAACAGCAGGACACCCGTCGTATTGCGGTCCAAGCGGCCTACCGGATAAATCCGTTCGGAACAAGCCCCGTCCAACAAATCCATGACCGTTTTGCGGTCTTCCGGATCGTCCGAAGTGGTGATATAGCCCTTAGGCTTGTTCATCAGCAGATAAACTTTCTTTTCCGCTTTCAAGGTCTGGCCGCCGAACTGCACCTTGTCGTTAGGGCCGACCAGCGTTCCTAACTGGGTGCAGATTTCCCCGTTCACGGTAATCACCCCCGTGGCAATCATCTCGTCGGCTTCCCGGCGGGAGCAAATTCCGGCATTGGCAATGTATTTGTTAAGACGTACATAACCCTCGGCCTTTTTCTTGTCGTTCTCGGCATGGCGTTCCAAGTTGTAGTTCAACTCGGCCTTGTTCTGAGCGGGACGCTTGCGGCCGATGCCTCTGTCATCGCGGCCACGGAACGAAGAACGTTCAAAACGACCGCCTTCCGGACGATGCCCGTCACGGCCAAAGCGGCCTCCGAAGCCGGAACGGCCTGCAGGACGACCTTCCCTGTAAGTGGAATCCCGACCTCCGGCATCCCGTCCGCCACGGGAGAAACGGTTTTCACGGGAAGAGCGATCTTCAAAACGGCTTTCTCGCGAAATACGTCCCGGACGGTCGCCGCCACGATCCTCGCGCGAAAACCGCCCTCTCCGGTCTTCACCCCGGGAAAAACGATCATCCCTCGAAAATGCACGGTCCCGACTATCGTCCGCAAAACGCTCACGACGCGGCGTGCGATCCTCGAAATCCCTTTCCCGGTGCTCAGAACGACCGCCGAAACGGTTTCCGAAGCCGCCTTCCGGACGATGGCCTTCCCCAAAGGAACGCGGACGGCCTCCAAAACGATCCGCCCTGTCTTCAAACCGATTTTCCGAATCACCGAACGACCGGCGAGAGAAACGTTCACGCCCTCCTTCCTCGCCAAAGGGCTTGCGACCGAAACGCTCGCGGCCAAAACCCTCTTCTCTCGAAGAGAAGTCCCTACCACGGAATTCCGAATCCCGGTCTCTGAAACCGCGTTCACGGGAGGATTCCCGGTCACGGCGTTCAAACGAGCGTTCTTCCCGTCCCAATGCCTGAGAGCCGTCGGACTCGTCTTCCCAATCACCTGTAACAAATGGATTTCTACGCGGACCTTGCCTGAAATCATCCCAACCACCCCGGCCTTGCGAACGCCGGCCGAAGTCTCGTCTGTCATCGCCTCGGTCTCTTCCGCCCCGAGGCCCATAAGAATTGTATGCCATTATTTTGAATTATTACCCCACACCAAGGCGAAACCTCTCGTTTGGCCTAAGCGGGAAAACTTAAAAGCCGGCAAAAGTACAACATTCCTGCAAAATATGAAAATCGGGATTCCGCAAGAATTGCAAGAATTGCCGGGCAGGTTCAAGTCACTAATGCAACTTTTTTGTCTTTCTCTTTGCAAGCACAGCCTTTCCAACAGGGCGTTGCGTACCCTTTCCGCCGTGACATAGGCCTCACGAGCGGAACAGCGCAAATAAAACGGAGACTGTTAAACCCAAATCGGTCATTAGACTTTGGGTAGATTGTCCGCTTATGTCATGCAGCATGCTTCTCGCCTAGCCGAAGGCGTAGCGGGCTACGTCGAGGCGTAGCGAGGAGCAAGATGCGGACAGAAGCGAACAAGATGCACAAAAGCATCCCTCTTCGAAAACAGGAAACACACTCGGCGAGTCTAATGACCGATTTGGGTTTAACCTGCATTTCTGACAGGTAACGAATAGGAAACCGTTCTCCTGCTGCAATCCGATTTGAAACGCTTTTCAGCACTCCGCCAACTTCCGCGATTTTCTTCTAACTGCTTAATTCCCAATTTCAAATTCGCATTTCCACCGAAATTCGGCAGATATTCCATAGATTTTCTGTAATTTTGCTCGTTTTTCCGCTTGGAAAGACCAATCCGCCGTATGGATTGTTGGTTCATACAAGCACATTTAGAGTTAGAGAATGTTCAACAGACGCTACATCCGAGAGAAAGCCGTTCAGGCCTATTATGGTTTTGTTCAAGGGGGAGCCGAATCGGCATTGTCCTGCCAGAAGAATCTGCTGGCAGGGCTGGATCAGACGGCTTCGCTCTACTACTTGCATATTTCCTTCCTGGTCTCCTTATCCGAATACGCGCAGGAAAGATACGAAAGCATGACAGAACGAAAACGCTTCTCGGAAGCGCAGCTGGAGGGCTTGCGCATGATGGCGCAGAACTTGGCGGTGGAACACCTCAAAAAGGATCCCAACTACCTGCTCAATATAGAAAATTACAAGTTCAACTGGAAAGACCGGCAGACGGACTTGATTTCGGCTGTGTTCAACGACCTTTTCAACTTGCAGGAAGGGCCGTCGATAGCCGACAAGGTGCTGGAAAACTTGAAAGCGGACTGGGAACAGAAGCCGGAGGCGGAAAAAAGCGATTTCGAATTCCATCGGATGTTCCTGCGCAAGATGTACCGGAGGAAAATCGGCCCGAATCCGATCCTGCGTTCCTACTGCGAGGAACGTTCGTTATACTGGGAATCGGATTATGAGTCGGTAACGGTCTGGGTATCCACCTTGATTGCGCAAATGAGCCCGGAACGGCTCGACAATGTGGATCTGGGCTGGTCGGCGGAAGACGAAGCGGTGGTCTTTGGCAAAACCTTGCTCGAAAAGACCTTGCTGCATCAGGACGAATACAACGACTATGTGTTCGCCCGCTTGCAAAATTGGAAACCCGAGCGTATCGGCTTGACCGAGAAGGTCCTGCTCTGCATGGCGGTGAGCGAGTTCCTCAATTTCCCGTCCATTCCGGTCAAGGTGACGCTCAACGAATACATCGAACTGGCCAAGCGTTTCTGCGTGGCCGACAGCGCAGCCTTCATCAACGGGGTCCTCAACAAGATTGCCAAGGACTTGGCCGATGAAAAGAAGCTCCGCAAAAGCGGCCGGGGCCTAATAGGATAAACCATGCCGAATCCGCTGCCCGGAGAGAATCGTATATGCTTTGCCTCGCGGGGCTAATCAGGCATCGCAAACGCACAGCCTGTAAATGCCAGCCCGCGCCCCAAGCCCCACTCTCCGCCTTGCCAATCCGCACGGAGCAGACGGGCTTGGAAACACTGCAGAGCCTCTCTATCCTAAAAAATGTTAAATTCAAAGCCAGGATTTGGCAGATAGGACTCCGCGCCTTATCTTTGCCCCCTCATTAAAAAGTTTTTTAAAGACATGAATTTTCTGAACATCCTGTTGCAAACGCCTACTACCGGACAAGGCCAAAACGCCGCCCTGCAACAAATCCTGTTGATCGTAGTCATCTTGGTCATTTTCTATTTCTTCATGATCCGTCCGCAGATGAAGCGGAGCAAGGAACAGAAGAAGTTCCGCGACAGCCTGCAGAAAGGCCAGCGCGTTGTCACTATCGGAGGCATCCATGGCAAAATCGTCGATATCCAAGAAACTACCGTATCGATTGAAGTGGAAGACGGCAGCCGTCTGCGCATGGAAAAGAGCGCGATTGCTTCGAGCCTTTCCGACCAGCTGCCCGACACGAAATAAAAGGCAGCCCTGAAAATCTCGTGAAGTAAGCGGATTTCATAATAAAAGGTGTACCCCACTTGACGCATGGTTTCACTCTAAAGGAGCTTCATGCCGGAAGACGGGGTACACCTTTGCTATTTAGAATCAAAACCTATCGAATCGGCCGCAAATTCTCTAATCCAAGCCAATAATCCCAAATCGGTCATTAGACATGCCGAGTCCGTTCTGATTGGGAAAATGAGGCATTCGGGCATCTTGCCCGCTTCTGTCCGCATCCTGTTTCTCGCTACGCCTCGACGTAGCCCGCTACGCCTTCGGCCAGGCCAGAAGCATGCTGCATGACACAAGCGGGCAATCTCCCCGAAGTCTGATGACCGATTTGGGATAATAGGTCCATTCACAAATTACTGTTTCCTCAAAACCGAACCCATCATGCTCAAAACAGGCCTCACCGGCAGCATCGGCAGCGGCAAATCCACCGTCTCCCGGATTTTCTCCTCTTTAGGCATCCCTGTTTACGATGCCGACACCGAAGCCAAACGCCTTTCGGCCCGGCCGGAAGTAAGAGAAAAGATAGCCGAACTGTTCGGAGAAGCCGCCGCGACAGACAAAAAAGCCTTGGCCGCGATTGTTTTCAATGACCCGCAGGAACTGGCCAGACTCAACGCATTGATCCATCCCTTGGTCTTCGAGGACAGCCGCCAATGGTTCCACCGTCTCGCCGCCTTGCCCACGCCGCCCCCCTACGCCATCGTGGAATCGGCTATCCTGTTCGACTGCGGCATGGCGCCGATGTTCGATTTCATCATCGATGTGGAAGCCCCCTTGGAAGAACAAATCCAACGAAGCCAAGCCCGCGACCACAGCAGCCGGGAAGCCATCCTGGCTCGGCTCGAAAAGCAAATGACTGTCTCTGAAAGAACCTCCCGTTCCGACTTTGTAGTGCATAACGGCCCCGAAGACCGGCTCTTGCCGCAAATCCTGCAAATAGATGACATTCTAAGACATCATTAGAAGCTGTTAAACCCAAATCGGTCATTAGACTTTGGGGAGATTGCCCGCTTGTGTCATGCAGCATGCTTCTCGCCTAGCCGAAGGCGTAGCGGGCTACGTCGAGGCGTAGCGAGAATCAGGATGCGGACAGAGGCGGGCAAGATGCCCGAAAGCCTCACTTTCCCAATCAAAAACGGACTCGGCGTGTCTAATGACCGATTTGGGTTAAATTCAATCCGTTTAGTTTCTTCCATATTTTCTTCCTTAAGGCAAAAACACACATCCTCCGCAAGCATCCTTCCGGGCACCGGTCACTGAATGCAGACTATTACGTTCGCCGCGCATCCGAAGCAGTCCCATGAAGGCGAAAACCAAAGCCTCCTTGTATTCAATCAGCTGGCGCGATGCCGAAGCCACTTCCACACCGGCCAAAGCCGCAATCCTTTCCTTCAGATAAAGGTTCAAAGCCCCGCCCCCGGTCAACAGCATGGAATGCTTGCCCGGCCACGACAGGCAAACCCGCGCAATCTGGCTTGCGATATGCTCCGTTACCGTATGCAGCAAATCCGGGACGGAAAATTCCCTGAAAGAATCCACAATAGGCCGGAATTCCGAAGAAAACCATTCAAAACCCAAAGATTTAGGCGGTTCGAGCATGTAAAAATCCAACGAATCCAAGGCTTGCAGCAGCGGCAGAATCATTTTCCCTTTGCGAGCCAATGCTCCGTCTTTGTCGTAAGCCAAGCCCTGCCATGCCGCCAAATAATTCAAGGCCAAGTTGCAAGGAGATATGTCGAACGCCAAGCGTTCCCCGTTCCCGGCATCGAACGAAATATTGGAAATACCGCCCAGATTCAGGCAGAAATCGTATTCCGGAAACAGCAAGGCATCGCCGATCGGGACCAAGGGAGCCCCTTGCCCGCCCAAGGCCACATCCGTATTACGGAACTTATTGATTACCGGCAAACCGCTCTCCACCGCCATGGCCGCCCCGTCCCCGATCTGCAGGCTCAACCCCCGTTCCGGCTGATGAAAGACCGTATGCCCGTGTACGGCGGCAAATTCCGGATGCAACGAATACTTAAGCACGAAATCCCGGATGCAACGCCCTGCAAAATGCCCGTAGTCCACATCCAAAAGAGAAAGTTCCAAACCGCTCATTCCCATGGCCGAAGCCAAAGAAGCCCGCAAGTCCGCCGGATAAGCCAGCGTCTCGGATGCACCCATCCGGTATTGCCAACGTCCCGATGCCTCCTGCCAGAATTCCGCATAAAGAATGTCCAGTCCGTCGAGCGAAGTGCCCGACATCAAGCCTAAAACAGGGTAAAGCTTTGATTCCATCAATTCAGTCCTTTCACATGCGGCTTGCCGGCAATGAAATCCTTCAGATAGAAGGGTTCGAAATACGCCAAATCCTCAAAACGACTTTCCCGGAATGCCCTTTCCGACAGCAATGGCATATAGCGCGCCGAAGGATGGATATCCGGATAAAAACGAATCCTGGGCGAAGCCAAGACTGTCTGGCACTTGAAGCAGGCATTCCCGGCAAAGAACATATCCCTCTCCCGCCAATACTCCGAATACGAATCCGGATCTAAAATCACCGCTTCCACCGGACGCAATTCCTCGCCTCGGGCATCGTACAATGCTGCATAGACCTCCATCCGCCCAGCATCGGTCATGGAACAAAAGACCGCGTCATCTTGCCTGAAACCCGCCGCAGAAGCCCTCCTGGTCGTCTCCGAAGCCATCGCCTGCAGAGGACTGACCGCGATCAACGGTTTCCCCAGGCCATACGCCAGTCCCTTGGCCGTGGAAACGCCAATCCGCAAACCCGTGTACGAACCCGGACCTTTACCCACCGCCACAGCGTCCAACTCCTCGGCCTTTCTCCCGGCTTCGGACAATACTTCTTCCACAAAGACCGCCGTCTTGGCCGCATGGTCGTTGCCCTCCTCGCTTTCGCGCCAAGCCAATACGACCCCATCCCGGCTCAAAGCCACCGAACAGTTCTTGGTGGATGTTTCTATATTCAATATCAATGCCATAATCCAAAATTTTGGACATTCAACTCTCCTGAATCGATTGCAAGCACCGGTACCGAGTCAAAAAAACAGAACGCCTGTCCCGAATGCTCAAATAAATTGTAAAAGTACAAAAGTGTTCCCAATTGCCGAATCGCTATAATCCACAGAACATAGAGAAAGAAACTAACAAGTAGCTCAGAAAAACACCCAAACGGGCGCAAAGCCGGACAGCCGCATGTATCCTGGGTAGCAAGAATCCTTATCGGCATAGCCAATACAAAAAACGGGCCTCCAGCACCTTACTCAATGCCGAAAGCCCGCTATTCCAAGCAAATCCGCCAAAGGCCTACTTGCTTCGCTTCACCGTATATAACACCTTGCCGTTCTTGTCCATCATGTGCAGGCAAAGTTCGTCCTTGTCGGCGGCAATCACCGAGAAACCCGTCTCGCTGCTACAGAACTGCGTTCCATTGATAGGTTCCACATCGCGAGACAGCGAAGCCGAACTGTTGACTACATAGTCGATATCGCTGCCTTCCACCCGGATATGCTGGAAATTGTGGATATGGCCGCAAAGGTACATGTCCACATTGCCGTGTTCGCGCAGGATCTTGTCCACCCGCTGCTGCATATCGGTACGTTCCGATTCATTCTTGTCGGTCTGCGCATAGATAGGATGATGGCCCACTACCAATATCCAGTCAGCCTTCACCGTATCCAAAACGGAATCAATCCAAGCCAGCTCCTTTCCCATGTCCTGCTTGCCGGCATCGGGATAGTCTTCCGCATCCTGGCGGTACTTGTCGATAAGCGGTGCCGTATCAATCATCAGGACGCAGACCGTCACCCCGTTGTCCTCGATCATCTTCACATAATAGCGCGAAGGCATGTTCCAACGGGCACTGACCTTGCTGTAGTCGATTACCGCCTGAGGATTGCTCCGGTACTCATGGTTCCCCAAAATCGCATACCAAGGAATCATCAGCTCCGGATGCTTGTAAACCAATTCGTAATTCGTCATCCAAAGCGGGTCGTCCACACTGCGGACCCCTTCGAAATGATGCACGTCACCGGCAGCCAGCACGCATTCCACGCTCAGCGTCTCGGCCATCACGCCCATCGTCTCGGCAATCGTCTTCTGGTCGTAGTACCCGTTGCGACCCAAATCGTTGGCCAAATAGAAATTCACATCCTTTTCCAAAGATTCCCATTCTTCCGGGCTTTGGGCGAAAGCCGGCAGAGCGAAAACCGCACCAGCCAGCAACATCAACATTTTCTTCATTTTCTATCGTATTTAATATTTTTTGCAACCGCAAGTTTACAGCCCTATTTCAAATTCTTTTCAAATCCCCAAAATTGGCGATTCCGAGGGGCATCTGCGGCGTTACGTGCGGGATTCGAAAACGTTCACGTACAAAACTCACCCGCGTGTGCCTTGCATCTCCGCTTTGGAATCGCCAATTTTCCAAGAAGGGGCAGATGCAAGGCTTGCGACGAAGGCAATACCGGAGCGTACTTCCGTACGCGAGGATGTTGCCGAGGAAGCATAACGCAGCAGATGCCCCTCCTGAATCCTTACATGAAATTTGGCGATTCAGCAAAAATTTGAATTCAGAAGGGGCAGATGCAAGGCTTGCGACGAAGGCAATACCGGAGCGTACTTCCGTACGCGAGGATGTTGCCGAGGAAG
>CALUHO010000046.1 GCA_944320465.1 uncultured Bacteroidales bacterium | reverse complement strand
TCGGCTAGGCGAGAAGCATGCTGCATGACACAAGCGGGCAATCTCCCCAAAGTCTAATGACCGATTTGGGATAAAGAAATAGGCTACTTCGCGAAATATGCCTACCTTCGCAATAGGAATAAAGGCAATCCTATAACTCCAAATCGGTCATCGGGCGTTGGGCTTCTTTCCCGGTATTGAAAACGCCTCGGTGCGTTTCTGGCCGGTTTGGGTCAAAATCGACCAAGGACATATCCTTAGCAACAAATTGACACAAAAACATAAACTGATGAGCAAGAATTTTATAGAAGAACTCCGCTGGCGCGGGATGCTGCAAGACCTAATGCCAGGTACCGAAGAACTTTTACAAAAGGAGCAAGTAACCGCTTACGTGGGCATAGATCCGACTGCGGATTCTCTCCACATAGGTCACTTGGTCAGCATCATGATGCTCAAGCATCTGCAAGAATGCGGACATAAGCCGTTAGCTTTGGTCGGAGGGGCGACCGGGATGATTGGCGACCCTTCGGGCAAGTCGAACGAAAGGGTGTTGCTGAATGAAGAAACACTCCGGCATAATGTGGCCTGCATCAAGAAACAGCTTTCCAAATTCTTGGATTTTGACAGCAGTGCGCCCAATGCGGCCGAACTGGTCAACAACTACGAGTGGATGAAAGATGTGACCTTCCTGAGCTTCATCCGGGACATTGGCAAGCACATCACCGTCAATTACATGATGGCCAAGGATTCTGTGAAGAAGCGTTTTTCGGGCGAAGCCGGCACGGACGGGATGTCGTTCACAGAGTTCACATACCAACTGGTTCAAGGCAATGACTTCCTGCATCTGCTGCAAACCAAAAATTGCAAGCTACAGATGGGCGGTTCGGACCAATGGGGCAATATCACGACGGGCACGGAACTAATCCGCCGCATTACGGGTAAAGAGGCTTTCGGCCTGACCTGCCCGCTGATTACCAAAGCTGACGGGGGCAAGTTCGGAAAGACGGAGAGTGGCAATGTATGGTTGGATCCGGAAAAAACATCACCTTACAAGTTCTACCAGTTCTGGCTCAACTGCTCGGACGCGGACTCATCTCGCTATATCCGTATCTTTACCTTGCTCGGCCGGGAAGAAATCGAAGCTTTGGAAAAGGAACATGCCCAAGCTCCGCACCTGAGGGTCTTGCAGAAGGCTTTAGCCAAAGATCTGACTATCCGCATCCACTCGCAAAAGGATTACGAGATGGCGGTGGAAGCCTCCGAAATCCTTTTCGGCAAAAGCACTACCGAAGCATTGCGCAAACTGGATACGGCTACTTTCCTATCGGTCTTTGAAGGGGTCCCGTGCAGCGAGACGGGCATCGATACCTTTGACGGGAATACATCCTTGATTGATTTGTTATCGGAAAAGACGGGCATCTTTGCCTCCAAGAGCGAAGTACGCCGCGCCTTGAAGGAAAACAGCCTTTCCATCAACAAGGAAAAAGTCAACGAGCAAACCCCAGTCAACAAGGATATGCTGCTGAACGAGGCTTACGTACTGGTGCAGAAAGGGAAGAAGAACTACTTCCTGATTCATGTAAAATAAACGCAGAGCCAAGCTTGCTTGAACGTTGCTTCCAAACGTAACTTAACATAACCTTTAAGTGTCCTTGCCATGCAGGTCAACCCAGAAAGAGAAAGAAGCCAGAAAGTATGTATCATGACGGTAATCTTTCTCTTTCTGCTTTTCTGGACACCTGCATTGACCTCTGCCCAATCCACACACTCTCATGCAGATAGACTTCCGTTGGAATCCCTCTTGAAAAACACGATTCCCGACAATAGCCAGATTACCTTGTGGAACAAAACAGAAGACATAACGCTGACATCTTCCGCGCCGGACTCTCTTCTGTTAAAAAAAGGAGACTCTTGGTACAAACAAGGCGAAACCGATTCCGCAACACTTTATTTTAATATCCTATACCATCGGTACACCGAACAGAAACGCATAGGCAACGTAGATTCCCTGCTGAAAGGAATCTGCATGGGGGCATTGAACCGTTTAGGAGTCATCCATCTCAAGTCAAACAACAATATCTTAGCTTTCCAATATTTCTTAGGGGCTTTGGATTTATGCAATGAGACAAAAGATAAAAGCTATAGAATAAGCGTTCTAAATAATATCGCTATCATGTATGCCAAATACATGGATGTAGAAAAAGCCTATTCTGTGTTTTGCCAAATATTTGAAGATGCCATACAGGAAAAAGATTTCTATCGAGCTTCTTTCATCCTGAACAATGCCGTTTCTTGCGCCTTGGACATGAAAGATCCTGAAAAAATAAGGTTTTGGGTAGAAACAGCAAAGGATTCCACCCTGAGGGCATATTCCTTTACACGTTTCGCTACAGGCATCGGGCAAGCATTCCTGAATCGGCAAGCCCGGCAGTATTCTGCTGCGGAATCGGCCATCAAAGCTGCATGGAAAGATATTCCTCTTCTGGAAGACTCCATAAACGGTTTCGCATCGGCTCATTTCCATTTAGGGAATGTGTTCCTTGAACAGCAAAAATATGACAGCGCAGTGTACCATAGCGAAAAAAGCCTGTATTACGCCCGGCTGCACGGCAACGAGAATCTCATACGCGACAATTACCGCCTGTTGGCCGACATTTACATGAAAGAAGGAAGAATCTCCTCTTACATACGCACTGCCGACCAATACATCAGGCTTTTGGACTCCACTTTTGCCAATACGCAGTATTTGTATCTCAAGGATTTGGAATTCAGCACCATCAACAACAGAAACCAACAAAAAATCAATGCGCTGGAGGATGAGAAGTTCTATAATGGGCGCATCATCAAAATGCAGAACAAAGTTATCGGCATCAGCATTTCGGTTTCCCTGATTGTCATCTTGCTCTTGCTTTATGTCTGGCGGCAAAAGAAACAAGAAGAACAGAAAAACCGGTTGCTTTTTGAAAAGAATGCTGCATTGCTATCTATCGGCAGGCAAAACCGGAAATCATCCCCGGCCGAAGCTGCTATCGGGAAAAGTACTCCATCCAACATGGACTACAACCAACAACAGGTGTTGATAAATAGAATCCAACAGCTCATGGATGAGACCGATTTGTTCTTAGAGGCAGATTTCAGTTTGGAGAAATTAGCCAAAGAACTGAAATCGAATACTTCATACGTTTCCCACGCTATCAACGAAAGCATGGGGAAAAACTTTACCAGTTTGGTAAACGAGTACCGGGTAAAACGCGCCTGCCAATTCATGGCCGAACCGGAAAACAAGAACTACACGCTGGAATATATTTCGTCAAAAGTGGGGTTCAAAAGCCGGAATACGTTCTATGTGAGCTTTAAGAAATACATCGGCCTGACTCCGGCGCAATATTTGAAAATATCGGATGAGGAAAACAAGAAAAAAGCCGGCGAGCATTCTTGATAGGAAAAGCCTCATCCAAACTCCATAATAGATGGACAGTCATTAGACTTGGGCGATTGTTCGCCTATGGCATGCAGCATGCTTCTCGCTTAGCCGAAGGCGAACAAAGCGCAAGTTGCAGACAAAAGCGAGCAAGATGTCCAGAAGACCTCTTCCCGGAATTGCAAATCGCCTCGGTACCTCTAATGCCCGATTGGGGGCAAAGCATCCTTGTCGTTGATGGTCCTTCTCAGGATGCGGCACAGATGGATGCAAGCCGGTCTCGCATTTTCCCAAAAACACGTACCTTCGCGCCATGTTTCTGTTTTATGCTCCTCAAATAAACGAAAGCGGTATCTGCCAGCTTTCTGAAGCCGAAAGCTACCATTGTGCCAAGGTCTTGCGGATGAGGCCCGGCCAAGCCCTCCGGCTGACGGACGGGAACGGGCTGCTGTGCGATGCCGAGTTGGCCGTGGTGGACGCCCGTTGCTGCGCGGCACAAGTGACCAAGGTACTGAAACGACCTGACGAAGAGGGCAACACTCGGCCGCCTGTCCACATTGTCATGGCTCCCACCAAAAACATAGACCGGACGGAATGGTTCCTGGAAAAAGCCATCGAGATAGGGCTTGGCCGGGCCTCGTTCGTGCAATGCGCCCGCTCGGAACGGAAAAGCCTGAAAATGGAACGTCTGGAGGCTATCGCGGTATCAGCCATGAAACAATCGCTGCATACATACCTGCCACGCATAGACGGGCTTCGCAGCCTGGAAGCGTTCTTGGACAAGGAAGCTACGGATTCCGCCAGCTGCTCAGAAATGAGCGAAGCCTTCCTCCCAGCACAGGTAACATCGGACACTCTTCCATCCTCCTTGCCGATAGAAGAAAAGAAAAACGGAGACAAGGGGGAAAAACCAAACAGACCTCTCCAGAAATTCATTGCCTATTGCGGTCCTGAATATGAAAAGAAAGACTACCTGAAATTGTTGGATCCGAAAGCTGATGTAAAAGTCCTGATCGGCCCGGAAGGGGATTTCAGCCCGGAAGAAGTAGCTATGTGCGTAGAACACGGCTATGTTCCGGTCAGCCTTGGCGAAAGCCGGCTACGAACCGAGACAGCCGCCCTGTATGCCGCCTGGGGGCCGACTTTCCTAAAAGCGCGTTCCTCTTAGACAAAGGATTTGCCCTCACCAGGCAGCAGAAGCATCCAATCGCTCCAGAGTGAACGTTCGCAACTGATGCCCGGAATCGGTCTAAAGACAGAACAATATGAAAAAAAAACATATAGCCATGCGCGCTCCCGCATACAGCAAAACAGGGCGGGGTTCAAACGATCCAGAACCGGAACAGGATGCTCCGTGCCCTGACGGATCAAACCGAAAGAAACAGGCCTTGGCCTGTGTCTTCCCTTTCTTATGCGTCCTGTTCTTCTTATGCGGATCGGGGTCGACCGAGGAAATCCAAGCCCAGCAAACGCGAATCGGGTTGCTCAAATACAGTGGTGGCGGGGACTGGTACGCCAACCCGACTTCGCTGCCCAACCTCATCGCCTTTGCCAATGAAGAAGCCGGAATGGGATTGGATCCGCTGCCAGCCACCGTGGAACCGGGCAGCGCGGATTTGTTCAATTACCCTTTTGTACATCTTACGGGGCATGGGAATGTGGTTTTCAGCCCGGCTGAAGTCCAAAACTTGCGAACCTATCTGTGCGGAGGCGGTTTCCTGCATATCGATGACAATTACGGCTTGGACAAGTTCATCCGCCGAGAGATGAAGAAAGTCTTCCCTGAAACAGATTTCGCGGAACTTCCGGCATCGCACCCCCTCTTCAAGCAAGCTTTCGATTTCTCCTCCATCGGCCTGCCCAAAATCCACGAGCATGACAACAAACGGCCTCAAGCTTTCGCGCTATTCCATGAGGGAAGAATGGTCTGCCTTTACACCTACGAATGCGACTTAGGAGACGGCTGGGAATCGCCCGAAGTGCATGGGGACAAAGAGGAAACGCATCGCAAGGCCTTGGAAATGGGGGTCAACATATTGCAGTTCGTCTTCATGCAGTGATTCACCGTGAAAGGCCTTTCTGCCGCGCCGCAAGGGACACCGGATCCGTTGGCAAGAACACCTGCCTGGCCGAAAGCCGCGAATCGCCCCATGGGACCGGCCCGGAATCCAGCCCCTGCGCCTCAACCGTCCTCGAACAAGCCCGGAACAGTATCCGGCTCAAACGGGGCATTGGATGCATCCCGGCAATGGCAATAAACAAGTTTATTGCCATTGCCGAACCTTTCGCTATTTTTGCATGGGATACACGCAAAAAACGAAACCATGAAAAGAAAGCTCCTCTCTATGATTCTCCTGACCGGCTCGGCAGTAGGTTCCCTTCTGCTGTTTTCATCCTGCCGACATAAAGAGCCGGCCATCCCGCTATCGGGGATAACCGTTTCAAGAACATATCCTTTCCGCGATTTCCAGCAACTGAAGATAAGCGGGCTGTTTGAAATCAACCTGATTCCATACCACAAAGATTCCCTGGTGGTTTCCACCGACAGCATCCTGTTCCAGTACCTCTCCTTGGAGCAACGAGGCAACAAGGTTTCCATCTCCTTTGACCTTAACGATGCCCGCATCGTGACCAGAGACCAGCCACGGAACGACAGTATGCCCGAACAGAGGCCACGTGCTTTGGCTTCGTTCCGGAATCTCGACTTGGACGAGATGAAGCCTGTCGTGGACATCTATTACCTGAAATTAGAGAACATCGATGCCAAGGGAGCTGCCCTCCTCAAGGCGGAAAAACCTCTGAAAACCGATATTTTCAAGATGGAACTGGCCGGGGCATCCAAGTTCACAGGCAACTTGATCATCAACCATTCGTTGGATATCCAAGCGGTGGGTGCCTCCCGATTCGAAGGGAGCTGCATGGCACCCGGCAAAGCATCGGTAGAAGTAACCGGTGCCTCGCAGATGGATTGGTCGGGATTTATCGGGAAAGCCTATTTAGAAGCCACCGGAGCGTCTAATATCCAAAGCTTTGAGATGGTCATCGACAATTTAGATGCCAAAGCCACCGGAGCATCCGAAATCGATGCCACAGTCAACAAACACTTGAACGGTACCGCTTCGGGCGCATCCCATATCCGCTACAAAGGCACGCCCGAGGTGAAGGCTTCCGTTTCCGGTGCCAGTGCCGTCAAACCGGCCTAGATTGCCTGGACATGAAGAAAACATTGCTCGGACTTGCCCTGTCCTTCCTCTTCCTTCTCCATCCTGCCATTCGGGCTGGCTCCGTTCCACAAAGCGGCGAGGCCTGCCAGCGGATGGCGGACTCGGGAAGTTTCCTCTGGAACGACAGCCTCAGCCTTTCCTTGGTCGAACTCCACCGGGCCTCCTTGCCGGACAAGACGGACTCCGTACTCATGGCCGACCTGCAGCAGGCGGACAGAAGCATCCGCCAGACTTCGGCCGCGCAGGACACTCTCGGCTTGGCATGGGCCTACACAAGGAAAGGGGATGCCGAATACCGCCGGAACATGTACAATACCGCCTATCTTCTGTACGATTCCGCCATTCATCTGATACAAAACAAGATAACACAAAACTCATACTGGCCTTTGCTATCCGCGCTGTACCTCCGGCAAGGGAATGCATCCTATCTCATAGGCAAGTACGTATCCGGCGTGGAATACCTGTACGCCTGCTCGATTCCGAGTCTTCCTTGGATGCCGCCGCAAAGATGCAATCCTATATCCTCCTGGGGAAACTCTTTGTCCGGCTACAGAAGAATAACCTGGCGCTCGATTACCTGAACAAAGCCGAATCGCTCAAAGACGGGATCCGCGAATGCGACAGCCCCCCTTTCCCGTTCGAGCCGGAAAACCCGTCTTGCAGCCGCAAAGCCCCGGGGAAGGGGCGGCCTGCCCGTTCCTTGGCCGACAAGCTGGCCTACGAAATGAATATCAGCTATTCTTCCGCCTACCTGCAGAAAGGCGATATCTCGGCTTCCCTCGCCCGGATCGAAGCCGCCCGCAGGACAGCCGGCATCGAGGATATCGCCAAGGTATACCAGAACCTTTCCATCCACTATCTGTACATAGGCGAGATGGAACAGGCATCCTCTTTCTGCCTCAAGGCGCTCGAGTTGTCCGGCAACATGTATGAAAAAAGCGTCATTGCCACCAACTACGCGGTCATCTTGCTAGAACAAGGCATGTACGACAGCGCATTGGCCGTATGCCGGAGGAATCTGGCATACACCAACCAGACAGACGTGTACCATGTCCGCAGCAACCTTTACTTTGTCATGTCCCGCATTTACGAGGCGCAAGGTCTTTACAAGGAAGCCCTTGCATACCGCCGGAAAGAGCAGGAAGTTCTGGATTCCGTGTACAACAAGGAAAGCGAAGAGAAGATACTCCAGCTCAACCAGGAGTTTGCCACCGACAAACTGCTGAGAGACAAAGAATTGCTGGAAACCAAATTCAAGCTTCAGGAAGTGGAGAATTCACGCAGGAACATACTTGTCTTGCTGCTGGCCTTGCTTTTCTTGATTGCCATCTCCCTTATCATAATCATTGCCAGACATTTGTCCCGACAGCGAAAAGCCAATCGGCACCTGAAAGAAGAAATCGTGCATGTCACCGAGGACAGCCGCAAGGCCATGCAAAGCTCGAAAGCCGAATTCGACCAGACATTGGACGAAAAGAAACGGGAACTGACTGCCAACACGATGTACATTGCCAAAATGTGCGACACGGCCAACCAGATTCTTTCGGAAGTACACAAGCTGGAGCCTTTCTGCACCAAGAAAGAATCGAAAGTCCTGTTGCTGAACATACAGCGGCAGGTGGCCTCGCTTACCATGGAAGAACGAGGATGGAACGATTTCAAGCTCTATTTCGAGCAAATCCATCCATCTTTCTTCTCTCGTCTCAACAAAGCCTACCCTAAGCTGACCGCCGGAGAGAACCGGCTCTGCGCCTTCCTAATCATGAATCTGACCACCAAGGAGATTTCCGCTTTGACAAACCGCTCTGTCCGGACTGTGGAAACGGCAAAGTTCCGGCTGAGAAAAAAACTGGATATCCCCAAAGACACCAATATCCTTGCCTTCCTTTGGCAATTCACGGAAGAATCAAGCGGATCCTGAAGCAAGGACTGCCAAAGGATCCCTCATCAGTACCTGCATCGGCCTCCTTCCGCCTCGGTGCGGCCGGTTACGCCTCGCATAAAGGCGAAAGAATTTCATTTTATTGATTTCCTTTTTATTGCAATTCATTGACGTGGTTTTGACGTATCTTCCCCTGCGCTTTGACGTGGTTTTGCAAAACATTCCGGACCGATTTTTCAGGATGCTTTTCCCATTTTTGAATCCGAAACCGACGAGGGGAAGCCAGCAGGGCTGACCTGATTGCCTGGCAAGTTCCGCCTTTGCCGTACCCGAATCGGTCATTAGCCCGAAGGACTCCATCCTGCGGCACGCGGCCTGGCTGTACCTTTATCGGAACGCAGCGAGCCACGTCGAGATAAAGGAACGGGCAAGATGATGCCAAGAGGGCGGATGCCTTTGGCAAGCCGGACATGCCGCAGCACGACATCCAGCGGACTGACGACCGGTCCGGGTCAAACAAAAAACACTTATATTAACCAACTTAAACCCAAGAAGCATGAAAAGGATCGTATTGGCATTATCGTCCTTGATGGCAGCAAGCTGCATCATCCCCTCCATGGGGCAAGGCATCGAACGTGGAATCAAAGAAGAACATGAGGGTATCCTGGACTTTGAACAAGCCCGCACCGAAGAAATGTACCGGATGGGCGTGGACATGGAGACTTTGAGGATGGCCGAGGAAGCCAAAGCCGAAGACAGCCTGGAAAACCCTTACCGGGTACTGCAAGTGGAAACCCAGCTGCAAAACGGCCAGAACATGTGGAAATACACCTATGCCCACACTCCTGACGGGAACGATTTCGGCACCACTTCCGGAGGCGCCCAAGTCAGAACCTATTACCAATGGGATGCAGCCAGCAACGACTGGGCAAACAACATGCAGTTCAAACTCGTTTTGGATGAAAACGGGAACTGGGTGGAAAGCTACAGCATCATGGCCGACGGCCCGGACCAGTGGCGGAATTGGTACAAATCCTTAGCCACCTACAATGAAGCCGGCCTGCAAGCAAACGTAAGCCAGGCCCAATGGTACAACGAAGAGTGGTTCCATGCTTTGCGCTGGACCAACGAATACGACGAGAACGGGAATCTCACGCGCCAAGCCTACGAGAACCGCACCTTAGGGACTACAAGCTGGATTCCAGGAAGCATCTGGGAGTGGACCTACGACGACCAAGGCCGGGAGTTGACCGAATACAACCGGATGTACCAAAACGGAAGCTATTTCGATTATATCCGGAACGAATATACCTACGATGAAAACGGGAACCGCCTCACTTGGCAGCAAGACCAATACGGAACCCCTTTCTCCCATTTCGATTACGAATATGACGAAAACGGAAACATGATCCGTCAACTCCAGACCCGCTACGTGGACAGCTTGGACCAATGGAACAACTATTCGCTCTTCGAGGGAACGTACGATTCCTTGAGCCGTCCGCTCACCGAACTCAATCTCCGTGCCGACAGCCTCGGCAACTGGGATTCCATTTCAAGGGCGACTTGTAGCTACCTAAGCAATCCCGATTGGTGGACCCAGATGACCATCGTGGAAATGTACGATGACAGTAGCAAAACATGGACAAAAGACCACCAGGAAGTCCGTACTTACAGTCATGAGACCGGCAACTTGCTTACATACAACTACAATATCTGGGGGGAAGTCGTTCCCGGCTTGATGAACTGGAACACCGTGGAACGGGAAACCTACACCTACGATACTGCCAATCCCAATCTGCTTGTAAGCCAGGTATGGGATTCCAAAGCCTACGACACACTGGGCAACATCCTCTGGATTCCCTCGCTCGATTTCGCCTGGACTTATGATGAAAACGGGAACGCCACCAACATTACAGCCACCAAGAAAGGTTCGCGCGACTACGTGTTCCTGCCCTACAACAATGCCAACTCGCAATGGGGAGCTCCGGACTATGACAGCTACATCGCCACCGCCACCTACCTGAACTTGGCCGATTACGAAGAAGTGGCCGGCATCAACCTCAACGAGACTTCTTTGGAACTGATGCCCGATGAGACTTTCACTTTGATTGCCACCGTAACGCCCGACAACGCCACCAACCCGGAAGTGTACTGGACGAGTTCGGCCGACAGCATCGTCCAAGTGGATGTGGACGGCCGCCTCACCGCCAAAGAGGAAGGTACGGCGACCATCACCGTGTACGCCTTGGGTAACATGGATCTCAAGGCTGAATGCCAGGTGAAAGTGGGTGGTTTGGCCAACGAAGAGGCCGTTTCCGGGTTCTTCCGCGTGTACGCCAAGGACCGCCAAATCCACGTAGCCAGCAGCAACACGACGGATGAAATCATCGTGGCCGACATGGCCGGGCGCATCCTCTACACGGGATATTCTTGCTCGATTCCGGTAAGCCAGAGCGGGCTTTACATCGTCCGCCAAGGAAACTTCGTGGAAAAAGTAATCGTGAGATAAATCTGGTTTTAATTGGTTTTGGTTGTCCAACGGGGTGGCGGGATTCCGCCGCCCCTGTTGGTTTATAAGGAGGCTGCGTTATCCAATCCATGCTGCCCATGGAACGCAGTCCGTACTTCAGTTGGTACACGGCGGCGGATTTTGCAGTCGAAAATTTCGACCGCAAACAGGCCACCTTCATAGGTCAACGTAAAATATCATCATTCCTGAAGTCTGGCACGCACAAGGGAATCATCATGTTCATTTTTGGCCGTTTTGCATACATGATAAAATCGTCATGTATCATTGAAGCGGCGTGTCAGGATGGGTGACACGCCGCTGGATTATTTGTATTCCATCAAATAAGCCTTAATAAACTCGTCAATGTCCCCGTCGAGGACGGCCTGGACATTGGAGGTCTCGCAACCGGTACGCAAGTCCTTGACCATTTTGTAGGGCTGCATGACGTAAGAACGGATTTGGCTTCCCCATTCTATTTTCTTCTTGCTGCCCTCGATGGCGTTTATCTTCTCGCGTTTCTTGCGCAATTCGATTTCGTACAACTGGGATTTAAGCATCTGCAAGGCCTTTTCCCTGTTCTGCAACTGGGAACGGGTTACCTGGCATTCGATGATGATGCCCGAAGGAGCGTGGCGCAAACGGACCGCCGTTTCCACCTTGTTCACGTTCTGGCCTCCCGGGCCGCTGCTCCGGTAGGTATCCCAAGACAAATCCGCCGGATTGATTTCGATTTCGATATTGTCATCAATCATCGGGTAGGCATAGACCGAGGCAAAGGAAGTATGGCGGCGCGCCCCGGCATCGAAAGGCGAAATGCGGACCAAACGGTGTACCCCGCTTTCGCTCTTCAAATAACCGAAAGCAAAATCCCCTTCCACTTCGAAAGTGGCCGACTTGATGCCCGCCTGTTCCCCTTCCTGGTAATCGACCACGGTCACCTTGTAACCTTTGCGTTCGGCCCAGCGCAAATACATCCGGTAGAGCATTTCCGCCCAATCCTGGCTTTCGGTACCGCCTGCCCCGGAATTAATCGTCACCATGGCTCCCAAGCGGTCTTCCTCGCCCGAAAGCATGTTCTTGAATTCCAATTCCTCGACAGACTTTTCCAAGGCCTCCACCGTGCTGTCCATCTCCTCTTCCGGAACCTCTCCGCTCTCGAACATCTCGGCCATGACCCCGGCATCCTCCAACTCGGCATTCACTTTCTTGAACGAATCCGTCCAGACCTTCTGCTGCTGGATGCCTTTCATGACTTTTTCGGCTTCCTTGGGGTCGTCCCAGAAACCGGGAGCCTGGGTCTTGGCTTCCTCCTCGTTTATGAATTTTTCCTTCCCGGCGATGTCAAAGACACCTCCTCAGCGTCTCCACCCTCGCAGACAACGCTTCAAGCTTGTTCTTGTCGTACATTGCATTTCTTTTTGTTAATCCTGTCCGGGAAACAATCCCGGAATTTATCTGCCGTGCAAAGGTACAGGTTTCCCCATAATCCGGAAGAAAAAATCCCCCGGCCTCGGAACAGCAAGAAGAAAGACTTTCTCTCAATAACCCGTCCGAATCCAGAACATTTGCTACAGAACAGCGACCCTGTGCTTCTTCCGGTCTTCCATGATTCCGTCCATATTCTCCAAGGCCCATGAAATCAGGTTATTGACATAAGGCAGCAAGGAGCGGGCCCGTTCCGTCAAGGTATATTCGACCCGGGGCGGCACTTCGGCATAAACCTTGCGGCTGACCATGCCGTCCTCTTCCAAGGTCCGCAAAGTCAGGGTCAACATCTTCTGGGAAATATCGGGCAAGGCCCGCTGCAAGGTGTTGAAACGCATGACAGGTTCCTGCTCCAACTATCGGGGGACAACAGCTTGACATCTACGCCCCTACGCCACATCCCGGCCGTGGCAGTTCTTGTACTTCTTGCCACTTCCGCACGGGCAAGGGTCGTTCCGGCCGATCTTCTTCTCCACATGCACCGGCTGGGGCTTTTGCGGCCCTTCCGTGGAATTGGTCTGCATCGGGACGCGGGGCCGCTGAGGAGGCAGGGTCGTGCTCACCGCGCCACCGCCCATCGGACCGGGACGGGACATCTGCATCCGGCTCATGTCGGTACGCTGCTGGCGGGCTTCCTGCATCTGCTGCACCTGGGCAGGATCGGGCGTGGGCAGATGACCCAACGAAAGGAACTCGCTCACTTCCTGGTTCATATCCACCAGCATCCGCTTGAACAGATTGAAAGCCTCGAACTTGTAAATCAAAAGCGGGTCCTTCTGTTCATAGGAAGCATTCTGGACGGACTGCTTCAAATCGTCCATCTCGCGCAGATGCTCCTTCCACGCATTGTCGATAATGGCCAGGCACAGACCTTTCTGCACCGCATTCGTGATTTCCCGGCCATTGGAATCCAAGCATTTCTGGATATTGGCCACTACCTGCAATGTCTTGCGCCCGTCGGTGATAGGTATGGCGATGTTCTCGAAACGGGAACCCTGCGTATCATGCACATGGCGGATTACCGGCAAAGCCTGCTGGGCAATCGCCTCGGCTTTCTGACGGTAAGAAGCATAAACGGCATCGAATACCTTCTGCACCGCATCGTCCTTGCCGCTCATGGCCTCGGCTTCGGAAATGGGGCATTCCATTCCGAAAGTACGCAGAATCTTGCCTTGGAAACGGTCGAAATCCTTGTCCTCGCGCAACTCCGAAAAATCGTTCTCGATGGTATCGTACATCATGTTGGCAATGTCCACTCCAAGACGCTCGCCGAACAAGGCATGACGGCGTTTGGTGTAAATCACCTCGCGCTGGGCGTTCATCACGTCGTCGTATTCCAGCAAACGCTTCCGGATGCCGAAATGGTTTTCTTCCACCTTCTTCTGCGCCCTTTCAATGGACTTGGTAATCATCCTCGCCTGGATGTTCTCGCCCTCCTTGTACCCCATGCGGTCCATCATGGCCGCGATACGCTGGGAAGCGAAAAGACGCATCAGGTTATCTTCCAAGGACACGTAGAACTGAGAGCTGCCCGGGTCGCCTTGACGGCCGGCACGGCCTCGCAGCTGCCGGTCCACACGGCGGCTTTCATGCCGTTCGGTACCGATGATGGCAAGACCGCCGGCTTCCTTCACGCCAGGTCCCAGCTTGATGTCCGTACCACGACCAGCCATGTTGGTGGCAATCGTGACCGTTCCGGCCTGACCGGCTTCGGCCACGATATCGGCTTCCTTCTTATGCAGCTTGGCGTTCAGCACATTGTGCTTGATCTTGCGCCCGGTGAGCATACGGCTCAGAAGCTCGGAGACTTCCACCGAAGTAGTACCCACCAAGACAGGACGGCCTTCCTTGATGAGGCGTTCTATCTCGTTGATAATCGCGTTGTACTTCTCGCGCTTGGTCTTGTACACCAAGTCGTCCATATCCTTGCGGATGACAGGACGGTTGGTAGGAATGCAGACCACTTCCAACTTGTAGATGTTCCAGAACTCGCCCGCTTCGGTTTCGGCCGTACCGGTCATACCGGCCAGTTTGGAGTACATACGGAAGTAGTTCTGCAAGGTAATGGTCGCGTAAGTCTGGGTAGCGGCCTCCACCTTGACCCTTTCCTTGGCTTCGATGGCCTGGTGCAAGCCGTCGGAGTAACGGCGGCCCTCCATGATACGTCCCGTCTGCTCGTCCACAATCTTCACCTCGTTGTCTATCACCACGTATTCCACATCGCGCTCGAACAAGGCGTAAGCCTTCAGCAGCTGGTTGATGGTGTGAACACGGTCGGACTGTATCGCGTAATCACGCATTATTTCAGCCTTCTTGGCCGTCTTTTCCTCCGGTGTCATCGAAGACTTCTCCACTTCGGCAATCTGCGACCCCACATCGGGCAGCACGTAGTATTCGGGATTGTGGGCATCGGCCGACAAATAATCCACCCCTTTATCGGTAAGGTCGATGCTGTTGAGCTTCTCGTCAATCACGAAATAAAGCTCGCCGTCAATCAATGGCATGTTCTTGCCCTGTTCCTGCAAATAGTAGTTCTCGGTCTTCTGCATCAAGGCCTTCATGCCCGGTTCGCTCAAGAACTTGATCAAGGCGTTGTTCTTGGGAAGCCCGCGATGAGCACGGAACAACAGCTCGCCGCCCTTTTTCTCCTGCTCTGGCGTGGGCGTGCCGCTCAGAAGGCTCTTGGCTTCGGCCAGAATCTTGGTAACCAAGGCACGTTGCTGGTTGTAAATCTTTTCAATCTGCGGCCTGAGCGCATCGAACTCCTGATCCTCGTCCTTGAAGGTAGGCCCGGAAATAATCAAAGGAGTACGGGCATCATCAATCAGCACGGAGTCCACCTCATCGACAATGGCGTAGTTGTGGCCGCGCTGCACCAGTTCCTGTGGCGTGCGGCACATGTTGTCACGCAAGTAGTCGAAGCCGAACTCGTTGTTGGTCCCGTAGGTGATGTCGGCCAAGTAAGCCTTGCGACGCGCCTCGCTGCTGGGCTGGTGCTTGTCGATGCAGTCCACTTTAAGCCCGTGGAACTCGAATAGCATCCCCATCCATTCCGAGTCACGCTTGGCCAAGTAGTCGTTGACCGTCACCACATGGACGCCTTGCCCGGGCAGCGCGTTGAGGTATACGGGAAGGGTTTCCACCAAGGTTTTCCCTTCACCGGTGCTCATTTCGGCAATCTTGCCCTGATGCAGCACGATACCGCCGATAAGCTGCACATCGTAATGCACCATGTCCCAAGTAATCAGGTTGCCCCCGGCCATCCACTGGTTCTTGTAATAGGCCTTGTCGCCCCGGATGGTCACATTGTCGCGGGTCGCAGCCAGGTCCCCGTCCCAAGGCATGGCGGTCACCTCCACCTCGGCATTGTCCTTGAAACGCTGGGCGGTGGACTTGACCACGGCGAAAGCTTCGGGCAGAATCTCGTTGAGGACATCCTGAGTCTTGCTGTAGATTTCCTTTTCCAGCTTGTCAATCGAACTGTAGATATGCTCCTTTTCTTCTACGGTAAGGCTGTCGTCGATGTTGGCGGCAATCTTGGCTTTGAGCGCATCCACCTCGTCTTTCTGTTCCTTGATCCGGTCTTGGATTTTCTGTTTGAACTCCTGCGTCTTGGCACGGAGCTCGTCGTTGCTCAACTTGGAAATCGACTCGTAGGCGGCCAGGCATTGATCCAAAATGGGCCGGATTTCCTTGAGGTCGCGCTCGGACTTGCTGCCGAGCAGTTTCTTGAATAAACCTATCATTGATGTAATTATTAGCAGTAATTTGTGTATCCCCTCGCCTGGTTTCCCGACGTTTCCCGGCAGCCAAGCTTCGTCATTTTTACCAGCCAAACCGCGTTCCCGGAATGAAATCTTTTCTCACCAGAGCGATTTTCCCGATTCGAGGGGAGATTTTTAATTTTTTGATGAACCAAAGGGGCTGATTGTCCCCCGCAAGGATTTCCGGCGCAGAACATCCAGACATTCCGCTTCGCCACCCGCCTTTACGACAAGCCGGTCGCCGATGGAATCCCGACGAATCCGGAATCTTGCCAAGCCGTTTGCATGCCGGAGCATGGACGCGCAAAAAGTTTCCTGATTCAAAAAAAGGAATTCCAACGAAGCAATGCCCGCTTTCCTTGCCGGAAGGACATCCGGATTCAGAAAGGATAGGCTGGCAAGGTGGCTTCCCTCGCCCCGTTCTGAAGGCGGTAAACGATATTGCAGCTGCCTGACACATGGCAGCAAAGGATTTCCGTGGCAAGGCTTCCAGAGGCAGGCCACGATGTCTCTGCCGCCCAGACGGCATCGATGGCATTTTCCTCGCTTTCTTCCTGGAAGGGTCCTGACAGAGAGGAGAACACGCCGCCGAAAAGGGGAGAAACCTCGCCATGGACGTAAGCTACCGGCTTGAGCGAAGAATACCGGCGCTGGAACACGAACCAGGCTTGGCGCAGACCGTCCCAATCAGCACCAGCCGGCCAAACGGCCTTGAAGCCCGGATTCCACGAAAGGCCGAACTGTTCCTGGAAAAAAGCCTGGAAAGATAGCAAGAGGGATTCCGGCTGAGGGATTTCGCATTGCCACCGCCTATGGTCATCATGCTGCTGGCAGAGCGCGTTCCAATCCCGGACAAGACCCCATTCCTGAACCGCGTTTCGGGTTTCGGACGCTTGCAACAGCGAACCCAAGAAAAACAAAGGCAGGAAAAGAACCGGCATCAGCACCGGGTTCTCCTTGCGGCGGCCGGCCGCTTCTCCGGGCTGGCCGAAACCCTTTCCTCCGCAAGCCCGCAGGCTCACCGCCCGCATAGAGGCCGATACCTGCAAACAGGCTTCTGCATGCCCGCCCCGGGCATCTTCCCTTGTCTCCATCTGCTTGCTTCCTTTGGTGGCCATGGCCTGCTGCTTCTATTGCTGCTGGCGTGCGCTTGTCATGATTGGTTCTTCCTCGCACCCCATAAAGCGCGAAATTACAAAAAATTCCTACATGTCCTTTAAATCCAAACAACGGAATCCGATTCCATGCGCTTCTTGGAGTATCTCACAGTTTCCTTAGGGATTCAACCGTCGTAATTTTTAACCCAAATCGGTCATTAGACACGCCGTGTCCGTTTCTGATTGGGAAAATGAGGCTTTCGGGCATCTTGCCCGCTTTTGTCCGCATCCTGTTTCTCGCTACGCCTCGACGTAGC
>CALUHO010000045.1 GCA_944320465.1 uncultured Bacteroidales bacterium | reverse complement strand
GATTATCTTGCTCAAGACAGTTAAAGGGTTCTGCTGCCTTATGCAAGAAATAAAAAATGGAATTGATAGAACCCACCTTTATATGTGAAAACGACAACGCTAGATAGCATACATGTCCTAATAGGAAACACACCCGTCGTTAAAGACATGAAAATCCTTTATTCAATATTTCCCGAAAGCCGAAATACATGGCAACAGATAATATGCGAATTCGAAAACGAAATCGATCCAGTCTATGTTTCATTCAGAACAGACTCACCTGTATTACACTTGGATGCCATTGAGGTTCAAGATGGGACATTCTCTCCTCATGCACTTCTCAATCTGATATCTATTTCTTCAACTAACAGAAACGATACTATTGACTTGAATTTGCAAATTGCGAACGAAGGTACAGCATCAGCATATGGCATGACCGTAAGCTATGATATAAACGGAAGGGAATACCATCAAATAGAATTGCCTGATACCATTGCCAATAGTGATTCAAAAGAAATCACCATTTCCAATATTCCCCTCAGGACAGGAAGCAATCGAGTGAGTGCAAATTTGTTAGATTTTCCTGAAGCTGACATGGTTTCCACGCTATGTTATAAACACGGAACACTTTATCCTCCACATCTCATCAACTTGTCAAGAGGGGAAATGAGCGGAGGAGATTTCCATTTTACCAACGCTTATACAGATTATGGTGCATCAGTAAATGAAAATAACCCAACTACCATTTACACAATACATGGAAGTGAAAATCCCATAACATCCACCCCATTTTATTTAGAAGCCGGCATTGAATACCAACTTGAATTTGACTATACGGGTGGCTCAACTTCTGGAACAGGGGGAGCATCGTTTATAGGACAGATTCAACTAATCATAGGGAAAGCAGATGAAAACCATGATGAATGGGATGTCCTATGGACAGATTATATTCAATACACATCTCCTTTAGTATGGACAAATAATGTTGTAAAATTCAAAATCCCCGAAACCGGCCTCTATTCCTTTGGCTTCTCTGCCCCAAAAAGGAATCCGAATTGCGTAGTCGTTAAAAACATAAAAATTGAATTAGCCAATGATGAAAATGAATACGATATGGATTTGTTAGATTTGGGGAATGGATACCTGCCTTTATCCGGTTGCGGTTTGGATCAGATAGAAGTAACGGCCATGGTGCAAAACCTTGGCAGCTCAGAAATACATGGCTTTGATGCCTATTATATATTGAATGAAACAGATACCATTAAGGAATATATCTATGCTGATATTGCGCCGAATGCCATCGCAGAAATAGCCTTTAACGAATATGCGCTTTTGAACAAGGGAAAAAATACCGTGAGGGTAAATCTTGAGATGTATAAGGACATGGATACTTCTAATAATATTTCTAAATTAAACGAAAAGCATGTTATCTATAACCATCTTCCATTGCAAACACCGCACACCATAGATTTTACCAAAGAAGAAATGGGAATCAGCACAATAGAGTACCACAAAGAATGGAGTCTCGCACAATTGGAAAATGGAGAATGGACAATCGGCATGACAAACGGTGTAACATTCATATCTTCCACCTGTTTTGAATTGCAAGCAGGAACAACTTATTGTCTGAGTTTTGACTATTGCGGCGGATCCTTGTTTGCAAGCGGACTGCAATTTTTTGTGAAGCCTTGCATCTCCGTATATAATATAGCGGATAGCAGTGGAAGTGTAACGGAAATATGGATTGAAAGCAATGTGCTCACGTATGATTACCAGAAAAGGAAAGTTTTTTTCAGCGTTAAAGAAGACGGCTATTATGCTTTTACTTTTGGCAAAAAAGACGAGGATTATGGTAGGTCTGGAAGAGTCACCTATAAAAACATTTCATTAACCGAAGTTTTAGAATATGACATCAGTACAGAATTGCTATCAAGCATCCCTTGCCGTATGCCCATAGAACATGTAAATGGAGAGCTTCCGATTTCTGTCTCGGTAGAAAACAATGGCCTATTGGAAGCAAATGCAAGGCTTGATATATTGCTGAACGATAAAACCGCCGGGGCGGCTACCACAAGCCTGCTTCCTAACGAAACAGGAGTCTTAACTATTTCATCAAAAAGTGAAAACATGGAAATCGGCGACACGGTTACCGTGTTTATACAAGGATTTATCGAGGGGCATGAAGGCGAAGACATCAATCCCGGCCATGAAATTTCAAGAACATTTACCATCAGCGATACAAGCATGTCTTATTACTCGTCTCCTATTTTTGGTAATGCTTGGGGGTTTTCCGATGCATCTTTCGTCGTTAATGGACCAAGAGGCATTGCTCTGCCGTTCCGCTTCTCTCATCCGGACACCGTAACATCCCTTAGCATTGGCTGGGCCTATTTATATGACTTACCATTACCACAACTTCAATTAGCCATTTATCCCTTTGATGCCGTAAACCAAAAGATTGCCGATATAGCCATATACCAATCAGAAATAAGCCGTCCTGCGGATTCGGGATGGGTGGTGTACGATATTCCCGATTTGCTGCTAAGCGGCGATGTCTTGGTTTGCATCATGCAAATGGATATCAATAATATGGGAATATCTGTGGATCGGTCCTTGGAGGGTTATTATTACCGTTATACCTTGATGACCGATTCTTTGTGGAAGGAATACATTGCCGGGTATCCTGCTATCGTGTTGAATTTAGGGCATAACGGAACAGTGAACGCGAAACAGGATGTGGAATTAGTTTCCTTTATCAATCCGGATTATCCTTCCGGCGCTTTTGCCGCCAACGAACCTATTACCGTCAGTATCAGGAACAACAGCACCGACAGCGTGGATGTCCCCGTGCATCTGGTAATCAATAACCAGGAAGCAGGTTCTACTACCTTGCGTATTGCTCCCTATGTTTCCGGCAATGCCATCATCGAAGCCGATTTGTCGCAACCCGACACCCGATACGATATCTGCGTGTTCGCAGCCATGGAAAACGATGAAGACCGGAGCAACGATACCTTGCGGATGGGCCTGACCACCGTTCCCGCCATGGATCCCTACGTGATGGACTTTGAATATACGCCCGACTTTGCCATTTCCGATTTCCAAGCGCAATGGACTAGCGTGGATTTGGATGGATACCCTGCCCGTGGATGGAGCGATGTCTCTTTCCCGCATACGCACGAAGCATTCGGTTTTATCTGCTTTAATCCTGCCAAAACCACGCCTGCCATAGACGTAAGCATCAATTCCGAACTTGCCCCCATGCAAGGCCGCCGCTACGGCGCCAGCCTGAGATGCAATGCCGAAACGACCCATGATTTGCTTATTTCTCCCAAACTCCAATTGCCACAAGCAGGAAGCAAAACCAGTTTCTTTGTCAAAAGCTGGACTGGAGATTATGGGTATGACCAATACCGGGTGCTGGTATCGACCACGACCAACGATATGGAAAGCTTTGAGCCGGTAACGGATTTCCGGGAAGCTCCGGACTGGGAATGGAAACAAGAAGTGGTAGACTTAAGCGCCTATAACGGCCAGCAAGTCTACATAGCCATAGAAAGGCTTATTGAAGAAGACGGCTATGGCTATATGCTGATGATTGACGACATCCGGGTGGACAAGACCGGCACCGGCACGGAATCCGATGCTTCTATCTTGAGCGCAAGCCTCTACCCGAACCCGGCACAGGAAAACGTCACTGTCTTCTGCGAGGCCGGTATCCAAGAAGTGGAAATCTTGGACATAAACGGCCGTGTCCTGTTTGCCAAGCAAGGCTTGAAACAGAACACTTTTGTCTTCAACGTGGAATACCTGTCTCCCGGCCTGTATTTTGCCAAGGTCCGTAGCAGCCAAGGCTTGCAGGTGCTGAAGTTCACGGTTATTGAATAATCACGATTTCCTTCCGTGTGCCAAGGCTTTGCATCCAAGGATCTTGGCACACGGCCTATCAGGATAGAAGCACATCGTCCTGCAAAATCAAATAGAAAACACTCTAAGACATTTGATTATGAAACAATATTTCTTGCTTACTATCAGCTTTATCTTGGGTTTTTCGGTTCTCCACGCCCAAGAGCAGACGGTTCTACCTGACTATCAGCCGGATGCGCTGTATCTGAAATTCAAAGCCGGAACGCTAAATTTGCCCAAAGAAGACAGCCGCCATGTCCCGGTTTCCGTCTTGTTCCCAACGGCAACCAAAGGAAAACTACAGAAATACGGTCTTCGGGCAGAGGCGTTCTGCTTGCGTTTGGACAACAACCCGGCTTTGCAATATACTTTCAAAATCCGCTTTGACAGCGTGCAGAATGCCGATTTGCTGTTCAGGCAATTGCAACAAGACCCTCGCGTTGAATTGGTGGAACGAGTACCCTTGTACCGGGCAGCGGCCTGTCCTTCGGATGGATTTTCCCGAAAAAAGCGACCTAAAGATACGCCCAATGATTCTTTTTACGGTATCGTGGACAGTATCCATGCTTCTTGGCATCTGGACAAGATGGGATTTGCAGAACTTTATGGAAAATACACCGGGAATCCCGATATCAAGGTGGCGGTGGTGGACAATGCCGTTTGGAGCGGACATGAAGACTTGGATATTTTGCCTGAAAACCTCTACAACACTTGTACCAATGCACAAGGGGAAGCCAACCCTCCATCTCATATTGACAGGGAAATGGTATATGGAGGTGGTTTTGCCGGTATGAACCCCGCCTACAACTGGTCTCATGGCACGCATTGCGCCGGCTTGATTGCCGCTGTCAACAACAACGGCAAAGGCATCGTTTCCTTGGCTTCCGGGATAAGTCTGATGGGGATACGCATAGCGGAATCCGAACCCAACCTCATGGCTAATGCAATGGAAGGCATTGCCTGGGCTGCAGACCATGGGGCCAAAGTAATCAGTCTGAGCTATGGATCGGAGTATAATAGCAGTATAGAACGAGAGTTTTTCCAATCATGTATTAATCAAGGCATTGTATTTTTCGCATCAGCAGGCAATAAGAGTAGAGACAAAGAACAATACCCAGCCTGCTATCCCGGTGTCATTGCCGTGGGCTCGGTCAACTCCGATGGGCATCGTTCCGATTTTTCCAATTACGGGGACTGGGTGGATATCTGGGTTCCGGGAGGCTATTACATAGACCATGACACGGTGGTGAAAGACCAGCAGATGCTGAGCACCACTTGGTGCGTCTCCCAATGGTTGGATGACAAACCCTCGTTCAGCGGCAAGTATTACGATATGATGGCCGGGACTTCGATGGCCACGCCCTTGGCCGCCTCGGCATCGGCCTTGATCCTGTCCTATTACCCGGAACTGAACGGCTATCAAATCAAGGAAATCCTGCAACGGGCCACGCAAGATTCCTGTGTCTATGTGCCGGAAGCGTTCAGGCTGTTGGAAAACGACGGGCTTCGTCAAGTCCGGGATCTGCAAGCAGGACGGGATGAAGCCACAAGTCAGGTGGAAGTAATCTGGAAGGAACCCGAACAGGAAGGCGTAACCGCCTACCGTCTGTACCACGGGGAAACGTATATCGGACAGACCGAAGCCGGAACTACCCGCTTCGGCTTTTCCGCCCCCGATACCACCGGTTTTGTGGGAGTACGCGCCATCTACAGCCAGGATTCTTCCCTGCTCTGCTGCGTTCCTATCCGCAAGGGAGCACCGGAAGCGAGCAATCAGGAGCAGCCCGAATCGGCTTCCTCGTTGAGGTTTTGGATAAATCAGACCGAGCGCAGCCTGCATTTACCCGAAGGCAATTGGCATCGTTTGGAAATCTTCGATGTGAAAGGCCGTCTTGTCTTGGAAAAGAGATATGAAGCAGATGCGGTTTCCCTGCAAGGGCTTCCGTCCGGTCTTTACCTGTGTCGGATCTGGAACGGTCCGGAGCCTTCCACCTTCAAATTCGTCCTGCCGTGACACGCGCCCGTCATGGCTCTTCATAAAGATGGTTGATTTTGGTTTTATGGTTTTGGTTGTTGAAGGCAGCCCGGTGCGAAAACGCCCGGGCACCTTCGTTTCTTACTATTCTGTGAGGCCTTGCCGCGTCTTGTTTTAAAATTTGGCTTGAACTTGACAAATGCCTATTTTTACATTTTCAAAAATAGGACGCATGCGTATTATCAATCTCCATTTGAAAAACATAGGCCCGTTCAAGACCGGCGATGTGGACTTTGCCATTCAAGAATCTGAAAGCCATATTCCTGTCACTATAATTACCGGCCTGAATGGTTCTGGAAAATCCATCATCATCGATGCCATCAGGGCTGTCTTGCAACCCAAAAGCCTGGAAAGGAATATCGTGGCCGATCCGGATGATTTTGAGATAGGCTTGAATTATACTTTACATGGAAGAAATGCCTCGGTCCATATAAATAAACTCTTCAACGGACATATAGAATCCGTACATGACTTGGAGCGATTCTTTGAATACAATGCAAAACTATCCGGCAATCCAGACTGGGTTGTCGACTATTGGACAAGCCGTATCCCGACAGACCCTTTCAAAATTAAAACCATATCGGCCATCGATCACACCCAAGCGTTGACAAATTCGTTAAAAGGGACTAAAAGCAACGTAGAACTGATCAACTTCCTCTGCCATGTAGACTACTTGCGCAACAGCGACATCCAAGAAGAGCAGAAACTGGGGAAAAACCTGTACGAAAAAATCAAAGAAATCATTGACAATTGCTTGGATAACGGCCACTTCAAGTATATCCGCCGGACAGAAATGATGCCCGTTGTGGAACAAAACGGCCACGAGGTGAGCTTTGACAAACTGAGCATGGGAAACATCTTCTTGATAGAACACCTCGTCATGCTGGTTTGCAAAATGTATTCCATCTGCGTATTGAACCACAAAAGTCCGGATGAATTGACGAATATCCCCGGAGTGCTATTGATAGACGAAATTGAAAACCACCTGCATCCCCAATGGCAGAAAAAGGTATTGGGCATCATCAGAAAAACTTTCCCGGCACTGCAAATCATACTCACGACGCATTCCCCCTTTGTTGTCTCATCGGCACAAGGAGCAAGAATCTATGTCTGCGAACCCCAACCCGGATATTCCGAAATAAAAGACATGACAGATTATTATGCCAACCTTCCGGTGGAAGAAGTCTTGCAAACGGAAATTTTCGATGTAGGGCCATTCAATGAAGAAATAAGCCGTCTTATGGATTCGCGCAAAAAAGCATACAGAGAAAACCGGACAGAAGAGGCTCGCGCAATTGAACAAAAGTTGTTCGAAATCAACCCCAATTATTTTTGTTATTTGAAACCGCTTATCTCAGACAACCCCGCATGAGACACATAGAAAGGCTTCCGGAACCGGACATTCTGCATGAAAAGCATGACGAATGGCAGAGAAAGTACGAGGAAAAATTACAACAGCACCCCTCCGCTCGTCCAGACCATTCAAAGTACGCCCACCCTGCCATTGCAGGCACTTTGCAATGCATGTCGCACGGGAAATGCTTCTATTGCGAGACAAGATTATCCGGAGCATACAAAGAAATAGACCACCATATCGAGGTGTCCATTGATCCAAGCAAGGCCTATGATTGGACTAACTTGTATTTGGCTTGTGACAACTGCAACAACAAATTGAATCACTATACCATTCCCGTAAGCGAGGCCTTGGATCCGTGCCGGAATAGCGATGAAGAAATCCAGCAAGCATTGACATTTGATGGTGAAATGATAGGCTCCATGCCAAATTCTCAACTCGGCTTGAAAACCATACAGAAATACAAACTGGATACGGCTTTATTAGACTTACGCCGTTCCCGGCATCTACGATTCTTATGTGAAACCGTAGATAAAATCAAAGATTCCATGCTGGAAAACGGAAGGCGGACAGCGACCGATGAAGAAAAGAATCAAATCCGCGCCTTCATGCAAGCCGACCGTCCTTATAGCCTGATGTGCCAGATTTACATAAACAGACATTATGCCAAATTGCTGGCTGACTGATTGATAATGTTGGCGTATTTTGCAAATGGTTATTTTTACTCGAAATTCGGCCACATGGTCGGCTATGTACCTTCTTCGAGGAGCAAAAGTCGGTTCTTTCCCTATCGGAAAAACATCTTAAACTTAAAGGCATTGAGCTTAATTCATCGGCTTTACCTTATTCCCCGCTGACAATCTCCCCGGTGGTGCGGTCCAGTTCGGAGCCATTGGCACTATGCGGCACGCTGAAGATGCCTAACATGACGATGGCGGCTGCCAGCACGACCCAGCGGGTCCAGGAACGGGTTGCAGAAGGCCCTATCGGCTTGCTGCCTTGCATGGCCGCTTTGCCGGTAGTCGATTCCAAGGGAGCAGTTTCGTCCGCCAGCTTGCCGACTTGCTTCACAACGGTTTTTCTTTTGGACATTTCCGAAACAACCGGTTCGGACATTGGCATCGCACCGCTTTCTTGCAAAGGCTTTCTCCTTGGCAAAAACGTCAATACCACCGCTATCAGGAAGGCCAAAACGGCAATCAAGGTCTTGTTGTCGGTCAAGTCCCCGCCCATCGGGAATCCTGCCCAGTAGACATCAAAGGCGTGCTTCTGCACCAAGCAACCGAACACCAAGCCTCCCAAGACAAGCAAGGCCAAGGTGAACACGCTGTACCGTTTGTACAAGGGATCGTTGAGCAATGCCGCCAGACCGGCCATCACCGCAAAGAACATGGCCAGGAACATCAACAGGATATGCGGGACCAGCACAGCAGCCGGCACAGAACCTTTGTAGCGGATAATCAAAGGTGCTTCCTGATGATAGGAAACTCCATCGGCTTCCACGTAATATGCCAGTTTCCCCGCCATCGGCTGGCTCGGCAGGAAAGCGACCCAATAACCCTCTTCCTGGCACATAGGAAGTTCGATCCATTCCTCCCCGTCCAAAAACGGGTAATGGCGGTAATGCAAACGGGCTGCATGTTTGGATTCGATACAGGAAGAATCGCATCCGGAACATGCGGAATCCGGAACCGGCAAACTTCCGCTTGTTTCCGGCTGGCAGGCATCCGCAATCCCGGTTCTTTCGTCCCCCTCGGGCCGGCTGTCCTTCAAGGACTTTGCCGGAACTGCGATCCGGGTGTCCTCTCCCACCGTGCCGCTCCGGGGCAAAGAGAACGCGACCCGCTCGCCCTCCCTTTCCACAAAGCCGTCTTCGGGGTGCGTAGGCCCGGTCATTCGCTGGAAAGCCGCAAAGAACAGGGTCAGCACCACCGAAATCAATATCATCCAGGATTTTTTCATTGTATTCCCTTTAAACCCAAATCGGTCATTAGACACGCCGTGTCCGTTTCCGATGGGGAAAATGAGGCTTCCGGGCATCTTGCCCGCTTCTGTCCGCATCCTGCTTCTCGCTACGCCTCGACGTAGCCCGCTACGCCTTCGGCTAGGCCAGAAGCATGCTGCATGACACAAGCAGGCAATCTCCCCAATGTCTAATGACCGATTTGGGTTAAATAGTCAAAAAAACGCATTCTTCTACCTTTTCTTCTTGCCTGCCACGACATCCAAGTCCACAGTCACCGTATGTTTCCGTCCGGTTTCCTTGGAAATGAAACGGACTTGGATTTGCTCGCCAAAAGACAGTGTTTTGAGTACCTCCATATAATCATCCAAGGTATGCACCTGTTTCCCGGCCACTTTCAAAAGCACGTCCCCGCTGCGGATGCCCGCGTTGTGCGCCGGTTTGCCTTCCACCACGATCATCGTGCGCAAGCCCCGCCGGTCGGTATTGTTGATGTCCGGCATCAAGCCCAAAGTTGCTTTGAACTGCCCCATGCCCATCATTTTCCGGTTCGGCTTGCCCGAAGAGGTAAAAGTCAAAGATTCCGCCTTGCCCGCTTGTTCCAGCAGATCCCCAATGACAGACGACAAGCGTACCATTCCGTCGTAATCCAAGGTGTTCGGGTCGTCTGCCGGGGTATGGTACGTATCCCTCGGCGGCGTGCTGAAAAAGAAGACAGGAATCTTGCGGTCGTAGAAAACGGCATGATCCGAAGGGCCGTGGCCGTCCGGATAGGTGGTCAGTTCCAAATCGGTCCGCTTGGCGGCCTCCTTCACCATGGATTCCGCCTCCTTGCTGGTTCCCGTCCCGCAGATGCAAAGCGTATTGTCCTGCAGGTTGCCCAGCATGTCCAGGTTGAACATGGCATCAATCTGCCGCACGGGAAAAGGAAACTGATCCAGGAAAGCCTGAGAGCCGCAAAGTCCCACTTCCTCTCCGCTGAAGGCAACAAATACCAAGGTCTTGGGCAATGGATATTGCGTGTAATAACGCATGAGTTCAAGCATCATGGCCACACCGCTGGCGTTGTCGTCCGCTCCATTGTGGATAGCCCGCTCTCCTTTGTTCCGGGAGTTGCCGCCTCGGTCTCCCCATCCTAAATGGTCGTAATGGGCGCCGATGACGATGTAACGGTTTCTTTGCGTGGAATCAGTGCCGGGTACCACTCCCACAACGTTGCGGGTCTGGACAAACTCGCCCCAACGGGCATTGAAAGCGTAATGCTGCCAGTAATCGCGTTGTGTCTTGCCCAGACCGATCGTATCATAGCGGGGTGCTATCGGGAAAAGCGGCCGAAGCCCCAGCTGCAGGAATTCCTTGGCAATGTACATGGCGGCCATGCTGTCCTGGGGCGAACCGGTAAAGCGGCCTTCCATGGCATCGCCTGCCAGCATCAGCACATCATGGCACAAGGCGTTTTTGCGGGCTTGGAAGCGGCCTGGCGTGAAATGCGGGACGTCCGGTGCCACAAGGTAATCGCGGGCCGAATCGGGCGCGGAAAGCTGGGATTCAGGCCGGAGAAAAGGGGCGGCTGCCGGAAGAACGGATTCAGGACTGGCGTTGCGGGCCGGTCGGGTTTGAACGGGCCGCCCGATGGGATGCATGCCGTCGGCGGGGCTGGCGTGGAGGTGGGGCAAGAGGGCGATGCCCAGTGCCAGCAGCAGGGGCAGTCTACGCAGGTTCTTGTTCATGGAGTCTTGTTCTTCGGTTTTGCGCTATAAATCAGAGTTGCCAAACACATCACAACTCTGCCGGAATTGATAGAACCGCTTTCGGTCTTGACCGGCGATGCCGGAACGAGCGACAATCAGTGGCAATGGGTTCATCCCTCATCGCATCCGGAAATGCAATGCTTTCCCCAATCCACCTGAATCCGCCTCGGTCCCGAACCGGATACCCTGGCAGATTGAATCTGGATATCCAGCCATCCTTGTCCAGCATCAAACCTAATAGTTCAACCAACGTTTGAAGCTGTCGGCCTTCTCCTTGCTGACCAAGACCTGGTCCTTGAAAGCCGGGCTCAAAGTTACGGAAACTTTCCCTTGGAAATAGTTCTCGATCTTGCTCACCGCCCGGCTGCAAAGCAGGATTTGCCGAGTGGCTCGGAAAAAAAGTGCCGGATCCAGTTCCTCGCCCAAGCGGTCCAAGGAATAATCCACCACCATCGAACCTTGCCTGAAAGTCTGAGCGTAAGTTATCTTATTCTCACTGAAGAAGTAAGCCACATCCTCCACCATCAACACTTCCATTTGGTTGCCCCGCTGCATCAGGAAACGGTTGCGGTAAGTCTTGCCCTGACCATTGATTTTCTCCGGGAACTCCTTCCAGTTGCTCTTTTCGTTAATCTGACGGAAATAGGCCGCCGTCCTTTTCTCGAACTTTTCGATCGCCAGACGCAAGCGGTCGGTCTCGATGGGCTTGAGCAGGTAGTCGATGCTGTCCACCGAGAATGCCCGCACGGCATATTCGTCGTAAGCGGTCGTGAAAACAATCATGCTCTGCGGCCGCACTTCCTCCAGGAACTCGAACGACACCCCGTCACTCAGCTCTATGTCCAAGAAGAGGATATCAGGCTGGGTCTTGTTGGCCTTGAACCAAGCCACCGCCTCCTCGTTGCTTCCGCCGATATGAGTCACTTCCCAATCGGGCCGCAGCGAAAGGATCATGCTCTTCAAAAGGCGGGCGGCGGGCAATTCGTCCTCCACAATCGCCACCCTCACCAAATTGTCTTGTTTCGTGTCCATTATTATTGGTCTTTACTATGTATTTATTCCATAAAACAAGCTTGCCGTCACGACCATTCCTTGCCATCGCATTCCTTACGAAGCAAAGGACTGCTTCCTTTCAATGCTCCCGTCCGCCCATACCTCCGTCAAGCGGAACCGCAAGACCGGCAAGCGACAAATCGCACCGCCAACGGCTTCTGCCCGGACTGCGGACAGGCGGCAAACGATGACGAGAAGCCGACAGCGAGGCACATCTTCCCGCGGCAAGTTCCTATTCCGCCTTTTTCCGTCCAATCGGCTTCGACCTCAATCCAAATCCAACATCGGCAGCTTGACAATAAAGAACTTGCCAGTCTTTTCCACCACGATTTTCTTGTCGGCCAGCAAACGGTAGCGTTCGGCCAAGTTGTTCAAGCCCGTTCCCAGCGAATGCACATTCTTCTTGGGATTCACATTGTTGGTCACCACCAAATATTCCAGATTTTCAGAAAAGCCCACTTGGATATGCAAAGGCTTGATAGCCGATATCACATTGTGTTTGAGCGCGTTCTCCACCAATAGCTGCAAGGAGAGCGAAGGCAGGTACTTTTCCTGAAGGAAGTCGAGGTTGCTGCGGTCAGGGTAGATGCATTCGTAATGCAGGCTGTCCCCCACCCTGATCTGGTTCAAGTTCACATACGATTGGAGGAACCCCAATTCTTCATAGACCGATACCAAAGGCTTGTCCTGCTTCTGCAAGATATAGCGGTAGACCCCGGCCAAGTCTATCGTGAACTTCTTGGCGCTTTCCGGGTCGTAATCAATTTCGGAAACCAAGGTATTGAGGCTGTTGAAGAGGAAATGGGGATTGAGCTGCGTCTGCAAGGCACGGATTTCCGCCCTCGCCTGGGTCTGCTTCAGTTCCTCGCCTTCCTTGTAGAGCATAATGGTATAGCGAGCCGTATGGTTGATGGTAATCAAACACATGATAACTAATTGCACCAAGGTAATCGAGGTGATTTGCAGCCAAATCGGCTCGGTGGGTACAAAAGGGTTTCCTCCGTCCGTCCCGGTGGCATAGACTTCGGCTACGTACATCAGGTAATTGTATCCCCAGAACGAAAGCCCGATCAAAAGGAAGAAGCCCAGCATCCTTGCACTGGTGTAATAGGTGACCGGGTAACGGCTGTTGAACACGGTGTTGAGCCTCAACAGGCCGAAGCACAGGAGGCTGAACAATATCGGATTGACTATGAATATCAAAAAGGAGAACGCATCCCCGTCAATGCAGCGTTTGAGCACATCGGTATAAAAGATGATGCCCACGTAAGCCACTTCGGACATCAAAGCGAACAGCACCACATTCAACACATTGTAGAAGCCGTAGCCGTTGATGCCTTCAAAGAAGCCTAATCGTTTCTTGGCCATCGCGCTCTCTTGGGGCGCTTTCGGATTGGGTCTGGGTCTCAATTCTTTCTAAATTATCAGTCGAGCTGCATTTTTCCTGTCCAGTCTCGGCCAAGGTCTGTCTTAATCTAAATTATCGGTCGGACTCATCTCATTGCGGCGGCTATCCGCTTCCTTTTTGGAACGGGTTCTGGCAAAAATCCCATCGATATCCTCCCTTTCTTCGCCTCCGGCGCATGGCCGGGTTGGATTCGCTCCTGCTGGATTTCAAAGGATTGCCGCTCCAAGCTTCCATGAGTTTTGCAAAAATAGGAAAAAGGAACTGGCACGACAGGGTTTTTCTTACCGAAAATTTCGTCGGTTTTTCCTTTTACGATGCCCATTGATGCCGATACGGCAGGAAATGCGACGGAAAGTCAGCCGCGCTCGTGTCAAATTTTCAGTTTAAATGACATATTTTCAGATATTTATGACTTTTAAGCAGGTTTTGGTGCCTCAAAAGCGGCTTTCGGTTTCCGGCACGGATATTGCTGATACCTTTCAGTGTCTTTCGGAATGAAAGTCCCGAAGACAGCCTCAAGCGGCGAGCTTGGAGCAAGCCGGAAGCGGAAGCGCGGCGGGAACGCCAGAACCGAAGCCAAAAGCCGCAGAAAGCTTCGCCAAGGCTTGGAGGCAAAGAATCCGGCCAAAGTCCCTTCAAAGACGGAGGGCGGATTCAAAAAAGAATGTGAAATTAAATATAGGAGGTTTTAACTATGTTACCTGTTAGAAAAAATCAGAATCAAGCTTGGTTGCCCAGCATTTTCAACGACATTTTCGACACCGATTGGATGGTTCGCCCCAATGCCACAGCGCCTGCCATCAATGTACTGGAAGATGAAAAGTCTTACAGTCTGGAACTGGCCGCTCCCGGCATGACCAAGGACGATTTCCAAGTACATGTAGATGAAAACGACAACTTGGTCATCCGCATGGAAAAGAAGACCGAAAACAAGGACGAAGACAAGAAAAGCGGTCGCTACCTGCGCCGTGAGTTCTCCTACTCCAAGTTCCAGCAAGTGATGTCCTTGCCTGACAATGTGGACAAGGAAAAAATCTCGGCCCAGGTTGAGAACGGCGTGCTGACGGTGGAAATGCCCAAGATTCAGGAAGAAGAAAAACCAGCCAGCATCAAGCACATCGAAATCAAGTAAGGGTGTTCCCTTGATGATGGGAATGTGAAAGAAAAATCCCGCTGTGGAGCCATGTTCCGCAGCGGGATTTTCTTTTGCGAGCGCATTCCGGGTCGATAGAGGTCGATACCCATTGGCGGAAAGCTCATGCCCATGAAGGTTCGCATTGCCCTTACTCAGCCTGAAGCCCCAGTTGCCGGAGCAGTTCCGTCCGTCTGGCTTTCAGTTCGGCCAACAAAGACTTGAAATCGGCATCCTCGCGCAAGCCATCCCAAAAGGGATCGTGCTCAAGATATGGAATAGCCATAAAATCAGCACCATCCACAAGACACTTTATAGCCTTTTCTTTCTCCCCCACGCACAGAAAATAATAAGCTGCATCATAAGCAGCCAACTCCTTCTCATTGACATTCAGCCATTCCTTAAGTTCTTGCTGGTGCATCTCATCTTTCTCAATGACAGCCAAAGTCCATTCTGCATCAAAAAAAACTGCCCTTTCACCGCTTTTCAGACATTCTTTGAAATGTTTTGCAGCCTTCCTCTTTCGTCCCATCTGAAAATACAACAGCCCCATCTGATAATTGCCTTCATTGCGATAATCTTCCATAGCAACTTCATCTGGCAGATCCACTGCAAATGAATAGAAAAACTTAGCCATCTCATAATTCCCATCGATTTCCAAAGCCTGCCCCAGTCCTAGAGAATGTTCCATAAAAGATTCCAATAAATTAGTGCTTTCTCCTACATAAGCGAAAGCCTCTTCCAAATCCGACATGATTTCGTCGTTTCCAATCCATCCTGATATTTCCCGTTGCCTTTCATGTGCATCCAGGACCAACAACCAATCAACAATCGCACGGCGGGTCTCCCCGATAGACATGTAACACATAGCACGCCCTTTGTGATAAAACATCTTCATGTAATTCAATATGCCATACGCGTATGCGACTTCTATCCTACTACCATCTTTAGGTAAGTAGAAACTGAAAAAGAAGTCAACGTCTGGTTCTTCCACCTTTTCCAAAACCAAGTCGAGACAATGGATGGTAGCTTGTGTCAGGCCAAGAAATTGATACAAACCCATCTGATTCAACATATTGCAGTAGGATATGCCGTATTTTGATTCTTGCAGTTTAAGCATCTCGAAATATGGCTTGAGCGTTGACGAATCCATGCTCCAATCGCCATACGCCATTGCACAATACCCCAAATATCCTAACAGATTGTACAAAACTGGACTTTCATACCTTGTGCCTGCCAATGCAGACAGGCTATCATAAAGCAGATTCATATACTCCACTGAATCAGAAACGATATCTATGGCCTCCAAAATTCTGAAATTTTCCCATAAATGGCTGTATTCCTCATTGGACAAGACCTTGGCATACAACACGATGTCCTCTATGCATTCCTGCTTTTTCCCAAGCCAGCAATTCACATCCCCTCTTAAGAGATAGCCAGAGTAATCGTCGGGGTAATGACGTATATACCGATCCATATAGAGGAGAGCTTCCGGATAGTCCTCGTTCACATAGGCTTCATACACGGCGGCATCGTACAAGGCATCGGGATGCAAGGAGTCCACCGCTAAGGATTCCTGTAAATAGTACCCTGCTTGTTCATGTCTTCGCCCACCACGATACGTTTGAGGAAAAGATATTCCGCATTGTCCGGCTCCACCTGCAAGAGCGAACCCACATAGGCTCCGGAACCTGCCATGCCTTCCCTCTCCAATAGTTCAAAAAAAACGCTGGTTCACCAGCTCTTCCTTGCTCGGTTCCGCGTTGTCCTGCCCGAAAAACGGGGAGAGGACGACCCGACCGCAAAGAGGCTCATCGCCCAAAGAATTCCTTTCATTGCCATTTTCTTCATTGCCATTCTGATTCTGCAAGCCTTCCGGATTCCTTCTTGGACAACCAAGACCGGATCGGATTTAACCCAAATCGGTCATTAGACTTTGGGGTTAAACTTTCTTTACACCTTGATATTGTTTCACTGCCAAAGGCAACCTGTGCTGTTTCACTTTTTCGAGCATGTTTTCAATGTTGCACCACACATCGAAATCCATCGGATCGACGCTTCGGAAGCTCCAGTCGAAAAGTGCCTGCAAGTCTTCGGAATATGGGAACGGAAGACGGCCCAATTCGGCATTGAACAGAAGACGGCTCTGTATCGAGTAAAAAGGAACGTTATAATAGGCATCATAGCCATAACCATGAAAAGGCCGCTCGCCTGCCAAGAGTTCGTAAAACAGCTCCATGGTATTGCCTATTTCACCGCATCTTTGGAGGCAATAGTCAATGAAGTCATCGCTGCCAAAGTCCTCCCAGACCTTGGGAGCTTGGAAAAATTCTTCAGGATTGGCTACATCAGCGCAAGCAATGTCTTTTCCTTTGCAATAACGAAGCAACTGGAGCCGTTCTATTTCTTTGGACAGACACAGCGCCGGAATCCGGCAATGACCTTCTTCATCAAGACGCCAGGATTCTATCTTCTGGGCATCGACCCTGATCCTGTTCTCGTGAAGATAGACCATGCCTTCAAGGATGTCCCGGAACCAATGCCAGGCATCGCTTTCTTCTGCTTGCCCTGTTTTTTGCAATAAAGGCGCATAGGACGGTGTGACGAGGTAGGCCCGATTTCCCCAGAGTCCGTTTTTTTCCACCGGAATCAGGTTGGGATGCTTCAAGGCGGCGATGCGATCCAGCTCTTTTTCTATCTGCGGCAGCGCATTTCCTTCCAGGGGCACGGAAATCCAAAGGCTGAGATGCCGGCCATGGGAATCGATAGCATTCCACTCGCTGACATTTCCTTCCGAGACCTGGCGTTGCAGCTGGTAAGCGCCGTCAATGACCCAATCTCCCGGACGAAGGGCGGAAACAGGCTCGCGGCCTTCCTTGTTGAGGATATCATCGGGATTGAGAATGTCGTCGGGCGATGCCTGCGGCCGGACGGGGACAGCCCAATCGACGTGAGACGCGGCCAGGCTTTGCAGCTTCCAGGCCGAGGGTCGGCTTTCGGGTTCGGCATCAAAACAGCTCTGCACCGAGACATCGGCTTCCGGCTTGTATGGCTCTCCGGCCCGGCTTTTGGCTTTGCCGAAAAGACTCTTGAAAAAACCTTTGCTTGCGGACGTTCCGGCTTTCGAAGACCGCGACCATGAAAAACCTTGCGCAAAGACCAGGCTCGCCAAGGCGGGAGAGTAATTCCGGCCGATGATTTCTTCCGGATTCTCTATCTTCTTGCCTTTGGGTGCTTTTCCGGAAAAATCGTCCGGCATCACGTTTGTCCTCTTGTCTGTCAACAGATTCCGCAGGCACATTCCCAAAGCCCATATATCGCTGGCAGGCATGTATTGAGGCTCCCTGTACCATGCTTCGGGCGCCATGTATTCCTTGTTCCCTGTTTCCGGATCGGCTTCTTCCACCACCAAAGCGTGGCGGCGCAGCAGGATTCTTTGCGTCAGGTTAATGGCGGGCGGTGCCAACAAGAAATGCCCTTGGCCGTCCTGCCAGATGTTGCAGGGTTCCACTGCGCCGTGCAGCAAAGCCATGGAATGCAGGTATGCCAAGGCCGAGGCCGTATCGTGAAGGAAGTTCCAGGCTTCCTGCTCGGACAGGGCATCGCTGAAGCGGTCTGCCGAGACAGGATAATACGGGATTGCCACATAGGCTTGCGCATCGCACACATCGAAGGCTTTGACAGGCAAGAGATTGGGATGCTCCAGTTTGTTCAAATAAGAATATTCCCGGATAAATTCATCGATGCCGGCCTGTTCCATCGCGGGGAAAATCCGCAGCAGCACATCCTGGCCGTCCTGTTCGTCTTTGGCTCGCCATACTTGGGCCAAATCCTGATACTTCTTGAAGCATGTCAAACGGTAGCGCTTGGCAAAAAGTGTGTTTTCTTGGTGTTTCATGTTGCGTTTGTTTTTTCCCTTTTATACCGGAAAACACGGAAAGGTAACCGGGAAATTTTCTGATTTTTGGAGATGATTCGATGAAAACGACCACGAAGCCGGCATCAATCCAAGAGATATGCCGAGCGCAAAAGATCCGATGGCGCCACGGCAAGCTGCTCCTTGTCCATGCCTCGCCTTTTCATGACTTTCCTCATGCCGAGCAGGTTGAAATCCCCTATTTTGCGCGGTTTGGATAGCTCGATGCCGAACTGCTTCTTGTAAATCTCATAAATCAACTCCGAGCAATACATCTTGCCATTGTCAAACTTGAAGCTCCAGTCGTAGGCCTGTCCTAAATACTGCTTGTACCGGATTTTAACCGGTTTTTCAAGTACTCTTCGACTAATCACATGTTTGAAACGCCCTTTGTCGCACCATTGCTGCAAGGGCGTGAGCTTCACCGGCCCGGTGGCTTCCAGCACGTACCATTCCCCTTGCTTCTCCACCAGGATGCCGCAATGCGTATAGACCGAGCCGGTTGCCAAGGCAATCAGAGGCGACTGGGCAGACTTGGATATCTGGAACAGCAAATCCCCTTCTTTCAGCTCAATGTCGTTCATCCGGCTGAGAGAAAGACAGAGTATGGAACCGGCCACTGATAGCAGAGCCACGGCAATCAAGAATATTTTTAGGAATTTTTTCATGGTTGATTGGAAAAATATACCATTATTGATACTACATCCCTGCAATACTTTGTGAACCAACATTTTGTTTGTATCCATCTGCAAGCCGTTGGCTGTTGCGGCGGATTTGAAATCCGCCGCAACGGGGCGGCAGGCCGTAGCTTAGCCGCCTTGCTCCACTGCCGTTCCGCCGGGCGGCCCGCTTCGGCCTGCCGCTTTAGTTTAGTGGGCAAAAATGGATGCCCGGCAGGAAAACTAAAGGGACAAAACGAGGCGGAGGCCGCTGATGCCGCTCCTGCCGCCAGGGTCGCAGTTGACCCGGAACGACACCCGGCAGTACCTGGCATTGAGCCAGATGCTGCCCCCGCGATACAGGCGATTGCGTCCGGAAACCGGGCCTGTCGGATTCCTCTGCGCCTCAGCAGTGTAATCCCCGTACCAGTCCTGGCACCACTCCAATACATTCCCACTCATGTCGTAAAGACCTAGCTCGTTCGGCTTCTTCAACCCTACCGGATGCGTATGGTTGCCGCTATTGCTTCTGTACCAGCCCACCTCGTTTAGCTTATTGCTCCCCGCGTACTTGTACCCCATACTCTTCTTCCCACCTCGCGCTGCATACTCCCACTCCGCCTCCGTCGGCAGGCGGAACGCCAATCCCGTTCTATCGTTCAATTTCTTGATGAACTCCTGGCAATCCTCCCAACTCACATTCTCCACTGGATAATCGTCCCTGGATTTGTTGTAACTCGGGTTCTCACTCATCACCTCCCTCCATAAGCCTTGCGTCACCTCGTACTTTCCGATATGGAAGCCGGAAAGCGTCACGCTGTGTACCGGGCGTTCGTTATCGTAAGCATCGCTACCTTGTTCCGATGTGCCGCCCATTCGAAACATGCCACCCTCAACATACACCATCTCGAACTCCACATTACCCACTCGGATAATCTGGTTCGAGGTGGCTCTCCTCCTAGCTTCAGCCTCCCGTTGCTTCCGCGCCTCCTCCTGGCGCTGTTGCTCCTGCTGTGCCAAGCGTTCTTGTTCCGCCTTTGCCTCCGATTCCTGTTGCTTCCGCGCCTCTTCCTGCCGTTGTCGCTCCTGCTGTGCCAAGCGTTCTTGTTCTGCCTTTGCCTCCGATTCCCGTTGCTTCCGCGCCTCTTCCTGCCGTTGTCGCTCCTGCTGTGCCAAGCGTTCTTGTTC
>CALUHO010000044.1 GCA_944320465.1 uncultured Bacteroidales bacterium | reverse complement strand
ATGCCGAGGCGATGCCGGATGTCGCAGTTTGCGGTAGCAAGCGCGCAGACTTCCGTGCGCAGGACGGCTGCACCATCCGTGCGAGCCGAGCGCAGAGCCAAGCACGCACCTCGCTTGAGCTATGCCGAGGCGATGCCGGATGTCGCGGCTTGTGCCAGCAAGCCGCAAATTTAACGAAATTCACTAACTTCGCAGCGCTTTGTTGAAAGCCTCCGTCTGGCATCAGCCCCGAAAGCGACGGGAAACAAGATGCCACCCTGGCTTTCACCAATTTGTAGATTTGCAATCATTATGCACCACACACTGAACGGCAAAACCGCCATGGTCTCCGGCGCATCCTCCGGCATCGGCAAAGCCTTGGCAATAGAACTCCTGCACCGAGGCTGCAACGTATCTCTTTCGGCGCGAAGAGACTATATGATTACCGACTACCTGCAAGAAATACTCCCGCCCGAAGAAATGAACCGACGCTGCCTGGTGGTAAAGACCGATGTGAGCCGGGAAGAAGACTGCAAGGACTGGGTGGAACAGACCATAGCCAAGTTCGGGCGGATCGATGCCTTGGTCAACAATGCCGGCATCTCGATGCGAGGCCTGTTCTCGGAATGCAAATTAGACGTGCTCCGCCGCCTGATGGATGTCAACTTCTGGGGCACGACCTACTGTTCCTACTACGCTATCGAGCATTTGCTCAAAACCAAAGGATCGCTGGTGGGCATCTCTTCGATTGCCGGATACCAAAGCCTGCCGGGACGGGCGGCCTATTCGGCATCGAAAGCCGCGATACAAGCCTTGCTGAAGACTATCCGCATCGAGAACAAGAAGAAAGGGCTGCACGTGATGATCGCCTGCCCGGGTTTCACTTCCTCGAATATCCGGGCGGTAGCCTTGGACAAGGACGGCAAGCCTCAGGGCGAGACACCGAGGGACGAAAGCAAGATGATGACCGCCGAAAAGGTGGCGCACTTGATTGCCAACGGGATGGAACACCGCAAACGTTCGCTGATCCTGACACCCTTGGGTCGGCTGACCGTGTTCGTGGGCAAATTCTGGCCGAAGCTGACGGAAGATGTGTCGTATGCGTATATGGCCAAGGAACCCAATAGTCCTTTTAAATAAACAGTCCTTTCAAACCCAAATCGGTCATCAGACTTTGGCTTAAACAAGCCGTAGCTCACTTATGACCGTGGCACACGAATGAACATGGCACACGAATGAACATGGCGACATGCAATGGACGGGCCGCTTTCGGAATTCGTACAAAGCGACTGAAGACAATAAACACCGTAATAAAGCAACCATCGCGCCCCATCTGCGGCGATTGGTTCAAAAAAAATAAAAAAAAGAATGGAAAACAATCAGAATGAATGGCTTGTGAAATGCATGCCGGTCAACCCGATACAGATGAACCTTTATGTGCTTTACCAGCGAGGTGGCGCAGGAGTCATCATCGACCCGGGATGCTGCGAAGACGTTGAATTCGAAAACCTGTTTTCTCTGACGGAAAAAGAGCAGATGAAAATAGAGCATATCCTGCTGACGCATCCGCACTTCGACCACATCATGGGAGCGGCACGGGTCTGCCAGCATTACGGGCTTCCGCTGGAACTCCACGAAAAGGCGGTACCGATGGTGGAGGGTGCCATCAAAAGCATGAGCGCGTTCGGGTTGCCGGTGGCGGAAGTGCCTAAGGAGCTGAAGGCATTGAAAGACAAGGAATGCGTCCGTTTCGGCGGCACGCTTTTAGAAACCCGTTATACGCCAGGTCATTGCGAAGGAAGTGTCTGCTACGTATGGCCGGACCAAAAGACGGTTTTCTCGGGCGATGTGCTTTTCCGCGGCAGCATCGGACGGACGGATTTCCCGACCGGCGATCTGGACGCTCTCCGGAAAAGCATTGCCGAACGGCTCTTCATGCTGGGAGATGACTACACGGTGCGTCCGGGGCATGGGGGAAGGACCTCGATTGGCTACGAGAAATACAATAATCCGTTCTTATAGAGAATATTGTCTATTCAGAACGTTTAGACTGCATCAACCTTCCTCTACCCGGAAAAAGAGAACAAGGTTGCCACAAAACCCTGATAAACAAGCGGCAATACGGAATAAACCGACGGCAAGCCGGTAGCAGTTTGGCTGCATCGCCCGTCCTCCCGATGCCGCACCACTGCAAAAACGAGCTGAGACAAAGACCGAGCCTTCCAAAGACCGGAATGCAACAAAGACCGGAATGCCGCAGAGAAAGGAAAATCCGCACAAAACCGAGGAGCTGCCTATGGACACGCCTGAAGAAAATAGAACGAGAATCATCCGCACCGAGGATTACGTCTGGGTGGATGTGCGAAGCCCGGCCGAGTACCAGCAAGGCCATGTGCCGGGAGCGTACAGCCTGCCGCTGTTCAGCAACGAGGAAAGAGCCGAAGTAGGCACCATCTACGCCAAAAGCGGCAAATTCGCGGCCATTGAACGAGGATTGGAAATCGTGGGGCCGAGGCTGAGCCGGATGCTGCGCCAAGGGAAAGCCCTGAGCCGGAAGGGGAAACTGATGGTCTATTGCTGGCGGGGTGGAATGCGGAGCGCGAGCGTGGCCTGGCTGCTACGGCTGGAAAACGTGGATTTGGAAGTATATCCGGGCGGTTACAAAGGATACCGGCGGTCTTTCTCGGACTTGCTGGACTCGGGATGGCGGTTTGTGGTGCTGGGAGGCCCTACCCTTTGCGGCAAAACCGAGATACTGAAGACATTGGCTCGACAAGGGGAACAGGTATTGGACTTGGAAGGCATGGCCAGGCACAAAGGCTCGGCTTTCGGAGGGCTCGGCCAAGGCGAACAACCCAACAACGAACAGTTCTCCAACCTCCTGCATTTTGAATTAGAAAAAATGGACCCAGCTCGGATTATCTGGTGCGAAGGGGAAAGCCTCAATATCGGCAAGGTGACGATGCCGCGCGAATTCTATGATTTACTGGATGCGTCCCCTATGATACACCTCTCCATCCCGCAAGAATCCCGGTTGCAACGGGCCTTGACCGAATACGGGTCGATGCCGACCAAGCTACTGGAAGACAGCTTTGAGAAAATCAAACGCCGGATAGGCCTGGATGTGGCTCAAAAGGGGATTTCAGCCATAGAAAACGGGGATTTGAGGACGGCTATCGAGCTGGCCATGGACTATTACGACAAAACCTACCAGTACGCCCTGCAGAAAAGGAAAGGCCATGTCTTGTTCCGCTACGAAGGGCTGGGCGTGCCGGAGCAAATGGCAGAGGAAATCAAGGAAGAAACATATAAAAGGCTATAACATATAAAAGACTATAAGACCATGGCAACCATCGATGTACGGGGGCTGGCGTGTCCGGCTCCGCTGATCAAGACCAAACAAGCCTTGGACAAGGCCGAAGCGGGTTCCACCTTGCAAATCGTCGGCAACGGGGAGATCCCGTTCGGCAACCTGAAGAACTACCTGAAGGAATTGGGCATCGCCTACAAGGAAACAAGAGTGGACGAGGAATGGATCTTAGCGTTCACTGTACCGGAAAAGAAGAAGGAAGGCGTTGTGGCTGAGAGTTTTTGTTCTGTCAATCCGGAAGCAGCCGAACCGGGAAACGGAACGGAGAATACAGCGGAAAACGGAGAAAAAAACGCGGCCGCTCCAAAAGCGCAAGCCATGCCCGGAACGAGAAACAACGGAATACCCGGAATCAATATAACGGCACACCTGAATACGCCCCTTCCCTATATGGTGGTCATCAAATCTTTGAACATGGGACAAGGCGAAGAGGCATTGGGAACTCTCTTGATGAAATCCTACGTCAACGTATTGCCGGAACTGGACCATCTCCCGCAGGTCATCTGCATGTATAACGAAGGGGTGAAATTGGCCATCGAAGGTTCTCCGGTGCTGGAATCCCTGCAAAAACTGGAATCCAAAGGGGTGAAAATCATTGTCTGCGGCACTTGCACCGAATATTACAAGGTGAGCGGCCAACTGAAAGTGGGCACCATCAGCAATATGTACCATATCGCGAGCCTGCTTTCGACGATGCCCAATGTGGTATATCCTTGATTTCATGAACAAAACAGCCAAAGAAAACGCGATGGAACGGAAAGCTTTGTTCGACGGGGTACGTTTCCTGATGCGGGCCGAAGAAATCGCGCTGCGCCAAGGCGTTGCCTGCCAACTGAAAACGGTGCTCGGCCCGCCGGAATCGCCTTGCGGAATGAAGCTGGTATTCGGGGCTCCGGACGAGGCTTTGCTGAGAATGCTTTGGACCGAAGCCGGCATCAGCTTCCGGATCGAGGATGAATAAAACACAGGAGAGCATGAATTTCGATTTGTTATCGACCACGCAGACAGGTGGTTGTTCGGCCAAATTGCCGGCCGGCCTGTTGAGCGATTTGCTAAAGGACATTCCTCTGCCCAAGAACGACCATATCTTGGTGGACATCGAGACCCATGACGATGCCGGGGTCTATCAAATTCAGGACGATCTGGCCTTGATTGTGACCACCGACTTCTTCCCTCCCCTCTGCTCGGATGCGCGGACTTTTGGCCGGATCGCGGCCTGCAACGCGCTGAGCGATGTGTACGCGATGGGAGGAACGCCCTTGCTGACACTGAACCTGACGCTGTTTCCCGCCGAAGGCATCCCTTTGGAGGTCTTGCACGACATTCTGTCAGGGGGACAGGAAATGGTAAACGAAGCGGGAGCGTTCACAATGGGCGGGCATACCATTGTGGATGAAGTGCCTAAATACGGCTTGGCGGTGGTCGGGACGGTGAACCCGAAGAATCTGGCCACCAACGATGCGGCGCAGGACGGGGATGTGCTAATCCTGACCAAGGCATTGGGCTGCGGGGTGCTGATCGCGGCGCACCGTTTGGGGATGGCCGAGGAATCGAGCTACCAGAAGGCTTTGGCGCAGATGCAGAAGCTGAACCGTCAGGGCGCGGAACTGATGCGGAAATACCATGTGCGTTGCGCCACGGACGTGACAGGATTCGGACTGGCGGGCCATGCGTACAAGATGGCGATAGCTTCGGGCTGCCAGCTGCATTTCCATACGATTGACCTTCCGGTGATTCCAGGGGTCCTGGAACTGTTGGAGGCGGGCTGCGTGCCGGGAGCCGCGTTCAAGAACCTGGATTTTGCCCGTCCCGGATTGCAGGTGGCCGAAGGGCTGGCGGTGGAACGCAAGATGCTTTGCTGCGACGCCCAGACATCGGGAGGCCTGCTGATGTGCGCGAAACCGGATGTGGCGGAAGCCATCGTGGCAGAACTGCGGCGGGGGGATTTCCCGGACGCGGCTATTGTGGGTTCGGTCAAGAAAGGTTCGCCCGCGGTGGTTTTGGATTAAATAATGGACTACTCTGCCGGAGCGCAACAGCAGATAGCGTATCATATAATTTCATACGGTGCCATACCTCGAATCCTATGCCTTGCATTCCGGATATAGTGTATATCATATACATTTTATACCTTTGTGCCCGATATTAAGATTACAAACATGGCAACGGTTTCATTAAAAAGAAAAAACATCGATCTTCCGGTCGAAACCCTGCAAAAGCTATCGCTGATGGCTGTTGCGCAAGGAAAAAGCCTTAAAGCTTATATAGAAAAGATACTCAACGATAAAGCCAACGGAATATCCGTAGAAGTAAAAGACAATCCTTCGCCTTCCGCGGATGCTTGGTTCGATAACCCAGAAAACATTGCCGAAATAGAACAGGGAATCAAAGAGTTAAAGCAAGGGAAAGGAAAATCTTTCTCCATGGAAGAGATAAAAAAAATCTTGGGTGTATGACGTACACAATCATATTAACGCCCCTTGCAGAGAAACAGTTAAGGCATGTTTTATAAATTTGGAATAGTGGTTGGCCTTGGCGATGCAAGAAAGCATTTCGGTCGCTTTTTCCGCCGGACGGCGTACTTTTGCAAGTCGAAATCGGTTACATAGCCCGCTATGCGCCCTCTTCGACTTGCAAAATTCCGCTCGCCTGGCGAAAAAATCGCCTCGACCCAATTTATAAAACCTGCCTTAAAAGAATGGAAAAATCCGGGCAAATCAAAACGCTCCGGAAAATAGCCGCCTTGTTTGAAGAACTCCAAAAGCACCCTGCCACGGGAACCGGCCAAGTAGAGCAACTTAAAGGGAATTTGCAAGGTTTCTGGAGCCGGCGCATAGACAAAAGCGCACGAATGATATACACCATTGAGGAAGAGACTGTCCGGGTATTAGTGGTGTCTATCAAAGGCCACTATGAAAACTAAACTTGTTGACTCCAAATTAATTACTATGACCGAACGGGAGAAACTCCGCAACGGGCTGATGGCCGATATCCAAGATCCGGAATTGCAGGCCTTGCTGCACCGGGCCAAATCCCTGCTGCCCAAATTCAACGCATGCTACCTGCACGGGCCTGGGTACGATTCGCTGCTGCATGAATTGGTGCCTGATTTAGGTGAAGGAAGCTTCATAGCGCCGCCTTTCTATTGCGATTACGGCTACCATCTCCATATCGGCAAAGGCGTCTTCATCAACTTCGATTGCGTGTTCCTGGACGGGGCCGACATCTACATTGAAGACCATGTGCTGATTGGTCCCAAGGTCCAGCTGCTCACGCCTCAACATCCGTTTGATTACATAGAACGCAGAAAGCCCATCGAAGCCAGCCACAGCATCCGCATCGGCGAAGACAGCTGGCTGGGCGGCGGGGTCATCGTCTGCCCCGGGGTCACGATTGGCAAACGCTGCATCATCGGGGCCGGCAGTGTGGTCACCAAGGACATTCCGGACGATTCGACGGTGGCAGGGAACCCGGCGAAGGGGATTAGAAGAAACCCGTCACGATGATTCCAGCAAGTCTAGGAAAAACCTATTGCACCCGTACTATAAAAAACTGTTTTTCAATTGTTCCAGCATCTGCTCTCCGGTAATATTCCGCAAACCAGCCGATTCAAAGAAATCCCGGTTAGGAAGTTCTTCCTTAACTTCATCACAGAAATGCGACACATCACCTTTTAACACTTGCGGCACATCCTCGAACCTGTCGGAAGGAGCAAGCATGGCTGCAAGTCTGAACACGTCCTTTTTGTGTTTTTGGATATGCTTGCTGTCTACCTGATCTCTTTGGGTCTTTCTCTCAGACATTTCAAGAAAGGCTTTACATTTCAAACAGATGAGACTTTCCACATTTGCGATATGTACACCATCTTCCACTTGGCTATGCTTTATCGTAAAATTGTAGTAGTCATCGTCCATGAGTATGGCCGACAGACTCGACAGGTCATCATCTGTTGGAATAGGTGTTATGTGGGCACCTTCCGGAAAATTCAACAGACCCGGATTGCGGGAAAAGAGTTCTATCTGGTAAGGAAACTCCTGGTTTGACGGTTTCTTGAAGCGGTAATATTCATGCCTGCATCCTATCCTTTCGCCCGTACCTATGTTTCGATATCCATACCTTGCTGTTTTCACTAGTTCCCAGAACCGGGCGACAAATTCCAGTGAAAGAGCTTCTACAATGAGTATCATGTCAATATCTTTGGTCGCCCTTGGGGTCTGAGCATACATTTCCTCATGGATTTCACATGCCGTGCCGCCAATAATCACATAGGAATCTTCAAATTCCTTAAAGAACTCTCTGAATTTTTCAATGCCTCTTACCATTTCATATCGTTTATTAGGGTGTCCAATTCTATCTGTACCCGTTCATCCTCATTGTCTTTAAGAGATAAATACAAGGACAGCTTATCTACGATTCCCGTATGGCTCAACAGTTCCGGAGCATATTTCCATACTTCGATGCGGCAGGTCCCATATTCCTTGTCTGTAATGATGCCCGATTGCCGGATACCCGTTTTGTCTGTTGCGACCATATTCACATAATCTTTATTAATCATCGTGTATTCTGACAAGGCATTTATGCCGCACTCCAAACCTTTGCTCGGAATCATATCCGAGAAAACCGTCTTGTCTATCGGCGACACAAGCAAAGGAAGGGCTTTCTCCCAAAGTTCCCTGCCATGGCAGACCAGTCTCATTTCTTTCGTCTTCATTCCGTTGAGCGAAACCAACCCGTTTTCACTCAACCACCGTAATGAACGGTTTATGGTCGCATAGGAAACTTGAAAGATTTCCATCAGGTCTTTTGCTCCGCATCCATCAATGGATTTTATCTCCAGATTGTACAGCAGCATACATTGGGCAATGGAGGGGATTACTCCCTTTATATCTGCTCCGATTGTCTTTGTCTTTTTAAGGTCAATCAGAAGCGATGGGATGAACATCTGTTTTGGAGGGATGATGAAATTAGACCTTTGTGCAATCAGCCTCCTGACATTGTAAGAAGCGACATTTTCTGCAACAAGAACCACAGGGCATCCGCACTTGCTTTCGACAATACCGAATATTTTTTTTTGTTGAGCAGGAGACAGAGTGTTTCCGTCATCAGTCATGGCAAATACAATATCATGTCCGAGTAAATTTCCCTCATATAACTTGAACCCCTGCGTTATCGCAATTGGGATACCGTCCGATAGATTCTTTTCTAATGGATATAGACTGATATTCACATCCAGGACGGAACGAATATAATCCGTCAGACCTTTTGTAGAATCATCATTTTTGCACATAATCACGATACATTGATTTTGTGCAAAAGTAACGATTTTATATTGATTACAAAATATTATTCTTTTTCATACCACATCTCTTTGCTGTATGCTCCAGTCAATCTGCCAGTCCTGCTTATCCTTGCAAAAGCACTGTAGCGGGCGAATGCAAGTAGCGCCATGCAGGCAACCGCATCAAAATTTAACTTGCACAACATCAATTTTTGTTACCCGTTGGCGGAATTAAATTAGTGCATATTTAACTCTGCCAATGGGTTTTCCATTTTTGTAGTTAATATATTGCAGGATTGTAATAGCGCTAATCTTCCCGATAATCCGTGCAAACAATCCGCCAGTATCCTTCGCATAATTCCTAATAATCATAAATTGGTCACACAATTGCGAGAATAGGGTTTCTATTCTTTTTCTCGCTTTGGCAAAAGCCGGAAATGTCGGTTTCCATTCTTTCTGATTACACCTGTATGGTACTTCCAATCTGATATTGGCTGTTTCAAACAGATCCAATTGTACCTGGGCGCTTATATATCCTCTGTCTCCTATGACTGTACAATTACTATAGTCCACTTTTACATCTTTCAGGTAATGAATATCATGTACACTTGCCTTGGTAAGGTCAAAGGAATGGATGACTCCACTTAATCCACAGAGAGCGTGGAGTTTATATCCGTAATAAAACACGCCTTGTGATGCGCAGTATCCGACTGATGGTGCTTTCTCAAAATCCTTTCTTCCCATACTGCAACGCTTGAAACGTGCAAAACGACATACTTCTATCGGTTTCGAATCAATACAGAAATAGTCTTCGCCTCCATCTATCTCCGCTGCCATTCTTTCACGGATTCTATTACATAGGGACGAAGTAATTTTACGTCTGTCATTGTATTGTCTGCGGGATATAAGATTGGGAATTTCATTCCTATATTCCTGTAGCTTTGCAAACAACAATGATTCACTGTCGATGCCGGTTACTTCTGATGTCATATTCAATGCTACTATTTCAAGGTCTGAGAATTTGGGAACTACTCCTCTTCTTGGTACATTCCCTGACTCATTGACTAAATTGCCGGCTACTTGTTTGCATATGTTCAGAAATTTTGCGAATATTGCATATAGGTTGTGCATACGATGAATGTAGATTAATAGTTTGATCACTTCTAATTTACTAAATATCAGCGATATGCGCAACCTTTCATACATAAATATTTTATCGATTTAATTCCGCCAACGGGTTTTTGTTCTACTTTTGTATCAGCATTTGCAGACCCCTACAAAAGGTCTACAATAAAAATCAAATTTAAATCAACATGGAAAAATTAACATATCCGCTTATTTTTTTAGAAGAAGATAAACTTCAAGTAAAAATTGACAAAAGACTGTATAGTCCAGATGCAATTACTGCCACATTATATAAATACTCTCATCTATATTATATACATCAACAAATAGATGAGAACAACACAAATCTAATTAATATAATATTCGAATCCATCGAGAAAACCCCTATACCTACAGATATTCCTAAAAAATTCTGTAATGATTTAATAGACCAACAAATCCGACACAACATTGATTTACAATTTGGAGAAATAAGAAAAATAATTGTAAATGAAGCATTTAAGCCTGTAAATACAAAAAAATAATGAATTATCAATTTTTACCTTTTCGATTTGCTCGATTTAACAATCAAGAATATCTCATAACAAACGAAGTTGGCGAATATATATTCTTAGACAAAGAGACATTCTTTCGCTTTATCAACGGAGAACTTAATCCAAGCAGTGATGTCTTCTATGATATAGAAGCAAAACAAATTGCAACTACAGATGACATAGAAAACATCATCCCCATGCTGGCAACCAAATTCAGGACAAAAAAAAGTATTCTCCGGGACTTCACAACACTCCATATGGTCGTACCAACTCTACGATGCAATTCGAGTTGCATCTATTGCCAAGTTGCAAGGAAGAATCAAGACGACCACTCCTCAGATATGTCTAAAAAAACTGCAAGAAATGTTGTAAAAACAATATTACAATCTCCATCTCCATGCATCAAAATCGAATTTCAAGGCGGTGACCCATCAACAGATTTCGAAATGGTGAGATACATCATCGAAGAAGCCGAATGGCAAAATCTTTTTAAGAAAAAACACTTATCATTTGTCATTTGTACCAATCTCACACTGATAACAGAAAAGATGGCGAAATACCTAAAGAAACATAATTGCATGATTTCAACATCTCTAGATGGACCAAAAGACTTGCATGATATTAATCGTCCACTCCAAAACAAAAACCTAGACCACCATGCCATTTTTGAAAAAAAATTATCCATGATTAGAACAATCTGGCAGGATCCTGATTGCGTCTCAGCTCTCATGACAACATCTAAATACAGCTTAGGACGATTCAAAGACATCATAGACGAATATGTGAGATTAGGATTCCATTCTATATTTCTCCGCTCCCTCAACCCATATGGATTTGCAAAACAATATAAAGAAAAAATCGCATACCCAATAGAAGAATTCATCTCTAATTACAAAGAAGGGCTAGACTACATCATTGAACTAAACAAACAAGGAACTTTTTTCATAGAAGGTTTTGCCGCCTTATTACTAAAAAGGATACTTACCCCATTTGCCACCGGTTTCGTCGATTTGCAATCTCCTGCTGGAGTTGGCATTGCAGGAGCCATATACGATTATGACGGAAATGTATATGTATCTGATGAAGCCAGAATGATGGCACGTTTCAAAAATTACTATTTCAAATTAGGTAATGTAAATGCAAACAAACATCAAGAGATGTTCAACGGAGAACTTCTGCATCACATAATAGCTTCTGCATGTACAGAATGTCTCCCCGAATGTTCTGAATGTGTGTATCAGCCATATTGCGGCGCAGATCCAGTTCGCAACATGTCAGAACAAGGTGACATGGTTGGTTTCAGACCAACAAACGAAATGTGCAAAAAAAACAAAGCCATTATACACCATATATTTCAGCTAATCAAAAACAATGATCCTGAGATTATTAAAACATTCTGGAGTTGGATAAACTAAAAAGATGAAAACAATACAAAGCGAACCAATCAATATTACCGAAAACATATTCGGAAAAATCACTTTTTCTCCTAAAAAGAAAAAAATAAGAAGTCAATATATATATTGCTTCAAAGATGGTATTCTCCCTAGCATTTCTGGCTATGCCGGAATCATATCCTATCAAAACAGAGAACAACTACAAATCGGTAACTGCATCATAAAAGATAGGGATTCATTACATGAAGGCGATGTGGTCTTAATAGAGAAAAACGGATCAATATCAAAACTCTATGACAGCACATCTTCGCACAATGCCATTTTTGCAACAGAAAAATGCAATCACCGTTGCATTATGTGTCCACAACCACCTATCGAGAAAGAAGAAAACAAAACACAATTCAACCTAAAACTAATTCAACTACTTGACAGAAAAATCACCAATATCGGCATTACTGGTGGCGAACCCACTTTAATTGGTGACGATTTATTTTTGCTAATCAACAAAATAAAAACCAATTTGCCCGAAGCTTCAATTACCATACTTTCAAATGGCGTACAATTTGCGAATAAAGAATATGCACTAAAATTAGCTCTCTGCAATTGCAAAAATCTACAAATAGACATTCCCATATTCTCAGATATATCCAGCATACATAATCACATTGTAGGAGCAAAAACATTTTACAAAACAGTACAAGGACTATACAATCTTGCACTATTCAAACAAAGAATCGGAATTCGGATAGTCATACACAAATTGACATACAAAAGATTACCACAATTATCCGCATTTATATACCACAATTTTCCATTTGTAACCCAAGTTGCATTTATGCAAATGGAAACAACGGGTATGGCTAAAGAAAACCTTACCAGCTTATGGATAGACCCATATGACTACAATAAACAACTAGAAGAAGCTGTTCTATACCTATCAGACAGAAAAATGAACCCATGTATCTACAATGCACAATTATGCATCCTTCCTCCTTCTATTCGATCATTTGCGCAACAGACCATCTCCGACTGGAAAGATATATATCTACCCGAATGTACTGATTGCACTTTAAAAGCAAAATGTGGCGGCTTTTTCGAGTCAAACAAAGAACATCACAGCCAACACATAAAAAGTATTCGAGAAAATACTAATCCTAAAATATAAACATCATGAAAAAAATCTTTTTTACGCTTGTCGCAACAATCTTATCCGTGACAAGCTTTTTCTCTTCAAACAGAGAAAGAAATCAAAGTAAAATCACAGATTACGAGAGCTATATTCTACAACAGAAGGACCAAAATCTCGTTTTAGAACAAGCAACTGCTGAATATAACATGCTTGCTGATCACAATTCGCATTACTCGCATCGATCGCATTACTCGCATCGGTCACACTATTCTCATTATTCTAGTTACTAACAAAAAAGTGGTTACAATATCCACATTGTAACCCCTCTCCACAATAGATGAAAAGCAGAAACAAATTTCCCTTATACCTTGCAATCTCAATCAATATAATAGTTTTTTTGACTTGGTATATTATTGCCAGTACCAACAATGTATTTGCATGTGATGATTTCTGGCACGGATACAATGTACATACACTAGGATTCTGGAAAGCCCAACTACACTACTACCTACATTGGGAGGGTTCATTCATTCACACCTTCTTTGCAACATTACCTCACATCATACATACAAAATATACGCCATTCTTCATAAACATTCTAACATTTATCATCTTCAATATCGCAATTGCAACTTTTCTTTTTTCATTCAATATCATAAAACAAAGAAGTTTAATCATCATATCAACATTATACATATCTATCTTCTTTTATAATTGCACAATAGGAGGTCCAGAAATACAATTCTGGGTCTGTGCAAACTGCACATATATCCTTGGAATCAGTACCGCACTATTATCGATTGCATTCCAAAAAAAAAGGAAAATATCATACCAAATACTTTCTATCATATTTATAATCGCCACGATAGGAAACAAACTATCGTTTATCCCTTTTATCTATACATCCCTAATCTTAACTGAATACATAAACAAATCACTAAATACAAAAAGGTTCATAACCATATCAATCACAACACTACTTCTATCAAGCATAAATATACTTGCGCCCGGAAATTACATAAGATTATCTGAAAATTTAAATAATACAATTTCATCACATTCATTCATTCAAACACTCACCGAAAGATTTCTTCAAAATGAAATCCCATTCTTTATTTCATGTATTTTTCTCTTACCCATATCATGCATCATTATAAATCAAAAAAAAATACAACTCAAAAAAAATACAACAATTTCTATTATAATTTTTACAATAGCAACCATACTCATAGACACAATAGTAATGTTTATATGTTTTAAAGATTTTGGGCCTCGTAGAGCAAATGTAATCATCGAAATATCATTAATAGTATGCGCAATCGTAATACAAATTAAATGTATTGAAAAAATAAAAGAAAATTATTTTTATTCAATCATATCTTGCTGCATTTTTCTCTTCACTAATTTATCAAACATAAAACTTTTAGATGAAACTATTATATTTTCAAATCACCAACATGAAAGAGATACTATTGTAGAAAATAGCCAGGACTCCACAATCATCCTACCAAAACTACCAAATTCAGGTCTCTTATACAATGCTTTTTGCAATGATGCAACATGGATTGAGAATGTATATTTTCCTTACCACGAAAAAAAAGCCACTGTCATTCTATATTAATGTGAATTCGAGATAAACTAAAGGAGGAAGATCTGGCTGAGGGGATGAAACCGAGGTCGATGGAAGGCCTTTTGAGAAGGGAGAGTATGTGGCCAAGGCGGAGAGATCGTTGAGGAGGAAGTTGTGGAAGAAACGATGACGGGAATGCTCGATTGGGGCGATGTTCTTGAGTTCGTCGTTCACGGTCTCAATGAGGGCGCGCTTGCGCAGGAGAACTTTGTCGGCCACGCTCAAGAGGACGTTCTTCACGGTGTTCTTAATCTTGGCAACCAAGTGGATCGTCGAGAGAGGAAAAAGACATGGAAAAGAAAAAAGAATTTACGCACCACACAAATTGCAGCCTTCCGCGCCAATACATCCCGGCGAAATATTGAAGGACTAGCTGCTGACATGCGGCATCTCGCAAAGGAAATTCGCTGAAATGATTGGCATATCCTACAGCGTACTCAACGAAATAACGAATGGAAAACGCCCAATCAATACGGAATATGCGCTGAAAATCGAAGCCGCAACAAGGATTCCTGCTTATCTTTGGCCAGACATGCAATTAAATTACAACATGCAGACGGCTCACCAGAACAAACGCCTTGCACCCATTCTGGCACAAATAGGCAAAGTGCAGCAGTACACTGAAACCAATATAGCCATCCGACATCCCACTCTATCCTCCACCCCATCCCCCCGGTTGACAACCGGTGCATAACTTTCCCGCCGCCTCGCGGGACATCGTTTTTACTTTTCAAAAACATTCGCGACATTTGCCGCGCTGATTGCCGGGCATAGGCAAGATAACCAACTCACTGCCAACAGATTCACCCAGAATCAGCCCGTATTCCCGCCCGAACCGGGAGGTGGCGGAAACCGCCCCGGAAGGCCAAAAAACAAGAGAATATGACCAATTTGCTCTTACTCTTAGTGGTTCTGCTCACAGCCCTTGCGCTGGTTCTCGTAGCCTGGGGCTTGGGAGTCTGGCTGGCTCCCCGTTCGTACAACCCCCTCAAGGAAGAAGCCTATGAATGCGGTGTCCCCACCCGAGGGAAAAGCTGGATGCAGTTCAAGGTAGGCTACTACCTCTTCGCCATCCTCTTCCTGATGTTCGACGTGGAAGCCGTCTTCCTCTTCCCCTGGGCCGTCGTGGTCCAAGACCTGGGAGTCTATGGCCTCACCAGCGTCCTCTTTTTCTTGATTGTCCTCATCTTAGGCCTGGCATACGCTTGGAAGAAAGGAGCCTTGACATGGAAATAAAGAAACCGAAAATCAAGGGATTGCCCTACAACGAATTCAAAGATAACGAATATATCGAAGAATTGCGGAGAAACGGTGTCGGCGTCATCGTCGGCGTGTTGGACGAACTGATCAACTGGGGTCGGTCCAACTCCGTATGGCCCCTCACCTTCGCCACCAGCTGCTGCGGTATCGAGTTCATGAGCATCGGCGCCGCACGCTACGACTTTGCCCGGTTCGGGTTTGAAGTGACCCGAGCCAGTCCGCGCCAGGCCGATGTCATCATGGTGGCCGGAACCATCGTGACCAAGATGGCTCCCGTCCTGCTCCGTCTGTACGAACAGATGGCAGACCCCAAATACGTAGTGGCCGTAGGGAACTGCGCTATCTCCGGAGGTCCTTTCACCAACTCCTACCATGTGGTGCAAGGCGTGGACAAGATCCTGCCCGTGGATGTCTTCATTCCCGGCTGCCCCACCCGACCCGAAGCCTTGCTGTACGGCATGATGCAGCTGCAACGCAAGATCAAGCTGGAACACTTCTTCGGCGAAGTCAACAAGAAAGAACCCAAAAGCCACCAGCTGCCTGCCATCTACCCCGGGGAAGAACCCGTCTTTGCCGAGAAATACAAGCAGCATCCCATCCTGGCCAACGCGGCCCAGAACCGTCCCCAGGCTGACACAAAACAAGCCGGGACAAAAGCCGAATAAGCCGGAAGCCGAATAAAACGGATACCTATGAGTACGCTTAAAGCACAGATACAGAACATTTGCCCGCAAGCCGCCTTCAGCCACGAAGACACGGATACCCTTCATGCGGAAGTATCCCCCAAAGAACTGGCCGGACTCTTCAAGCACCTCAAGACCGACAAGACGTTCCTGTTCGACTACATGGAAGACCTGATCGGCATGGACTTCGGAGAGAAGCTCGGTGTCATCTACCGTTTCTATTCCACCGAGAACAAACAGCGCATCGTCCTCATCTGCCAGGCCGAAAGCCGCGAAAAGCCTGAACTGCCCTCAGCCACTCCCTGGTGGGGCATCGCCAACTTCTACGAAAGGGAAGTCTACGATTTCTTCGGCATCATCTTCATCGGGCATCCCGACATGCGCCGCCTCTTCCTGCGCAACGACTGGGTCGGCTATCCCCTGCGCAAGGACTACGATGCCAGCCCGGAAATCAATCCCGTGCGACTGGATGCCGAACCGATGGACGACATCGCGCCCTCCTACAGCGAAAAAGACGGGAAAATCGAGGAGGAAGACAACCTCCGTTTCCAGAAAGACGAATACGTGGTCAACATAGGCCCGCAGCACCCCGCCACCCACGGCGTACTCCACTTCCAGGTTTCGCTCGAAGGGGAGACCGTCAAGAAAGTGGATGTGCATTGCGGCTATATCCACCGAGGCATCGAAAAGATGTGCGAAAGCCTCACCTATCCCCAGACCATAGGCTACACCGACCGTCTGGACTACCTCTCCGCCCACCAGAACCGCCATGCCCTCTGCGCCTGCATCGAAGAAGCCATGGGGCTGGAGATTCCCCGCCGCGCCCAGTATATCCGCGCCTTGATGGACGAGCTGAGCCGTATCCAGTCGCACCTGCTGATGTACGCCTGCTACTGCATGGACTTAGGCGCGCTCACCCCCTTCTTCTACGCCTTCCGCGACCGGGAAAAAATCCTGAACATCTTCGAAGACAGCGGTGCCGGCCGTCTGATCCAGAACTATTACGTGATTGGCGGCGTTTCGCGCGACCTGCATCCCGACTTTGTCAAGAAAACCGCTGAATTCATCAAATACCTGCCCACGGTCCTGCCCGAATACCATAAGGTGTTCACCGGCAACGTGATATTCCAGCAGAGATCCAAAGGCATCGGCATCCTGACCCGCGAACAAGCCATCTCCAATGGCGTGACCGGACCGGCAGCCCGTGCCAGCGGATGGGCCTGCGACTTGCGCAAGCACCAGCCCTACTCCGTATATAATGAAGTGGAATTCAACGAAATCACACGAACCGGAGGCGACTGCTTCGACCGCTACATGGTCCGCATGGACGAAATCCACGAATCGATAGCCATCATCGACCAGCTGTTGACCAAGCTGCCCGAAGGCGACTACTGCGCCAAGACCAAGCCTGTCATCAAGCTGCCCGAAGGACGCTATTTCAAGAGCGTGGAAACGGCGCGGGGCGAGTTCGGCGTCTTCATCGAAAGCCGGGGCGAGAAATATCCCTGGCGGCTCAAGTTCCATCCCCCATGCCTGCCATTGGTATCGGTAGTGGACCTGCTGACCCGGGGAGGCAAAATCGCCGACCTCATCTCCATCGGTGCCTCGCTCGATTACGTGGTGCCCGACATCGACCGGTAAGACAGCCCGGCGTTGGCAAGGGAATATCCCGGAATCCGGCCGCTGCGGACACCGAGAACACAAGCCAGGCCGCCGGCCACAAAACACCGACCAACAAAACCATTTGAACTGAACAAATTAAGCGCAATAAGATATGTTCGACTTTAGCGTAGTAACCTCTTGGATAGACCAAGGCTTGAGAAGCGTCATGAGCCCGGCCGCCGCCATCACCGTGGAATGCGTGCTGATCGGCATCGTTCTCTTAGCCTTGTACGCCATCATGGCACTCATCCTGATTCTGGCCGAACGGAAGGTCTGCGCGGCCTTCCAATGCCGTTTGGGTCCCAACCGGGTCGGCCCCTGGGGCTGCATCCAGGTGGTGGCCGACATGATCAAGATGCTGACCAAGGAAATCATCACCATCAAGCACACCGACAAGTTCCTCTACAACTTAGCGCCGTTCATCGTCATCATCGCCTCACTGCTGGCCTTCGCCTGCATTCCCTGGGGCAACGGCCTGCAAGCGCTCGACTTCAACGTGGGGATTTTCTTCATGATCGCCGCCTCCTCGATGGGCATCGTGGGAATCCTGCTTGCCGGATGGTCCAGCAATAACAAGTTCTCCCTGATCGGGGCCATGCGAAGCGGCGCCCAGATGATCAGCTACGAACTGTCCATCGGACTGAGCCTGCTGACAATGGTCGTCCTCTCGGGCACGATGCAGATTTCGGAAATAGTGGAAGGCCAGAACGAACTGTGGTTCATCTTCAAAGGCCACATCCCCGCCCTCATCGCCTTTGTCATCTACTTGATTGCCGGGACGGCCGAGACCAACCGAGGACCTTTCGACCTGCCGGAAGCCGAAAGCGAGCTGACCGCCGGCTACCACACCGAGTACTCCGGGATGCACTTCGGCTTCTACTACGTGGCCGAATTCGTCAATATGTTCATCGTCGCCTCCATCGCCACCACCGTCTTCCTCGGCGGCTGGATGCCTTTGCACATCCCCGGCCTGGACGGCTTCAACCGGATCATGGACTACATTCCCTCCGTCATCTGGTTCTTCGGCAAAAGCGCCTTGATGGTGTTCGTTATCATGTGGTTCAAATGGACTTTTCCCCGTTTGAGGATCGACCAGCTGCTGAACCTGGAATGGAAATACCTCCTCCCGCTCAACTTGCTGAACCTCTTGGTGATGGTAGCCATCGTAGTATTGGGGTGGCATTTCTAAGAAAGTTTGCCAAGCAAGGCTGAAGCTTCCAACCCGCATTTCCTTTTCGATAGGGATGCAAGGGCGAACCAAAAGGATGAAGCCACGGCAGTAGCTGTAGAAACCGATTACTTTTGACACGAAAGCTCGACGGAGCATCCCCAAGGCCCCGCCAGCCGCAAAAAGCAGAAAACAACAAACAATGAATAGCATAGGGCGATATTTCTCCAATTTCTTCAAGGCATTGAAGTCCTTGCTGATCGGGATGAAAACAACGCTGAAGATCTTCTTCCGCAAGAAGACCACCGAATGTTACCCCGAAAACAGGAAAAAAGACCTGTACATCTCTCCCCTGTACAGAGGATGTCTGGAAATGATCCACACCGCCGACAACCACCATCATTGCGTGGCCTGCGGCATCTGCCAGATGAACTGCCCCAACGGGACTATCAAGGTGGAAAGCGAGATGGTGACCGATGCCGAAGGCAAGAAGACGAAAGTGCTGAAAGCCTACACCTACGATTTGGGGCGATGCATGTTCTGCGAGCTCTGCGTCCGCACCTGCCCGCACCACGCCATACAGTTCACCAACCAGTTCGAGAACGCGGTCTTCACGCGCAGCAAGCTGATACTGACCTTGAACCATCCCGGTTCGAGCCTGCAGCCCAAAGCGGCGGCGCCTAAGCCGGCAGCAGCTCCGAGCATTTCGGCAACGGCAGCTCCGGCCGCTCCGGCTGTTTCGGCAAGCGCGCCTAAGGCAGCTGAGGCAACTCCAGCCGCGGCATCTGCGTCGGCTTCCGCAAGTCCGGCGACGGCAAAAGCCCCGGAAAGCGAAGCCACCCTGCCGTTGAACTCTGAATCGACCAACAAATAACCGAAAGAACAAAGCCATGCAAGACGCAATCCTGCTCAAATTCGTATTTTACTTCTTGGCCGCCGTAATCGCCGTTTTTTCGGTCATGGCCGTCACCACGCGGCGGATCCTGCGGGCCGCCACCTACCTGCTGTTCGTCCTTTTCGCCACGGCAGGCCTGTACTTCTTCCTGAATTATTCTTTCCTGGGCGCGGTCCAGCTGATGGTGTACGCCGGAGGGGTCATCATCCTCTACATCTTCTCCATCCTGCTGACCAGCACTGACAAGGAATCCAAAAGCCCCATGTTCAGCCTCCGCCGCTGGCTGGCGCTCATAGCGAGCATAGGCGGCATCTGCTTAGTCAGCTTCCTCTTGCTCACCAACGTATGGCCTACGGTCTATGAACCCTCCACGGCAGAAGTGCCGATGAAGCTGATTGGCAAGACCTTGATGGGTACGGAAAAAGGCCAGTTCCTGCTGCCTTTCGAAGTAATGAGCGTGCTGCTTCTGGCCTGCATGGTGGGCGGAATCCTGATTGCCCGCAAAAGAGGATAGCAGGCAGCATACGAGGCTTGGAGCAGCGAGCATAGGAGCGCGACCTGAAAAAACAACCGCCCGAAATGAGACCGGTGTGTCAGAACGGGTAAGCTGCGAAGCCGCCGAACATTAGGAGTGGGCCTGAAAAAAACAACCGCCCGAAATGACGACCGGTGTGTCAGAACGGGTAAGCTGCGAAGCCGCCGAACATTAGGAGTGGGCCTGAAAAAAACAACCGCCCGAAA
>CALUHO010000043.1 GCA_944320465.1 uncultured Bacteroidales bacterium | reverse complement strand
TCGGCTAGGCGAGAAGCATGCTGCATGACACAAGCGGGCAATCTCCCCAAAGTCTAATGACCGATTTGGGTTAAAGACTCCGATTTTCTCGGTATTGCCAGCAATCACTGCAAAAATCGGTATGAAGGGAGACGTTACGGCTCAGAAGCGGTACAAGGTTCTGGAACAGTATCAGGATGAACAGGGGAGGACCCATTACCGTAGGGTTGGCGTGGTGCAGTCCGTGTCAGGTCGTATTTGGGCAATCTCTATAGGGATATGGAAGAAAAGGCGGCAGGTTCCACTTTGGAGGCGGCTACGTTCCGGAAGATAAGCGGCGGGGATTTTTATCCGGGTTTGCTGATTCGGGGAATCGGGCGGGCAAGGAGGCAGGCTTGATTCGGTCTTATGCGGACGCTTGCTTGGTTGAGCCGTCCGGTTCGAAACCTGTTTTGCCGGAACGGAAAGAAAATGTATCTTTACCCGTTCGAGTCACGGTTTTCGCTGTTCAGAGGCAGATGTCCAGACGAGCCGATTTGTTGGGCTTTGTGTTTCGGAGATCGTTTGCCACGAGTAGCCGATGCCGAGGTTGATAAAATTTTGAATCTATGAAAAACTTGAGAATTGCCATGGTGGCGGTATTGGCCATGCTGATGCTGCCATTAGGACTTTTCGCCCAGAAGAAAGCGGAAAAGGACGCTTGGGACTACCAGTACGAAATCCAATGCGCAGGAACCGGCGTGGACGGAACCTACGCGCTGAAAGTATCTTTTTATGCCAAAGGCAAGAAACCGGATTTGCAGCAGGCCGGGATGGTGGCCGTGCATGGCGTGATTTTCAAAGGCGTGACAGGAGGCTTGCAAGGCTGTCCTTCCCAACCGGCATTGATGCGAGACCTAGCAGGGCAGCAGACCTACAAAGACTATTTCAAAAAGTTCTTTGCCCCTACGGGCGATTACGGCAAATACGTGCTTTCGGTATCGCCTAACGTGGAGAGAGTCAAGCTGAAAGGCCAGTGGAAGTTCACCACGACCGTACAGGTGGCTAAGGACCAGTTGCGCAGGGATTTGGAAGCGGCCGGTGTCATCAAAGGGCTCTCTTCCGGATTCTAAGAAGCTGTTTAAATTTATTTGTTTGAGGCATCGGGAGGAAATTTCGAGGGATTTTGCCGCGTTTTTCAAAGGAGGATAGCCAAGCTATCGGACGTGAAAAACGCAAAAAAGCCCCGAAATAGCACCCGATGGGCAAACAAAATCCTGAAACCGCTCCCTGAAAATTCAGCCTTTTCAGGATTGCAAGAAATTTTAAACAGCTTCTAAGTGTTGTGGAAACACTGCCAATACGTTGGCAAACAAGTGCTTCGTTGAGGTCGGGAGCGGGTTGGGTTTCTTTGGATACCGCTTGCTGCTAAATAGATTAAGGCATCGATAAAAACTTGAAGACATGAAAACGATAACATTGAAAATAGCTCTTTTCGCCTTGTTGGCGGTCGGATTGGCTTCGTGCAACAACACCAAGAAAGGAGTTGTCGCCTATCAGAATATGGAGACCGTTTGCTTGGGTTCGGAACTGGATGGCTCTTATACCGTGCGGGCTTGGGGCACGGGACGGTATTTGGGCGATGCCAAGGAGCAGGCCAAGAAGAATGCCGTGTACGATTGCCTGTTCAAGGGGATTCTCCGCGGCCAGGGCGATTGCGAGGCTAAGCCTATCATGACCGAAGTGAATGCCCGCGAAAAATACCAGGCGTATTTCGACAAATTTTTTGTTGACGGGGGTGATTATCTGAAATATATCAGTATGAAAGACCGTCGTCCCGGTTCGTGGACCCATGCCCGGATGAAGGGCGGAATCACTTGCAGCATGGTCATTCGTGTGGATTATGCCAAGTTGAGAAGCCAGTTACGGGAAGACGGCATTTTGAAATAAAAAAGACAGATTACTATGAAACGGATTTTTGTTTTCGCTTTTGCGTTTATAGCTTGTGTAGCTACCGTATTGGGACAGGCAAGGAAGCCGACCCTGATGGTGGTGCCCAGCGATGTATGGTGCAACCAGAACGGATATGTGACCACCTACGACAACCAAGGTTCGGAAGTGATTGTTCCTGACTATAAAAAGGCATTCCAGAACAATCCGGACCTTTTGCTGGTCATCGGGAAAATCAATACCCTGATGGCCGACAGGGGTTTCCCTTTGAAGAATCTGGAAACCGTCTTGCGTTCCATCGAACAGACCTCGGCACAGAATAATTTGATTTCCAGCAGTACTTCAGGTGCTGGTTTGGCTGAATCGCCTTTGGATCGGATTCGCCAAGTGGCACAGGCCGATATCATCCTGCAATTGACGTGGACGGTCAACAAGAATGGCCCGAAGTCGTATGTCACCTATAACTTGCAGGGCTTGGATGCGTACACAAACAAGCAGATCGCCGGGGCGCAGGGAAGCGGCGAGCCGTCGATGACTGCCGATGTCCCGGTTCTGCTGGAGGAAGCTGTTCTGGCCAACATGGATAATTTCACCGCCCGCTTGCAGGCTTATTTCGATGACTTGTTCGCCAACGGCCGCGAAGTGGCCGTGACTATCCGTGTGTTCGATAACGGTACCGGCTTGGATCTGGATCAGGATTACGATGGCTACGCCTTGAGCGAGATTATCGATGAATGGATGTATAACAACACCGTGGAACACCGTTTCAGCAAATCGGGAGGCAGCGAGAATTACATTAATTACGAACAGGTCAGGATTCCGTTGTACAACACCCGCGGGATGGCAATGGATACCGAAGGCTTTGTCCGCGAATTGCGCCGTTACTTGCTGAAGGATCCGTATAATATCGATTCCAAGGTGATTCCGATGGGTTTGGGTTCGGCTACCTTGATTTTAGGGGAAAAATAATATTCCTTGGAAAGTCGGTTTCCAATGCGGACCAAAAGCAGAGATTGTCTCTTGAGTCAGCTATTATAGACGGCATCCTCCAAGGAGGCTTTCGATTCGAGAGGAATGCCGGTGGCGGTTTTGCGCAAGAAAAGGTGCAGTTCAAAAGGGCAGAATGTTTTAGATTAATTATAAAGATAAAGAAATGAAAAAGATAGTAAGGATAATATTGGGGCTTGGCTTTGCATTGGCTGGGATATTTCCGGCCTGTGCTCAGGATAACGGCTTGATTGGACAAGGAATCACTTTGTCGGTCATTGTTCCGGAACAACAGGATCCGCTTCCGGCCGGGGCGGAGTCCTATCTGGTTAATAAATTGACACAAGTAGCGATTAATAATGGTATTGCAGCTGGAAGAGACTTCGGCCGTTTCTTCATTGCCGCCAATATCGGGATGGCAACCAAGGATATTCTGCCGGGGCCTCCCACTCAGATTTCCCAGAATATGGAGATAACCCTCTATATTGCCGACTATTTCGATCAGAAAATTTATTCTTCAACGACTATCAAGGCGACAGGCGTCGGGACAAATGAAACCAAGAGTTTCATCAATGCCTTGCAGAACATGCCGGTCAAGAGTCAGCAGCTGAATCAGTTCGTGACCGAGGGCAAGGACAAGATTCTGGCCTATTACCGCCAGCAAGGCGATTTGATTATCCAGCAGGCCAAGACATTGGCCGCCCAGCGCAAGTACGAAGAGGCTTTCTTCCTGTTGACCGCTATTCCCGATGCGGTCAGGGATGTGTATGAACGGGCGATGGATGTCACTTTGGAGATTTACCAGTCTTATGTGGATTACCTCTGCGAGGTCAATTTGGCCAAGGCGCGTGCCGCTTGGGCGGCTCATCAAAATTCCGAGGGAGCGGAAGCCGCCGGCGTGTTCCTGAGCCAGATTTATCCCGATGCCAAGTGCCATGCCGAAGCGATGGAACTCTATACCGAAATCCGCGACAAGGTTTTGGCAGACTGGCAGTTCGAGATGAAGAAGTGGCAGGATGGCATTGATCTGGAAAGCCAGCGCATTGAAGCGATGCGTCAGATTGGCGTGGCTTATGGGAACGGCCAGCAACCTACCACCTATGGTATTGGCTGGTTACGGTAGTTTTCGACAGCTATATGGATAGGAGCTATCGGCAGCTGAATGCTTGCCGGTAGCCGTTTTTGGGGCATGGAGGGATAACGGATATGGGCAACAAAAGATTTTACGTTATGGGAAAAGTCCGCATGTTTTTTTGTTTGATGCTGTTAGGAATGATTTTGAGTATCGGGAAAGCGCAGATTCAAGTTCAGAGATTCGAGGAAGAGATTCCCGTGTGCCGTTGGACTTATGGTGGAAAAGACGGTGATATGTCGCCTATGTTCTATCCGGACAAGGAATGGGTGCAGACCTTTGCGGTTCGTTTTGAATCCGGAGATTCTTCCCGTTTGGTCTATAAAGATGCGGGCGAACATCGTAAAGTAATTGAGTTCAGGAATACGGATTGGAAGCAGCGGAACCGGAATTTGAGGAAATTGGATTCGGTGTGGTTTCCTCCTATGTTCGATGCCTATCTCTACAAGCAAGATGGAAAATATGGCCTCATGACAGAGAATGGCGTAGGTGTGGCAGCTCCGGCTTACGATCGAATCGTGTATCTGTACCAGTATTATGCAGCCGAGCAGACTTGGGCTTTGTGTCCGTTGATATTGGTTCAAGCTAACCGGCAGTACGCATTATTGCATTATACGGGTTTCATTGTGACTAAGTTCTGCAAGACTATGGAAGAACTGCCTAATGCTTGGTTGATGACCAAGGCCAATGAGTTCAAGATAAACGAGAAAGTGGTGCCGGAGAGCTTGTGGGGATATTGATTGGAAATGAATCGGAAATCGGTTCCGTATGGTTTTCGGTAGCGTTTCGTGATAGTGGGGGATTTTGATAGATGTTTAATTGCCAAAATTGAGTGAGATGAATAAGAAAGACGCTCTTTTCGAGTTCGGCTTCTGTCTGTTTTTTGTTTTGTTGGCAGCTTTTCCGGTGCGGGCGCAGCACCGTCTGGCGGATGGCGCGGAAACGCGGTACAGGCGCAGTTCGCTGTATTCTCTTTTAATAGCGCATCCACAGGCAAAGTATGCCTCGCAAATTGATTATGTCTATTTAGGATTGCCTACGCCCGATAAATATGAAGACCATAATTTGAATGTCCGCAGGGTGGAAGCTTTGTCGGGCCGAGCCGTACAACCTTATGAAATTACAGCTTTCTTGCAAGGGAATCACGTAGCCAGACATTTGGTCGCCAAATGGTTCAATCGAGACGAGAACGGTGTTTTCAATGTAGACTTGGTGGCAGACAGGGGCAATTATAACGCTACAGAAATGGATGTAGTTGAAGCTCGTATGACTAAGCGAGGCTTGGCTATGTTGTCCGATGCCGGGGAAGAATTGATCGGGAACACGTTTGTGACAGTCAATGACATTGTTTATGTAGACAAGGAGCAGAAAGCGCAATTGGCCAGTGCTATATTGCAGGCGGTAGCGCAAGTGGCATTGGTGGCGACGGTCGCTTCGGAGGATGATGATAATGCCCAGGCAATAGCGGGTGCTGTGGCCGGAACTGCGGCTTTGGGTTCTATTATTGCGGATAATCTGTCCGGTTTTACCGTGAAAGTGACGACCCATTTGTATCAATTGGTCTGGACTGATTCGATAGCCAATCTTTTTTATTCGGATTATTGGGTGGATGAAAACACGCCGGAGGCGGAGCGTTTGCGGAGGAAATCCTTGTTCGAGCAGACCGATTTGTTTACGTTGAAATATCTAGGCAAGTATAAGGAGAAGAGCGAGAAGACGGTGATGAAAGGCGTTCATTCCAACGAGGATATCATCCGCAAGGTTTGTGCTCGGGCGATGGATCGCAATATTGCAGGTTTGCAGAAGAAGTTCGAAGCCTTCAAGGTCAAGACCCCGGTAATAGCCGTGGAAAATGGAAAGGTGGTGGCGAAAGTGGGCAAGAAAGAGGGATTGAAACCTTCTACCAAGTTCGAGGTCTTGCAGCCCGTGGAAAGAGAGGATGGCAGGATGGTCTACCGTAGGGTCGGTGTGGTGAAGCCGCAGAAAGGGCAGATCTGGGACAATCGTTACATGGCTTTTGAAGAGCAGTCCGATGGCTCGGAACTGACAGCCACAACCTTCCGTACCGTTTCCGGTGTCGGCTTTGTTCCGGGAATGTTGATTCGGCAATTGAAGTAGCGAGTGAAAAAAAAGAGGCTTCCTGAAATTATGGTTTCTATGCAGAACGACCCTGGTAGAATAACTCTATCAGGGTCGTTTGTTATGTGGGGACTTTATCAGCCTTTCCCGGTTAGCGCTACGGCTGATATTAGGTAGAATTTTGCTTATTTCTCGTTCTTTACGATTTCTTCGGCTTTTTCCTTGATGGCATCGTCCACGAGAAAACGCCCGCAGTATTCGCACGAAATCATTTTCTTGTGCATCCGGATGTCGATTTGCCGTTGAGGAGGTATCTTGCTGAAGCATCCACCGCAGGCATCGCGTTCCACGCAAACTACGGCAAGGCCGTTATGGGCATTGTTGCGGATGCGTTCATAGAGGCGGAGCCAACGCGGTTCGATACGTTTTTGGAAGCGTTCCGACTTTTCCATCAGGGCTTTTTCGTCCTTTTCAGTTTCGGCTACGATTTCGTCCAGTTCGCCTTTCTTCAGATCCAAGTCTTTTTGCCTTTCGGAACGGGCTTCCTCAATGTGTTCCAAATCGGCTTTTTTCTTTTCGAGTTGTGCGTTTGCTTCACGGATGCGTTTCTCGTGCAGATCGTTTTCAAGCTTCTGGTATTCGATTTCCTTGTTCAAGGCATCGTATTCCCGGCTGTTCTTGACATCTTTGAGCTGTTTGTCGTATTTCTTGAGCTGCGCCTTGTTTTCGGTAATGGCAGCTTTGCGGTCAGCAATGTTCTTGTTTATCTCGGCCATCTCGGCTTCGATTTTTTCGATTTTGCTGTTGTAACCGGCAATATCATCTTCCAAGTCTTGGACTTCTAATGGCAATTCCCCTCTCAAGGTACGGATTTTGTCAATCGCGGAGTCCACGCATTGGAGCGCATAGAGGGATGTGAGTTTCTGTTCGATATCCAAATCCCTTTCGTCCGAAACAATTACTGGCTTTTCTTCTTTTTGCCCGGTTTTTTCCTTCATTGTACTATGTATTTACGAAACAGTGTCAATGTTTTATTGCTTTTTACTTGAATAGTCTGACTACAAGGAACGGTTCCTTTCGGGCTAACCCGGAGTCCATCGTTCTTGCCTGTCGGCTAATAAAAGGATACAGGATTCTTTGCCTGCTCCGATATGGAAACGGCAAAGTTAGGAAAATTTTTCCGAATGAACCTAAATATGAGTTCCATGGCAAATTTTTCACTTTCAAAATGCCCTATGTCCACGAGCCATGTGCTGGGTTCGGTATCGGTAAAGTCGTGATATTTAAGCTCTCCGGTGATATATACATCGGCTTTTTGGCCGCAGGCGTTGGCGATGAAGGAACCGCCGCTGCCTCCGCAGAGGGCGATTTTCTTGATTCTGCGGCCTTGGAATCCGGAATGCCGGATGCAATGCACGCCGGTCAGTTCCTTGAGCTTGTCCAGAAGTTCGCGTTCCTGCATGGTTTCCGGCAGGATGCCGATGGCACCGGCACCTTGCTCCACAGCCTCGTTCTGGAGCGGGAGCAGGTCGAAGGCCGGTTCCTCGTAGGGATGGTTTGTCCGCAGGACGTCCAGTACCTGCCGGGTTTTGTGCAGCGGGTACAGGCACTCTATCTTGCATTCGGCTTCGCAGTGCAGCTCTCCAATCCGCCCGGTGAACGGATGCGCCTGGCTGCCGGCGCGGAACCGGCCTTCTCCCCGGCTGGTGTATGAACAGGCATCGTATCTGGCACCGGCACCGCAACCCGCTTCAGCTAATGCCTGCCGCAGTTTTTCCGCATAGGCTTCCGGCACATAGACTTGCAATTTGCCATAGATGCCCTGGAGTGGTACCAAAGGCCTTACCTCCTGCAAACCCAGATGCTCGCAGAGCCAGGAATTGACCCCGCTCAGCGTGTTGTCCAGATTGGTATGCAGGGCGCACCAAGCGATACCGTGGCATAAGGACTGCTTGATCATGTAACCCAGACGGCTTGCCGGGTTGATTCGCTTGATGCCCTTGAAAATGGCAGGATGGTGCGAAAGAATCAGATCCGCCCCGCTCCGGACCGCTTCGTCCACCACTTCGGGTGTCACGTCGAAGCAGACCAAGGCTTTCCGTATCTGCTGGTTGGGATCGCCCAGGATCAGGCCGGCGTTATCGTAGTTCTCTTGCCAGACGAAGGGAACCCATTGTTCTAGGCCGGCGAGCAATGTCTTGAGCGGGAGTATTCGGGTTGTTGGCGAGTCGTTGCCGGGAATGCCGGATTGCCGAGTCGTTTGCATGGTATCGGGATATATTCTTAATTTTGTTTCTTTATTGGGCTTCGCCAGAGTCTTTGGTCGGCAGTTCTGTTCTGCGGCTTGGGACGCTGGTGGGCCGATAGCTTCGGCTCGCTGGCAAAGCAACCCGAAGCTAAGAACAAAGATACGCAATTAGAAAAAACAAGCATGATGATACAGTACGGACCTCACGACAAGATGTGCGACCTGATTTGCGAAGACCATTTCATGTTGTTTGTACTGAGCCGTTTCGGGATTCCGATGGGTTTCGGCGACAGCGACATAGAAGAAATCTGCAAACGCAACGGGGTTGATGTCAAGACATTCTTGGCTATCGTGAACATGAACTTGCATGGAGAAGGCACCTTGCCCAAGGTAGATAAGGGCCTGAATCCCGAAGCTATTGTCAAGTACCTTCACAATTCGCACGATTATTTTCTGGATTACCGTTTGCCTTCTATCAGGGCGCGGCTTTTGGAAGCGATGGACGGGGAAAAGGATGTGGCGGTGGTGGTGATGCGCTATTTTGATGAATACGTGGCCGAGGTGAGGAATCACATGGATTATGAAGAGAAAGTGGTTTTCCCCTATATCCGGGCTTTGGTACAAGGCGATTCCGGCATCGATTACCATATTTCCATTTTCCGGAAGCAGCACAGCGATATAGAAAGCCGTCTGACCGAATTGCGGGATATCTTGGTAAAGTATTACACCGGCAAGACCGGGAATGTGTTCAATGCCGTCTTGTTTGACATTTTTACTTGCGCGGATGATTTGCGCCAGCATAATATGGTGGAAGACTGTCTTTTGGTTCCATTGATAGAATTACTTGAAAAATAAGATGCCATGGGAAAGATGTTGAAATTCGTCATAGTGGAATACTCCGACATCATAGCCGATGGCCTTTCTACGATACTTCGGCAGATTAACAACAGTTTCAGGGTGATCCGGATGGGGCAAGGGGGCCAGTTGCATCCTTATTTGATGGCGGAAAAGCCGGATGTATTGATTGTGAATCCTCTCTTGCCCGAACTGGGTTCGCCCCAGAAACTGCGTTTGCATACGGAGTTGCCGGATTTGGTCTGTGTGGCCTTTGTGGATAGCCTGAGGGAGCAGAAGCATACCGAGGGCTTTGATGAGACAATTTCCTTGTTCGATAGTCGGGATGCGATTCGGGAGAAGGTGGAGCGTCTGGCTTCCCGGCAGGAGACGAGCGAGGAGGGCGAGAAGGTGCTTAGCCAGCGGGAGAAGGAGATTGTGGCTTTGGTGGTGCGCGGCTATACCAACAAGCAGATTGCCGACGAGTTGTGCATTTCTTCGCATACGGTCATCACGCATCGGCGGAATATCTCTTCCAAGTTGCAGATTCACAGTTCGGCTGGTCTGACGATTTATGCCATTGTGAACAAATTGGTCAAGCTGGAAGATATACAGGGCGAGGCTTGAGTTGGTGACGCGGTTTTGGAGGGCTTTTGCGTTATGCCTGACGGGCGATGCCTTTCGCGGCTAAGGCATGAAATAAACTGCAAGCCGAGTGCAGAGCCGAACGGAGTTCGAGCTATGCCGAGGCACCGCGTTTATCGGAAACGAAGTTTAAACCCAAATCGGTCATTAGACTTTGGGGAGATTGCCCGCTTGTGTCATGCAGCATGCTTCTCGCCTAGCCGAAGGCGTAGCGGGCTACGTCGAGGCGTAGCGAGAAACAGGATGCGGACAGAGGCGGGCAAGATGCCCGAAAGCCTCACTTTCCCAATCAAAAACGGACTCGGCGTGTCTAATGACCGATTTGGGTTAAAATAAGATGTAAATAGTATGGTGTATATGGATAGTCTGCCGGTGAAAGCGGTGATTTTTGATTTGGACGGGACCTTGATTGATTCCAAGGAGGATTTGGCCGATGCCACCAACCGGACCTTGGCCGAGGAAGGCTTTCCGGTCTGGCCGGTATCGCAGTACGGGCTTTTTCTAGGGCGAGGATTGAGGAATTTGGTTTGGAATGCCTTGCCGGAAGAGAAGCGGGACGATGCTACGGTGGAACGCTGCCGGGACAAGATTTTGGCGGATTACGGGAAGAATTATTTGGTAAAGACCACGATGTATCCGGGCATAGCGGACTTGTTGGATGCCTTGACGGCCCGGCATATCCGGCTTTGCGTGTTGTCGAACAAGCCGGATGTGGTGACGAAAAAGATTATCGCCGAGTTGTTTGCGCCTTGGAAATTCGATTGCGCCTTAGGTGCGGGCGTTTCTGTTCCGGAGGATTGGCATCCGTCTTTCGCGGGCGAACCGGGCTTTTCCGGAAAAACGTTTGCTTCGGGTGAATCGGCATCCGGACCGGCTTCAGGCGGCGGTTCTGCCTTGTCTGCCTCGGCAAAAGTCTCATTGGCCAAGTCTTTGGCTTCTTCGGAAAAACCTGCTGACGGATTCCGTTTCTTAGCGATGAAGCCGGAGCCGGAAGCGGTCTTCTATATTTGCGAGCAATTGGGCATGAAGCCGGCCGAGGTGGTTTACATAGGTGACTCGGATGTGGACATGCAGACGGCTGCCAATGCCGGTATGCGTTCCATCGGAGTCAGCTGGGGTTTCCGAGGCCGTCAGGAACTGGCCGAATCCGGCGCTTGGCGGATTGTGGATCAGGCAATGGAGGTGATGGATTGGTGCTATTAAAAATCCGAGGATGCGGATCTATATATTTTAACCCAAATCGGTCATTAGACACGCCGGGGCTGTTTTCGGTTAGGAAAATGAGGCTTTCGGGCATCTTGCCCGCCTCTGTCCGCATCCTGTTTCTCGCTACGCCTCGACGTAGCCCGCTACGCCTTCGGCTAGGCGAGAAGCATGCTGCATGACACAAGCGGGCAATCTCCCCAAAGTCTAATGACCGATTTGGGTTAAAAGAAAAGAGAGTTCTCTTCGCTTCTTTAGCGGAAAGAACTCTCTTTCTGTTTTGAAGACAGTATGCGTCTTAAGGAGATGTGTCAGAATGGGCAAAATGCAAGGTGATGAGAGCGAGAACGAAGGGGCGTACTGTTGTTGCTTCGCAGCGAGAGCAGGCTTCGCCTCAGCGTAATTCAAACTCCGTTTGATTCTGCGTTCGGCTTGCTCTGCTGTTCGTGACTGCCTTTCAAGACTCGAACGCAGTCACGAACAGCAGAGCAGAGCCAAGTTTGCTTGAGCTATGCCGAGGTGCAGCCTGCTTTCGGTGAAGCCAAAGCAACGCAGCAGATTGCCCATTATCACGCATCTCCTAGAATTCGGCGTTCTGCGGATAACGCGGGAACGGAATCACGTCCCGGATATTGGTCATGCCGGTGATGAACAGCAAAAGGCGTTCAAAGCCGAGTCCGAAACCGCTGTGCGGTGCGGTACCGAAACGGCGGGTATCGAGATACCACCAATAGGCCTGTTCGGGCATGTTCAGCTCGTGGATGCGGTTCAGCAGCTTGTCTAAGTCTTCTTCGCGCTGAGAGCCGCCGATGATTTCCCCGATTTGCGGGAAAAGCACGTCCATGCCGCGCACCGTCTTGCCATCGGCGTTCTGTTTCATGTAGAACGACTTGATTTCCTTCGGGTAGTCGGTGATGATGACAGGTTTCTTGTAATGGTGTTCCACTAAGAAACGTTCGTGTTCGGACTGCAGGTCCACGCCCCATTCCACCGGGTATTCGAACTTGGCGTTCGCTGCTTTCAGCACGTCCACCGCCGTGGTGTAGGTGATGCGTTCAAATGTCATTTTCTGCACATGTTCCAGACGCTCGATCAGGCTTTTGTCGTACATGTCGTTGAGGAACTTCAAATCGTCCATGCAGTTCTCGAGGGCATAGGACGTGAGGTGCTTGAGGAAGTCTTCCGCCAAGTCCATGTTGTCTTCGATTTCGTAGAAGGCCATTTCCGGTTCGTTCATCCAGAATTCCGCCAAGTGACGCGGCGTGTTGGAGTTTTCGGCCCGGAACGTCGGCCCGAAAGTGTAAATCTTCGACAAGGCCATGGCGCCCAGCTCGCCTTCCAGCTGGCCTGAAACGGTCAACTTGGTCGATTTCCCGAAGAAATCCTTGCTGAAATCCACGCTCCCTTCCGGAGTTTTGGGTAATTTGTCCAAGTCGAGCGTGGTCACTTGGAACATTTCCCCGGCCCCTTCGCAGTCGGAACCGGTGATGATGGGCGTATGCAGGTAGACGAATCCGCGCTCATGGTAGAATTGGTGCAAGGCGTAGGCCATCGCATGGCGCAGACGCAGCACGCAGCCGAAAGTGTTGGTGCGGGGACGCAGATGGGCTATCTCGCGCAGGAACTCCAGCGAATGCCCTTTCTTCTGCAAGGGATAGGTGTCGGGATTGGCTTCGCCATAGACCACGATATTCCGGGCTTGGATTTCCACATTCTGCCCTTTGCCCATCGATTTGACGAGATTTCCTTCTACGCAGAGACAGGCACCTGTCGTGATTTTTTTCATCAGTTCGTCGCCGAAACCGTCCGGCTTTTCTTCCGTTTGCAGCTCGGCCACCACCTGCAAGCTTTGCACGCAGGTGCCATCGTTGAGCGCGATGAAGGCCACGTGCTTGTTGCCGCGTTTGGTCCGGACCCAGCCTTTTACGGTGACGGGTCTTGTTTCGCCTTCTTGAAGCGAAAGTTTTACAAGGTCTTTGATTTCAGTGTGTTTCAGCATCTTCTTTACTTCCTTTCTTTGTAGATGGTATTGCTGGAGACCTTATAGCGAAAGCCATGTTTCTGTAGGTTGCACTATGTTGGTCATCGTAGAAACGGTCGCAAAGGTACGTTTTTTTTTATTGTGTTTTGCCTTGGAAAGTCTTGATATTATGCTTTGATTTCGCTACTTTTGCTTTTCTCTGCATTATTGGGACTTTTCGGTGCAAAGCCGGGTCAAGTATTGTGGACAATTTTCTAACTCTACATTTTTTTAGCGCATGGTCATTACAGCCCACAATGTCGTATTGATTATCTCTTTATTGCTTTTCATCGCCATTTTTGCCGGACAGGCTTCGTACAAGTTCGGCGTTCCCGCCTTGATTATTTTCCTCGGGGTGGGGATGCTGGCCGGTTCGGAAGGCATCGGCAAAATCCAGTTTGGCTATGAACATGCAGACATTGCCCAGTTTATCGGGGTCATCGCGCTTAACTTCATCTTGTTTTCCGGTGGACTGGATACCAAATGGCGGTCGATAAGGCCGGTGTTAGGCAAAGGGATGGTGCTGGCTACGTTGGGCGTGGTGTTGACGGCGGTCTTTGTCGGCATAGCGGTCAAATTGATAACGGGCATTGGCGGCGGTCCCGGCTTTTCATGGGCGGAATCCTTGTTGTTGGGATCGATTGTCTCTTCTACCGATGCGGCGGCTGTGTTCAATATCCTTAATACCAAGAGCCTTTCGCTCAAATACAACCTGAAGCCCTTGCTGGAATTCGAGAGCGGGAGTAACGACCCGATGGCGTTCTTGCTGACTACGTTCTTCCTGAGCATGGTCGATGCCCAAAGCGCGACTCATTCGGTGGGCGGGGCCATCCTGATGCTGTTCGTGCAGATGGCTGTCGGGGTGTTGATGGGTTTTGTGATGGGAAAGCTCTCCACCAAGATGATCAACAAGTTGAAAATCGGTTACGAGGGTTTGTATCCTGTGTTGGCCATCGCATTGATGCTGTTCACTTATTCCTTTACGGATTTTCTGCATGGCAACGGTTTCTTGGCGGTTTACATCTGCGGGATTTTTGTCGGGAACCATAAGATTTCGCACCGCCAGAGCATCGTCAACAGCTTTGACGGTTACGCCTGGCTGATGCAGCTGGTGTTGTTCCTGACCTTGGGTCTGTTGGTGTTCCCCAGCCAGGTCTGGGAAGTGAAATGGACCGGTTTGCTTATATCGGCAGCCATCATCATCGTGGCTCGTCCGCTGGCCATATTCCTCTGTTCGCTTTTCTTCAAGGACCGCTTCAATTTCCGAAACCAGATTTTCATTTCCTGGGTGGGCTTGCGCGGGGCGGCAGCCATCGTGTTCGCTACCTATCCCTTGCTGGCCGGCATCCCGAACGCGGACATGATGTTCAGCCTGGTGTTCTTTATCGCCTTTTCTTCGATGGTGCTTCAAGGCAGCACGATTCCTTGGGTCGCCAAGCGGCTCAAGCTGGCCTACACATTGCCACCGGCCTTGCTTTCCCGTAAGGATTTGGATACCAAGACAGAGATGGTTGAGATTATGGTTCGCAAAGGTTCGTCCTTGGATAACCAGACCTTGCTCGATGCCCAGCTGCCCGACGACACCCGCGTGACGATGATCATGCGCAAGGGCGAGTACATCGTACCCAGCGGCAATACCCGTCTGCAAGCCAAAGACCATTTGTATGTGATTTGCAAGAATCCGGACGAGGTGCGCCGACTGTTGTCCTGATATTGGCGGGTGCCAGGATTCTTGGCACGGTTTCGGTCTTTTTATGTCTTTTGCGGCAGGAGGGTTGGCATGGGGGATTGCAGCTCGGCAAAGCGTTTTATCTTTTTTCCAAGAATGAAATCAGGGCCTGTATTGCCTTTCCGCGGTGGCTGATAGCGTTCTTTTCTTCTACGTTGAGTTCGGCAAAACTTTTTTCAAATCCATTGGGTTGGAAAACCGGATCGTACCCGAAACCTTGATTGCCGTGGCGTTCGTTGAGTATGATGCCGTTCACACTGCCTTCAAAATAGTATGTTTCTTCGTTCAAGATAAGGCAGATTACACTGCGGAAACGGGCTTGGCGCGGTTTGTTCTGCAATTTGAACAGCAACCGGTCTATGTTCTGGTCGAAAGTGGGGTCAGGCATTTGCAGGGATTCAGGGCTGGCCAGCCCGGTTTCCTCGAAGTTGTCCGGCATGTTGGCGTAACGGGCAGAGAAGACACCAGGACGGTTGTCTAAGGCCGATACTTCCAAGCCGGTATCGTCCGCAAAGCAATCTACGTTGAATTTCTGGTGGATGTATTGCGCTTTCTGCAAGGCGTTCCCTTCCAAACTGTCTGCGGTTTCGGGTATTTCTTCGTGGAAGTCCAAGGCATCTAGACCTTCGATGCGGAAAGCTTGGTTCAGTATTGGATGCTGGCCGAAAATATTCTGGATTTCTTCTTTCTTGTGCCGGTTATGCGTGGCTAAATACAGTGTCTTCATGATGGCTTTTTTAGGCGGTGCAAGAGCAAAGTGGATTGCAATTACATTTAACCCAAATCGGTCATTAGACTCGCCGAGTGTGTTTCCTGTTTTCGAAGAGGGATGCTTTTGTGCATCTTGTTCGCTTCTGTCCGCATCTTGCTCCTCGCTACGCCTCGACGTAGCCCGCTACGCCTTCGGCTAGGCGAGAAGCATGCTGCATGACATAAGCGGACAATCTACCCAAAGTCTAATGACCGATTTGGGTTTAAGTGTCTGCATGATAATAGAGGACGTGTCAAAATAGGACTTTGGAATTATTTTCAGATGGTGTGTCGGAGTACGAGTCTGACACACCACCTGAAAATGGAGAGGGCATGGAATCTCTTCTGGATTCTGTTCAAGTTTTATTTATTGGAAGCTTATTTCGCCGGCACGTTTTCGAGCGTGGCCACCAAGAACTCCCAGAACTTCCGGACGGATTCGATGTTGACCTTTTCGTCCGGCGAGTGCGGGTGCATGATGGTAGGACCGAACGAAATCATGTCCCAGTTCTTGTAAACGCCGCCCAAGAGGCCGCATTCCAGACCGGCGTGGATGGCCATCACCTTGGGTTCCTTGCCAAAGAGCTTCTGGTAGAGTCCGCTCATTTCCTTCAGGATAGGCGATTCCATATTGGGCTTCCAGCCCGGATAAGCCCCGGTGAACTCGGCTTTGGCGCCCGGGCAGAGGTCGGTAACGGCTTGCATGTTGTCGGCCAGGTCGTATTTGGCGGAATCCACCGACGACCGCAACAGGCAGGAAATCGCGGCCACGCATTTGCCGCCTTTGTCTTCCAGTTTCACGATGGCCATGTTGGTGGAAGTTTCTACCAGGCCGGGCATCGAGTCGCTCATGCGGATCACGCCGTTGGGGATGCCGTAGACAAAGTCGCACAGGCGGGCGGTAGCTTCGGCGGTCAGTGCTTTGGCAGCTTCGGGAGCGGCTTCGCATTCCAGTTTATAGTCGGGTTCCACGATGGAAAGCTCGGCTTTGGTTTCGGCATAGAAAGTGTCCACGATATTCTTCAGTTCGGCTTCCTTGTTCTTGGGCAGCACGATGGTGGCGAAGGATTCGCGCGGGATGGCGTTGCGGAGGCTTCCGCCGTCCAAGGTGGCCAAACGGGCTTCGGCTTTCTTGTTGAGCCGGCTCAAAAGGCGGTTCATCAGCTTGTTGGCATTGCCTCGGCCCAAGATGATGTCCATGCCGGAGTGTCCGCCTTTGAGGCCGGTCAGGTTCAGTTTGTAAGCCGCCAGGCCTTTGGCATCGGCCGTTTCGAGTTCGATGTTGAAAGTGGCGTCAAGCCCGCCGGCGCAGCCTACGTAGAGCTCGCCTTCGGTTTCGGAGTCGAGGTTGAGCAGGATATCGCCTTGGAGCAGTCCTCCTTCCAGGCCGAAAGCTCCGGTCATGCCGGTTTCCTCGTCGGTGGTGATCAAGGCTTCCACCGGGCCGTGTTTCAAGGTGCCGGATTCGAGGACAGACAGCGCGGCAGCTACGCCCATCCCGTTGTCAGCGCCCAGCGTGGTGCCGTTGGCCCGTACCCATTCGCCGTCTATGTAGGCTTCGATAGGGTCGGTCAGGAAGTCGTGCTTTTTGTCGGCGTTCTTTTGCGGAACCATGTCCATGTGGGCCTGCAGGATTACCCCTTTGCGGTTTTCCATGCCCGGCGTGGCCGGCTTGCGCATGATTACATTGCCTACCTTGTCCACTTGGACTTCGATATTGCGTTGCTTGGCAAAGTCTACCAAGAAAGCCCGCACCTTTTCTTCATGCTTGGAAGGACGGGGCTGCTGGGTCATCGAGTAGAAGTTGGCCCAAACGTTTTTCGGTTCGAGCGCGGAAATGTTTTTGTCCATGATATTGATTTTTATTGATTAATCTTCTTTTTTGCCCTTCGGGGCTTTGGGGGCGAACCCATGATGGGGAATAGTCCTGGATGCTCCATCGGGCAGCCCGGTCCTCATCGAGCCTTGCTCGGTCATTCCTGTTGTGAACGCCCTTCGCATCGGGCAGTCCGCGATAGATGGCCGTGTCTGGACGGCATGGTTCCTGTCTGTTCGCCGGTATCCGGCATCGTTTTGTACCGATTTTCCCTGCCGATTTTCCCCAAACTTCAAAGTTAATCATTTTTTCCGAGCTGTTGGCATCCGGGTCGCTGTTTGCTGCTTTTTCAAGTACTCGACGATTTCCCGAGACACCTGCTTATGCCTATCGGTTTTTGAACCTGCATGCGCCTATTCAGAAGCTGTTTAAATTTATTTGTTTAGGCCATCGGGAGGGGATTTCGAGGGATTTTGCTGCGTTTTTCAAAGGAGGATAGCTAAGCTATCTGACGTGAAAAACGCAAAAAAGACCCGAAATAGCCCCCGATGGGCAAACAAAATCCTGAAACCGGTTCCTGAAAATTCATTTTTTCAGGATTGCAAGAAATTTTAAACAGCTTCTCAATGAATTTGTTGTTGAAAACAGTATAATGATACACGGCTGTATTGTGCCTTTAATTTTCTTCTTTCTTGGAATCCTGTTGCAAACGGAGTGCTTCGGAATGGATGCAGTTGAACAGGCTCCTCACGAAATTTTCATCCAAGCCTTGGGTGCGGGCTTGATCCAAAGCACGTTCTACCACCGTGTTCCAGCGGTCCATTTGCAACACGGACAGGTTCGAAGCTTTTTTGAGCTTTCCGATTTCCTCCACGAGCCGCATCCGACGGGCAATCAATTGCACTAATTCATCGTCGATTTCGTCCAGGATGCAGCGGATTTGGGTCATTCGGGCCGTGCTGCTTTGCGTATCGCGGAAGCGCAAGCCGGAAAGCAATTGTTCGAAAGCCTTCAGATCCAATTGCTGCCGGGCATCGCTCAGTGCCTTTTCCGGTTCGGGATGCACTTCGATCATCAGGCCGTCCATTTCCAAATCCACGCCAGTCTGCGCGATTTCCGCCACCAAATCCCGTTTGCCTCCGATATGGCTCGGGTCGCACAAAAGCGGGATATGCGGGCAGGAACGCTTCATTTCCACAGCTATTTCCCATAAAGGCGCATTGCGGTACGGTGCCGAATTATAAAGCCCGAAGCCCCGGTGGATAGCACCGATGAACCCTTTGCTGGTTGCAGCTACTCTTTCTACCGCGCCTCGCCACAAGCCCAAGTCCGGGCTGATGGGGTTTTTAATCCAGACTGGCAGGCTGCAGCCTTGCAAGGCCGAGGCGATTTCTTGCATCAAAAACGGGTTGGAAGTGGTTCTGGCTCCGACCCATAGGATGTCGATGCCCGCTTTCAGGCAACATTCCACATGATGCGCCGTGGCTACTTCGGTAGCGACAGCCAGTCCGGATTCGGTTTTGATTTGTTGCAGCCATTCAAGGGCCTGCGTCCCGTAACCATCGAATTCTCCCGGATGAGTGCGCGGTTTCCAGACTCCGGCTCGCAAGGCTTGAATCTGGAGGTTATGCTCTTCGTTCCACTTTTTGATGAACCGAGCCACTGCCTTCAATTGAGACAGGCTTTCTGCGCTGCACGGTCCGGCAAAAGTTGTGAATTGTCTTGCAGGAGTCTGTTGTTTTGATGCTTGCATAGTGATGCGATGATTGGCGTTTATCGGTTTTGGTTGGGCAGGCAAGAGAATCGGTCTTGCCGCTGCCTTATGATATACAGGGGCGGAAGAGGCGTTCTTGCAGGTATATGTCAGTACTAATCATGCCTGCAATGATTGGGAGTGCAGAAGAGGTATTCTTGCAGGTTGCGTGCTGGGCGGGCAGGCCGCACTGCCATCGTTGCCGCCTATGGGAAGTTTCCCGCCGTAAGGGTGCAAATATACTGTAGCTTTATTGATATTCATGGAGAAACAATATCTTTGTATTACCTTCGCGGCTTCAAAATTTTTACATTTTAACGAAATTTGTAACAAAATGAGCGCATTACAAGGAAAAATGTTCGTGCTGGCTGTTTTCTGCTGCTTTTGGGGAAGTGTGCATTCTCAGGTTTTGCCGGATCCGGAAGCGGAATGTTTGCCTCCGTACTGCCTGGGAATAGGGACTGTTGAGGACGATGTCCTTGCTGATACCGGTTTGCTTGCCATGACTTTTGCAGTGGATATGGATGGTTTCCCGGAAATCGCAAAGGCCGAGGAACCCGCTTATTTTGGCTTGCAGTATGAAGATGTGATTCGTAACAGCCTTTATGGAACCCGGTGGGGCGTGAATCCTGAGGAGCCTTTCAGTGAAGTGAGGAATATGTTGAGCATAGAGAATATCCGGGATCCCGAACTGCTACGCAGGCGGCGTCGTGCACCCATGATTCAAATCCAGCCTCTGATTCAGAACTTGGAAGTGGTGGATGGGAAACAAGAAAAACCAAAAAAGCAGCGTAAGCCGTTGATTAATCCTAAGGATTCGGTCAGCCGTTGGGCTTTCGATTTTACGGGGGGAATCAATTTGGCGCAGACCTCATTGACAAATTGGTCAGCCGGGGGCGAAAGTTCGATTTCAGGAAACGGGCTTCTGGATATGAAACTGGCCTACCGTCAAGGCGGGCATAAATGGGAAACCCGTTTGAACACCGAATATGGTTTGGTCTATACCAAGTCGGACGGGCTGAACAAAACGGTAGATAATTTCCTTTTGTCAACGCAATACGGTTACGCGATTCCCGGTGGACGTTTCTTTTATACCGTTATGATGGATTTCCAGACTCAGTATGACCGCGGTTACGCCGAAGCCGATGACAAGAAAGCGGGAGAACCCTATATTTCTAATTTCCTGTCACCTGGATATCTGAATGCTTCTGTTGGTATGGAGTATAAGCTTGGGGGCTTGTTTTCGGCCTATTTTTCTCCTGCAAGTAGCCGTACCACCTTTGTGGAAGACCAGTTTCTGGCAAACCAAGGTTTATTTGGCGTTGATTCCGGACAGAACGTTAAGTTCGAGCTTGGTATGAGCCTGAAAACTGCTTTGTCTTGGACTTTTTGGAAAAATATGACATTGAAAACCGATGCTACTTTCTTTACGCCTTATAATCGGGATTTTGGAAATGTAGTGGTGGATTGGAACGTCCAGATTGAAATGCAGGTGAACTCCGTGTTCAAGGCTATGATCGGCACATCGCTCAAATACGATGACAATGTGGATTGGGTGGATGCCGAAGGCGTGAACCATGGGCCTAAAGTCCAGTTCCGGGAGATGATTACCGTGGGGATTGGGTATACGTTTGGGTATAAGTCTAAGCGGATGGCCGCCGAATGATTCTCAGGTGAAAAAGGGCAAATCTACTGTGAAAAGGGCATCTACGTAGTTGCGAGCCTTGGCCAAGTCGGTCACATACTTCAATGCTTCCTCCTTGTCTTTCGGCTCGATCCCTCGTTCATGCCCCTTTGCCATGAAAGCCAGACCTATGAGGCCTTTCTTCTGCAACGCCAACGCCGAGGCCAGATGCGGCCAGATGCCTTGTATTTTACTCCTTTTCCTATGAAAATCCGAGTTACGAGGTTGCTTCTTCTGACCCGCCGATGCGGGACGTGATGTTTCGTGGATTATCCCAAATCGGTCATTAGACTTTGGGGAGATTGCCCGCTTGTGTCATGCAGCATGCTTCTGGCCTAGCCGAAGGCGTA
>CALUHO010000042.1 GCA_944320465.1 uncultured Bacteroidales bacterium | reverse complement strand
TATCAATCACAGAATAAAAGTTTCCTAAACTTTAAATAGCAGTTCGATTCTGCTCGGGGCTACAAAAAAAGAAGCGGCCGGATGACCGCTTCTTTTTTTTATATCGGCATCTGCTTCGTTACAGGCTTTATCCCGCTGGGTCCGTACTCAATACGCTCCCTCTCTGGCCTACAACCTGATGCTCCGCATTTCATTGCCAGGCATGCATTCCTGCAAGCCCCCTGTTTCAACGACACTCCGGCAATCCACATCGAATCAACTTGGATCCGCCAAACAAGAGGCGGCAGACCCGGTTGGTAATCCAACTTGAGAAAAGCGCAAGTCTATATTTCCGACATCCCTGATATCCAATATAGAATCACTTCACCCACAATCGCAGCCAAGAGTGCCTGTTTTCTCCCTCATCCTATTACCAGCATCAGCCAAAACCACAAAAGAGCACATTTCAGGCTCGAAGCCTGCGGACGGGCCAAGGTTCGCAAGGCATAAGACAAGAAGACATAGAACAGCAGCACCGACAACAAGGACATGGAGAAATTGCCTACCGCCATCGGCCAACGGGCGATCCAGGCCGCCGAAGCGTTCATCAAGGCCACCGTCCAGTCCAAGGGGTAGGTCAAATAGAATGCCAATTCCTCCCAGAAAAGCGATACCAAGGAAACCACGATGCCGATGGGAAGCGCCGCGTTGCCCAAGGGGACAGCAATCCAATTGGCAATCAGGAAATACGTAGGGAAAGTCCCGAAAAAGGACAGGATGACCGGAAAAGTCATGATCTGGGCAGACACCGAAGTCACGCTCATTTCCCAGAAGAGCCTGGACACGCGGTGCTTAGGCCTCCAGATTTTCATCAGCCAGGGATTGACCAAGGCCAATCCTGCCACTGCCAGATAGGACAACAGGAAACCCAAGTCGTACATCATGTCCGGGTTCACCCAAAGCAGCACCAAAGCCGAGACCGCCAACGAACGCATCAGAGGAACCCTTTTCCCCAAGCACTGCCCCAAACCGACGAAAGTGAACATGCAGGCGGCCCTTGCCACCGAGGGACAAAGCCCCGTCAGCAGGGAATAACCCCAGACCGGCCCCAACACCAACAGGAAGCGAAGCCATCGTTGCCAAGTCTTATGCCTTAGGAAACGGAACAAGCCCAATACTATATAGGCGAAGATGCTCAGATGCATACCCGACACGGCCAGCACATGGACAATGCCGGCATCGCGGTAGGCTTCCTCCACCGGATCGGAGCCTTGCAGCCCCAAGACCAAGGATCGAGCCACCGAAAGCTCGCTGCCTTGGAGCGGGCTGCGATTCATGAAAGCGACCACTTTGTCCCTGAGCGAGAACGCCATCCGGTACAACCAATCGCTCAACCCTAAACCGCCTGCCGGCATCGTCCCATAGTTTCCCGCCCGGAGAAACATCCTGCCGTAAATCCGTTTCTTGGCCATGAAGGCGCCGTAATCGAAATACGCCCCGTCGCTGCCGGTAAATCCTTCTATCGGGTCCAACCGTCCTCGAAGCCAGATCCGGTCGCCATACTGCAAGTCCTTCAACGAGGTGTCGGCTTTGGGAAAGTAAAGCTGCACCAAGCCCCGGCATTCCTGCCAGACAAGGCCATCCCGCAGGGGGGCATTTTCCCGAAATTCCTTCACGGTCAGACTGTCCGCCGACGGAACATGCCGCAAGACTGCCAGGACTTCGGCCTGGACTCGTTGGGTCTTTGGGCGGTCTTCTGACTGGGAGCGGCAAGCCACAAGCCAGAGTTCGGACGGGAGCTGGTTCAGGTAATGCTTGGGATCGTGGCAAGGGTTCTGGACTTCCATCCGCAAGCCACCGACCGCTATGGCCAGACTCCACAAAGCCAGATTTCTTGCCCAAGACCGGGCCGGGAGGCTCAAGCGGGCCAGCAGCCAGAACAGCAAAGCCGCCACCAAAAAAAACAGGCCTGCCTTCCCCAAAAGCAGACCTGAGACGTAAGCTGAAAGAAAAAGATAAAGAGAATTTTCCCCGCGCAGGGCGGACATATCAACGGCGGCGTTTTCCGGAAGCGGCGTTGTCTTGCAGGCTTGTGATATTCACCCCGGTGTAGTAATGCTTGATTACCTCTTCCACCGAATAGCCCTTGTCGATCATCTTCACCACGCCTTCCTGGCTAAGCCCTACGCCATGGCCATAGCCCCGGCCTTCCAGCACCACTTCCGCCCCTTCCGTCCTGACGGAGAAGAAAGACGACCTCAACTTCATATCGCTCCGGATATCTTTCAGGGGTATTCCCCCGGCAAAATAAGCTTTGCGCACTGGCTGGGAGAAAGTAAGGGCACTGTCCTTCATTTTGGCGTTCCGCACCGGATAACCGTATTCCCGGCTCAGGAAATCCAGCCATTCCGACCTCGGCATCCGCTTTTCCCAATAGGCGTTCTTGCCCTCCAACGAAAACTCGTCTTCCACCGAACGCAGATAGCTGACCGGTGTGTTCCAAGCGTCTTCCGAATTGGCCGTCTGCCCGCCCGAATTGGAATGGAAAGCGGCCGTAATCGGCTTGCCGCTCCCATCCACGATAATCAGCCCGGCCGACTGCACGGTGGCCGTCAGGATTACCGGGGTATTGTTGCGGCTATGATAGACCTGGCAGTGCACCCCGTCGCACAAATCGTATCCCTCGGCCTGATGGCGGAGACGGTTGCTCATCGCATAGGTCCGCGAAATGATGGCCTGCACCTTGAAGAAATCCACCTTGTCGCTCACCCCGCGCACTTCCGACTGCACCACCCCGCCCACGTAATTTTCCAAATCCACATGGTTTATCAAAAACAGGCTGCCCTCCTTCGCCTTGGCTTCCAAATGGTCGTCGTAATACCGGACCAAAGTCTTGCCTTGCGATTCCACCCGCAAGCCATAAATCGCTTTCAGCCCGGCACCCTCGAACCTGACATCCGAAAACGAACCCAACGAGCGTCCACCCAGACGCAAAGCCACCTTCCCGCCTTTGACCGTCATCTCCACACTCTCGCCTTCGGCCAGTTCCCGTACCGTCCTTCCGTCCGCGCCTTGAATCCGGTACGAACCCAATTCGGCCGTGAACTGCATTTTGGCATGTTCGGCATCGGCAAAAATCCGAACAGATACGGCAGCGGCTTCTGCCCGGAACGGGAGCCACATCAGAACCATACTCAGGACAAAAATCAGTCTTTTCATTTCGATTCTCCATTAGTAATACGCTCGAATATCGAAATTATCGAAGACGCAACCCGGTCGGAAGTGCCGCCTTTCCCCATAACTTTCTTTAATTCAGCGTAATCTTGTAGTTGTTTTTTTCTTTCAAACGTGTCGTTGGCTATCTTCAGAAACGCGGCTTCGAGCCGCTGAACCGTGAAATCCTGCTGCAACAGTTCCACTACCACCAAACGGTCCATAATCAGGTTCACCAAGGAAATGAAACGTACCTGCTTGTTGACGAACAACCGGCCTATGGCGTAAGTGACGGGAGATGTCTGGTAGCAGACCACTTCCGGAACGCCGAACAAAGCCGCCTCCAAGGTTGATGTGCCCGACTTGACCAAGCCAGCCCATGCCATCGTGAACAAATCGTAGGTATGCCCGTAAACCAGTTCGATATCCGGATAAGCCGCCAGGTATTCCCGGTACATGGCATCGGGCAGGTTCTTAGTTCCCGCCACCACATAACGGAACTGGGGCTGACGCGAGGCCACTTCCAGCATCATAGGAAAAATCCGCTTGATTTCCTGCTTGCGGCTGCCCGGCAGAATGACCACCAGCTTGCGTTCATCGCCTTTGGCATCGGCTTCCTCCTTGAACTTGGCAATGAAATCCTCGTCGGGACGATAGGCCAGGATGGAATCGACCAAGGGGTTGCCTTCATACAGGGCCTCTGCATGGTAGGATTCGTAGAACCTGCGCTCGAAGGGCATCAGAGTATAGACGGCATCGGTGTATTTCTTGAGCTTCTTGATCCGGCCTGTCCTCCATGCCCAGACCTGGGGCGCGATATAATAGAACACTTTGTAACCTTGCTTATGGGCGTAACGCGCCATCGGCATATTGAAGCCCGGATAATCGATAAGAATCACGATATCGGGCTGGTAGGCATCCATATCCTTGCGGCAAAAACGAAAATTGGCAAGAATCGTACCCAGATGCATGGCCACTTCGGCAAATCCCATGAAAGCCAGATCCCTGTAATGCTTGACCACGGTGGCGCCTGCCGCCTGCATCAAGTCGCCTCCCCAGCAACGGAACTCAGCTCGGGAATCCTTGGCTTTCAAACTTTTAATCAGGTTTGCCCCATGCATATCGCCCGAAGCTTCTCCGGAGATGATATAGTATTTCACGTATTATTTTTTTGAGTTTCCCTTGGACGATGCTGATTTCCCCTTGGCTGATGCCAACTTCCTGAGCGATACTGATTTTTTGAGCGATACCGGTTCCTTCCGTGATACCGGTTTCTTCATCCTTGCCGATTTCTTTTCCAACGATTCCAAAGGCCGGGAAGAGGCCGTTTCTTTGGCATCGGCTGGCAAGGAGGCATCGCCCTCCCGGTTCGCCTGGAAATAGGGACAAAATTCCGATAGGCCGCATTCTTCGCAATGAGGCTTGCGGGCCGTGCAGACATAACGCCCATGCAGAATCAGCCAATGATGCGCCTTGCCGAGTATGGTTTCCGGAATATGGGCCACCAACTGTTTCTCGGCTTCCAAAGGAGTCTTGGCAGCGTGGGTCAAGCCCAGACGGGCCGAGACGCGGAACACATGGGTATCGACCGCCATTGCTGGCTTGTCGAAAATGACCGAGGCAATCACATTGGCGGTCTTGCGCCCCACGCCGGGCAGACGCATCAGGTCTTCCACCGTGTCGGGAACTTGCCCGCCGAAGTCGGATTGCAGCATCTTGGCCATCCCCAAAAGATGGGCTGCCTTATTGTTGGGATAGGAAATCGACTTGATATAAGAATAAATCTCCTCCTGGTCGGAACGGCTCATCGAAAGCGAATCGGGAAAACGCGCCAGCAAGGCCGGAGTCACCATGTTGACCCGTTTGTCGGTACACTGAGCCGAGAGAATGACGGCCACCAACAATTCGTAGGCGTTCTTGTAATGCAACTCGCTCTTGGCAAAGGGATTATTGCGGGCGAACCAATCCAGGATTTTCTGGTAATGCCGATCTATGTCGATTTTCGCGCCGCCTTTTCCGCCTTGGCCACGCACCTGCTCACCCACCGGTTCAATCGAAAGTTTCTTCTTGCTATCCATCATCGAATATTTAGAACGCCACGGTGAAACCCAAGCTCACGTTCAGCGACTGGAAGCGCTCATGAAAGGTGTACTTTTCGTCATGCGGGGTGGAAGTTTGCACATTTTGACCGGACATGGAAACCTGGCTGCCGACATTCCGGAAATAGAACGGGACAGCCGCCATGTACTCGCAACGCAAATCCAAATGGAAACCTCTCCCCACCAGATATTTGAGAGCCACCCCTGCACCATATCCGAATTGAGGTTCGGAATCGGAATGCAAGGTATATTCAAAAAGATTGCTTCCCATCTGGGCTTCAGAGCGGTAAAAAGGCGACATCAGATGGGCATACCCTAAATAGGCACGAGCAGAGAAGAGCAAACGATCCACAATCATGCAACGGTAAGTCAAACCGGCCATCGCCATGAACTCGGTCCATTTATCGGTTTCTGTGGTCTTCCATGGATAATTGGGCTGATAAGCCGAGAATCCTTCATCTCCGGTCTTCACACCGTAGGAATGCCCATTGAACAACAGCACCACGCCCCAGTTCGGGGAAGCGTAATAACCGAAGGCCAAACCGTAGTTGACACCGACCTTGGCACCATGATAGTTCAGGGTTGTCGCCGTGGCGATATTGTCGTTGCCTTGGAAGGCAGTCTGACCGAAGCTGCCCAAGGGAATTGCCGGGCCGACATGGATTTCAAGCTCGGCGCGCTTGAGGTTGTAAATGCTTTGGGAAAAGGCAGGGAGGGCGGTGAGACAAACCAAAGCCAGCATAGAGAGCGTGGCCATGATACCATGTTTCTTCATCTTTCTTCTTTCTGGGTTCGAAAAAGCCGGCAGGCTGCGCCGGTTTCTAAATGCGCAAAAATAAGTCATTTTCATAAATCCGAGGGGAATGAGCCTAAACCGGTTGCCATCCACGCACTGAAGCCGGCCACCGCACGGAATGCCGCAGTTCCGGATTGCGCCGAGAAACAGCTTATGGCGGTTTTTCTTTGCCAATTAGAAAATTTGGGGTAAGTTTGCATGATTTTAGTCAGGTTTCTGGCGAGGAATGCCGGCAGTACAAGAAACGGAAGGCATTCGTCAATATACGGAAACCGATAATAAAAAGAAAACTTAAAACATCTATAGTTATGAAAAAAGTGCATATTTTCAATGCCGGCCCGTGCAAATTGCCGCAGCCCGCAATTGAAGCCGGTATCGAAGCTTTGAAAGACTTCAAGGGGACCGGAATGTCGGTTATCGAAATCTCCCACCGTACCAAGGAATGGGAATCGATCATGGACGAAACCGTAGCTTTGTGGAAAGAGCTGTACAACATTCCTGAAGGTTACCACGTTCTTTTCCTCGGTGGCGGTGCCAGCACCCAATTCTGCTATGTTCCTTTCAACCTCCTCAGCAAGAAAGCCGCTTATCTGGATACAGGCGTCTGGGCTCACAAATCCATGAAAGAAGCCAAAGTGATTGCTGAAATGTTCGGCGGCGAAGTTGAAGTGGTTGCTTCTTCCGAAAGCACTACTTACAACCATATTCCCAAAGGCTGGACTATCCCGACCGATGCCGACTACTTCCACATCACGACCAACAACACCATTTACGGTACCGAAATCAAGGAAGACATCGACAGCCCTGTAACCTTGGTGGCTGATATGTCGTCCGATTTCATGAGCCGTCCGGTCGATGTCAAGAAATACGGCCTGATTTACGGTGGTGCCCAGAAGAACGTAGGTCCTGCCGGCGTTACCGTTGTCATTGTCCGCGAAGACATCCTCGGCAAGGTCAACCACCCGCTGCCTACGATGATTGACTACCGCACGCACATCAAGGGCGGTTCCATGTTCAACACGCCTCCGGTTTTCCCCATCTTCATCATGCACGAAACCATGAAGTGGATCAAGGCTCAAGGCGGTCTGGAAGCCATCCAGAAGATGAACACCGAAAAAGCCAACCTGCTTTACAATGAAATCGACAACAACCCGATGTTCAAGGGTACGGTTATCGACAAGGCCGACCGTTCCTTGATGAACGTTTGCTTCGTCATGGAAGACAAATACAAGGAAAAGGAAGCCGACTTCCTCGCTTTCTCCAAGGAATGCGGCATGGCCGGCCTGAAGGGACACCGTTCGGTTGGCGGTTTCCGTGCCTCCATCTACAATGCTTGCACGATGGAAGATGTGCAGGCGTTGGTGGCTTGTATGCAGGAGTTTGCCAAGAAAAACGCTTAAAACTTTTTCTGAACGGCATCTGCGGCGTTACGCTCCGTCGCCAACATCCTCACGTACCAAAATACGCTCCGGTGTTGGCTCGGTCGCGGGCCTTGCATCTGCGCGTTCATAAAAGAGTTTTAGAAGCTGTTTAAATTTATTTGTTTGAGGCATCGGGAGGAAATTTCGAGGGATTTTGCCGCGTTTTTCAAAGGAAGATAGCCAAGCTATCCGACGTGAAAAACGCAAAAAAAGACCCGAAATAGCCCCCGATGGGCAAACAAAATCCTGAAACCAATCCCTGAAAATTCAGCCTTTTCAGGATTGCAAGAAATTTTAAACAGCTTCTTAGAATTGACGGGACCCTCAAGTGCAGCTTGAGGGTTCTGTTTATGGGCAAGGGGGATAGCTGCGCGCTCCGTCTTTGGAGCGGCTGCGGAATTTACCCATGATAGGTTCGCCCCGATAAAAAAAAACCGAACAAATAAAGATTAATTAAAATTCATATAATCATGAAAGTATTAGTTGCTACCGAAAAGCCTTTTGCCAAGGCTGCCGTGGACGGAATCCGTCAAATCGTGGAAGAAGCCGGCTTCGAACTGGCTTTGCTGGAAAAGTACACGGATGTGAACGATTTGTACAAAGCCGTGGCTGATGCCGACGCTTTGATTGTTCGTTCGGACAAAGTGACCAAGGAAGTCATTGAACACGCCAAGAACCTGAAAATCGTGGTTCGCGCCGGTGCCGGTTACGACAACCTCGACCTGGCTGCTTGCACCGAACACAAGATCGTGGCCATGAATACCCCGGGACAGAACTCGAACGCTGTAGCTGAATTGGCTACCGGTTTGATGATTTACATGTTCCGTAACTTGTTCAACCCCGGCACGGGTGCCGAACTGAAGGGCAAGAGCCTCGGTATCCACGCTTACGGCAACGTGGGTCGCAACGTGGCCCGCATCGCCAAGGGCATCGGCATGGACATCTACGCTTACGATGCTTTCTGCCCCAAGGAAGTGATTGAAAAGGACGGCGTAAAGGCGGTTGATTCTGTGGAAGAACTCTACAGCAAGTGCCATATCGTTTCCTTGCACATTCCTGCTACCAAGGAAACCATCGATTCCATCAACTACGATTTGTTGAACCGCATGCCCAAGAACGCTTTGCTGGTCAACACGGCCCGCAAGGAAGTGATCCACGAAGCCGACATGGTCCGTATCCTCAACGACCGTCCCGACTTCAAGTATGTTACCGACATCAAGCCGGGCAATCACGATGAATTGGCCGAAAAGTTCCCGACCCGTTACTTCTCGACCCCGAAGAAGATGGGTGCCGAAACGGCCGAAGCCAACATCAACGCCGGTCTGGCTGCCGCTCATCAAATCGTGGACTTCATCAAGAACGGTGTGACCAAATTCCAAGTGAACAAATAGGATTTTCCGGGCTTTTCGCTCTGGAAAATACGTCCACGGAAGAGGCGGTGCGCCGCATGGCGCACCGCCTCTTTCATATCCATCGCCTCCAATCGATGAACAAGTACGGAAGAAATACCAGCAAAACATCGGCCTCAATCGACCCTCAGAGCCAAAGGCTCCCGTCCGATGACCTGCAGGGAGTTGCCGCCTTTACCGGAAACATGGCTGGCCGCATCGGGACAAGCAGGACAGGTACAGCCCAAAGGACGGAAGACCTTGGAAAAACGGATAAGCGGCAGCAACCGGACGATATCCCGCAGCCTCACGACCAATCGGGTCAAATCCTCGCTGCCGGCACAGAAGCCTCCTCTTGGAGAAAGGACGAATCTTCCCACTCCGACACCTCCCTGCCGGGGAATGCCCGCACGGGATACTTCATGAGTTCAACAAAGGAGGAACGGGATGACAACCAAATCCGGATCCTGCCAGTCTTGAGCGACAAGAAATCCTACTTGCCGCTTCTGCTCATCGGCGACGAACAGGAATCCATGATTGACAGACACTTGGATCGGGGTGAAATGGTCGTGATGCAAAACCGTACAGCAACACCCGTTGCCGTAGCTGTGGTTACCGATGAGGGGGATGGCATATTAGAGCTGAAGAACCTGGCGGTTCATCCTCGCTTTCAACGGAAAGGATATGGCCGGAGGATGATAGCGTATTTATGTGAACATTACAAGAATCGGTTTCACACCTTACTTGCTGGTACAGGGGAAAGCAGGCAGACCTTGTCTTTCTACAGGAATTGCGGCTTCAGTTACTCGCATACTGTAACCGGCTTTTTCACGCAAAACTACGACCACCCGATTGTAGAAGATGGCAAGGTTCTGGCAGATATGGTTTATTTTAAGAAGCTGTTTAAATTTATTTGTTTGAGGCATCGGGAGGAAATTTCGAGGGATTTTGCCGCGTTTTTCAAAGGAGGATAGCCAAGCTATCGGACGTGAAAAACGCAAAAAAGCCCCGAAATAGCACCCGATGGGCAAACAAAATCCTGAAACCGCTCCCTGAAAATTCAGCCTTTTCAGGATTGCAAGAAATTTTAAACAGCTTCTAAGTTGCACTTGGAATAAACGCTGCGCCTCGGCAGAAACGGTGCAATCAAAGATCAAGCGAGCTTGGTTCTGGAGTCATAATTCATCATCTACGGTATTATAGCTCTTTATCGTCCGGCGGGGTACAAAATCCAGCAAATCTTCCATACTGATTCCCAGCATTTCCATATTTTTCTCATTCTGTTCTTCAAGCATGAAAAGGAAAAGCTTCATGCCGGGACAATAAATATTGTGATAATACTCCATGAAATAACGGATCTCCGCCGATTCCATCAGAGCGCGGACCAAATCGTACTCCGAATCGAACTTGTGCCATCCTGCCACATACACTTTCCTGAACAAATCCTCTTTCCGCTTTTCCATCTCAAGCGTCATCGATTCCATATAATCTATCAGGGAAAAACACCGTCCCACATTGGAAATGAAGTCCGGACTGGCAATATTCTCCCAGACGGCAAAGCTGCTGCTGAAAATCCGCTCGGCCGTCCTGTCCCTGACATTATAATTGGCCGAAGGGAAAAAATTGCAGAAATCGGCCAACAGCACCGTATCGGCATCCAGCAAGTCTTCCGAATCCAAGGAAGAGACATACAAGAACAAGGAATCCATTTCATCCAAAAAAGCGACCGTGTTCCGCAAACTCATCACATAATCGTTGATATTGCTCAGCACCATCATGGCGGAAAGTTTCTCTGTCCGACGTTTCTGCGCCTTGTCCACCATATTCTGCGCTCCAAACGTGATCACTATGCCTATTGCTGTTCCTACCAATCCGGCCAGCATCGTCTTGAACCATTCCGAGAAATTCATCCTTCTATGTTTTTCTCCGCAAACTTACAAAAAAAAGCCCTGTCGCTCCTCCCATGCAAGAAACATGACAAGGACACGATTCTCATTCCAGACAGCTGAATAATTCCCTCGCCGTCCCATTTCCAAGGCGGAACATAAGGGACATGGCAGAATCACTCCGTCTTGATGTTCTCGGCCGGGTTGGTCCGGGAAGCGATACGGCCTTGGATGCCGACCGCCGAAAACGAGACCAATAGGCAGAAGACCGCTACCGGCAAGAAAAGCCACCCATAGGCATGCAAACGGTAGGAAAACGCCTCTAACCAAGTCTCCGACAAATACCAAGCCAAAGGCAAACCCAAGGCGATACCGATGCCCACATAGGCCATGAACGGCTTGACCAAATGCCAGAACACCTGCCGGTTGTCCGCCCCGAACACCTTGCGCACCGCCACCTCCCGCAAACGCTGACGCATATAGAACACCGACATCGCCACCAAGCCCAGCAACGAAACCAACAAAGCCACCAAGGCAAAAAGTGTCACGATTTTCTGTAATTGCAACTGGCTGATGAAACTATCCCGGACTTTGGCATCCATGAAGCCTATCCGGAATTCATCTTCCAGCGTTTCCCGGATTGCTCGGTCCACCTCCTCATAGGCATCGCCCGCATTGCCCTGCACTTCCACCCAAAGCTGCATGTAATCCGTCTGCACATTCTCGCTTAGCTGAATCAAAACCGAAGCATAGTCCTGCAAGACATTGGAAAGACGGATATTCTGCACCACCCCGCTAATCGGCAGCTTCAAGCCTTCTATCATATCGGCATCCAACGAAGTATTGAAAAAAGCCAAAGAAGCCGGAGTCAGAAAATAGCCTTCCGGCACCGAAGCCCTGTTATCCCGCAGGACCTCAAATCCGAACAGGTCAAAAGCCATTGAATCCATGGTACATACAGGCACAAGTTCCATGGAACCGTCCACATTGTCAAAAGCCATCACCGAACCGCCAGAAAGGGGTGAACCCACGCCCCAGCCGAAACGTTTCACACAAGGCAAAGCCGACAGCTTTTCCGAAACCACTTGCTTGACAGAAGGCTTCCATCCTGGAAACTCCACTTCCAGCACATTCAAGGTATCATACCCAAAGGTGCTTTTATCAGATGGCGAATCTGCAGGGATATGACCACCGACAGCGAAAGCATCAGAAAAGTAGCCATATTCTGGAACACCAGAAACGTCTTGCCCAAAGACATCTTAGCACGAAGCCGGTATCTTCCATTCACGATATCGACAGGCTTGAACGAAGAAATCAGCACCGAAGGCAATCCGCCGGCCACCAAACCCACCACCAACAGCAGAAGCACCGCCAATGCCACACCGCCGGGCGAAAACAGCAGCCCCAGGTCTATCGGTTTCTGCAAGATACTGCTGAATTCGGGTTCGAACGCCAAAGCCAGCAAAAGCCCTATCAGAAAAGACAAAAACGTGAGGAATACCGTTTCGGACATCAAACGCGACTGGACGGCCCAACGTGATGCCCCCAGCAACCTCCGGGCCGCAGCCTCCTTGACCCGGAACTCGGACGAGGCCAAGGTCAGATTGATGTAATTGATAATGGCAAAAAGCAAGACTAAAATGCTGACCGTCCATAACAAGCGAACCAAAGCGGCATCTCCGTACCGCAGCACCACATTCTGACCTTGCCAGGTTTCCGCACTGACCACCGAGGGCTTGAAGCCCCCCAAATGAACCTCTTTCAAAGGCACGAACCATACATCGTTGCAATTCACGAAACCCTTTTCATCGAAAATGTCGTATCCCTGCTCCTTGTAAAATTCAAGCACCTCCTGCCGATGGTCGTTCATGTCGTGACCGGGATGCATCTTGACAAAGGCCAATGTCACTGTCAAATAACCCCATTCCTTTTCCAAAGAATAGGGCAGACACTCTGCCGTCCTCGGCATCGGAAGAAGCACGTCGGTACCCGAAAGCAAGCTATTCCTAAACGGCTTCATGACTCCGCTGACTTTGACATACACCGAATCATCGAGCTTCAGACTCTGCCCTATCGGATTCTCTGTCCCGAACAGTCTTTGCGCCAAAGGTTCGGAAAGAACCACGCTGTACGGGTCTTGCAGCACCTCTTCCGGTTCGCCCGACACCAAAGGAAAAGAAAAGAATGTAAAGAAATTGCTTTCGGAAAACGAAGCATGGACTTTCACTTCTTGTTCCATAGTCCGCAGGCTGACAGTCCTTTCCTGCATATAATAAACCGGGCAGGCATCCTCTATGTCCGAAAAACGTCCCTTCAGCGCCTCTGCCACAATCCAATCGTCTCCCGGCTGCCATCCTGATTCCGGATTCTGATTGAAAGCCAACTGTATCCTGTCCGCATCCTTATGGAAATGGTCCACCGTGCTTTCCTGCCAGGTGTAGGCCATCGTCAGAATCACAAAAGCCAAGGAGAGGGCGAAGCCTATCACGTTAATCAAGGAGTAGATCTTGTTTCGGCCCAAATACCGGAAAAACGACTTCATTTCCATAATCCAGAATTTTGTTCTTCATTCCCGATGCCGCGAAATTCTCGCGCCTTGCGCTCAAGGAAATCAACCAGAACTGCGGACTCTTCCTCAAAACCGCCGCCCCCGCGTTCGACATCGCTAAACATACAAACAGCGTGCAAAATCCATGCCATGCAACACAAAACACTGATAATCAACAAAAGCAATCCTCTTCAATCCCGCAAAAGTGTAACAAAATGAGACACTACTGTAACAGAAGTGTTACACTTTGCAATAAATCCAGAAAATACACCAATATAAGCCGACCTCCCATCCAAAAGGGAAAAACATTGAACAAAAAGAATCCCGGCCTCAAGATTAACCGGGATATGCAAACATACAAAATAGAAAATTATAGCACTCTTCCTTTATCACAACACATCACCATACAAATCAAAGGCTTCCGCTTCCGTAATTTTCACCCGGTAAAAACCGCCCGGCTGCAAATCGGCCGAATCGACCCGGACAAGCACCTCGTTGTCCACCTCCGGCGAATCGTACTCCGTCCGACCCACGTAAAACTCCCCTTCCTCCCGGTCTATCAGAACCTCGTATACCTTGCCGACCTTTTCCTGATTCAACTGGAAAGAAATATCCTCCTGCAAATCCATGATTTCCTGCGCCCTCGACTCCTTTATTTCCGCCGGGACAGGGTCGCCCAAGCCATAAGCCGGCGTACCTTCCTCCAACGAATAGGGGAACACCCCCAAGCGATCAAAACGGAAATCGCGCACAAAACGCTTCAATTCCTCGAATTCCGCCTCGCCTTCCGTGGGGAAACCGGTAATCAGCGTGGTACGGAAAGCCGCGCCCGGCAAAAGCCTGCGGAATTCGGCCAAAAGACTTTCCGTCTGTTCTCTTGTGGTAGAACGCAGCATGGACTGCAAAACTGCCGTATCAATATGCTGGAGCGGGATATCCACATATTTACAAACCTTCGGCTCGGTGGCCATCACTTGCAGTAAATCGGATGGAAATGCATGAGGATAAAGATATTGCAATCGAACCCAATGAAATTCCTCTATCCGGCAAAGTTCCTTGACCAAAGCGGCAATATCCTTCCGGCCATACAGATCCGTACCGTAATTGCAGAGGTCTTGCGCCACTAAAATCACTTCCCTGACCCCTTGGGCAGCCAGCTTGCGCGCCTCTTTCAGAATTTCCTCCTTGGGCCGCGATTTCTGCTTGCCCCTGATCAGCGGAATCGCACAAAACGCGCATTGGCGGTTGCAACCTTCGGACACTTTCAAATAGGCGTAATGCCTGGGCGTGCTGAGCTTGCGAATCGTCGCATCGGCTTCCACCGGCGCCTGCAAAATGGCATCGACCACCGCGTTCAAGTCGTTCACGCCCCTCCACACATCCACACCGGGAATTTCCTTCTCCAATTCTTTGCCATAACGCTGCACCAAACAGCCCATTACATAGACCTTGCCACGTTTGCGACGGTTCTTGCGCGCCACTTCGGCCAACACCGTATCAATCGATTCCTGTTTGGCATCCAAAATGAAACCGCATGTATTAATCAAGGTCACATCGGCCGCACGCGGGCTCTCCTCCCGGAGAATCGTCCAACCGGCCGCCTTGACGTTGCCGGCAATCACTTCCGAATCGACCGTATTCTTGGAACAACCTAAACTGATTATCTTTAAAGAAGGCATATTATTCTTTTTGCGAACCGACACTCCGCGCCACAGCCCCGCCTTGCATAAGTTCCGCAGGACGGCTTCGCAAAGCTCACAAGCGAAACCCAAACAAGACAGGCGCAATCCCGGAAACTCGCGCAGCCCCGAATTTTCCCGTCCGAGACCGGGCCTCGCAGATTTTCATTCGAACATCGTATATCTTACTCGAACAAGGAATTCACAAACTCCTGCTTGTCAAACAGCTGCAAATCGGTCAGCTTTTCCCCCACACCGATATACTTGATAGGAATCTTGAACTGGGCCGAAATGCCGATTGCCACTCCGCCCTTGGCCGTACCGTCCAGCTTGGTCAGTGCCAAGGCATTGACCTCGGTAGCCGCCGTAAACTGCTTGGCCTGCTCTATCGCATTCTGCCCGGTAGAGGCATCCAAAACCAGCAAGACCTCATGCGGCGCATCCGGCACCACCTTCTTCATCACGTTCTTGATTTTGGTCAGCTCGTTCATCAAGCCTACCTTGTTGTGCAGACGCCCAGCCGTATCGATGATGACCAAATCGGCATCCTTGGCCACCGCCGACTTCAAAGTATCGAAAGCCACCGAAGCGGGGTCCGAGCCCATGTTCTGCGCCACTACCGGCACATCGACACGACGCCCCCATTCCTGCAATTGCTCCACGGCGGCCGCCCGGAAAGTATCCGCCGCTCCAAGGACCACCTTCGCCCCGTTCTGTTTGAACAGATAGGCAAGCTTGCCAATGGTCGTGGTCTTGCCCACGCCGTTGACCCCGACCACCATGATTACATAAGGCTTCTTGCCTTCCTGCAACCACGGGTCGGCCGCCGGGGTGTTCCCGACCAGCAAGCCGGTTATCTCCTCGCGGAGCACCTTGTTGAGCTCGCCCGTACCCAAATATTTGTCTCTCTTGACCCTCTCCTGCAAACGTTCTATAATCTGCAAGGTGGTCTCCACGCCGACATCGGATGTCACCAAGACTTCTTCAAGGTTGTCCAAGACCTCATCGTCCACTGTCGATTTCCCGGCAATGGCCCGGCTAAGCTTCTTGAAAACACTCTCTTTGGTCTTATCCAAGCTTTTTTGGAGTTCGACTTTTTCTTCCTCGGCTTTCTGCGCCGATTTGTTGCGTGATAGAAAAGAAAATAGTCCCATAATTACATAATATCAAACGGCATTCCGAATGGACAATCCGTCATCCATGCTCATGCCGAAATCCAGTCCGGCGCATCCCCCCCCCGGTCTGCCGGGCAACAAGGGCAATGCAAAACCGTTCTCATTGAAGGACAAAGGTACAAAAAAAGGATATCCCCATAGTTTCCCATGAAAATATCCTCGTTTATCGCAGAAAAGACTGCTTCTCCGCCCTCAAAATTAGGCCTTGTTGGCGAAATAGTCCTTTACCTTGTCGTTAGCGATGATTTCTTCCTTGAAGCTGTAAGCACCCGTCTTCGGGGACTTAACCACCTTGACAACCTTGGCAAATTCCTTGCCGGTACCGGTTTTCAGGGTTGCAACTACTTTCTTTGCCATGGCGTATAACTATTTAATTTCTTTGTGAATCGTCATTTTCTTCAAGATGGGGTTGTATTTCTTCAACTCCAAACGGTCGGGCGTGTTTTTCTTGTTCTTCGTTGTAATATAACGGGAAGTGCCCGGCATACCGCTAGCCTTATGCTCCGTGCATTCCAGAATAACCTGAACGCGAGCCTCTTTATTCTTCTTTCCCATGGTTTCTATCTATTTTTCTGTTTGGGGGTGCAAAAGTACAACTTTTCCGGTAATAAACAAACACCTGTGTAAAAAAAGATGGCGGTGTGTCATAATGAGCAATCTGCTTCGTTGCTTTGGTTTCACCGAAAACAGGCTGCACCTCGGCAAAGCTCAAGCAAGCTTGGCTCTGCTCTCGGTTTGCACTGTTTTTCGAGACTCGAACTCAGTCACGAACCGCAGTGCGAGCCGAACGCAGAGGGCAAGTTTACTTGCACTATGCTGAGGCGAAGCCTGCGTTCGCTGCGGAGCAGCAACAGTACGCTCCTTCGTTCTCGCTCTCAGCGCCTTGCATCTCACTCACTCTGACACGCCGCCTGAGATTTATTTCAAATCCCTATTTTGATACACCCTTATCGGAAGCTTGCAAACAAGACTTATTTCTTGGCAGGCTTGATATCCAATTTAACCGGCTTAACCAAATTTTCAGGAGCCATGATGGTATCGAGCTGTTCCTTGGTCAGAATCTTCTTTTCCAGAATCAAATCGATGACACTCTTGTCATTTTCAAGAGCTTCCTTGGCCAGCTCGGTCGAGTTGTCGTAACCGATGTAGGGGTTCAAAGCCGTTACCACACCGATGCTGTTATGAACCAGCTGGGCGCAACGCTTCTTGTTGGCCTTGATACCGTCGATACAGAGGGTACGCAAGGTGTTGAAAGCGTTCTTCAGCAAGTCGATGGATTCGAATACCGAGTAGCACATAACCGGCTCCATCACGTTCAATTCCAACTGAGCGGCATCGGCAGCCATAGCTACCACGAAATCGTTACCGATAACACGGAAGCAAACCTGGTTAACCACTTCAGGGATAACAGGATTTACCTTGCCCGGCATGATGGACGAACCCGGCTGCATGGCAGGCAGATAGATTTCTTGCAAACCGCAGCGAGGGCCGGATCCCATCAGACGCAAGTCGTTGCAAATCTTGCCAAGACGGATAGCCAAACGTTTCAAGCCAGCGGAATAGTTAACCACCGCACCGTTATCGGAGGTAACGAATACCAAATTGTCGTCCAATTTGATCTTCAGCTTCATGATGTCAGACAAAGCCTTCACGCACAAATCGCTGTACCCCGGTTCAGAGCAGATACCCGTCCCGATAGCGGTGGCACCCATGTTCACCGTCAGGAATTCTTCAGCGGCAGCGTTCAAAGCCTTCACTTCGCGCTTCAGACCGGCGGCAAATCCCTTGAATGTCTGCCCCAAAGTCATAGGAACAGCGTCCTGCAGCTGGGTACGACCCATCTTCAGAATCTTGGCGAATTCCGTGCCTTTCTTATCCAAAGCCTTCACCAACAATTCCAAAGCCTCGATCATATCCTTGTGGCTGAAATACAAGCCAAAGTGCATGGCGGTAGGATAGGCATCGTTGGTAGACTGCGAGCAGTTGACATGGTCGTGCGAATCGCAATATTTGTATTCACCCGGCTTGTGGCCCATAATCTGCAGAGCGCGGTTGGCGATTACTTCGTTCGCGTTCATGTTCATCGTAGTACCTGCACCACCCTGAATCATGTCGCTGGTGAAGAATTCATGATGCTGGCCGTCGATGATTTCCTTGCAAGCCTGAACAATCGCGTTCTTCTGTTCGGTCGTCATCAGACCTAATTTGTGGTTGGCAAGAGCGGCACCCCACTTGGTATAAGCAAAACCTTTGATGAAGTTAGGATACTTGTTCATCGGGATATTGCTGATCTTGAAATTCTGCAAGCCGCGAGCTGTCTGAACACCATAGAGGGCGTCAACAGGGATTTCGAGCGGTCCCAGCAGGTCTTTTTCTACACGGGTTTTCCCCTTGGCGCTGCTTTTAGCTTTGGGAGCAGCGGCACTTTTTGTTGCTTTTGTAGCCATTTCTACTATTGTCTTTTAAAAGTGTTATTCTTTACAAATTTCCGCGCACCGGGTTCCCCTACTCTGGCGATTCTCAGCTTCGCGCCGGATTTTCCTTGTCTCAACGAAGGCCCGGCCTCAAGGCCAGAGGCAAATGCTCCGATGCAACGCCTGCGGCGCGCTCCTCTCTTTCGGTTCATCCTTATATCATTATAAAAGCGAACCTATCGAGAAGAGCGCACGGCAGAGACGCTTTACTTGCGGGTGGACCCGGGATAGACCTTCAGGGCTTCTTCCAGGCAATGCATGGCTTCGTGCAGGTCTTCTTCCTTGAGCACGTAGCTGATGCGGACTTCGTTCATGCCCGAACCGGCGGTGGAATAGAAGCCGGTAGCAGGAGCCAGCATGACGGTCTTGCCATCGATGCTGAAGTCTTCGAGCAGCCACTGGCAGAACTTGTCGGCATTGTCAATCGGCAAGCGGGCCACAGCGTAGAACGCGCCCTTGGGATTGGGGCAGAGGCAGCCTTCCATCTTGTTGATCGATTCCACCACGATATTGCGGCGCTTGGTGTATTCGGCCAGAACGGCATCGAAGTACTCGGCCGGAGCATCAATGGCGGCTTCGCCGAAAATCTGCCCGTAGGTGGGAGGACTCAGACGGGCCTGGGCGGCTTTCATCGCGGCGGCGTACACATCTTTGTTCTTGGTCACGAACATCCCGATACGGCAGCCGCAAGCGGAGTAACGCTTGGAGATGGAATCCAACAGGATTACGTTGTCTTCCAACCCTTTGAGGTGCATCACCGAGTGATACTGGCAGTTATCGTAGCAGAATTCGCGGTATACTTCATCGGCCATCAGGAAGAGGTCGTGCTTCTTGACAATCTGAGCCAGCACGTTGAGTTCTTCTTCGGAATAGAGATAGCCGGTGGGGTTGTTAGGATTGCAAATCAGGATCGCCTTGGTCTTGGGCGTGATTTTCTTGTCGAACTCTTCAATCGGCGGAAGGGCGAAGCCGTTCTCGATCTTGGAGACGATGGGCACCGTGGTCACCCCGGCCAGTTTGGCAAAGCCGGAATAGTTGGCGTAGAACGGTTCGGTCACGATTACTTCATCGCCGGGGTTCAGACAGGTCATGAAAGCGAAAAGAATCGCTTCGGAACCGCCGTTGGTCACGATGATTTCGTTTTCGTTGACATCGATGCCGTAGGTCTTGTAGTACTGGCTCAGTTTCTGGCGGAATGAGAGAATGCCAGCGGAATGGCTGTAAGCAATCAACGGAAGCTCGTTGTTCTTCACAGCATCCAAAGCGCATTGGGGCGAGGCGATATCGGGCTGGCCGATATTGAGGTGGTACACCTTGATACCTCTTTTTTTAGCCGCATCGGAGAAAGGAACGAGTTTCCGAATCGGCGAAGCGGGCATTTCCTGCCCTTTTTTCGATATTGATGGCATATTTTTATGAATTTTCTTTTGAATCCAAGGGCGGGTTTGACGGGGAGCCGAATCTTGCCGCTTTGCTGTGCCGCATCGGGGTCAGGCCACTTGCGAGGTTTGCGATACCTTTTACGTTTGCACCTCGTTCGATACCTGCATCGATTGCGACATTTGCGCCGCTCGCGATGCTTTCGATACCTGCGCCGCTCGCGTCATCATCGATTGCGAGGTTTGCGCCGCTCGCGTCTTCCCGGCAAAAACGCTGTCTTAAAAAAACGCTGTCTTAAAAAAGAAGCGACTGTACCGGATTGGTGGCACAGTCGCCTGCTCTTATTCTTATTTTTTCGGAGTCACGGTTCCGCGGATGCTCAAAATGATTCTTTCGGGCGTACCGTTGGTCGATACGGTAATCGATTTGGCGATGCCGCCGATGCGGTTAGTATCGTAATGAACCTTGATGGCGCTCGACTTGCCGGGCATTATCGGTTCGCGAGGCCAGGAAGGAATGGTGCAACCGCAGGAGGAACGTACATTGGAAAGAATCAGCGGCTCGGTACCGTTGTTGGTGAACACGAATTCGCAGTCTCCGTTGGCGCCTTGTTCAATGGTGCCATAATCGTGGACGGTCTTCTCGAACTTGATGCCGGGGCCTTCCACCTTTTCGGTCTGGACGGGCTGTTTGGCCGTTTCGGCTGCATACACAACGTTGGCGCACAGTAAAGCGACCACCAACATCATTCCGCAAACAATCTTTTTCATTTTGTCTCCTTTCTGTTCCGGATTCCGACTGGGACTGGAGGGACTCCCCTCTTCTTTTCTTCTTTCTTTTCTGTCTTTTCTGCCAAGCCGCTCTTTTGCTCTTGGGTCGCACTCCTGCTTGTTGGACCGATCTTGCTCCGTCTGTCCGCATTGTCACCTTTTAAGCCGCGTCGTTGCCGCTTAAGCCGCATTGCTGCCTGTCGAGCTGATCCGTTGCTGCTTGAACCGCGTTGCTGCCTGTTGGGCCGCACCTGCTCGGTCTGGCCGCACCATCGCCTTTTAAGCCGCGTCGTTGCCGCTTCCGCGCGACTTCTCCATGCTTCCCTAGTCTCGGCTCCGACTTCGAATTTCGGCCTTACAGTCCCTCCTTGGAATCCTTTTTTATAACACGCGGCAAATGTACACTTTTTTCATAAATAGAGAAAAGGTCTATGACGAATCGAGGCTGGAATCGAGTTTTACTATGCATACAGCTATTGATGACCGAGTAGCGATGATAGAATTTGCACAGGTCTTTGCATTTTTGCTTACCAGCGGATCCCGGCCAAGGCCTTCCTGTTGTCTTGCTCGGCCAGATGCACGTACACCATGGCCGTGTCCACCTTCCGGATGCCTCCGAGGCTCATCACCGTGAACACGTTGCCTGTCTTGGCCGCGATGTGCGTCAGGAATGTATGCCGCCCAACATGCGCCGACATCTTCTTGCTGATTCCGGCCAGCATCGCAATCTGCTTAAGGCAGATGTTGAAGCGAAGTTCGAAGCCCTTTGCATGGCAGGGAAAATCGAAATCGAACTTCTCCCAAATTCCGTAGGGTTTCCCGTTGAAAAGGATCTTGATCGGCAGATGCACTTCCGCTGAAGAGGAATGCTCCGTCTTCTGAGGCCGAATCACGAGGGTATCGTCTTCCATCAGCGCGGGAGTCAGTCGGACGAAGTCCGAAATCCGCAAGCCCGTGTAGCAAAGGAACAGGAACATCCAACGGTGCTTGTCCAAATGCGCAGGAAGTTCCATCTTTTCAAGGCGTTCCAGCTCGGACGCAGACAGGGATGTCTTGTGTCCTTGCACCTTCGGTGGCTTGAAAAGGTCGTAAGGATGCTTTCCGGGCGCGTAGGAATAGACCCCCTCTTTCGTTGCCAAGTTCAGGTATTTCTTGATGTTCTTGTGGTGCTTCCATATCGTGGAATCGGAGAGCTTCCGTTCAATACAGAATTTGTCAAATCCAGCCAGAGTGTTGTATGTGAAATCTTTAAAAAGCAACCCGGGAACATATGCGTTGAAAACCTTGTAAGTCTTGTAGTGGTCTTCTTGAGTTTGTGCTGGAGTCTGTACTGTCTCTTGATCGCATTGAAGAAATAGCTGTTGAAGCAGGTCTCCTTGCGCGGATCCGTCACGGGTTTCTTCTTGGTGTGAGGCAGCACCTTGGCCAAGTATTCGTAAGTGAACGGTTCCCCGGCCGCGATGGCCGAAACCTCCAGCTCCTGGATCGACTTGACCAGCTTGGCCAGCTGGACGTTGAGGGCTGCCGCTCCGGGATGCCCTACCACGCATTCGTTGGCCTTGTCCCATTGGTTTTCAAGCACATGTATCTTGGTTGGTATGAGGCGGCGGGTGGTTCGGTCGAAGCTTACAATCAGATTGATGCTCTTTTGCCGCTTCTATGTCTTGTTGCTGCTGAGGCTTAGGTGGTATGTGGTCATGGCTTTCAAGTTTCAAGTATCTGATTAAAAACACCCTCGGCCATGCTGCAATACTATTTTCGCGTGCAATACTAATCCGGAAAATAGTATTGCAGCAATAAAACGAATTTGGCCTAACGACCGCTTAAAATGGCCTATAAGGACGCTTTTTTTTAACGACTTGACCCTGAAAAAAATGGCTTCGCATGACCGCAAAACCTTTGTAATTTGCTGATTTAAAACAAGAAAGGGAAGCTTTTCGGCTTCCCTTGTTGCGGTCCGGACGAGACGCATAAGAAAAAATCTTATAAGATATTAGCCTGCAAAGTTGCAATTTACG
>CALUHO010000041.1 GCA_944320465.1 uncultured Bacteroidales bacterium | reverse complement strand
TCGGCTAGGCGAGAAGCATGCTGCATGACACAAGCGGGCAATCTCCCCAAAGTCTAATGACCGATTTGGGTTAAAATGGAAGAAATCAATGAACCAGCAATTTACAAACATCCAAACAAAGAAAACCAGCTCATAGAAAAAGGAGATAGGCCGCCTCCGGAAAAGAAAGGAAAAAGAAACACGTGTACTACAAAGATTCACCTACCACTCGACAAAAAAAACGACCCTGACAGAACGCATTCCATCAAGGTCGTTTCACATGAAAATAGGACTGTTACGTACCCTTCACACAAAGCCTTCCATACACTTGGATTAGGAACCATTTCCAAAAGGAATCCAAGCAGAAGTCCGTCATCCAATTATTCCTGCGTGGACAAATTTGCCTGCGCCGCAGCCACGCGGGCGATAGGCACGCGGTAGGGCGAGCAGCTCACATAGCTCATGCCCAAGGAATCGCAGAACGCCACCGAACTCGGTTCGCCACCATGCTCTCCACAGATACCCAATTTGATGTCCGGACGGGTCTGGCGACCTTTTTCCACACCGTACTTCACCAATTTGCCTACACCATTGCGGTCCAGAATCTGGAAGGGGTCGTTCTTGAGCAGGTTCTTTTCCAGGTAAACCGGCAAGAACTTGCCGATATCATCGCGCGAGAAGCCGAAGGTCATCTGCGTCAAGTCGTTGGTCCCGAAAGAGAAGAACTCGGCCACTTCAGCAATTTCGTCCGCTGTCAGAGCCGCACGGGGCACTTCAATCATCGTACCTACCAAATACTCGATCCGGGTGCCTCTTTCGGCAAACACGGTCTCGGCGGTAGAACGGATGATATCCACCTGCATTTCGAGCTCCTTCTTGCTTCCGGCCAAAGGAACCATGATTTCCGGACGGGCGTTGATGCCTCTTTCCTTCAGGTTCAGAGCCGCTTCCAAGATAGCCCGGGCCTGCATTTCGGAAATTTCCGGATAGGTATTGCCCAGACGGCAACCGCGATGCCCGAGCATCGGGTTCACTTCTTCCAATTCCTTCACCTTGGCAGCCACTTCTTCTACCGAAACACCCATCACCTCGGCCATCTCCTTCTGTCCTTTTTCGTCTTTCGGAACGAATTCATGCAAAGGAGGATCCAAGAGGCGAACCGTCACAGGAAGATCCTGCATGGCTTCAAAAATACCTTCGAAGTCGGCGCGTTGCAAAGGCAGCAACTTAGCCAAAGCCTTGCGGCGGCCATCAGTATCCTTGGCCAGAATCATTTCCCGCATCGGGATAATCTTGTCGCCTTCAAAGAACATGTGTTCGGTACGGCAGAGACCGATACCGCGAGCCCCGAAAGCACGGGCCACCTTGGCATCGTGCGGGGTGTCGGCATTGGTACGGACCACCATGCGGGTATATTTGTCTGCCAAATCCATCAAGGCTTGGAAATCACCGCTGATTTCGGCATCGTTGGTCTTGATTTCCCCATCGTAAACCTGGCCGGTGGAACCGTTCAACGAAATGAAATCCCCTTCATGATAGGTCTTTCCATTCATCGTCAAAGTCCGCTTCTTATAATCAATTTCTATTTCTCCGGCACCGGAAACGCAGCATTTGCCCATACCGCGAGCCACGACAGCCGCATGCGAAGTCATACCGCCACGAGCCGTCAGAATCCCTTGGGCGCTGTTCATCCCCTTCAAATCTTCAGGAGAGGTTTCGATACGAACCAAAATCACCTTTTCGCTGGCATCCTTGGCCACGATAGCTTCCGCATCTTCGGCAAAGAACACGATCTTGCCCGATGCGGCACCTGGGGAAGCCGGAAGCCCTTTGGCCATCACCTTGGCCGACTTCAGCGCGTTCTTGTCGAATACCGGATGTAGGAGTTCGTCCAATTTGGCCGGTTCGATACGCATCAAGGCTTCCTTCTCGTCAATCAGGCCTTCCTTGCAGAGTTCCATCGCAATGCGGACCATGGCAGCCCCGGTACGTTTCCCGTTACGGGTCTGGAGCATCCACAAACGGCCTTCCTGAATCGTGAACTCCATATCCTGCATATCCTTGTAATGGAGTTCCAACTTGTGTTGCAAATCCCAAAGTTCCTTATACAATGCGGGCATCGATTCTTCCAAAGAAGGATACTTGGCCGCTCTTTCCTCTTCCGAGATGCCTTGCAGCTGAGCCCAACGGCGGGAACCTTCCAAGGTGATTTCCTGCGGGGTCCGGATACCGGCCACCACGTCTTCGCCTTGGGCATTAATCAAATATTCCCCGTTGAACAGGTTTTCCCCTGTGGAAGCGCTGCGGCTGAAGCAAACCCCGGTAGCCGAGGTACTGCCCATGTTCCCGAACACCATCGCCTGCACGTTGACAGCAGTTCCCCATTCGGCGGGAATGTTGTTCAAACGGCGGTAGAGAATAGCACGTTCGTTCATCCAGCTGTCGAACACCGCGATAATCGCACCCCAGAGCTGTTCCCAAGGATCCACCGGGAATTCGCGGCCGGTCTTTTCCTTTACAGCCACTTTGAACTTGCGAACCAGTTCCTTCAAGTCGTCTACCGTCAATTCCGTATCCAGCTTGACGCCTTTGGCATGTTTTACTTCTTCAATGATTTCCTCAAACGGATCGATATCTTCTTTCCTGGTCGGTTTCATTCCCAGCACCACATCGCCGTACATCTGCACGAAACGACGATAGGAATCCCATGCAAAACGCTCATTGCCGGTCTTCTTGACCAAGGCTTCCACAACCACATCGTTGATACCCAAGTTCAGAATGGTATCCATCATACCCGGCATCGAAGCCCGGGCACCGGAACGGACGGAAAACAAAAGAGGGTTGGCCGCATCCCCGAATTTAGCTCCCATGATTTCTTCAACGGCAGCCATGCCTTTTTCCACTTCGGGCTTGATGGTGTTGATGACAGTTTCCGCACCGTATTTGTTATACTCCGTACAAACTTCTGTCGTGATGGTAAACCCTGGAGGCACTGGCAAGCCAATCAGACTCATTTCTGCCAGATTGGCCCCTTTCCCACCTAAAAGATTGCGCATGTCGGCCCGTCCTTCGGCCGTTTTGTTGCCAAACAGGTAAACTGTCTTTTGTAATCCTTCTTTTCCCATTGTATATTATATGATTATCAAATTGCTCAAAAAGCAAATGCCCTTGAAAAGATTGCAAAGGTACGAAAATTATGCAATTGCCGAGCGTTTTTCAACCAATCAGATACGAAAAAAAATGCCACAAAAAAAACCGGCACCTATCCCTTCCGACATGGTACCGGTTTCCGCCCCTGTTTTTGGGAAAAAGACTATCCCCTACGAAACCGGATGCTTAGGCTTTCCTTTGTATTGCCCGTGGTACTTCCGGAACCTGAGCTGGATGACCCCGAAGAACGCCTCCTTGAATATCTTCTTGCTCATTTTGGAAGTACCTTCTTTCCGATCGGTAAACACAATCGAGACTTCCTTGATTTGATACCCCAAACGATAGGCCGTATATTTCATCTCAATCTGGAAGGCATATCCTACAAAATGCACATCGTTCAAATCCATGTTCCGCAACAAAGATGCTTTATAGCAGACAAAACCGGCCGTCGCATCCCCTATCTTCATCCCGGTCACGAACCGCACGTAAGCAGATGCATAATAGGACATCAATACCCGCCCGATCGGCCAATTCACTACATTGACCACACCGTTCACGTAACGGGAACCCACAGCCAAGTCCGCACCCTCTTTAGCACAAGCGTTGTACAGACGTTCAAGATCGTCGGGATTATGCGAGAAATCGGCATCCATCTCTATCACATACTGGTAATCGCGTGCCAAAGCCCATTTGAATCCATGGATATAGGCCGTCCCCAACCCTAACTTACCCGTCCTCTTCTCTATGAACAAACGTCCGGGAAATTCCGGAATAAGGCTTTCCACTATAGCCGCCGTCCCGTCCGGGGAATTGTCCTCCACCACTAGGATATCGAAAGCCTTCGGCAAGGAGAACACTTTGCGGATAATCTTCTCTATGTTCTCCTTCTCATTATAGGTTGGAATGATGACCAAAGTGTCGTTACTCATCTCTTATCCCCTTTCTAAAATATGCAGAAGAACGCCTCAGTCCGTCCTTCTATTTGAACATTGCTTCTCAATCTCTTATAAAAACAAGTCCCCCTGTATCCAGCTTGATATCATAATGACAAATATACGCAGAAGCCGAGAGCAATGCAAACGAGCTTGCTCGATTGGCATTGCCGAGGCGCCACCGGATATGCGGCCATGCCGAATATACGCAGAAGCCGAGAGCAATGCAAACGAGCTTGCTCGATTAGCATTGCCGAGGCGCCACCGGATATGCGGCCATGCCGAATATACGCAGAAGCCGAGAGCAAAATGCAAACGAGCTTGCTCGATTGGCATTGCCGAGACGCCACCGGATATGCGGCCATGCCGAATATACGCAGAAGCCGAGAGCAATGCCAATCGAGCAGGCCCGTTTTGGGTTCGCTTCAGCATGGCTTGGGCATTGCGGAGACTTCACGAACGCAAGCCCCCGTCCATAGGCTTGCGATAATGGGCAAGATACGAGACACCGAGCCGATGGCCAGAAGGGTGTGTACTTTTGTACATGACCGACCTGGCCAAGGCTCGCAACGAAGTAGATTGCCCATTATCACAAGCCTAATTGCCGAAATTGTCATAACGAATCATCTCCGGCGGTACCCCCAGGCTATCCAGCATCTTCACCGCCGCCTCGGTCATCGGCTTCGGACCGCAGAGATAGTATTCGATTTCCTCCGGTTCGGGATGATTCTTCAAGTAATTGTCGTAAATCACCTGATGGATGAAACCGGTATAGCCCTTCCAATTGTCCTCCGGCAGAGGCTCGCTCAAGGCCACATGGAAGCTGAAATTCGGGAACTCCTTCTGGATTTTTTCAAAGTCATCGATATAGAACAGTTCCTTCAACGAACGCCCGCCATACCAGAACGAAGCCTTGCGATGCGTACGCTTGGTCATGAACTCGTCGAAAATCTGCGAACGCATTGGCGCCATGCCAGCCCCGCCTCCGATGAACATCATCTCCCGTTCGGTATCCTGCACGAAGAACTCCCCGTAAGGACCGGAAATCGTGATTTTATCTCCCGGTTTCAACGAATAGATATAAGAGGAGCAAATGCCGGGGTTCACTTTCATGAAACCACCCTTCTTGCGGTCGAAAGGCGGCGTGGCGATACGCACATTGAGCATGATGCGGTTGCCTTCGGCCGGATGGTTGGCCATCGAATACGCCCGGAAGCAAGGTTCGGGATTCTTCATCACCAAATCGAACATCTTCATCCGTTCCCAGTCTCCCCGGTACTGCGGTTCCACCTCGATATCCTTGTATTCCACCGTACAAGCCGGCACATCGATCTGTATGTAGCCGCCGGCCCGGAAATTCAAATTCTCCCCTTCCGGCAGCTTGACCACGAACTCCCGGATGAAAGTGGCCACGTTATGGCTCGAAACCACTTCGCACTCCCATTTCTTCACGCCGAACACCTCCGGCGGAATCCGGATGGAAAGGTCGTTCTTGACTTTCACCTGGCAGCTCAGACGCCAGTTGTCATGCTGTTCCCGGTAGGAGAAGAATCCCTTTTCGGACGGCAGTATGCTTCCGCCGCCTTCCTCTACCCGGCAACGGCAAAGCCCGCAGCTTCCCTTTCCCCCGCAAGCCGAAGGAAGGTAAATCTTCTGCGAAGCCAAGGTGGACAGCAGGGAATTCCCGGCATCCACTTCCAAGGTCTTTTCCCCGTTTATCGTCACCTTCACTTTTCCCTGAGGGCTCAGCTTGGCACGGGCAAACAGCAAGACCGCCACCAAAATCAGCATCACCACCAAGAACACCACGGCACTGGTCAGCACTATGCTCCACGTCGAGATCATATCTTTTCTTTTTTTAGTCCGTTAAAGTTCAATATCCATCAAAGTTCGATACCCAAGAAGCACATGAACGAAATCCCCATCAGCCCCGTGATGATGAAGGCGATGCCCAATCCCTTCAAGGGCGCCGGGATATTGGAGTATTTCAGCTTCTCGCGGATAGCCGCCATCCCGACAATCGCCAAGCACCAGCCGATTCCCGAACCGGCCGCGAAGGTCGTAGCCTCGGCCAAAGTGGAGTATTCCCTTTCCTGCATGAACAAGGATGCCCCCATGATGGCGCAGTTCACCGCAATCAACGGCAAAAAGATGCCCAAGGACGAATACAAGGAAGGCGAATACCTTTCCACTATCATTTCCACCAGCTGCACGATAGCGGCAATGACCGCAATGAACATAATGAAGCTCAAAAAGCTCAAATCCACTTCCGCCAAGGCCGGACTAAGCCACGAAAGCCCGCCTTCCACCAAGAGATACTTGTTAATCAAAAAATTGGCAGGTACCGTTATCAACATCACAAAAATGACGGCGATGCCCAATCCGAACGAGGTCTTCACGTTTTTGGAAATGGCCAAAAACGAGCACATCCCCAAGAAGTAGGAAAAGACCATATTGTCCACGAAAATGGAACGGACAAAAAGGCTGAACAGGTTGTTATCCATATCGCTTTCTCCTCTCTATCTTTAATGACTACTTCTCTTTCTCTATCAGATCCTTATTTCTGGACCGCTGAATCCAGATAATGATTCCCAGCAGTATCAAGGCCATCGGCGGCAAAATGAACAAGCCGTTGTTGGAATACCCGGCCTCGTAAAAAGACTGAGGAATCACCCGGTAGCCCAGCAAGGTTCCCGAACCGATAATCTCACGGAAGAAAGCCAGGACGACCAGAATCATCCCGTAGCCTATCCCGTTCCCCAAACCGTCCAGGAACGAAGGCCACGGCTTGTTGGCCATCGCGAACGCCTCCAGACGCCCCATCAGGATACAGTTGGTGATAATCAAGCCCACGAAAACCGACAGCTGCTTGCTCACCTCGTAGGCCACCGCCTTCAGAATCTGATCCACCACGATAACCAAGGCGGCAATGACCACCAATTGCACGATGATACGGATGCGGGGCGGTATCGTATTACGCAGCAAGGAAATAATCAAATTGGAGAATGCGGTCACCACCGTTACCGAAATGGCCATGACCAAAGCCGGCTGCAGCTTGGCCGTCACAGCCAAAGCCGAACAGATACCCAATACCTGCACGGTCACCGGGTTATCCGCCCCGAAAGGACGGGTGAGAAGTTTCATGTTCTTGGACGAAAACATCTCCTTCCAGAAAGGAACGGAGGTTTCCGCCGTCTTTGCGTTTTCCTGACTCATATCTTGTCTTGCTTGTGCTGTTCTACTTATTATTCTCCGTATCCTCGACACTGGCTTGAACGGACTCCGATTGCATCTTCTTAAAGAAAGGCACATAATAGGCCAGGCAATCCTTCAGCATCGCCGTGACCCCGTTGCTGGTGATAGTCCCGCCCGAAACGGCATCCACCGCATGGGAAACATCCCCCGGATACTTGTCCGCTCCGCCTTTCTGCACCGTGATCGAAGTGAATTTCCCATTTTCATCAAAAAGTTTCTTTCCAATGAAATGCCGCTGGAAAGGTTCCGAGGCGATTTCAGCCCCAAGTCCCGGGGTCTCGCCCTTATGATTGAATGTGGCACCTTCCACCGTATTGAAATCCTTGCCCAAGGCAATATATCCCCAGATAGCCCCCCAGAGACCCTTCCCTTGCAAAGGCACGATATAAGTATCGCCTCCATTGCAGACAAAGACCGGGAAAAGCGCGTCCGGAGCTGAAGCATCCGCCTCATGAGCCGCCGCCTTTTCCAGTTCGGCCTTCAAATTGCACTCGAAAGCGCGTTTGACCCCGGCATCGCCTTGGACTTGTTTCCAACCGCCACCGGCATTATCATACTTGGCCACGATATTTCCTTGGCGATCCACCCTCCATTCGGCCGTAACCGTCCGGTTGTACATATCGATAGCGGCATCCCTTTCCACATTCTTGCCGGCCGCTTTCAACAGCTCCTGCATCGTGGCGGTCTCCTCGTTGCGCTGCTGCATGGGCCGCAGCAAAGTGGACGCCAATGCCAGCAGCACAGCTACCGCCGCCACCATGACCGCCGTATAAATGAATATATACCTATTTGAAAACATGATTGTTCGGATTAAAGGTTACGCATTCTGTTTTTTCATTGCCAAGGTAAGCCGTTTGCGGCGTCTGGCCTTGTTCCGGCCCACTACCAAGTAGTCAATCAAAGGAGCGAACGTATTCATCAGCAATATCGCCAGCATCATGCCTTCCGGATAAGCCGGATTGTAGATTCGGATCAGTATCGCCATCATGCCCAGCAGGAATCCGAAAATCAGCTTCCCGGTCTGCGTCTGGGCCGAGGTCACCGGATCTGTAGCCATGAAAACCAGACCGAACAGGAAACCGCCCGAAAGAATATGTTGCAGGACGGAAGCGTCCGTGCTGCCGGCCAAGCCTCCAATCCAAGCCATCAATACCCCGCCGACCAGCGTGCTGAACATGATACGGAAACTGCCTATGCCACTCCAAAGCAGGATGACCGCCCCTATCAGGATGCAAAACTTGGAGGTCTCCCCTACCGAACCCGGAATCAGCCCCCAGAACAATTCGGACAATTGCGGAACCGCATCCATCTGCCCGGCTGCGATATTGGACAAGGAAGTCGGCCCGGAAACGGCATCAGCCACCCACACATTATCCCCGCTCATCTGCGAAGGATAGGCAAAGAACAGGAAAGCCCGCGCCAGCAAGGCCGGATTCCAGACATTCATCCCCGTGCCGCCGAACACCTCTTTCCCGATAATGACCGCGAACGCCGTCGCTACCGCCAGCATCCACAGCGGCACATCCGGAGGGCAAATCAGCGGAATCAGGAAGCCCGACACCAAAAAGCCTTCATTCACCTCGTGGCCTCGCACTTGGGCAAAGATGAATTCGATTCCCAAGCCGACCACATACGTCACAATCAGCATCGGCAGCACCTTGGTACATCCGAACCAGAAATAGCTCCAGAAGCCCATATCCTGCCCCAAGGTGGAATAATGCATATAGCCCACATTGTAAATCCCGAACAGGAAACAAGGCACCAATGCCAGAACCACCGTAATCATGGTACGCTTCATGTCCAAGGCATCCCGCACATGGCAACCTGAGGAAGTCACCTTGTCGGGCACATATAAAAAGGATTCGAAAGCCTCGAAGGTGGAATGCAGGAAATGCAGCTTCCCGCCCTTTTCGAACGAAGGCTTTATCTTGTCCAAGAAATTCCTAAGCATGTCTTGTATCTTTTCTTTATCCGTTCTTCTTTTTTTTGTTCAAAGCAGCCGCCCGATCCTCCCCTCTTCCCTATTGGACTTCCTTCCTGATGAATTCCAAACTTTCGCGGATAATCTGCTGAATCTCGGTCTTGGAAGCGTCTATATATTCGCAAAGCGCGAAATCTTCCGGCGAGACCTCATAGATTCCCAACGCTTCCATGTTTTCTATATCCTTGGCAATGCAGGCTTTGAGCAATTGCATCGGGTAGATGTCCATCGGCAGCACTTTTTCGAATTGCCCGGTCAGGACAAAAGCCCGCCTGCTCCCGTTCAGATTGGTATCGATCCGGTACCGGCGACGAGGGAATAGCCAGGAAAAGAAAGTACGGGAATAACTGTATAGGTTGAAACCGGGCGTCATCCAGCCCATGAAGCGGAATCGTTTTCCCTCCGGAATCACCGAAACCAGATAGTCGAATGCTCCCAGATAGCCGTCTTTCGCAATCTTTTTCCCTGTCAATATATTCCCGCTGACCACCCGGAACTCGGAACCTTGCTTCAAATTCCCTTCCAGCAGATAGCTCACATTCAGGCCGGCCAGCACTTTATGGTAACCCGTCTTCAGCACTTCCGAACCTGCCACAGCTATCAGTTTCGTGGCATCATAAACCCCTTTCTTGAACAGGCGCCCCATGATAATCACATCCTGAGGATGTACGTACCAGACCACATCGCCCTTGTCGATGGGCGCTATATGATGAATCTGCACACCCACGTTCCCGCAAGGATGCGGGCCTTCAAAGGCATGGATCTCGGCATTCCGGCATTCCAGATAAGCCTTCGAAGCCGTCTTAAGGCGATGGACTCCGATATGGACCTTCCCATCGGTCAGCTTGGCCAAAGCATCCACGCCGGCCTGGAAGTATTCTTCCTGCCCTCTGACAATCATATCCATGTCCGGAGCCAAGGGAGCCGTATCGAAAGCCGAAATGAAAATATCCCGAGGCCGTTCTCCCAACTTGGCTATCAAATCATAGGGTCTCTGACGTATGAATGCCCAAAGCCCGGCCTGCAACAGCTTCTGCTGAATCTCCTCGGCCGATGCCGAAGCCGGATCCAAAGCCCCGAACTCCTTGTATTGCGTCTGTCCATCAGCCTCGATCCGGATTTCCTCGATGACCCGGCGAGGCCCGATGACAATCTCGCTGACCGTGCCGCTCACGGGAGAAGTAAGGAAAATCCGGGAATCGTTCTTGTCATAGAACAGCGTTTCCCCTGCTAGAACCCGATCCTTGGCCTGCACGGACAGTTTGGGATGCATCCCGTAAAAATCCACCGGCTTCAACGCATAACGAGTATAGGATACCGTGGGCGCATTAAGAGAACTGTCCGGACTACCTTCGATTTTAATGTCCAAGCCCTTGCGCAACTTAATCACTTTTTCCATGGCCTTTTTCAGTAGAATGAGGGTGCGAAGATAATATATATCTTTGCAATATAAAAACACTGTACTCCATGAACACGAAGGATCCTGACCGCAAACAGAAAAACACACTGCCCACCTACGCTTTCGATACCGTATTTGCCGGAAGCTGCATCTTTTTCTTAATCCTCGGACACTCGATTCTCCCGTTCTGGCAGAACCTGAGCTGGATAGCATCATGGCTTCTTCTGCATTTCTTTTCCCGGAATGTCTATCAGAAAAAACTGCACTGGGCCTCGATTGTCTTCCTGGCATCCTTTGCCGCCGCCATTCCCTGGCTTCTGCATTCCAGCACGGACATGCAGATTTACTGGATTATCATCTGGATTGCCATATTACTAATCATCTGGCCACTGCGTTTCTTGGCCTTAGGAGAACTCACTTCGGCGGCCGTATTCGGACTCGGCTTCTGGATAGGGTCTTTCTCGCTGATGGAAGGCTCGTTCGATATCAGCCCGCTTTACATAGCCGGCGGCAGCCAATCCCCCATGCCCGCCGGATTGGACAGCCTCTGCGGCATCTTCGCCTGGCTTTCCTTCCTTGTCCTGTTCGCCGAGTCCTTTCTCCGCGACATCTCGCTCTACGGAAAGCACAAGGATTTGCAGCATTATTCCCTGCCGGTCCTGCTCGGCAACCTGATACCTTTCATCGACCGCCGCTGGGCCGACAGCCCCATGCTGAAGGGTTGGATATACGGTTTCGCCTCCCTCTATTTTGCCGCCGGCATCCTTCTGCTTGCACTTTTCCTGTAGAGACAGGACTGCGTGCCAAAAAAGATAGTATTTTTGCATTCTGGCAAACACGATACCTATATATTTATGGAATACGATTTCAGGAAAATCGAAGCCTACTGGCAGGCTTACTGGCAGGAACACAAGACTTTCAAAGCCGAGAACCAATCATCCAAACCCAAATACTACGTCCTGGACATGTTCCCTTACCCCTCCGGGGCAGGATTGCATGTAGGGCATCCGCTCGGCTATATCGCCAGCGACATCTACGCCCGGTACAAACGCTTGCAAGGATTCAACGTGCTGCACCCGATGGGCTTCGATGCCTACGGCCTGCCTGCCGAGCAGTACGCGATACAGACCGGGCAGCACCCGGCCGAAACCACACGGAGAAACATTGCGCGCTACCGCCAGCAATTGGACTTGTTAGGATTCTCCTTCGATTGGGATCGGGAAGTGAGGACCTGCGCCCCAGCCTACTACCATTGGACCCAATGGGTATTCATCCGCTTATTCCACAGCTGGTACGACAAAAAAGCGCAGAAAGCCCGTCCTGACACTGAGCTGGAAAGCATCCTGGCCCGGGAAGGCAACGCCCGACTTCTGGAAGAGGCCGCCTGCAGCCCGCACGAGGTTTTCTCGGCGCAAGACTGGGCCGCGTATTCCGAAAAGGGACGCCAGCAAGTGCTGATGAACTACCGCTTGGCATTCCTCTCCGACACGATGGTCAACTGGTGTCCCAAATTAGGCACCGTGCTGGCCAACGACGAAGTAATCAACGGGCTTTCCCAACGAGGCGGCTATCCGGTGGAACGCAAGCTGATGAAGCAATGGTCCTTGCGCATCACCGCCTACGCCCAACGCTTGTTAGACGGTTTGGACGAATTGGACTGGACCGACTCGCTCAAGGAGATGCAGCGCAACTGGATTGGCAAGAGCACCGGGGCCGAAGTCCGCTTCGAGATTGAAAACGGAGCAGAGAAAGGGCTGGACAAAGGATTGGAGATATTCACGACCCGGCCCGACACCCTTTTCGGAGTCAGCTTCATGGTCCTTTGCCCAGAACACGAAATGATTCCGGCCCTGACCACGGCAGAACAAAAAGAAGCAGTGGAAGACTATGTGAAATACGCCAAGAACCGCACCGAACGCGAACGCCAGGCCGATGTCAACAAAGCCAGCGGGGTGTTCACCGGTTCTTATGCGATACACCCGTTCAGCGGGGAAAAGCTTCCTATATGGATTTCGGAATACGTGCTGGCAGGATACGGGACGGGAGCCATCATGGCCGTAGCCGCGCACGACAGCCGGGACTACCGTTTCGCCAAGCATTTCAACCTGCCCATACGCCAGGTCGTGGCCGGCGGGGACATCAGCCAGGAAGCCTACGAAGCCAAGGACGGCACCTTGGTCAACTCGGATTTCCTGAACGGGCTCAAAGTGAAGGAAGCGATTCACCGCATGGTGGAGGAAATCGAGAAGAAAGGAATAGGCAAAGCCCGGACGAACTTCCGCTTGCGCGATGCCATCTTCAGCCGCCAGCGTTACTGGGGAGAACCCTTCCCTATTTACTATAAAGACGGAATGCCCTACACCTTGCCGGACGACAAGCTGCCGTTGCTGTTGCCCGAAGTGGACAAATACCTGCCCACCGAAGAAGGCGAACCTCCTTTGGCAAGAGCCAAGAACTGGAAAACCGAAGAAGGCTATCCGTTGGAGACCAGCACCATGCCCGGCTTCGCCGGTTCGAGCGCGTACTACTTGCGCTACATGGACCCGCATAACGGCAAAGCCTTGGTATCGAAGGAAGCCGACCAGTACTGGAAACAGGTGGATCTGTACGTAGGAGGTGCCGAACACGCCACCGGACACTTGATTTACTCCCGTTTCTGGAACAAGTTCCTGTTCGACCTCGGCCTGGTCTGCACCGACGAGCCTTACCGCAAACTGATCAACCAAGGCATGATCCAGGGGCGGAGCAGCTTCGCCTACCGTCTCAACTGGGCCAACTACAAGAAAGCCATCGAGGCTCATCCCGACTGGAAACTGCCCGAATTGGAATCGCCGGCCGGATTCGCCGAAGGCAGCCTGGTCTTCGTTTCCAAGAACATCCCGCACCGGGAAGACTTCTGCGACCCGGTCCATGCCGATATCCATTTAGTGGACAACGATATCCTGGACACCGAAGCTTTCCGCCAATGGATGCCCGACTTGGCCAAGGCCGCTTTCATCCTGGAAGAGGGGCATTATGTCTGCGGCGCGGAAGTGGAAAAGATGTCCAAATCGATGTACAACGTGGAGAACCCCGATGACATCGTGGAAAAATACGGGGCCGACACCCTGCGCATGTACGAGATGTTCCTCGGTCCTATCGAACAGTCCAAGCCTTGGGATACCAAAGGCATCGAAGGCGTGTTCCGCTTCCTGAAGAAATACTGGCGGACCTGCTTCGATGAAAACACCGGCGCATTGGCCCTCGAAGACGGAGAACCGAGTGCTGCCGAGCTGAAAGTGCTCCACAAGACCATCAAGAAAATCATAGACGACACAGAACGATTCTCCTTCAACACCGCCGTGAGCGGCTTCATGATCGCGCTCAACGAACTGGGAGACCTCAAATGCCGCAAGAAAGCTGTCTTTGAAGCCTTCACGATCCTGCTTTCGCCCTATGCCCCGCATTTGGCCGAGGAAGTATGGAAAGCCATGGGGCATGAAAGCAGCATCGCCTGCGCCCCGCTTCCGGTTTATGAAGAAAAATACACGCTTGACCAGAGCTTCAACTACCCTGTTTCGTTCAATGGCAAGATGCGTTTCAATATGGAACTGCCGCTGGATCTGGACCCCGCCGAAATCGAAAAGCAGGTGCTGGCCAGCGAACAGGCGGCCAAATGGTTAGAGGGCAAGAGCCCGAAAAAGGTGATTGTCGTGCCCAAGCGGATCGTCAACATCGTATTGTAAAAAGCCCCATAGCGGGCAAGACACGCAAAAAAAAGCCAACCATGAAACTGCTGGTGGTAGAAGACGAACCCGGACTAAGGAACATGATGACGGAAGTCCTCAAGCAGCAAGGCTGGGTAGTGGAAACGGCTGCCACTTACGCCGATGCAGAGGAAAAGACCGAATTGTACGAATACGACTGCATCTTGCTGGACCTGATGCTGCCCGACGGCAACGGCTTGGACCTCCTCGCCGGACTGCAGCAGAAAGGGAATCCGCCCCAAGTGTTGATTACCTCGGCCAAAGCAGCCGTAGAAGACCGGGTGAAAGGCTTGGACTTAGGCGCGGACGACTATCTGCCCAAGCCTTTCGATTTGGGCGAACTGGTAGCCCGTGTCAAGAGCCAGCTCCGCCGGAGGCAAGGCGGGAAAAAATCCTTGCAGGCGGGCAACGTTGAGCTTTTTCCGGACGAAAGACGAGCCAATGTGGACGGCAGGCCCTTGGAATTGCTGCACAAAGAATACCATATCCTGCACTACTTCATGACCCGCCCCATGCGGGTCATCGACAAGCAGGCCTTGGCCGAAGCCGTCTGGGGAGACCATGCAGACCAGTCGGACAATTACAATTACGTTTACCAGCAAGTCGCCAACCTGAAAAAGAAGCTCAAAGCGGCCAAGGCATCCCTCCAAATCAAGTCCGTCTATGGCTTCGGGTACAAGCTGGAATGCGAAGACACGGGCAAACCGGAAACAGACACCGCCGAAAAAGACTGAACATGAAGCTGATAAGACTAATCATGAACAGGATGACCCTTGTCTTGGCACTCATCCTGTTCTTATGGTCGCTCGCCTTTTATGTGAACATGTCCAACCGGCTCTACCATATCGTGGATGCCGGCCTTCAGGCTTTTGCCAACAATAAAATCAGCGAATACTTGATTTCGCCCGAGCCGTCCTTGTCCCTGCTGCAAGATACTGCCGGCATCTATAACTACACGATTGTCGCCATCCCGGATGCGTACGCCTTGGCCAATTACGGGACCTCCTTCCGGAACCAAAGCGAAAAATCCGCCAACGGGGAACATGCCCACCAACGGAACATAAGGACGATTTTCCAAGACCGGAACGAGCAATACTACCAGTTCTCGGCCTGGGTCTCGACCGTGGACCAAGAGCAGTTCCGGCATGAAGCCCTGTACTGGGTCGTATTCCTGTACCTTTTCCTCCTAAGCAGCATCATCGCCATCAGTTACCACATCGTGGAAAAGAACATGCGGCCGCTATACCACCTGCTGCAATGGATCGATCGTTTCGATGTGCAAAAAAAGCCGGAATCCTTGGACAACCCGACACGAATCACGGAATTCCAGAAACTGAACCAAGCCGTTTCGCACCAATTCCAACGTTCGGCGCAATTGTACGTGCAACAGAAGGAATTCGTGGACAACGCGGCCCACGAGATGCAGACCCCGGTGGCCGTCTGCCTGAACTTGGCTGAACAGTTCCTGCAGCGCCCCGACCTGACTGAAGGCCAGATGCAGGAAATCCTCAAGCTCCAAAGCACGCTCCGCCGCCTCTCCCGGCTGCAAAAGGACATGCTCCAGCTCAGCCGCATCGAAAACGGAGCCTATACCGGTCTGGAAGAAGTCGATTTCGTGGAACTGTTCAAGGAAACGACCCATGACCTGAACGAAATCTTCGCCTGCAAGGACATCCGCTGCCGTCTGGAAGGCGAATGCGAACTGAAAGCATCCGCCCACCCTGCCCTCTGCCAGCTCTTGGTAGCCAACTTGTGCAGGAATGCCTATGTCCACACGCCCCAAGCCGGCACCTTGCGCATCGTATGGGGCAACAAAGATTTCAGTATCTGCAATACCGGACCTAAGGCTTTGGACAGCAGCCACATCTTCCAACGTTTCTACAAAGACTCGTCCAACCCCGGTTCCACCGGCCTCGGGCTTTCCCTCTGCCAGGCTATCTGCCAGCAATACCAATGGCCGATCACGTATTCTTACAAGAAGGGCGAACATATCTTCCATGTGGCACTTTGTCCACATCCGAATAGTTGACAAAGTATTTCCATCCACCTTCCCCGCTTGTTTTTTTTCGTATTTTTGCAATTTGGTGCGTGTCGTGCATCGAATTCCCTCGGCTTGCCTCGACCAAGCAAGGCGGCCAGAGCAAGAAAACTGCTGATGCAAGCATGGATTTAGCCGACAAGATGCAGAAAGAAGAAAACAAAATCGAGAGAAAACGAATCCGGGGAGCCCATGTCACAACGGTGCTTTCCATCGCTACCGTATTGTTCCTGCTCTGTATCCAAGGACTGATGCTGGGTTATGCGGATAAAGTTTCCGATTACGTCAAGGAAAACATCGGCTTCACCTTGATGATCAAGGAATACACCCGGGAATCCGACATCATGGATATGAAAGACATCATAGACAGATCCCCTTATGTCAAAAGTTCCCGTTATATCAGCAAAGAAGAAGCCGCCAAAGAGCTGCAAGAGGATTTGGGACAGGATTTCGTGGAATTCCTCGGCTACAATCCTCTGCTCCCGTCCATAGAGATTCATCTGAAAGCCGATTATACCAATCAGGACAGCGTGGCCAAATTCGAGGAACAGCTGACCCGTTATCACTTGGTCAAGGAGATGTATTACCAGCCCGACTTGATTCGGTTAGTCAACGACAACGTAGCCCGGATCAGCCTCTGGCTCAGCATCGCAAGCTTTTTCATCCTGATAGTCGCCATTTATCTCATCAGCAATACTTTGCGCCTGCTCATCTATTCTAAGAGATTTACAATTAACACAATGCAGCTTGTCGGAGCGACTCCGAAGTTCATTCGCCGTCCTTTCCTGCACAAAAGCATGATCCAAGGCATCTTAGGCGCATTGATTGCCATTTTCTGCGCAGGGCTATGCTTGCTGTATTTGAACGAAAAAGTTCCAGAAATTATCAACAAGCAGGATTTGAGCATGATCCTATGCGTATTTGCCGCAGTCTTGCTTGTCGGTATCCTTTTCACCTTGGTTTCTGCATGGGTATCAGTCAACAAGTACTTGAAAATGCGGAATTCCGATAGGCTCTATTATTGACAAATACTTCAAGACCAATATTCAAACCACCGATATGGCTATTGACAACAAAACAAACGCGAATCCTGCAGCGAAAGAAAACAAGAAGATGTTCGACTTTGCATTCGACCGTACCAATTATATCCTGATGATATCCGGTATCATCGTGATGGGAATCGGCTATCTCTTGATGCGCGGCGGAGGAAGCGACGACCCGAACGAATTCAGCTATGCGTTATTCAACGCAAGACGCTTAGTAGTAGCGCCCTTGGTAATACTGGCCGGTATTATCATTGAAATCGTGGCTATCATGAAAAAACCGAAAAAATAATCCAAAATATCAAGATTGCTATGAGTTGGTTGGAAGCCCTGATTCTTGGCATTGTCCAAGGATTGACTGAATTTTTGCCTGTCAGCAGCAGCGGGCATTTAGAAATCGGCAAAGCCCTGCTCGGCATAGAAATGTCCGATGACTTGCTTTTTACAGTCGTTGTCCATGGCGCTACTGTCCTCAGCACGATTGTAGTTTTCTGGAAAGAAATCGTCCGTCTTTTCCAAGGAGTTTTCAAGTTCAAAATGAATGAGGAGACAACTTATGTCTTGAAGATATTCGTATCGATGATTCCCGTCATGATAGTGGGACTGTTCTTCAAAGATTATGTGGAAAGCCTCTTCGAAAGCCTTCTTTTGGTAGGCTGCATGTTGCTGCTGACGGCTTTGCTGCTCACATTGGCCACCTACTTAGGGACCGGTAAAAGGGACATCTCCTACCGGGATGCCTTCATCATCGGTCTGGCTCAATGCCTGGCCGTGCTGCCTGGACTTTCCCGGAGCGGAACCACTATTGCCACCGGACTCCTGCTTGGTAATAAAAAGGATTCTATTGCTCAATTTTCCTTTCTGATGGTCCTGATTCCAATCTTGGGAGAAAATATCCTTTCCCTCTTGTCCGGAGAAATGACCACCTCTTCTATCTCAGCAGGCGCATTGATTGCGGGTTTCCTAGGCGCGTTTATTTCCGGCTGGGCTGCTTGCAAATTCATGATCGGCATCGTAAAAAAAGGAAAACTGGTTTATTTTGCCATTTACTGCCTCATTGTAGGCACCATCGTTATCTTATCGCAAGTCCTGTAGGTTGCGGCTCCGCGGTATGGAAAGATAACTCAGATTGCCTCAAATCTTAAGCATGCACACACGATCGGCCATCATTTCAGTTTTCCAACGCGGGGCTTTTCTTGCAATCCTCCTTTGCGGGACATGCAGGATACAAGCACAGTGCCGCCCAGACTCCCATAACCTCAAAAAGGCCAAGATTCATTACGAAAAAGCCTTGAACGCCTATCAATACGGAGACATTGCGCAAGCATGGAAATTCTTGGAAATAGCACAAAAGACCGAATCTTGCTTTGCCGAACTGCACATGCTGAAAGCAACCATATATGAAGCCGAGAAAAAGCCAGACAGTGCCATTGCGTCCTACCGTCGGTCCTTAGCCATCGATCCAGACTTCTTCCCTAATGCATACTATTTCCTGGCTTGCTTAGAATCCTCTACAGGCTTATACGAAGCAGCGGAAATCCATTTCAATCGATTCCTATCCTATCCGGATATTGCCGAAAAGATCAAGGATAAAGCCATCATGGCCCAGTACCGGAACCGGGAATCCTTGAAATTGAAAAAAGATGCCAAAGAATTCCAACCGAATAATCTTGGACCGGGCATCAACACTACCGAAGACGAATATCTCCCTTCTCTTTCACTTGATGGCAAGACCTTGATTTTCACTCGCAGATACCTCAAAGAAAATCCCGAACCGCATATCGAAGAAGATTTCTTCTATTCGATCCGGGATACTAACGGACAATGGGCAGAAGCAATCTGTTTCCCTCCTCCCATCAACTCGGACCAGAACGAAGGTGCATTGAGCCTATCCCCTGATGGACGTTATCTTTTTTTTGCCGGATGCGGAAGAAATGACGGATGGGGTTCGTGCGACATCTATGCATCCATCCGCAAAGGGGAACAATGGGGACGGGTCTTCAATTTAGGAAAACCTGTCAATACCATGTATTGGGAATCCCAACCATGCATGTCTTCCGATGGGAAAACATTGTATTTTGCCAGCAACCGCCCTGGAGGTTTCGGCGGCAGCGACATCTGGATGAGCGAAATTTCTGAACTTGGAACTTGGAGCGAACCTGTCAATCTGGGCAGCAATATCAATACTCCCGGAGATGAAAACTCCCCTTTCCTCCATCCTGACGGCAAGACATTGTATTTTTCATCCGATGGACATCCCGGCCTCGGAGGTCTCGATTTGTATCTCTCCCGGATAGAAGAAGACGGGCATTGGGGACCAGCCCGGAATCTCGGCTATCCAATAAATACCGCAGCGGATGAAACCACGCTGAGCGTGAACGCCCAAGGAGACACAGCTTACTTTTCCAGCGACAATCTACAAGGGTATGGGAAAAAAGACATTTACGCCTTCTATCTTTACGACCAAGCGCAACCCGCTACGGTTTCTTTCATGAAAGGGCATGTAAGCGATATCAAGACAGGAAAACCTCTTGCTGCCCGTTTTGAACTAATAAGCCTCAAAACAGGTCTTGTCCGTATTGAGTCCTATGCAGATGCCCAAAACGGCAGTTTCCTGATCTGCCTGCCTACAGACGAAGCTTTCGCCCTCAATGTCGCCTGCCAAGGATATCTTTTCTATTCCGATCACATTGCATTGGACTCCCGCTATAAAGGAGAACCTATGCAAAAAGATATCCGACTGCACCCCATTGAACCTGGAGCACTCGTGGTTCTGGAAAATGTCTTTTATGCAACCGAACAATACCAGCTTGAAGAAGAATCCATTGCCGAATTAGACAAGATTTACCGCTTCTTGGTCAACAATCCCAGCCTGCACATTGAAATCGGAGGCCATACGGACAATACTGGTTCGCCAGCCTTCAACCAGCAGCTTTCTCAAAAACGTGCCCAAGCAGTAGCCGATTACATGATTCAAAGAGGCATCGACCCCAAACGGGTAAATGCGGTCGGTTACGGCTTCGATAAACCTATCGGGGACAACCGCAGTGCCGAAGGCAGAGCCAAGAACCGTCGTACTGAACTTAAAATCCTTTAGTCATGACTGATTTCAATCCGAATGCAGCCTGCGTGCCCAACGGAAACTTTTTCGGCTTTCCTTTCTCATTGGAAGAAAGTCCGCTTGTCCTGCTGTCTGTACCTTGGGATGTAACAACATCTTACCGGAGAGGGGCATCCCAAGGCCCCAACGCCATTCTAGATGCTTCAATCCAGCTGGATTTTTTTGACTTTGAAATTAAAAATGCATGGAAATCAGGAATTTGGACATATCCATTGGAAGAAAGCCAACCCATTGCTGATATTTCCTCCTTCTTAAGACCTGTAGCAGAACGAGCTATCGCATTTCAAGAACAGCGATGCCAAGAGCTACCTGTCGGATACGGAGAGACCAACTATTCCAAGGATTTGGGATTAGTGGAAAAAGGTGGTGAAAAGCTCAATGAATGGCTGCAATCCAAATGTACTGAATTCATGCAGCAAGGTAAAAAAGTGGGAATTGTAGGAGGAGATCATAGCGTTCCATTAGGGTATCTCCATGCCTTGGCAAGCCATCATGAACAGTTCGGCATACTTCATTTAGACGCTCATGCAGATTTAAGAAACGCTTATGAAGGCTTTCTTTATTCCCATGCATCCATCATGTACAACGCATTGAAAATCACTAATATATCGAAACTTGTCCAAGTCGGTGTCCGTGATGTCTGCGAAGAAGAGCAAAGGCAGGTTGCCGACTCTAACGGGCGTATTGTCCAATTTCCTGACCAAAACATCCAGAATTTATTGGCAGAAGGCCATTCTTGGGCATCCTGCTGCACGCAGATTCTTGCCACCCTCCCTGCAAAAATTTATATCAGTTTCGATATCGATGCCTTGGATCCCTCCCTTTGCCCTCATACAGGAACACCTGTCCCAGGAGGATTGACTTTTGCTCAAGCAAGGTATCTGCTATCCCGCATCCGGCAAAGCGGCAAAGAAATCATAGGCTTCGATCTCTGCGAGGTTTCGCCAGACTCATACAACCCTGATAACGAATGGGATGGAAATGTAGGTGCCAGAATCCTTTACATATTATCAAACACGCTTCTACATGCCGCGAAGCAGGAATAACAAAAAAAAGGCGCAATAGGCAAAGCATCTGTTTGTCAGTAACAGCATTTTTATTAATTTTGCCTGCCTTTTTGTAGATATTTACCTTGCAAATATCACGCTATTATTCGATTATATTCTTTTCCTCGTCTTTGATGAGGAAAGACGTTTTTAAGAAAAATAATAAAACAAAATACCTAATGGCAACAACGGCAGATTTTAAAAATGGTTTATGCATCAATTTCAATGGTGACGTTTGGCAAATCGTAGAATTCCAGCACGTAAAACCAGGCAAAGGAAACGCTTTCGTCCGTACAAGGCTCAAAAACCTGAAAAACGGCAAAGTTCTGGCCAATACATTCCCTGCAGGAGTGAAAATCGATACGGCCCGGGTAGAACGCCGTCCATACCAATTCCTGTACAAAGATGATACAGGTTATAATTTCATGAATGCAGAGACCTACGACCAAATCAATATTCCGGAATTCCTGATCAATAGTCCACAATTCCTAAAAGAAGGTTGCACGGTTGACATTCTGGTCCATGCCGAAACCGAAGAACCGCTTTCATGCGAGCTTCCTGCCTATATGGATTTTGAAATCACCTATACAGAACCTGGAGAGAAGGGGAATACGGCAACCAACGCCATGAAAGATGCCACAATCGACACAGGTGCCACCATCCGAGTGCCGCTATTTGTCAATACAGGAGACAAAGTCAGAGTCGATACCCGAAGCGGGGAATACTCTCAACGCGTATAATCCCCTTTTGGATTTTTTTCCTAACAGCAAGGCCGTGGATTGGCTTCGCATTAAACGATTTTGAATGAAGTTCTCCAAAACACATACTCTCAAAGAGCTGATGTCGCTAATGGAAAATGTCCGTCTGGTAGGATCGGAAGATTTTCCTGTTTCTGGGATGAACGAAATCCACATGGTGGAAGAAGGCGATATCACATTTGTTGACTTGGACAAATACTACCAAAAGGCATTAGAGTCCAAAGCAAGTGTCATCCTGATTGATAAAGAGGTAGAATGCCCGCAAGGAAAATGCCTGATTATCACATCGGACCCTCTTGCCAATTTCAATCGCCTGACCCGTCATTTCAAGCCTTTCCTGCCGAGTACAGCCATGGTCAGCCCTACTGCGCAGATTGGGGAAGGAACAATTATCCAGCCGGGAGCTTTCATCGGAAATCATGTGCAGGTCGGGAAGAACTGCATCATCCACGCCAACGTGACCATCAATGATTACACCATCATCGGAGACAACACGATAATTCAATCCGGAGCTGTCATAGGCGGGGATGCCTGCTATTTTCAACGCACCAAGAACGGTACTTTCCGGAAATTCGAATCCAGCGGCAGGGTCATCATTGGCAATGATGTTGAAATCGGAGCCTTGACAGCAGTGGATCGCGGCGTATCCGGCGATACCATCATAGGCGATGGAACAAAGATGGACAACTTTGTCCAAATCGGGCATGATACCCATATAGGAAAACATTGCTTAATCGGAGCTCATTCAGCTATCGCAGGTGTCAGCACGCTTGAAGATTATGTGACACTGTGGGCATCTGTACTGATTAACAAAGATCTTGTAATCGGAAAAGGTGCTGTCATCCTGGCCACGTCGGCTGTAGACAAATCATTGGAAGGTGGTAAAGCCTACTTTGGCTGCCCGGCAGTAGAAGCTCGGAATAAATGGAAAGAAATGGCGGCCCTCCGCGCTTTGCCATCCATTGTTGAAACATTTCAGAAGATGCAACAACAGACACAAGAAAAATAAGAAGTTGCAATGCATACAAAAAGCCTCGTAACAGTCGTTGCGGGGCTTTTTTCATATATCCAAACGCCCTCCATCCAATATCGCGGGGATATTCCCGAGTTCAGGGAACCTGTGTTCCGCGCCCCTTCACTATCGCCATGGCATCCAGGGTAAACCCAAATCGGTCATTAGACACGCCGGGGCTGTTTTCGGTTAGGAAAATGAGGCTTTCGGGCATCTTGCCCGCC
>CALUHO010000040.1 GCA_944320465.1 uncultured Bacteroidales bacterium | reverse complement strand
TAGCGAGAAACAGGATGCGGACAGAAGCGGGCAAGATGCCCGAAAGCCTCATTTTCCCCATCAGAAACGGACTCGGCGTGTCTAATGACCGATTTGGGTTTAAGAAAGCTGGCAGGAAATTTTATTTTGAGGCTGTTTTGATTGTTATTTTGGAGGACATGCTTCTCGGCCTTGCGCGTGGGGTCGGTGGACAAGGGCATTAAAAAACGTCGGCAAAATTAGAAGCTGTTTAAAATTTTTTACAATCCTGAAAAGGCTGGATTTTCAGGAACCGGGTTCAGGATTTTGTTTGCCCATCGGGGGCTATTTCGGGTCTGGCTTGCGTTTTTCACGTCAGATAGCTTGGCTATCCTCCTTTGAAAAACGCGGCGCCATTCCTCGAAATCCCCTCCCGATGGCCTAAACAAATAAATTTAAACAGCTTCTTACTCTGCCGACGTTTTACATCTCTATTGGACGAGGTGCAGCCTGCTTTCGGCGAAGCCAAAGCAACGAAGCAGATTGCCCATTATCACACGCCGGGATTAAATACCGAGCTTTGCACGTATATCCGCCGGCACGGCATCCTTATGCACCATGATGTCCAAGGTGTTGGAGCGGAAGAAAGGCACGGACATATAGAGATATCCGTCATAGATGTTCGACGTGTTCCAAGAATTCTTGATCTTGAAATACTTGTTGCCTTTCTGGTCTTTGGCGATGCCTACCAAGTGCATTCCGTGGTCGTCGGTGGCATACCAGCTGTCGTAGTTCTTCTGGCGGTCTTCCTGGGTGATATTCTTCTCAGGGACGATGCGTTCGAAGCTGTAGGCGTTCTTGCGCTTTTCATCCTGCGACATCGTTTCCCATTTGTCGCGGTCGGTTCCCGTCAAATCGGTGATTTCGGCATCCGGCATGATAGCCACGCCATGCTTCCAAGAGAAGCCGGGGTCGCTCACATCGCCGCCCCAGACCAACGAATAGCCGTTTTCTACCGCGTTTTCCACAATGCGCTGGAATTCATCGATAGGCACGTTCCAGACCAAACCGCCGTTCCAGTTGTCAGGTACGTCCATTTCGTACTGCGTATAGAACGGATGATGGGTAAAGGATGTGAATTTGATGTAGTCATCCCCGTTCAGTCCCAATTCATCGGCATAGCTGCGCGGCGTGTATTCCTTGCCATTGTAGGTAAAGGTTTCAGGATCTTCTCCCAAGTAGGCTTCCAGGATGCCCACATAGGCGTTCCTCCAGGCGGTGGTGGGTTTGTTGCCTTTTACGACCCCTTTCAGGAATCCGACCAAGACGGCATCCAATTCACTGTGGTCGTGGGCATCCACGCCATAATTCAATCCGGGATAGACTTCTTCGGGTACCATCCCGTACACTTTCAAGACATCGGCCACGTCATTGCTGGCACCGCCAGTGGCTAATTCTGTGCGGCCATGCATGCGCACGTATTTGTCGCCTTTCAGTTCGTAGCATTTGAATACTGGGTACATGTCCGACAGATCCACTGTATCGCCTTTGATACGCAGCACTTCGGATTCCAAGAAAGAAATACCCGAAAAGCTCCAGCAGGTACCCGAGCGGTTCTGGTCTTTTACAGAAGTGTTGGGGATAACCTTCACTTCGGTGAATTGGTAAGGTTCCTCGTTCCCCTTTTTGTTCTTTTTCTGGGCCTGGGCCGAGAAAACCACGGCCAAAGCGAGACCCATCGTCAAAACGAGCTGTTTCATCGTTTGTTTGAATGTTTGATTATACATGCAAGACAGGCATCGCCCGCCTCGATTAATTTGCACTGATACGTGTCCGGCATTGCGTTTTCCCGCTCGGAGAGCCGGTTTTGCTACCTTTCGGAGCCTTGATTCACGTCCGAGCCAAGCGGTAAAAATAAGCAACTATCCCCATAACTCAAAAAACGGAAGCCGTTTTCCAAGGCAAAATCGTAAATTTTACGCCATGCAGGGCCAATCAAGGCCGATACCAACAGCAGCAAAGTACTCTTGGGCTGGTGGAAGTTGGTGACGATTCCCTTGCAGAACGCAAAGCGGTAGCCAGGCGCGATTATCAGTGCCGTATGCCCGTGCAGTTCGTCCAGATGATTGTCGTCCAAGTAGTCCAGGATAGCCCGCAGGCTGTCTTCCGGGCTGAAACCCGCTTCGGCCAGTTCTCCATAGGGATCCCATTGGCCCACCTCGAATTCCCCTTGCGTCAGAGCCGGGTATTTCTCCGAACCCATTTTGATCCGGGCACCGATCCAGTACAAAGATTCCAGACTCCGCATCGAAGTGGTTCCTACCGGGATGACAGGCATGTCTTTTTCCAAAGCCGCTGACAGGTGCTGAACGAATTCCCGTTTCACCGAGATGTGTTCCCGGTGCATCGAATGTTCGCCGATATGGTCTGCTTTGACCGGTTTGAACGTCCCTGCGCCCACATGCAAGGTGATGAAATCCCGTTCGATGCCTAGGTCCGGCAGGCTTTGCAGGATTTGCGGTGTGAAATGCAAGCCGGCGGTCGGGGCGGCCACCGAGCCGTCGTAACGGGCAAAGACTGTCTGGTAGCGTTCGGTATCGGAATCTTCCGCCTGACGGTGGATATAGGGTGGAAGCGGCACCTTTCCTGCTTGTTCCAGGACTTCCGAAAAGCTCAGATTCTCCGGTGTCCATGAAAATTCCACTTCGAATGCATCTTCCAAGCTCCCGATTTTTTCCACCCGTAGTTCGCCTGTATGCGCGTGCTTGCAATCGATTTGTTCGTTGGGGGCTTCGGCTCGGCGCGAGGAAGCTATAGTATCAGTCTGTGTGGGATAGTTTGGCCCAATTCCATTGGTCGAATCTGTGGCGATCCCGGTTTGAGGGAAGCCGTCCGGCAGCGGGAAATACATCCGGAGCAAGCCGTTTTTCCAGCGTTTGTTGTTTCCTATCAGGCATTTGAACCGGCAGCGTCCGGTGGAGGAAAACGCCAAGGCAATGTCGGCGGGCCGGGTAGGTTCCAGGCAGAAGACCTCGATTCGGGCCGGCGGGTTTTGGGAGGCATTGTTTGCGTCCCGCTGCTTCCGGCTGCTCTCATTCCCGGCTTCCCCGGCATCGGGTCTTTCCGTCGATCGCGAGGCTCCTGGCATGTACCCTTGAGGCAGTCCGGCCTCTTTGGAAAACACCAATCGGGCCCGTACCACTCTTGTGTTGTTGAATACTAACAAGGAAGGCTTGGGCAAGAAGTCGGTGACATGCTTGAAGACCGAAGCTTGCAAGGCCTGCGTCCCGCCTAAGAACGGACGATAGACCAAGAGCTTTGACTCGTCCCGCCGGGGCAAGGGATAGAGCGCGATGCGTTCGTCCGGCAGGGGGTAGTCGTAATCCTCGATGCGGATGGAACGGACCGCCTGCTCCCGCGCTGAAGGCGGAAGCGGGCGGCCGGCGCAATTATCCTCTGTGGGTTCGCCCGCCAGGGCATTATTCCCTTGATGCAAAGAATTGTTTTCCGGCATCTTGTATTACAGGTTCTGTTGGTAATATTCGTACCATTTCTGGAACAGATGGTCTCGCTGCGGGCCTGTCACGTTGTGTTCGTGGTTCGGATAGATGAAGAAATCGATGGGGATGCCTTTCTGGATGCAGCTTTGCACGAAGGTGGTGCTGTTCTTGGGCGTGACTACCGGGTCCAGGCCGCCTTGCAGCAGCATCACTTTGCCTCGGATAGAGTCGACGCGGTTGAGCAGGCTCGCCTTTTCGTATCCTTCCGGGTTGTCTTGGGGCGTGCCCATGTAGCGTTCGCCATACATTACTTCGTACCAGGCCCAGTTGATGACCGGTCCGCCTGCCGTGGCCACTTTGAATACATCCGGGTAGCGGGTCTTCAAGGTCAGCGTCATGAAGCCCCCGAAGCTCCAGCCGTCCACGCCGATGCGTTCTGCATCCACGTAAGGCAGGCTCTTCAGGTAGGCTATGCCCTGCATCTGATCGGCGGTTTCGGCATCGCCTAAATTCCGGTGGGTGGCTGTCTCAAAGGCAAATCCGCGGTTGGCGGATCCTCGGTTGTCCAAGGTCCAGACAATGTAGCCTTGCTGGGCCATGAAGCGCAGGAAGTGGCCGCAGCCGTAATTGTAGCTTTCCGTGATCAGCTGGGCGTGAGGCCCGCCGTATACGTAAACCAGAACAGGGTATTTCCGGGTGGAATCGAAATCGGGCGGAAGGATAAGGCGGCCGTACAAATCCGTCTTCCCATCGGCTGATTTGAGGCTCATAAGGCGGAACTCGGGCGTGATATAACCGTCCAGAGGGTCTTTGTCTTCCTTCAGGACCTTGACAACTTTGCCTTTGTTGTCGATAATCTGAGTCTTCCGGCCCATTTCGGACGAGCCGTAGACATCGATGAAATATTTGCCGGAGGGGTGCATCTGCACCGAATGCGTGCCGTCAGTCCGGGTCAGGCGCAGGATTTTGCCTGAATTCAGGTTCACGCTGTAGAGGTTGTTCTGCAACGGGCTTTCCTGGGTACTCATATAATAAGCGGTGTTGCCGTCCGGGCTGAAACCCACAAAGGAAGTCACCATCCAAGGCTCGTTGTCCGGGGTGACGGCTTTCAGGCATTCCCCGTCCGTGTTGTACAGGTAGATATGGTTGTATCCCTTGCGTTCGCTGAACCAAAGGAACTGGTCGGGATGGCCGGGGCGGAAAACCGGGTTGGCTTCCGGTTCCACATAGATGTCGTTATGCTCTTCAAATACCGTCCTTTTGATTTTCCCGGTGGCGGCATCGTAGCATACCATGCTGAGGTCCTTCTGGTTGCGATCCAGGATGACGGCGTAGATTTCCGAACCGTCCGGGTTCCAGGTCACGCTGGGGATGTAGGTATGGGAAGGATCGGCAAAGGCTTCAAGGTACAGGTTCTTGCCGGTAGCCACGTCAAAGACGCCCACCTTTACTTCGTGCATGGCACGGCCCGCTTCCGGGTACCGGATATTGTTGACCTGCGTCGGGTCTTGCAGGTAGTTGAGGATAGGGTAGAGCTGCACCATGCTCTCGTCCATCCAGTAGTAAGCTAACTTGTCGCCTTGATTGGACCAGAAGGTGCCTTTGTAAATGCCGAACTCGTTGCGGTGCACATCGTTGGCACCTACCACCACGCCGGTATCGGGGTAATTGCTCACCGCCATGCTTTCAGTGGCTCCGGCAGTCCGGACATACAGGTTGTTGGCCACTGTGTAGGCTATGTTGCCGCTTTTGCCGGCAATATCCCAGTTGCCGGATTCGGGCAAGGAATTCCGGCTTTCTATCTTCTTGCCGGCCAGGTTGTAAACCAGTATTTCCGAACCATAGAGCATGAAAAGCCTGTTGTTTTCGGCATTCAGGATATAAGGCAGGTAATGCAAGCTCTCTCCGATAGCCGGGTCTTGGGAAAGCTGGTCTTTTGTGAACAGAAGGCTGGCGCCGCCTTTGAGGGAAGCCTGCATCAGGCTGTCGCCTTGGGCGTAGAAATAGGTCGTGCTTTTAGCGTTTTCATACCATTGCAGCTGGGCGACCCCTTCCGGGTAGAGTTTCCGGTCCATCAGATGGCCGATTTCAAGGCTTTTCCCTTCTTTTATGGCCGGTTTTATCTCCAAGACTTGGGCTTTGGGTGCCTGTTGTGCCTGGCTCAAGTTTCCTGCACTGGCTATGATGCCTGCAACCAGGATTAGGCAAACATGTTTTCTCTTCATATTGTATTCTTGTTTAATCGTTTGAAAATTCTTTTACCTTGACTCGGTAATTGGAAAATACATTGGCTCGCGATACGAATCCTACATATTTTTCACCTTCCAATACCGGAATATTGTAATCTTTGCAGTTTTGGAATTTTTTGGCAACTTCTTCCATTGTTTCTTGCCGGTAGATAATGGTCTTTGGCATGTACATTAAGTCCTTGACAGAAACCTGATCATAGAGTTCAGGTTTGAAAATCAATGTCTTTATGTCGTCAAAAAACACTAATCCGTAAAAATGGCCTGTCTGGTCGGTAACCGGGTAGATGTTTCGCGAGGACTGGCTGATAGTCCTGACTAAGGTTCGCAGGCTGTCGTCTGGATTGACAGTCAGGAAATTGTGTTCAATCAGGCGTTCAATGCTCATCATCGACAGGATTACCGTGTCTTTGTTGTGGGTGAGCAGTTCCCCTTTCAAAGCTAAGGATTTGGTATAGATGGAGTGCGGGTTGAAATAACGGCTTACCAAGTAGGACGATGCCGATACGACCATCAGCGGGATGAAAAAGTTGTACCCGCCGGTGATTTCTGCTACTAAGAAGATGGCTGTCAGCGGTGCGTGCATGACTCCGGCCATCAGGGCGGCCATCCCGGCCATCGCAAAATTCGGAATTGGAAGGCGAAGCCCGAAAACCACATTGATTAATTGTGCCATGAAAAAGCCGAGGAATGCTCCCACGAACATGGAAGGGGCAAATACTCCGCCAACCCCGCCCGCTCCGTTGGTCAAGCCGGTAGCGACCACTTTGATCAAGGTCAGAATCAGAATGAAACTGAAAAAGACAATATAATTATCTTGCAACGAGTAAAAGACGGTATTGTTGAAGAGGTTGGAATAATTCCCGGTGAATATGTCGGAGAGGAAATTGAAACCTTCGCCATAGAGAGGCGGGAAGATGAAAATGAGCAGGCTGAGACTGATGCCGCCTATCAGAATGCGTTTCCACGGTTTGTCTATCTTGCTGAAATACTGGCCGATTTTTTCATTGACGAACAGGAACCAGCAGGAGACGAATCCGGCCAGGATGCCGAGCAACAGGTAGAATGGCAGATTCTGGAGCAAGAAGTCTGCGGCTACGTCAAAGTGGAATGTGGCCGAGCGGCCCAGGAAAATGGCTGCCGTGACGGCTCCCGTGGTGGAAGCGATCAGAATGGGTATCAGGGAGGCCATCGTCAGGTCGATCATCAGTACTTCCAAAGCAAAGACCAAGCCGGCAAGCGGTGCGCTGAATATGCCCGCAATGGCTCCGGCCGAACCGCAAGCGATCAATAGCACCAATTGCCTGAAACCGAGATTGAAAGTACGGCCTACATTGGAGCCTATAGCGGCACCGGTCAGGACTACCGGAGCTTCCGGCCCCACCGATCCCCCGAAACCGATGGTCACGGTACAGGCTACGATGGAGGAGTACATCCGGCTGCGTTTGATCCGGCCTTTGGCTCGGCTGAATGCATATAGCACGCGGCTTACCCCGTGGCTTACGTTGTCTTTGGCTACATAACGGATAAACAGATAAGAAAGGGTGACACCGGCCAGTGGCAGGAAGAGGTATAGGTAGTTTTCTGAATCGGCATCGTGCAAATTGATAACGAACTCGCTGAAATAGAAAATCATGTTTTTCAGCAAGACGGCAGCCAGACCGCTCAGGAATCCTACCACTATGCTCAATGCTATAATGAAATTCCTGTCCGATAGATGCTTCTCTTTCCATCGGTTGAATTTCCCGAGCCAGCGTATGTGGTAATGGACAAGGTGTCTATGCATTTTTCCCCTTCTGTTTCCGGTTCTGCGGCTTCGGCCTGTTTTGAGCGGCGGTTGGCTTTGCTTCGGCAGTTTGTCGGTGTCAATATTGGCGGCAGAGGCTTTACCGTGAGTTCCAAAACGGCAAAAGTAAGTTATTTGCGGGGAAAGGCAAATCCTTTTTTCCCTTCAATCTTGGATGTTCCTTGGAGTTTTTTTGCAGAGAGGGCATCCCGGCTGCCGATTGGTGCCACCTCTTGGATGATTCTTGGCTGCTCTTCATGGTATTCCGGCAAATCCGTGTTGTTTTTGGTACATGTTTTATCGATTTTGGGGTATTTGTATGGACTTGTGGACGATTATAAGGCGGATGGGATTGCTGAGGCGTGTAAAAGTCCCGACACTTTTTTACATTTGCGCCTGTTTAGGAAAAGAAAGGCATCTTGATTCAGTTGCGTTCGAGTATGCCTTTGTTAGGGGTTGAATACATTAAAAATATCAAAATGAAGAGAATACTTTCTTTGTTTGCCGCGGCTATGCTGTTTGGGGCGGGTTTTACGGCTTCCGCTCAGCAGCAAGGCACGTCGGAAAGCGGTCTTTATGTTCCCGGTGCGCTTTATGTTCAGTTCAAAGACGGGACGGTGAATCTGCCTAAATCCACTGATCGGCATGTCCCTGTGTCGGCTCTTTTCCCTGCTGCAAAATCCCAGAGCAAGTACGGCTTGCAGGATAAAGCATTCAGCCTTCGGATGGGTTCGGACGCTGTTCTGGCCAATACGTTCTGTATTTATATGGATAGCTTGTCCGGATTCGATGATTTTATCAAGGAGTTGCAGGCCGATTCGCGTATCGAGTCGATAGAGAGGGTGCCGATGCGCAGGGTTCAAGGCCGGTTCGCTCCGGCATCGTCCAAGGAGGATTCCGTCCCCGATGATCCTTTCTACGGAGAGGTGGGCGGTATCAATACTTCCTGGCATTTGGAACAGACAGGGTTCCCCGAGATTTATGGCAAGTATGCGGCGAGCCCGGACATCCGGGTCGCTATTGTCGACAACGCCGTATGGGGCGGGCATCCCGACCTGCAATTGGATTCGGCCAACATGTATGACGCTTACAATTCTGTCCTCGGTTCGTCTGCGCCACCCCGTTATGTGGGGCAGAACCAGCCAGGAACGCCTCCGGACAGGCTGAGTTCCGCTTATCTCTGGTCACACGGGACTCATTGCGCAGGTCTGGCAGGAGCAATCACAGGCAATGGTGAAGGTGTGGCCTCTTACGGGTCGGGAGCTACTTTGGTGGGCGTGAAAGCAGCCAACGATGCCGCTTCCGACGCGCTTCCCCGTTCCATGGAGGCCGTTGTCTGGGCTTCGGAGCAAGATGTGGACGTGATTAGCATGTCGTTTGGTTCCGAGGCGTACAGCGGCATCGAAAACCGCTTGTTCAATGCCATGGTCCAGCAGGGCATTATCTTGCTGGCGGCGGCAGGCAACGATGCCAAGCTGGACGTGCCTAATTACCCAGCTGATTATGAAGGGGTTATTTCTGTGGGTGCGCTCAATTCGGATGGCAGCCGGGCTTCTTTCTCCAATTACGGTTCGTGGGTGGATGTATGGACTCCGGGAGGTTCCTTGATGGTGAACGGGCGCGAGAGCGATGAGGTCTTGATTTTCAGTACCACCTATGGAGTCACGAATTATTATTCCAGCAAGCCCGAGTTTTCGGGCAAGTATTACGATGCCATGGCCGGCACCTCGATGGCTACGCCTCTGACGACGGGGATTGTCAGCCTGATACTTTCCTATTATCCGGAACTGAATGCGTACCAGATGTGCGATTTGCTTCAGAAAACGGCCAGGGACGGCTGCACTTACGTGCCTGCTGCCATGCAATACATGGAAAATCTGGCCGGCCGGCAGGTGGATGCGCTGGATGCGCGGTGGAATCCTTCCACCAAGAGGACGCGGATTACTTGGGAAGCTCCCGACGATGCCGCCGTGGAGTCGTACCGGATTGTCATGGACGGCGAAACCATAGGGGAAACGCCGAACCTGTTTTACGAATGGACTTTATCGGATTCGATAGCGACCTTGGCCTTGGATACCACTGCTTATGTGGGGGTGGCCGCTATTTACGATGGAGAGGCCGAATTGCCGGTCTACACGCGTTTCATGGCTGACGAGGATTTGTCCAACAGTTTTGCGGCGACCCGTCCTGACCAGATCCGGGTGTATGTCGACCATGCAGCCAAGACGGTGCGCTTGCCGCAAGGCCTTGGGTTCGACAAGGTGGAAGTGTATAACATCCAGGGAGCTTTGATGCGTTCTGTCCCGGCAGGCACTGCCACGATAGACATGTCGGGGTGTTCCAGCGGGATGTACATAGGGCGGGTTTTCCAGGATGGCATGGCGGTTCCGTTCAAGTTCGTACTGTAATCATCGAGCTTGTCCGGGTTCTTATGCTGAAAGACCGGCGTTCCCTTAGGCCTGCAAGCGTGCGATTGCTTCCGTGCTTGCGGGCTTTCTGCAAATAAGGGATTGTGCCATGCTGGTTCCGGCCTTGCGGCTTTCTTGCAGGAAAGGAGGCCATGCAGCTTCATTGCCGGAACGGGCGCGGCAAGCATCGTGTCCGGCTTTCCCTGCCTTGAGGGGTTTCTTGTGCGAGGGGGCGGAATGCGAGGAGGCCGGGAAAGGGACATTCATAAAGAAAGAGGGATTGAAGAATTGACGTACCCAGAATCATTTACGCAAAAGATAGGCTTCGATGCCATTGTCGAGCTTTTGCAGGAGGAATGCATCACTGAATCAGCGGCAGCTTTGGCATCGAGGATCAAGCCGGTCTGGCCGTTTGGCAAGTTAAAGTTGTATTTGGAACAAACGGCTGAGTTCAAGCAGCTTCTGATGCTGGAAAAGACTTTTCCATCGCAGGATTATTACAATTTGGGCACTGAGCTTAGCCGTCTCCGGATAGAAGGTACTTATATTACGTTGGAAGGCTTGCAGCGTTTCAGGGCTTCTTATACTACGCTGAGCGAAATCAAGAAGTATTTTTCCGGGATCGACCCCGAAGCTTATCCCCGTTTGACCGAATTCTCGGAGCGTTTGATGATAGACATCCGTATTCTGCCTTGGATCGATGCCATTTTGGACCGGATGGGCGAGGTGAGGGACAATGCTTCGGATAATCTGCTTCGGATCAGGACGGTGATTCGCCGTAAATCGGCCGATACGCAGCGTTACATTGGCAAGTACATGTCTTTGGCCAAGCAGCAGGGCTGGGTGGAGGACGATGCCGATGTGACGGTGCGCAACGAACGCTTGGTGATTCCGGTGGCTTCGGCCTACAAGAAAAGCATGAGAGGCTTTATCCACGACGTGTCTTCCACCGGGCAGACAGTGTTCATGGAACCGGAGGAAATCTTCAACCTGAACAACGAGATTGTGGAGCTGCGCAACGAGGAGCGCATGGAAATCATCGAGATCCTGAAGCGTTTCACGGCACAGATCCGGCCCGATCTGGATCAATTGTTGCAGGCTTACCGTTTCCTGACGGCGGTGGATTTTCTTCGGGCGAAAGCCCGTTTGGGCATAAGGCTCGATGCGGGTATGCCTTTAGTGGAGAAAGAGCCTTGCTTTGAGTGGAGGGAAGCCCGGCATCCACTTTTGTATCTGACCTTGCAGAAGCGGAAAGCCCGGCGGGGAAGCGATGCCGAGGGGATGGAGGACGAGATTGCCGGCGGTTCTGCTTTGGCCGGTTCGCCTCAGGAAGGCAATCGTCCGGAAGATGTGGTGCCATTGGATTTATGTTTGGAAGAAAAGGAGAGGGTAGTGATTATCTCCGGGCCGAATGCCGGGGGAAAGTCGGTTTGCCTCAAGACGGTAGGCTTGCTGCAATACATGATGCAGTGCGGCTTGCTGGTTCCTATGCGGGAGGATTCCCGGATGGGCTGTTTCAAGAATATCTTCGTGGACATAGGCGACGAGCAATCTATAGAAAACGATCTTTCCACTTATAGTTCCCATTTGAAAAACATGAAGTTCTGGGTGGAAAACGCTGACCGGCAGACCCTTTTCCTGAGCGATGAATTGGGGAGCGGGACTGAACCTCAGGTGGGCGGCGCCATTGCCGAGGCGGTGGTGGAGACCCTGCTGAAGAAAGGGGCGATGGGCATTGTGACCACGCATTATACCAATCTGAAGCTGATGGCGAAGCATCATCATGGCATAGTCAACGGGGCGATGCTGTTCGACCAGGAGAACTTGCGCCCGCTTTACGTGTTCCGTAAGGGGCTTCCGGGCGGTTCTTTCGCTTTCGAGATAGCACGCAAAATCGGCTTGCCGGAGACGCTTCTGGCTTCTGCATTCAAGAAAGTGGGCCGGCGGCAGATGGATTTTGAGCGGGAGCTCCAGCAGATAGAAGTGGAAAAGCACGATTTGAGCCGGCAGAAGCACGAAGTGGCGGTGGCCGACGAACTGTTGTCTTCCACGCTGGAGAAATATACCAAGCTGTTGGCCGAATTGGAGGAGAAGAGAGGGGCTTTGCTGCGCGATGCCAAGAGCGAGGCCAAGGCCTTGGTCAAGAAGGCCAACGCGGAAATAGAGAGGACTATCCGGGAAATCAAGGAAGCGCAGGCCGAGAGAGAGGCCACGATACGTCTGCGCAAGGCTTTGACGGAAGAGGCGGAAACAGGATTCTCGGACGGGCAGGAATCCGGGAAGCCGGATGCCTTGGACAAGTTCCGTCTGGATGCCGGGCCGGAAGTGCTGGATGCCGGGCAAAGGGACGCTGCTCGTTCGACCCCGGGCGATCCGGCTTCGGGAACGGACGATGCCAAAAGTCCGGGCCAAGCGGAGGTGGACAAGGCTTCCGGCGGCAAGGCTCTTGGCAGGAAGGCGGTCGATGCTTCCCAGGCTGTCTCGCTGCCATTGGCAGTGGGTTCATGGGCCCGCTGGAACGGCAATGTGGCCAAGATTTCAGATGTAAAAGGCAAGCAGGCCCGGATTGATTTCGATTATATGAGCATGTGGGTGGCTATGGATTCCTTGCAACCTCTTTCACGAGCCGAAGCGCGGCAGCAGGACGAGAGCCGGCAGAAAGCTTCGGTCAGCATGGCGGAAATCAACGAAGGCAGGGCTGCTTTCAAGCCATACGCGGATATCCGGGGGATGCGGGTCGATGAGGCTGATGCCTGTGTGCGCAAGCTTTTGGACGATGCCATGCTTTATGGCGATCATCATTTGGAAATCCTGCACGGCAAAGGCAACGGGGTCTTGCGTCAGCTTGTCCGTAGCATCGTTTCCAAGTATCCGCATGTGGCCGATTACCACGACCAGCGGGAGGATCTGGGGGGTGCTGGGATTACTATCGTGGAACTAGAGTAAAAAGCATTTCTATCGGTGTCTTCTTCGTTACGAGGCTTGCCCGAGTTGGTCAATACGGAAGTATTCTCCCGCCTTGCGCTGCGTCTCGGTGCCTCTCGTTTTGCCTTTTCTTGGAGAACTTCAACCCAAATCGGTCATTAGGCATGGGGGATTGCATGCTAGCGCAGCTTTATTCACGGCACGATTGTCTATTCAAGGTGTTCAAGAACTCGCTGCGCCCGGTTATCCGCCTTGGCAAAAAACGACGAAGTTGAGAGCCATGGTCGAACTTGTTCGAAAATGGCCGGAACGAGCCCGTTTGCGATGCCATCAAAACCCAAGCGAGCTTGGTTCTGCGCTCGGCTCGATCAAAAGGTTCGCTTGTGCCATGCAACAGGCTTCCCGTCCGGCCGGAAGCGTAGCGGGCACGTCGAGGCGTAGCGAGAAGCAGGATACGGGCATAAGCGGGCAAGATGTCTAAAGGCCTCATCTTCTCTATCGGAAGCGGCTTCGGCGAGTCTAAAGACCGATTTGGGTTTATTGCGGCTATTTGAAATCTGAAATCGAGGACGGCGTGATCTTTGGGATATGCTTTGAATTCAAAAACACTTTCTTACCTTTGCCCTCATTATGGAGACACATGTTTTGGAACAAGTTCCCTCGCAGTTTGCCCGTTTCATGGCTGAACTCAGGGATGTAGAGATACAGAAAGACCCGATGCGCTTCCGGACAAACCTCCGCCGGATCGGGCAGATTTTCGCCTATGAAATCAGCAAGGAACTGCCTTACGAGACAAGGGTGGTGCAGACGCCGCTCGGCGAGAAAATCATGAGCGTGCCGACGCAAGAGCCGGTAGTAGCTTGCATCCTGCGGGCGGGTCTGCCTTTGCACGAAGGGATTCTCTCGTTTTTCGACCGGGCCGGCAGCGCGTTCATTTCGGCCTATCGCAAGCACGATGAAGACGGGCATTTCGAGATCAAGATGGAATATCTCTCTTGTCCCGATTTGGAAGGGAAGACCTTGATTTTGTGCGACCCGATGCTGGCTACCGGTTCATCGATGAAGGTTTGTTACCAAGGACTTCTGGAATACGGCCGTCCTGCCCATACGCATATAGTATCGGTCATTGCGGCGCAGGAAGGCGTGGACTATGTGCAGGAAAACTTGCCATCCAGCGGTTGCACGCTCTGGGTCGGTTCGGTGGACGAAGAACTGACGGCCCAGTCGTACATAGTGCCTGGTTTGGGCGATGCCGGAGATTTGTCATATGGTAAGAAACTGCAAGAATAACAGGCGGTTTATCAGAATGGGCAATCATCATGCTGCTGCTTTTACTCTATTTGTTTCTGGCCTTGTGCGTCTCGTTTCTCTGCTCTTTCATGGAGTCGGTGTTGTTGTCCACGCCCTCGGCGCATATCGAAGTGTTCAAGAACGACCTTCGGGAGGAGGCTGTCAAAGACGGCTATACTAAGGAGACCCGTAAGAAGATGCATTCGGCCTTGCTTTTCCTCAAGGTCAAGAACCAGGAAGAACGTTACCTTTCGGCCATCTGGTCGCTGAATACCATTGCCCAGACCTTGGGTTCGGTCGGGGTCGGCATTCAGAGTTACAGGGTCTTTGGAAGCTCGTATATAGGCGTGGCCGTTGCGGTTTTCACTTTTCTGATGCTGGCCGTGTCCGAGGTTTTGCCAAAGAGTCTGGGTTCGCGTTATTGGCGGGCCTCTTGCTTGCCTTGCGCTCGCATTATCCGTGTATTGACTTGGATTCTCTATCCTTTGGTGCTTCTTTCGCAAGGCATTTCCTGTCTGGTGAACCGAGGAAGGAAGGATCCCGTTTTGAGCCGGGAAGAGGTTTCGGCCATGGTTCGCATCGGTTCCCGCGAGGGGATTTTCCAGAAAGAGGAGGAGCAGGGCTTGCGGAGCATCTTGCAGCTTCAGGATTTGCGGGTGCGCGATATCATGACCCCTCGAATCGTGACGGTGACGGCCTCGGAAGACATGAGCTTGCGGGAGTTCTATCGCGAGCGCAGCTACCTCAAATATTCCCGTATCCCGGTCTATGAAGCCGGAAACCCGGACGATATTACCGGTTTCGTGCTGCTTAAGAACGTGTTCGAGGAACTGGCGGCCGACCATTTCGACCGCAAACTGTCCGAACTGAAACGCCCCATCTTAGTGGCCGCTGAAACCCAGAAGGTCTTGAACCTTTGGAATCGGATGCAACAGCCCTTGGATTCCGACAGCCCGGCGCAGGAATGCATCCCGTCCAAGCGCAAACGGGAGCAAATCGCGATGGTGGTGGACGAATACGGCAGCTTTGTGGGCTTGGTCACCGTGGAGGATATTGTCGAGACCATGATTGGCATGGAAATCGTGGACGAGAAGGATACCGTGACCGACATGCAGGAATACGCCCGCAAGAAATGGCACGAGAAGAAAGCATTGTAAAAAGCGAAGGCGGTGTGCCATAATGCACCTTGCATCTTACTCATTCTGACACGCCGCCTAAAGAAGTGTTCAAATCCCTGTTTTGTATACCTCTTCGTCGCAAGCGGATATCTGTTCACGCAAGCGGGAATCTGGCAGGTTTATTTGACCGCTTTGATTTGATAAGTCCGGTTTTGATGCAGGATACGTATCAAGTACATGCCGTTATCTTTCAAGAATAATTCTTGGCTCGCTCCTTTCATGACAAAGTACTCTTTCAAGATGCCGTTCAAGCGGTAAATCCATACTTCGGATTCTTCCGGAGCATACAGGATGCATTTGCCGTCTATGGTGGGATTAGGAATCAAAGAGATGTTCGATGCCGATGGATTCTCGATTTTGACCCCTTGAACGGTATCGTAGCTGCATGCCGATTCTTGGGAGGCAAACAAGGCAGAGACCCCAATGATATGCTCTCCGGCAAAAAGACCAGTGAATGTGTATTCCCGTGCATCCTTGCCTGTGGAATCTACGGCTGCACCGTCTGCATAGAATTTGAAACCGATAGGATTTACCGTGGCATTTTCGCTTTCGGCTTCGGCTATGCTCCAGCGAATATGGATATGGCCCGCATCCGGCCCGGCGCTGCATTCTTCTATGACGGGAACACAGATGTTCTCAATCAGAACTGGGGTATGGAGAACCGTGTCCGAAGCGATGGAATACGTGCCGGAGACTGAAGCATGGAAATCCAATTCTGCTTGCAGGTAATAGTCTCCTCGGTAGAACTTCTCTATGCTGAAACGTCCGTCGGCATCGGCATAGCCTTCATAAAGATGCTGCCCGGAAATGTCCTGCTGCGAAAGCCGGATCCACGCTCCTTCAGCCGAAGCGCCGTTAGTCTCGACTTGGATCGCGACATTGAACAACATGTCTTTGAAAACGCTATCGGTAATGATGGCTTCCGATAAATTCCCTTCCCCGTAGTCTGCTATCACAGCGTATTTCATGATGGAGGGCGGCAGACTGCCAAAGGCGGGATCGGAGAATTGCAGGCTGCCCGATTGGGCATGACCGGCTTCGATCCATTCTTTGGAAGTGTCCGCATCGGGAATCCGGTAAATATGGTAGCCTTGCGAAGGCTCTACAGCCATGCCGTCTTCGTTTTGCGGTTCCTGCCAGCTTAAAGTCAAGATGCCGTCTGTATTCTCTGCGGTCAATTCCGTGACAGGGAAAGGATACGGAGACATTGTAATGACAATGCTTGTGTCTCCTTGGGAAGGTGTAGTCAGCCAGACAAGGGCTTCTGTGTAATTCCGCCTGTTCAGCCGCAAGTTATAAATGCTGGTGTTGTACAGGTCTGTAATGGAAAATTGCCCATTGGCATCGGTTTGGATGTGTTCGTTCAGGAACGGTCCTTGGATGTGGATATCTACCTCGGCAAGGACTGTTTGGCTTCCTTGGGCTTTCACCGTCCCGTTCAAATCTATTTTTTCTCCATCTTCCAAAGCAATGTCAAGCCGGAGTTCTTGGCCGGAAGCGATTTCTATGGAGCATACGGAATCTACAAAGCCATTGAGATGGAAAGTGACTTGGTATTTTCCGGCGGGCAGGTAAGCAAAGCGGAATTGGCCGGAAGAGTCTGTGGCCAGGCTGTACGAGAAATCCACTTTGTTGCCGGCCTCCGGTGCCAAGGCGATGCTTACGCCAGCCAAAGCTTGCTGGTTGGCTTTCCTGACAACCATCCCTGAAATGCAGGCGACGTTTTCGATGGAGGATGCTATGGCCATAGGTGCCAGGTTGGTAAAGGTGACGCTTGCCGGCACGTCTTCGGCAAGGGCTATCAGCGAGGCCATGGAGCTTATGGTATCGAAATCGGCATCGCGCGAAGTGATCTTGATATTCCGTTTTTCATCCAAGGTCTTGGCAGCAAAGAAGTTCTCGGTCTGGTTCTTCAATTCATAGTAAGGTCTGAGGATGGTGACGACCAAGTTTCCTGTCCCATCATAGAAATAGGGTTCGATGGGGATGCCTAAAATCTGTTGGTTCGATTCCTGTGTCACAAGACTATCATCAAAGACCAAGGTCCCTTCAGCCAGGTAGTCGAAGAAATCAGTCTTGCTTTCAAAGGCTGTCTTGTCAGTGACTCCTAAATAGATTTTCATGGGGCGTTTGTTGTCTTTCTGCTGCCGTGCCATGAAGTAAAGGCTGTCTATGAAGATGGGTCCACCGATAAGGCTGTCCAAGTAGATAGTCTGGTTCAAGGCTGTATTTGCATAGTTGTAATTGAAATGGAAAGGCGCATAGTCGGGTGTGTTCCGGAACGCGGTTTGCAGGATGCGGTCTCCGTGCTTGATTCCGTTCAGGCCGTAGTGGGTAGTGCTTTTCCCTGAGTATTGTCCGTTCCGGATAGCTGTCACGTTATAAGTGTAATAGAACATGGAGTCGGCTGTCATGATGCACGAAGTGTCGCTGGCACTGGTAGTGCGGAGAGTCGTGATGCCATAGACTTTGTTCATGTAAGTCCGCTCCTGGGTGATTTCATAGCCGGTGATTTCCCCGCCGAAGAAACCGTTCTCTTTCCCTTGCGAAGGTACTTGGCTCCATGTCAATCGGGCTGTGCCGTCGGGCAGGTTTTCCAAAGCCACGTTCTCGGGTTTCATGGGTACGGTATCGAAGCCGATCCATCCTGTTTCCGGGGCGGTGACAGGGAAAGGACAAGGTCCTGCCTCATTGAACGGCGTGAACCTCAACGTGTAGTAATCCGCTTCCGGCACAGGCACGAAGACAGTCATTTCCTCTCCAATGGCATTGGTGTAAATCGTGTCAAGCGGTTCGGCTTCGTCCCGGTCCATCATATCCACGTAGATGCCCGATAAAGAGGACAAGGGCGATCCTCCAGATTGCAAGGAAGGGGTGGTGAAGCGGACTTCCGCAGCCAATCGGCCTGAATCGGCCGGCGTGCAGGAAATGAGGTGCAGGCTGTCCGGCGTGTTGTTGTCCCGGATTTGGACAATGTTGATATCATCCACGTACAGCGGACCGGTGAAAGCGGCATATCTCTTTGCGGCCGCAATCCGGATATCGACCGCCTTGGTTTCTTTGGCTGCAAAAGTACCTTCGGCCAGCACGTAAGCATTTTGGGAAGAGGAGAAAGGCTGGAAAGAAATTTCTTCCCCGTCTACGTAAAGCGAACTCTGTGCCGTGGAAGATGCTTTTTGGCGAGCGACCCAATAGCTGATACGGTATACCCGGCCTTTTTCCACTTGCAAGCCGTTGATGCTTACGTAATCGTCTACTGCCGGGAGTTTCAAGGCTGCATTTCCGTTGCGGATGGAGTCTTCAGTCTTGTTTTGCGTAATGGAGGCTGTGTTTCCCAAGGATACCGGCATCATGTTGTCTGTTTCTTCAAATCCCAAGGCATAGGGGGCTTGCAGGTTATAGGCAGGGCTTTGGACCGTATCCATGTAATAGCTGCTTAAGCCTTCCGAGGTGCGGGCTGTTATGCCATAAGTGAAGATGCCTTCTGTGGATTCCTGGATTGAATAGGACTGGGTCGCTCCGGGATCACCGGCTTGGATGGTTTCTGTCAGCCCCATCTGGCCATTGTCCGGATTACGGCGATAGATGGCAATGTCGGACAAGTTGTCTAAAGCTTCCTCGTTGTAGTTGAGGCTTGGATTCTGCCATGTCAGCTTGGTTTCCCGATTTTCAATGTCGTACTGGGCTGTCAGCCCGTCCACGCCTTTGGGAGGAACGTTGCCAGTGTAATAATGGTGGAACATCCCGTAGACTGTATTATCGAGGTCGGCCAGGTAGGTGGCGTTGTAGGTGTTCATGTCCACGGCCCAGAGTTCGTCCTCTCCAAAACCGTCATCGCTTTTCACGATATACAGCACATCGGAGTTCTGGCTGAAGAAGGCTTGCGTGGCATAATCCGAAATCTTCAGTTTCAAGTCGGCTTGCCATACCATGCGGGCCGTGTTTTTATCGATGCGGTAAAGGTTGCTGTCGGTGGCTATCCCGTACAGCAGTCCCGCTCGGTCGATGGCAATGGCTCGCAGGCTGGGGACGGGGCTGCCGTCGTCCATGGAAATATAGCATCCTGCGCCTCCAATCCGGGTCGTGTCAATGCTTTCGGTGGTCATTCTTAGCAAGTATTGTCCTGTTCCGGTAGTCCCTGTGACACCTCCGATGGTGGGACGGCTGAGCAGGTACACGTTCTGGCTCGTGGCATCGTAAGCTATTCCGCAGAAAGAAAGCCACCAGTCATCGCCGGTATAGCTCCCGATGGAACGGGCCTGATTGGAAACGGGTTCATAAGAGAGGTAGACACCGCCTTTGTTGCTTTGCGTGCTTCCCCCGTTGGGATCCCAGTTGATGCCGATAGCCAGCATTTCCGAACCTGTCCATGTGGCAAGTTTCAGGCGTACCGTATGGCGTGGAATGCTGGCCATGGATGCGATGGCAGGGTTTATGTCAAAGTATTCCGGTTCTTCCATGATGCCTAAGCTCGATACTAAGGAGGAAAAAGCGGATGTCCGCCCATCGGCAGAAGAAGGTGAAATCACATTGCCTCCAAAACGTACCGGCAGTTGCACTGCGGTCTCCTGGCCTTGAACATGGAGCAGGGAGGCTGCTGCGCATGCAAGTAGGCAAGGCAAGAGTTTTTTCATCGTTTTCATGGTATGAAGTTTTTAGGTTGTTTTAGATACCTGCTATGATTTTGTGGCATTCCGTGCTGTTCTGATTGGCAATTCTGACAAGGTATAGCCCCGCTGCCGGGACATTGAACCGGGCTTGCGTTCCATGAACGCTCTGTTCATCGATTAGTTTCCCTTGCATGTTGAAAAGGTACAGGTGGTAAAACCCATCCTGGCTCATTTCTATGTGGATAACGTCTTGAATTACAAACAGATGTGTTTCGTATGCCTGTTCGTTGGCCTTGTTGGCGGTGACGGCAGGTACCGTGACAGTGAAAGATTTGCTTAGTCCGTTCAGGGAGGCGGTCAGTTCCACTTCTACGGCTTCTCCTTGAGGTAGTGTCACTTTCCCGTTTTCAGCAATGATGTCGGGATGGGAAGAACTCCATTGCGTTTCGTATGGATGGGTAAAGGCGATGTTGCCGCTGACCGATTCAACCGTTTCATAATCTGTCTCGGAACGGATAGGGAGGATAGCTGCGGCCGAGGCCATTTGAGCCAAAGGATAGTCGGCAAAAGCTTTGAGGATTGGATATTGGCCATCGGCCACTATCCACGCTGTGTCCAATTCCGGAAGCCCGTTGCTGTTGGTAATGACATCTGTCAGGAGTCCGATTGTGTAGGTTGTATCGATATTTTCGCTGAAATCTTTTACGGGACACAATTGCTTGTCGTAGAAGCAGTTTTCAAGCCTGAAAGGGACTGCGGAGTTATTGCTTTCAAAGACTCCGGTAATGGCACCGGTGGAGCTTTCCGGGCCTTCTACCAAACCGGCATTGTAGCATTGCCAAGTAAGGCTATCCATGGCTCTTCCTGTAATGCCGCCAACGTTTTCCGGCCCTGTGATTTTCCCGAAATTGTAGCAATGGTGCACGTTTCCGCCTGCCACGCCGGCAATTCCCCCTACGGAGTAGCTGTAACAAGCCACTTCTCCCATGTTCATGCAATATTCGATGATGGATTCCCCGTTGCCGCCCAAGATGCCCCCGATGCAGCATGTGGTACCCTCAATGTAACCGGCGTTGGTGCAATGGGAGACAATGCCTCCGAAATGGAAACCTACAATCCCGCCGACAAAGGAACTGCCTAAGACTTCGGCATAATTGTGGCAATTCTCGTAGTTTCCGTAGCCATCGCCGCTGATTCCGCCTGCGCTTTCCTTTCCTCCTGTAACGGAGGAGTTTGCGTCAATGGTCAAATTCTTGACAGAAGCTGTGTAGTCGGTCACGCCAAAGAAACCGGCATGCAAATCGGTATTGACCGTCATGTTTTTGATAATATGGTTTCTGCCGTCAAAGTGGCCTGCAAACCGGTTTTCATAGGTTCCCACGGGTGTCCAGTTGCGTTCGCTCAAGTCCAAATCTGCATCCAAGGCCAAGTAACGACCTTCGTAATCCACACCTGAGCGGTTGATGTTATCGGCAAAATATTCCATGTCGGCTCTTGTGCGGATGATGTACGGGTCTGTTGCCGATCCTCGGCCGTCCATTTCTTTGATGAGTTTAAGATTCCAGGATTTGGCGGCATCGTTCTTGCTTACGCTGACCACAATGCTGCTGTCCGCCTCGGCAGGCCTGATCACATGGATGGTGTTCCCCTCAAAGCTGACTAATGAAGAGGTTGATGAAAGGCTGAATCCTTCAAGGAATTGGATGCTGAAATCACCGTGGATAAATTCAAAATCATCGTAATTGGACGAATCTAATGTGTTTTGTCCAATATATATGGTAGAAACCGATGCCTGTGCGGCATCCTTGTCTTTGAATGAGGATAGCTGCGGGTAAATGTCCTTGGTGAAAATCCATTGCCCGGGATCAAAGCCCGCTAAAACCGTATTGGCTAACTGCCGGGTCGGCATCCCGGTGGAATCGCCGTTGGGGCAGAGAGTGTTGTCGTAATACAAATAGCTGCAAGCTGCGGCATTTTCGTTCTCGGCCAAGGAACCTAAGGCTGAACCGGGTGTGTTGATTCGGGCGGCGGAATAACAGTTGCTGATTCTCCCGTTTTGACCATTGGTGTGCACAATGCCGGCCATGACGGATTTTGTACCGGAGGCCTCCATATCCCCGGTATTATAGCAGTTTGTTATCGAGCCTTGGTTCAGGGCTGCAATGCCTCCCGTTTCGGTAGGAGCTGTGTTATTCCAGATAACCCCTTCCGTGTGGATATAGGCTGAATTGAAACAGTTTTCTATGAGGCCGTAGTTCTCAGCCGCGATTCCGCCGGTCATGGATGTCTCGTTTGGACTGGAACCGCCATGCACTTCTCCGGAATTATAGCAATTGGAGATAATTCCCGTGCTGTCGTTTACACCGACAATGCCCCCTGTAGACAAGGCACCTTCCGAATGGTACAGGTTGGCGCAGTTGCGGATGATTCCTTGGTTGAATCCGGCAATGGCACCGTTCATGTCTACTCCCATCAGGTAACCTGCATGGGTGCAACTGTCAATGATTCCGGACTTTGTGTTCCTGCCGACAAGACCGCCTATGTTGCTATAATTGCCGTTGAGCTTGGCAAAAGAGTGGCAATTGGTGATTTTTCCGGCATTTGTTCCTACCAAGGCTCCTATATCGGCTTTGTTATACGCAGCGCAGACACTGCCTTCGGCCAGAGTCAGGTTGGAAATGGAACCGCATGAATCAAGTCGTCCCCATAGCCCGTAGGAATCGTATTTTTCCCAGTCGTTGGGGGAGAAGTACCAATAGATTCGGAGGCTTTTCCCGTTGCCGTCAAAGTGTCCGGCAAAAGAGTTTCCCGTGGGGCCGTAGGCTATGGGTTCAAAGGACGCTTCTTCTTCGGGATTGAAATCCAAGTCGTTGACTAATTTGAAGTGGATGCCTTTGAAGTCGGTTCCGGCATTGACCGAATCCCGGAAGGCTCCGAATTGTTCGCGTGTCTCTATCAAGTAAGGGTCTTGTTCAGTTCCGCTGCCTTGTGTCCATGGCGCAGACAGGGTGTCGTTCCAGATTTCTTGCCCTGCGGCAGGAGATACGCCTACTTGGAAAAGGATAGGCATGAGGATTAAAAGTAATTTTTTCATGTTGATAAGGTTTTGGAGTTTTCGATACTCGGTTGGTTATATACTATAATTATTGTCGGTCAGAGAACTTGCCTCGTTACAAAGTTAAGCTATCTTCAGGGGCAAGAAACCGGAAAATCGCTTACAAAAGGATTACAGATGGCTTAAAAAGGGCTTACATGGATTCATTCCCTGTGTGTTTTGGAGGGACAGGATATCGTATTTGAATGGATTGTTAAGTTGTTTATAAATAATGTACTGTATTGATATATCAACGAAAATAACGTAGGGGTTTTACAAAGAAAGTCTGTTCATGGGCGTTTATAATGGTTCTTACAAGATTGGACTTTATAACGAAAACAGGATTCCGTCCAAGTTTTCATCGGTTCCTATTTTCATTTTTCGTTTGAGGCGCCAGCGGTTCATTTTGACACTTTCTACCGAGATATGGTTCAATGTTGCTATTTCTTTGTTCTTCAGTCCGATTTTTATGTAGGCACATAGCCGTAAGTCATTTTCGGTCAACATGGGGTATGTGTTGTGCAGCCTGCTGAAGAATTTGGGATGGACTTTGTTGAAGTGCAGTTGGAAATGCTGCCATTCGTCATCGGTCTTGAGGTTGCTTTCGGCCAAGGCGGCAATTTGATTCAATACAGCTTGCGCTTCGGTTTCGTCTTTGTTGTCTGCCAAGTTTTTGATTTTGCTCAATATGCTGTTTTTGTTGGACAAGAGCAGGAAGGAAGAGGCTAATTCCCGGTTCTTGGAATCGATTTCTAAGCGGTAGAGTTTCTGGTTGTTCTCTTTCTCTTTGTGGATGGCTTTGTTTTTATAGGTCAGAATGGATACGATAAAGACAAACAGCAGGAAAACAGAGATGCTGAAGAACAAGTATACGTAAAAACGGGAATGGGTCAATTCTTCTTTTTGCAGCAGTAAATCAAGTTGTTGGTCTTTTTCAGTGATGATGTGCCGCATGTTGGTCTTTTGAATGTCGGATACGATATCCGTGCCAAAGGATTGCTGTTTGATATTGTTGCTTTCTAACAGGTAGTGGTACGCTTCTTGGTATCTTCCCATCATGAACATGCATTCGGACAAGCTGTGGTAGGCTCCCATCAGGTGCAGGTAGTTCTTGCGTTCGCTCCAGATTCGTATTACATCTTGAAGGTAGGCGAGCGCCAGGCTGGGTTGGTTTTGGGAGATGTAGGTGATGGCGATGTTGTGTTTGAGGACGGTTTTGATGAGTATGTTGTTGAAAAGGTTTTCGTACTGGAGGGCTTGCAGGAAATAGGCCTGCGCGCTATCGACATGCGATTTTATCATCGATTCCATCAGGTAGACAGTCCCTTTCATCATGTTGCTCCAGCAGAGGAGGGCCGTGTCTCCCATTTGCAGGACTTCGGCTTCGATTTGTTCCAGCGAGGCGATCAGGCTGTCGGCCGGTGCCTTTGTGGCGGCTTTGGCCGTGCAAAGGTTGAATCGGACAAGCAGGTGTTTGTAGAAATTTGGATGTCGTTGCCAGTAGGCATCTGCCTGTTGATAGGAAAGGAGAGCCTCTTCTGTTTCCCCTAAGGCGCCCAAGGCTGCGCTGGCAGCTACGTCGGCCAGGATGAATTGCGCGCTGTCGTCCATTTTTTTTGCAAGATCCTTGGCTAAGAGGCAGTATTTGAAAGACAAATCGTATTTTTCCTCTGTCAGGTATATTTTCCCCAAGGTAAGGTAGGACAAGGAAAGCATGGGGGAGATTCCCTGTTTCTCTTCCCGGTTTACATTTAGCAGCACATTGTCTTTGATGGAATCCGGTATCTGCCCTATATAATAGTATGCGGAGACAGCTTGGTACAGCGTCCATATCTGCAAGACGGCATCTTTTTCCCGTTTGGAATCTTCTAATAAACCGAGGCAGAGGGAAACGGCTTGCTCGGGAAATACCAATTGCAGTCTGGATAGGGTGGAATCAAGAGGTTGCAGTTCCATTGTTCGGATGGTCCACAGATTATGCTCCGGCGAAAAAACCGGGAGGGCATGACTTTTGGCGGGCAGCAAAGAACAGGCAAAGAACAGGAACGTCAGAAGATAATGTATGATTGGCGGTAACTTTATTTCCATTCTTGAAAAGGATAGGTATTCATCGGGCATCTTTCATCGAAGCCCAAAATTAGCGATTTTGTTGAAATCTCCTATCTATCGGTTTTCAATTGGAAATTGTTTGCCGAGGATTTATCCCAAATCGGTCATTAGACACGCCGTGACCGTTTCTGATTGGGAAAACGAGGCTTTCGGGTATCTTGCCCGCTTCTGTCCGCATCCTGTTTCTCGCTACGCCTCGACGTAGCCCGCTACGCCTTCGGCTAGGCGAGA
>CALUHO010000039.1 GCA_944320465.1 uncultured Bacteroidales bacterium | reverse complement strand
GAGGCGGGCAAGATGCCCGAAAGCCTCATTTTCCTAACCGAAAACAGCCCCGGCGTGTCTAATGACCGATTTGGGATTAATAGCAAGAACCTTGCAAACATCCTGTACTCTTCCGTACCCATCCGCCCCATGCACGTAATATCCCGCTCCGGCAGGCCATGGAATCCGCCCAGCTTTTAAAGTTGTAAAAGTAAGAAAAAAATCCAGTAAATCCAGCACCTTCATGCCTGAAGGTTTTGACAAGGAGACTCTTTCAATGATTCGGCAACAGTACGGACACTAACATCCTGAGCCTGTTCCGGATTATTTGCCATTGGACGTGCCGCGCTCTCCTTCTCAAAATTAATCCGCTCTTTTTCAATCACCAACGGCCGTTTGCGGACTTGGGTATTGATAGCCCCGACATATTCACCGACAATCCCTATAAAAATGAGCTGGACAGCCGAGAAGAAAAAGAGGCCGATAACCAAGGGCGCCTGCCCCGCCTGAAAGCTGTCCCAATATACCAACTTGTATATCAGATAGACCAAGGCCACTAAGAAACTCAATATCGCGACCCCGAAGCCGATAAACGTAGCCAAGCGCAATGGGACTTTGGAATAGCTCACAAAACCCAGCATCGCCATATCGTAAAGGGTGTAGAAATTGTTCTTGGTCTGGCCATGCTCCCGCCTCGGCTGCACGAAATTGACTCGGGCAATATCGAACCCTAATTCGGAAACCAAACCCCGGAAATAGGGATATGGGTCGTCTATTGTCCGAAGCACATCCACAAAACTCTTGTCATACAAGCCGAAACCCGTGAAATTCTTCACTTGCTCCACTTCCGACATCTTGGCTATGAGATTGTAAAAGACCTTGCGAACCTTGTACATCACCGGGTTTTCCTCGCTCTGGTTCTTGACCCCGATAACCACCTTATGTCCTTCTCCCCATTTGGCGACCAGTTCCGGAATCGTTTCAGGTGGATCCTGCAGGTCGGAACTCATCGCAATAACCGCATCCCCGTAACATTGCCTTATCCCGTAAAACGGTGAACGTATATGCCCGAAATTCCGCGCGTTGACAATGCAGCGGACATGCTTGTCCTGCGCTATTTCCTTGCGGATTAAGTCCACCGTCTTGTCCGTGGATGAATTGTCGATAAAAACATGTTCGTAATCATACTGCGGCAAGGCCTGCATCACCTTGCGGATACGCTCGCACAGAATCGGGACATTCTCCTCCTCGTTGTAACAAGCGGTAATAATGGATATCTTCTTGCGCTTTTCCATTGTCTTGCTTTAATCCTGCCTATGAATCTGCCAGCTAAAATACTACAAAAGCTCTTTATAGGAGGCAAAGAAGAAATCAGCATGGCTGTTCCTGAAAGAAGCATCCCCGTAACCGGAAAGGAATCCCATTGTCTTCATCCCGGCATACCATCCGGCTTCCATATCGGGCAGAGTATCCCCTACCATCAGGCATTTCCCCGGATTCAAATCGAACATGGAGACAATCATCTTCAAGACTTCCGGCTTGGCCAAGCTATCTCCTGTGCAATCGGGCGTGCCGATAAACAGGAACTTGTCCTTGATGCCTAACTTTTCCAATACCTCATACGTGGGTGCTTTGGGCTTGTTGGTGGCCACATACAAGGTCTTGCCCGAGGCCAGCAACTTATCCAAGAATTCCGCAACGCCTTCAAACAAAACCGTGTTTTTGTATTTTCCGGCCGCATAAACCGCCCGGAAAGTCCTCGCTGCCAATATCCGTTCTTCCTCGTCCAAAGCAGGCGAAATAGCCGAGATGATATCGGGTAGCAAAGGCCCTATCCGCAACTTCGACTTGTCATAACCGAACCCTAGCGTCCTGTACGCTTGTTCAATGCTTCCCAATACATCCGCCTTGGAATCGGACAAAGTTCCATCCAAATCGAAAAAGAAATGATCGAAATCCAACAAATCCCCAAACTTCATATTTCCCTATGATTTTCAAAACCAGCAACAAACAACGGCCGATTCCCTTGCAGAACCGGCCGTCGCACACGCATTCCCTATTTATATTGCCCCCCTGCTTCTTCAATCAATTTGTCATAACGCTTCTGCAGCATATCAATACGGGAAGCATCTTCCTCATAAATCATATGATAGAACTCCCTTTTGTTCTTCAGCCACATCAATTCAAATCCTACCGCCTTCAATATGCCCTTGTCCGAACCCGCACCAATAGCTCCCGGCAACTGGAAAAGGACTTTCCTTGTCTCATACCTGTCCATGCATCCTTGCGGCAAACGCTTGAAGAAATCAATGGAAGAAGCAGAAACCCCGCCGCCTATAACGCATTCCTTACCGTATTTCTTCGCCTCTACAAACAATTCCTCCGCTATCTTGAAGATAGGTTCGGTATTGATATCCTCCCTGGACATGCCCAATGACCCAGACATATCCACACGCCCCAGCACAATTCCCTTCAATTGTCCCGAACCTGGCAGATCCATCATTTGCTGAAAATTCTCATAGCCTGTCTTGGTTTCCACATTGATCAAAAAATCCACCGTCTCCCATTCATCCTTAGGATAAACCATGTGCGTGGCCGTTAAATATTTCTTCAATGCATACGGAGTCTCGATCATGGGAGCCACAATCCGGGTCACCCCTATGGAACGAGCATCGTACATGTCCCGGATTGCCTCGCAACCTCCAATCTTTATTGTCAAATCCAGACCAGCCTTCGTAATCACCTCTTTCAAACGAAGAGCTTCTTCCATCCGGGTCCCTTCCGCCTCAAATTCCGCCTTGACCCCGACCACATGGTGATTCTCTTTCAGGTCTTTCAACACATCAACCATCCGTTGTTCCAACGCATTCATAATCAACACTCATTTACTAGTGGCACTATCATATTCCCTTCAAACTCGTCTCTTGGTAAAAAAGGGTACAAATCCTCCAAAGGCTTGGATACCATCCGGCCATCCGGTTTCCGTTCTGAAGATGTCTTGGGCTGGAAAACATAATCATGCGGCAATAAAACCTCGCAAAACACAGGGCCTTTCATCTGCAAAAGCCGCTGCAGGCCGCTATCCACCTCCTCGTTCCTGTCAACCCGGAAGGCCGGAATACCAAAAGCTTCGCTTAATTTCAGAAAATCAGGAAAGACGACTCCCGAATCCGGCCCGATTCCTATATACCTTCCCGAAAAAAAGTTATCCTGTGTCTGACGAATAGAAACATACCCGCCGTTATTCAAAACTACCAGTTTCAAATCCAATTTGTTCGCCACCACGGTAGCCAACTCTTGAATATTCATCATCAAGCTCCCGTCCCCGCTCAAGCAAACCACCGTCTTCCCTGGCGATGCCAAAGCCGCACCCACAGCAGCCGGCAAGTCATAGCCCATAGCTGCGCAACCGGAATTCCAAAACCAACGCTGGCCTCGTTTCACCTTTGCAGCCTGAAATCCCACCACGCAAGCTGAACCGTTAGCCGTTGCCACCACGGCATCCGCTGGAAGCATCCGGCTCAGGCAATCGACAAAATAATATGGATTCACCCGGCCCGGCGTAGCATATTCCGGCAAGACTACCGGATATTTCTTCTTTCTTTCCAAAGCCCAATCCAGCCAATCCTCATAAGAACGCTTAGGCCGGTAGGCTTCCATCGCCCGGAAGAAAGCCTTGGCATCGGACTGGATGGCCATACAAGGATGCACGGTCGGCTTTTGCATCTCTGCCATATCCACGTCCACGCACACCAATCGACCCGCCCGTGCGAAGAACTCATAATTATAGCTCGTCTGACGGATATTGTTCCTCGATCCCACACACAGCACCAAATCAGCATTCTGCAAGGCGAAGTTCCCGGCACGGCTTCCCAAGGTTCCTATTCTTCCGACAAAGCATGGATGGTCTTCCTCCAGCAAATCCATCCCATTGAACGTACCCAAAACGGGCATCGGCATCTTTTCCAAGAAAGCCCGCATCCCGGCTTCCGCCCCGCTGATCCGGATTCCGTTCCCGGCAATCAAAACCGGGCGCTGGCACTGATCCAACAACGAGAACAATTCCTGCATGGCAACCTCTCCCGGTTTCAAGACCGCAGACCATGCCGGATGGAACACCGACAAGGTGGCATCCATTTCTTTCTCATCCACCAATGCACCTTGTATATCCATAGGCACATCAATCCAGACCGGTCCGGGCCGTCCGGACAAAGCGGCATGAACCGCCTCGTCCAAAATCCTGCCGACATCCTCAGCACGCTTGATCTGGCATGCATACTTCGTCAGCGGCTTCACCACCGAAATGATATCCACCTCCTGATCACCCAACTGGCGCAAAGGCAAATCGGGACATGCGGAAATCGTGGTCGATTGCTTCACCTGGCCGGAAATGTACAAGACCGGCACGGAATCGGTCCATTCGCCCATGATCCCCGTCAAGGTGTTCAATCCTCCGGGGCCCGTCGTCACATTGACCACGCCCAAGCGCTTTCCTGCCCGCACATAACCTTCGGCCGCAATAGCACACGCCTGCTCATGATGGCAGCACGTATAGGCCAGACCGCTTTGCAACACCGCATCATTCAGGTGCATGGCCCCTCCTCCGGTAATCATGAAAACACGGTCCACACCGTATTTCTCTTTCAGCCTTTTGAATATATAATCACTGACTCGCATTCTATATCCGTTTTCCCTATCATTTAACCCAAATCGGTCATTAGACTTTGGGGAGATTGCCCGCTTGTGTCAGGCAGCATGCTTCTCGCCTAGCCGAAGGCGTAGCGGGCTACGTCGAGGCGTAGCGAGAAACAGGATGCGGACAGAAGCGGGCAAGATGCCCGAAAGCCTCGTTTTCCCAATCAGAAACGGACTCGGCGTGTCTAATGACCGATTTGGGTTTAAATTCCATACATTCACCCAACACCGGCCTGACAACCTTGTCTACAAACGACCCGATACGCCGCCGGCTCCCTCATTACAGTTCGCTTACAACGCATTACTTGTCAAACAGCAGGCATTCCCTGTCCAATTCTCCTTTATGCTCCTGGTACCATCCGTATAACCGTCTCACCGACTGTTCAACCGGCGTGAATGAAAGCCGGTCTCCCATTTCAGCTCTCAAACGCGCATTGTCTCCGCTGTATTCCATCCCCATGCCCGGCATCCCCACCTTGACCGGCAAATCCTTGCCCGAAATCCGGACTACCAGCCAAGCCAGATCCAACAAGGAAACCCTTTCGTCCGGAACCACGTTATAGGCTTTATGCCGCGGCTCATGCTCGATGAAATAAGCCAAAACAGGCACCAAATCCTCCACTGCCAGATAGCTGAAAACCCGGTCCTGACGCAAAGTCACCGGCAAATCGAACAGGGTCTTGCAAATCGCATTCGAGATGAAACGTATCGCGTAATCCTCGTATCTTCCAAAGATGCCGAAAACACGCAAGTCCACCACGTCTTCCTGACATCGTTCCATGTATTTGCCGCAGATATATTTGGCATATCCGTGCTCATCCTCAGGCATATACCTGCCGAAAAAATCCTCTTTCATAGCAGGTTCGTAATGCCGCATGCCATAGATGGCCCCCGAACCGATATTGAGAATGCGTCCGCAACAGTCGGCATGACGCACCAGATTGAAAAACATCCGGGTATTTGTATATAACAGATGTTCGTGGTCGGGCGCGTTCCGATGACCCGGCTTGACCGCGGCATGAATCACGGCATCGAAGGATCGCGTCGAGAACCAAGCGTCCATCGCCTCCGAATCCGCCCAATTCACCTCCTTGTGCGAAGGCGACACAATCTCGTATTTCTCCGCCAGGAAACTCTCCCGGATATTCCTTCCGATAAAGCCGCTTCCTCCTGTCAGCAATATCCTTTTCATGACAAACCCTCCACTTCGAGTCTTGACTCCGCCTGCATGGCTCTATTCATGGCCCCCCGCGCCATCCATCCGGCAATACATGCTTATCTCGTCCAAACACAGCTCATACACATTTCCCTGACGGTAACGCTTGTACCAATCAACCGTCAAATCGATGCTCTGGCGGATGTCCAGACGGGGATTCCATCCCAAACGGAAACGAGCCTTGCTGATATCCAGCATCAGCATGTTGGCTTCATGCAAAACATCCGGGTCTGACAAGTCTTTGCGCTCGCCTGAACCATAGGCATCGATTACCATACCGGCCACATCCCAGACCGGGACAATGCTGCCGGCATCCGGACCGAAGTTCCATGCTTCGCAATAACGGGTCGGTTCTTCCCATATCTTCTTTGCCAACAGCATGTAGCCGCTCAAGGGTTCCAGCACATGCTGCCAAGGACGAATCGCCTTGGGGCTACGGATTCCTATCGCTTGCCCGGCTTCCAAGGCCCGGATGCAATCGGGAATGATACGGTCCTTGGCCCAGTCGCCGCCCCCGATCACATTCCCCGCCCGCACGCTGGCTATGCCCTTGCCGTGACGGGCAAACTGCGCCGGATTGAAAAAGGAGCGGCGCCAGCTGCTTATCGCGATTTCCGCCGCACCCTTGCTGCCGCTATAAGGGTCATAGCCCCCCATCGGTTCATCTTCCCGGTATCCCCAGACCTGTTCCTTGTTTTCATAGCATTTGTCGGTGGTAATCATCACGCCGACTTTGACACTGGAGCAGTGCCGGATGGCTTCCATGACATGGATGGTTCCCATCACATTGGTCTGGTAAGTCTCAACCGGTATCTCGTAGGAAAGGAGGACCAAAGGCTGGGCCGCCAGATGAAACACGATTTCAGGCCGGTACTGCTCGAATACCGCTTTCAGCGCAACCTCATCGCGAATATCCACCCGCAAATCGGCCTTTATCTTCCGGCCGATGCCCGACAGGGCATAATTGTCCCGTCCACTATAAGGATCAAGCCCCAAACCGACCACTTCCGCGCCTAATGAATGCAGCCAGATGCTCAGCCAGCTTCCTTTGAAGCCCGTATGCCCGGTCACCAAGACTTTTTTTCCTTTATAAAACCCGTCAAAATCCATAAAATGAAGCCTTCCGCCAATCAATAAACCATTCACCCTATAACGCGCCTTATACCTAACATGGCCGAACCCTCATCCAACTACCAAAGCTTCCAAGGGGCATTGCCATCCGCCCATAAAGCCTCCAGTTCCCGCTTTTCACGCTGGGTATCCATCGGCCGCCAGAAACCATAATGACGGAAAGCCACCAATTCGCCTTCGGCCGCCAAAGTCTCCAAGGGTTTGCGTTCCCATATCGTGGCATCATCGTCGATATAATCCAGCACCTTGGGTTCCAGCACGAAGAAACCTCCATTGATCCAGCTGCTATCCCCCTTGGGTTTTTCCTGAAACGAAAAGACCTTCACTTCGTCCTGAGCATTGAACGTGATAGCCCCGAAACGGCCCGATGGCTGCACCACGGTCACTGTAGCCAGTTTCCTCTGCTCCCGATGGAAACGAAGCAATGCCGGAATATCCACATCCGCCACCCCGTCCCCATAGGTCATCAGAAAAGGCTCATCGTCCGGCAAATATTCCTTAATCCGTTTCAAACGCCCTCCTGTCATCGTATTCAGACCCGTATCGGCCAGCGTCACCTTCCAAGGCTCGGCATGGGAATGATGGATTTCCATGCTGTTGTTGCTCAAATCCACAGTCATATCCGCCTGATACAGGAAATAATCGGCAAAATACCTCTTTATCATATAAGCCTTGTAGCCACAGCAAATCACAAATTCGTTGAACCCGTAATGCGAGTAAATCTTCATGATATGCCACAAAATCGGTTTTCCGCCTATCTCCACCATCGGCTTAGGACGGATATCGGTTTCTTCCGAAAGCCGGGTGCCGAACCCTCCTGCCAAGATGACAACCTTCATATATCCAAGTTTTCTATTTATCCCTTTGCTCCAAAGCACATCCCTCTATTTCAAGACAGCGCCTTGCATCCTCTATCAAAAGAATGTCCGCCCCGCATTCCTCCATCCTCGCTCAAGATGCTTTTTCTTTCAAGAAAGCGGAAATCTTGTCCAGCACGTAAGCAATCTTATCCTGGTTCAATCCAGAATAAGTTCCTAAGAAAAAGGTGCTTTCCATCACCACATCAGTGTTTTCCAGATTTCCCACAATGCGTTTTTCCACTTGAAGATAAGCCGGTTGCTTCACCATGTTGCCGGCAAACAAGTTCCTGGTCTCGATGCCGTAACGGCTCAGGTATTCGGTAAGCTCCGTCCTCGTGAAACCCGCTTGGCCGCGTACCGTGACCGGATAAGCGAACCATGACGGATCCGAATCCGGTTCGGCCTTGGGCAGAATGAAATACTTTTCCCAAGCCTTGAAACCTTGCTCCCAACGGACAAAATTCTCCTTGCGCTTCTGTACGAAAGCAGGCAGCTTGTCCATCTGCGCCGAACCGATAGCAGCCTGCATATCGGTCATTTTCAAATTATAACCCACATGGGAATAGACATATTTGTGATCATAGCCCAATGGCAATTCCCCGTACTGCTTGGTAAAACGCTGGCCGCAACGCCCGTTCTGCCCGCCTTCGCAATAGCAGTCCCGACCCCAGTCCCGGAAAGAACGAATGGCGCGGGCTATCGCCGGGTCGTCGGTGCAGACCATGCCGCCTTCGCCTGTAGTTATATGATGCGCCGGATAAAACGAGAAAGTGGACACATGGCCGAAAGTCCCTAATTTCTGTCCTCTGTAGGTGGAACCCAAGGCATCGCAGCAATCCTCGATGACCCAAAGGTCGTATTCCTTGGCCAACTCCAAAACCGAATCCAAGCAAAAAGGGTTCCCCAAAGTATGGGCCAGCATGATAGCCCGGGTCTCGCTCGAGATGGCCTGCTTGAGTTGCTCCACCATTACGTTATAATTGCCAAGTTCCACATCCACAAAAACCGGAACCAAGCCGTTCTGGATAATCGGGTTGACGGTTGTCGGGAATCCAGCAGCCACGGTAATGACCTCGTTCCCCTTACGCAAACGCCTGTCTCCGAGAAACCTGCTTGTCAATGCCGTCAATGCCAGCAAATTGGCAGATGAACCCGAATTGGCCGGCAAGGCAAACTTCACACCCAAATAATCCTTGAACTTGGCTTCGAACTCCCGGGCGTAACGGCCTTCCGTCAACCAGAAATCCAGCGAAGAATCCACCAAGTTTTCCATTTCCTTTTCATCGAAAACCCGCCCGGCATAACGGACCTGACATATTCCCTGTCCGGCTTTTTCCTCGGCTTCATTCCCGAACTGCGCACGGTAATATTCCCGCACCAATTGCCTGATTTCAGACCTCAGCGCTTCAGCGGTCTTGCTTTCTGCCATATCCCAAATAATTGAAGCGTGTGTCAAGCGCGAATCGGCATGGAATGCAGACCGGCCCGGCCTGATTCCAGCCCACGCTTTCGATGATTACTCAGCTCCTTTGATTTCCACCTCCTTGACAATCTTGGCAATCATGCCTTGCAGGGCCTTGCCCGGTCCCACTTCGATGAAACGGGTGGCGCCGTCGGCATGCATGTTTTGCACGATTTTCGTCCAACGGACCGGAGAAGTCAGCTGGGCAATCAAGTTGGTCTTGATCTCTGCCGGGTCGGTATGCGGCAGGGCATCCACATCCTGATATACCGGGCAAATCGGAGTCTGGAATTCAGTGGCTTCAATAGCCGCCGAAAGTTCCACACGAGCCGGTTCCATCAAAGGCGAATGGAAAGCCCCGCCCACTTTGAGAGGCAAAGCACGTTTCGCGCCGGCGGACTTGCATTGTTCGCAAACCATCTCGATGCCTTTCATCGTCCCGGAAATGACTAACTGGCCGGGATTGTTGTAATTGGCCGGAACCACTACCTCGTCTTTGATGCCTGCGCAGATTTCCTCAATCTTCTCATCGGCCAGACCGATAATAGCCGCCATCGTGGACGGGTTCATCTCGCAAGCCTTCTGCATCGCGTTGGCACGTTTGGAAACCAAAACCAAGGCATCTTCGAACTTCAAGGCTTGGCTGGCGACCAGGGCCGAAAATTCGCCCAAGGAGTGGCCGGCCACCATGTCGGGCTTGAAGCCGGGCAAGCAGGCGGCCCAAATCACCGAATGCAGGAATACCGCAGGCTGGGTCACTTTCGTCTGTTTCAAATCTTCCTCGTTGCCGGCAAACATGATGTCGGTAATCTTGAAGCCAAGGATTTCATTGGCTTTCTCGAACATTTCCTTGGCTTGGGGATAGTTGTCGTACAAATCTTTTCCCATTCCGGAAAATTGCGATCCCTGCCCGGGAAAAACATAAGCTGTCTTCATAAGGCTTTTCTTTTTCTCGAAGCCGGAAGACCCCGCAGGGCCGGCGGCTTCCTTTTGAAGAAGCAAAGATAATGCAAATAGGCTTAGAAGCTGTTTAAATTTTTTACAATACTGAAAGAGATGTATTTAGGGAAATCCGTTTTCGGGCGGACCGGGTTTCAGGATTTTGTCTGCCCATCGGGGGCTATTTCGGGCCTTTTTTGCATTTTTCACGTCAGATAGCTGAGCTATCCTCCTTTGAAAAACGCTGCAAAATGCCTCGAAATCCCCTCCCGATGGCCTATACAAATAAAGTTAAGAAGCTGTTTAAAATTTTTTACAATCCTGAAAAGAATGGATTTTCAAGGGGCGGTTTCAGGATTTTGTTTGCCCATCGGGGGCTATTTCGGGTCTGGCTTGCGTTTTTCACGTCAGATAGCTTGGCTATCCTCCTTTGAAAAACGCGGCGCCATTCCTCGAAATCCCCTCCCGATGGCCTAAACAAATAAATTTAAACAGCTTCTAATGACCGATTTGGGTTGAAACAAAATCAATGCAAAATTGAAAACAACCGATACTGTCTAAAAAATAGCGGCATGTCAGAAAAAGCCTTCAAGCCTGATTCTGACATACCGCTATCAAAACTGTTTTACCTTGCAATATGAATCTTGAAAATCCCCGACTCTTTCCCTGCCACTATTTCCAAAAGATAAATTCCTGACGAAAAATCCGATAAATCAAGTTCAATCTGATTCCCGGAAACAGATTTCTCCAAAAGTGTCCGTCCTGACAAATCCCTCAAAACAAACCGTTCCAAAATTCTCTCCGAACGAACCCATATTTGATTCATCGCTGGATTAGGGTAAACGGTAACAGCTCCATCTGCAAAGGGTTCATTCCCTATCTCCTTTATCTCAATGGCATTGGAAGGTCCCGATTCCCCGCAATGATTGCTGGCCGTAGCATGATACGAGCCATTGGCGGTAACGGCATAGCGTTCTTCCGTGGCATTTTCTATCGCTTCATTGTCTTTGTACCATTGATTACCTGTTGATTGGTCTGAAACCAGCCAGATTTCCGAGCCTTCATCCTGACGAGCAATGACCGGTGCCGGCGGCAAAGGCGTATAATGGAGATTGAGGCGATAAATGCTGTCGCAGCCGTATCGGGTCCGCAACAGCCTTTCATGCAAGCCCTCTTCCGAATAGGTTTCTCCACCGAATTCAATGGAAAGACCCTCGCACAAGGTCGTATCCAACTCGAACAGATAGGCTGGATGAACCGTCAGGTTCAGAACCGTGATGCTGTCCATGCCGGATCGGGTCTGTATCGTATCCGAATAAACCCCGGATTCAGTCAAAAATTCCTCGCCCCACGGATAAGGCTCGTTAGCGCAAGCCTGGGCTTCCATCCGGAACACTTCCGACAAGGGTTCCACCAGTGCGCCATAGGCATTGAGCCCGGCACGGCTCGATGTACGGATCCCCATATACCGGATTTCTTGCTGCGGTACGTCCGCTTCCAGCCAAAGGGTATCGATATAGGCATCCACCAAATAAGCTTCCGTCAAGACAACAGCAGAATCCAAGGCACCCGCAGACGGATAGCCAGCCAAATAAATCGTAACGACTTCGGAATCCAACAGCTCCTTACCAAGGACTATTCCAAAACGGTACCTGCCTTCGGGCATCGACATGCCGGGGAAGAACAGTATGTCATCGCCGGATTCCTGGCCTCCGCAGTTGAACCATCCCGCATCAGCCTGCCATGTCAGCCCGTTCCCGTCGGCATCCACCGCCTGCATATAGTCCGAATGCTCCATTTCTTCACTCAGAATCCAAGTACGAGGCAGAGCAAAGGGTTCATAATTCTCTATTTCCATCGTCAGGGCGTTGTCCGCCGCCAGCATATCCGCTTCCGATTCCACCCATGCCTTTACCTGATGAATCCCGTAAGTATCCGCCAAAAGCTTTTCCGCAAAAGAATAAGTAAAAAGCGAATCCGGATCCAAAGGCGAAGCTTCAAACGAATATTCTTCCCGGACCGTATCGCCGGCATCCACCGAATAACAGAAGACGACATCGCCCGCGAAATCCTCCCTGCCTGCGTTCCCTACGGAAAAAACCACTTCCTGCGCCGGCATATCGGCCAAAGGCGGAATCGGCCGCAAGCTTTCCGCTGCCAGGTTCAGAGCGAAGATTTCCTCGATACGGAGATCGTCAAGGGTCATGTTCTGCACCGAACTGGGGCTTCCCACGCAGCCTTCCAAGACCAGACGGCAAGCGTCCACGCCTTCCACTTCATAGGAATATTCCGCCCAGCGGTTCTCGCCCGCAGCATGGACAAGGGTATCGATGTACATGGTTCCCGTATCGGACAAAAGCCCTATGCGGAGCGTGGCTGCGCTGGCGTACATAGTATGGCAGAACCAGAAACTGATACGGACGGCATTCGGGGTCTGGAAGGGTTCGGAAACCAAACGCCCTATCCCATTGGCCGAAATGCGGCTGGAAAGGAACTGGATGGCGTACTTGCCGTCATGCACAAAATTAGAGTTGGATGTCCGCTGCCAGAACTGCTGGGAATAGGCGCCTTCCACTTCCTCGTAATCCCAGCAGGAAGGAAGCCAAGCCACATCGGACAGGCTCTGCCCTGTTTTTTCCGCCCCTTCCGTCAAGGGTAAAACCATATAGCCCGCACATGGCGTGAAGAAGGAAACCGTCGCCCACCGGCTGGTATCGCCCGAAGCCAATACCGCCTGCACGCCTGCCGTGTACAGGGTTCCCGCATCCAAGCCGTCCATCTCCCACCGGCTTTCTTCCAGACTTTGCTCGTGCCTTGTCCCAGAACCTTCTGCCTGGTAATACACATTGTAACGGGAAGCTTCATCATGATTCCATTCTATCACGGCTCGGAAGGCAGCGGTATCCGAAACCTGCAAGTCCTGCACAGGCAGGCAGGGTTCTGGCACGTAAGCCTCATGGCGCAAATCGGATGTGTCCCCTTGCCCGCAGATGGCTCGCACGCCAATCCGGTAAGGAGCCACCTCCAAGCCTTCCAGCAAATAGGGGGATGCAACTTCTTCCGTGCAGGCTCTGGCTCCGTCCGGTTCCGTCCAATAGACTATCTGGCAAGCCGCATCGGCGTTGGCCGGATCCGGTTGCCAGGACACTTGCACTCCGCTGCTCGTCTTCTGATCCAATTCCATGGATACGGGACGGACGCAGGCCAAGTTACTTCCTATGTATACGTCGTCAAGGAAGATATCGAACATTCCGTTCTGGTTGGAAGTGGCCGAGAAATAGACCCGCAGGCTTTCCGCACCTTGGATATAAGGAGCCAGATCCACCGTTTCGCTCCCTATCGCCAGGGCTGTAGTTGTCAGATTGGCAAACAGGGTGTCGTAAGTCTGGCCTTCATCCGTGGATATATAGACACAGAAATTGTTCGGGTTGTCTGCGCTGTACCCCGAATTCAAGTACAAGAAACTCAAACTCAGTTGTTCAACGCCACGGATATCCATCAAAGGCGTTTCCAGAACGCCGGTTGTCCCTGCGGGCGAGGAAATGCTGTTGAAATAGGCAAAATGGGCCAGATCGGGAGCCAAGGAGTTCTCGGTCACCTGCCAAGGCGCCTCCGGATTCCGGCTGGCCCAGTCCCCGGGCAGCGAACCAAGGGACACCTCGTTGAAATCCTCGTCCAAGGGATATAGAACCGGCTGCATCTGAGTCCGGAACGAATATTCCACCCATTGGCTGCTGTCGGTTTCGCTGCAACGGTTACGAAGCCTGAAATCATAATCGGCAGCGGGAGACAAACCGGCTATCACCACAGGATTGCCCACCTGTTCCACCGGCAACCAGGAAGAAGAAAACGCCTCTTTGTATTCAGCTTCCTGACTGCCGGCAGCGGAAACAAAGGAAACTTTCGCGGAATCCGTACCCGCCCATATCTCCACCTGCGTTGGAACAGCGCAAGTCTCCAAACGGAAATCATCCACATACAAATCGTTATACGTGGCCGATTCAGAGCAGGCCTGGATGGCTATATAGACTTCTTTCCCGGCATAATCCGAAAGATCCGCATTGAGAACGTCAAATACAAGCCATTCGGTGGCAAGACCATGGCCTTCGTACAAGACGTTCTGTTCCAAGGCCGCCAAATCGTTTTCTTCCGCAATGCAAATCCTCAAGGACACACCGGAACTGGCCTTGGATGTCATGTAACGCAAGGAAAAACCGGCTCCGCTTTCCGGAATGGACAAACAAGGGGAAACCAGCCAATCATCGCCAACCTTTCCACCACCCATATAGGCAGTAGTATTATCCATAGGCGGAATGTACTCGGAGACCCAGGTGAGGCCGTCCTGGTTGGCATCGACGATTGTCCAGCAATCAAGCGGGTTCTCATCGTCCCAGGCATCGAAGGTCTCTTGGTAAGGGACAGGGAAAGGCCCGCAAGCGGATTCTTGCGCATAGCCTACCGGAAAGCATGTCAGCAAGACAAGCATCATGATGGAATACTGTTTCTTCATGTCTTTTGTTCTTGAAGTTATTTTTCGTTTACCCCAAACCGGTCATTAGGCTTCGGGCAGATTGCTCGCTTATGTCATGCAGCATGCTTCTCGCCTAGCCGAAGGCGTAGCGGGCTACGTTGAGGCGTAGCGAGGAGCAGGATGCGGACAGAAGCGGACAAGATGCCCGAAAGCACCATTTCCGCCACCGGAAACGCCCCGGCGAGTCTAATGACCGATTTGGGTTTACAAGATCCATGCACAAAATTAAACACATCCCAATAGATTCACAGGGTATTCACGGCCTATCTTGTACCGATTCATAAATCAAGACAAAACAAATAAATATACTGTATGTCAAATTTGTAGCTTTGCCTATGAAATCTCCGAAGATGACGGCACGCAAACAAAACCAGTACAAACGTGCCTCATCTTTGCAACAAAAAGAAACAAGATGAAACAATTCGGAATCCTTTTACCCGTCCTGTTCCTGCTGAATTCCGCATCCGGGCAGGAAAACCTGGCATCGAACCAGCGTTTTGAACCGGGGAAAAGCACGCAACGACGGTCAACAGCGCCGGCCATCAAGCCGACAGCACCCAAGTCCGGGAACGCCACGGTGATTCTGACGGCAGAAGACGTATGGGGCGACGGCACGGGCTACCAGATGTTATTGGATGCCTCCGCAACCGCTTACGGAACCCTGTGGGACAACAGCACGGCTTTCCCGATGGAAGGAACAGCAGAAGATGTCTATGCCGATGTCGATTACAAGATTCCGGCCAATGCCGACCCTGACCTCAATACCTCTAATATAGTCTGCGCTCGGAGCGAGATGCTGGAAATCCCGGCAGGAACATACGACATTGCCTGCCTGAACCCTACTCCGGGAGAAATCCTGTATGTGGCAAGAGGGGGATGCTTTGACAATTATGTCTTTGAAGCTGGAAAATGCTACGAGTTCTACATTTACAAAGGCGGCGTCAGCGGAGGCCACGACACGGTCATTCCCAGGCAGATTGTGGAACATGACATAGCCGTGCTGGGGTTCGTCGGTCCCTATTCCGGATGCCTGCTGGAGGACGAACAGGTAGGACTCCGTATATACAATGCCGGTTTCAAGGATATCGCTGCCGGCACTCTCAAGGCCCGCTACCGGGTCGATGGCCAAGATTACATAGAAGAAACCGTAGACCAAGCTATCCCTTGGTGGGATACCCTTGTATTCCACTTCTCGGAAAAAGCCGACTTGTCGGCCGCAGGGACTCATCGTATCGAAGCCGAAATTGTATGGGATGAGGATACTATCCACCAGAACGATACGGCTTCATTGGATATTGTGAACATGATGCCCTGGAGCGGAACTCTTCCATTCAGGGATGATTTTGCTTCCGCTGAGAACATTCCGCAGAACGGCTGGACCATCATCAATGCCGACGAGAACGGAAATCCAGCCGCCGGCGTGCCGGAATGGGAATTCATGCCCAATATCGGACACGATCCGGTGGACGAGTACAATGGCACTTGCATGTCTTGCTACGGTGTCTGGAACAGACCTTCGAACGCTTACCTGATTTCGCCCCCTATCCCTTTGAAAAAAGGAAACGCCAGAATCTCGCTCTGGGCCAGGATTGCCGGAGGCGGACTCAATTACGTGGAAAGCTTTTCCGTGATGCTTGGCCGGAACTTGGATGTCAACAGCATGGAAACCTTGGCCGAATTCGATGAAATCAGCAATCCCGATTGGGTCCGCTTCCCGGTCAATGCCGACATACCTGAAGACGGCAATTACTTCTTTGCCATCCGGGCCAACAGTGCCACCAACATGTTAGGAATCCATGTGGACGATGTGGAAATAGACAGCGGGGCGTTCCATGGTTCCCCGGACTTGGCCATACGTTCCATAGACCTTCCCGAACCCAGCTGCGGCTTGACCACCTATCCCTTGTCGGTAGAGGTGTTCAACAACGGGGACAGCGACATAGACACCCTGACCCTGACCTACCGGATAAACCAAGAAGAAGCAGTTTCCGAGACTTTTTTTGAACGCATCCAGATGCAGACTAAAAAGAAACTGGTTTTCAGCCAATACGTGGATTTTTCACAAGAAGACACGTACATCGTGGAGGTCAAAGGGGAATGCGCCAACGACACGAACACAAGCAACAACACCCTGATAGACACTACCGAACATATTGTACCTTATACTACGCCTTGGGAAAGCGACATGTCGTTCTCCGATTGGAAAACCGATGCCGATGGTGTCTGGGCCCATGTGGAAGCCGAATCGGGCAACTACTTGGCCTTGCGCAAGATGGGGAGTCTGGTTTCGCACTGCATCAGCTTGGAACCCGGAAAATACATCCTGCGTTACGAATACCAGGCCGGACACATGATATCCTATTTCCCCTGGGGTGTCTATTTCAATGTTTCCTTAGGCCCGGCTGAAACAGATCCTTGGCTATGGCCAAATCTGAAGAAACACTCCAACGCCAATACCGGGGATGAATTCGAATGGGCAGAACTGAGCTTTGAGATAGAACAGGGCGCGGACTATTCATTGGCGTTCCTTCCTCTCACGGTGGACACGCTGTTCATCCGGGAAGTAGTATTGACTAAAATGGCCGAGAACGACATGACCATCCCGTACGGGCCGGAACTGCCCCGGACAATTCCTTGCAGCCAAAGCGGCGGACTTTACACTTTCCGGATTCCGACCCAGAACCGAGGACTGCAAGACGCTACGGGCGTAGTAGTCTCTTTGTACGAAAACGGGCAGCTTCTCGGCCAATCGTCTCCCGGCATGATTCCTGCCGAACAGACCATCGACATAGCCGTACCCGCCATGCTGCCTTCCTACGCTGCCGGTCCGGTCAAGTTCAAAGCCGAAGTGGCATTCGGACTGGAAGATGCCTATCCGGAAAACGATACATTGCCTTTTATAATCAATTTCAGCGACAGCACTTTCCTTTTCGACATGGTGGAAGAAAGCCAGATGGCTGCCGATGGAGGATTGGGGGCCAATTACCCGATTGAAGCGGGTTATGTCATTGACTTGCAAATTCCGGATACCTTGACCTCGGTCACGGTAGGCTTCTGCGAAAGCGTGGACATGCCTTTCGGGATTGCCGTATACAATACGGACGGGGCTGTCAAGGGCAAACAGGTCTATGCGGGTTCGTTCCATCGAGGCCAAGGGGGAGAAATGCAGACTTTTGCCACCGATCCGCTGCCGTTGGACTCGGGGAAATATCTCATTGTAGTACAGCAGCCAGGTTACCAGTACATGCAGCTGGCATGCGATGACAGCCGGGACGGATACCTCATCGTGCCGCAGGCCGATAACGATTCCCTGTTCCGCCAAAGCGGATTCGGTTCGGTGGCGGTTCGACCCAATTTCGGTCCAGCCCATATAAGCAATCCTGACTTGTACATCCATTCCATGGTGATAGAGGACACGGCTTTGTTCGGCAAGGAGCAACAAATCCTGGCTTTTGTCGGCAACCGAGGCACGCAATGCCAGCACAACGTGGAGGTCTGCTGTCTTGTCGACAAGCAATCCTACAGCCTGAAATTGGACAGCGTTCCTCCTTACCTCCTGACGCCTTTGGTTTTCACAGTGGACTTGTCCGAACCCGGTTTCCATTACCTATCGGTAATCAGCCGATTGGAAAGCGATGCCAATCCTTCCAACGACACGCTTTCAAAAGGAGTCTATTGCATGGAGGAAACCGAGCCGTATATTCTGGATTTTGAATACTGCAATGATTTCAGTATTTCAGGGTTCAATCCTGCCTGGAAAACGGTAGACATGGACTCTTCTCTGACACAGTTCTTCAGCATGTCCGGATGGCCGAACAAAGGGATGCCGCAGGCTTTCATGGCATTCAATGCCAAAACCTGCTATCCGAGCATGGAAGACTATATCAGCGGATACCAAGGAGAACGGTTCGGCGTATGTTTCGCAGCTTTGGATGACACGAACAACGACTGGCTCATTTCGCCCAGACTGACCATGCCCGCTCAAGGATCTCAATTGAAGATGCAAGTATTGAGCGCATCAGGCGATTACGGCCCGGATCAATACAGAGTGCTTGTCTCTACCACCGATGACCAATCAGACAGCTTTCTGCCTGTTGGAGAAACACGTACTGCCCCTGTTGGAGAATGGCAAGAGGTAGAAGTGGACTTAAGTCCATACAATGGCCAGGAAATCCATATCGCTATCCAATGCGTCAGTCCGCAAGGTTACGCTCTTTGCATTGACGATATCCGGGTGGCAGCGCCGGCAAGCAACCAGAGTGCCGTGACGGATGAAAACCTCGTGCGGCTTTTCCCCAATCCGGCAACCGACCGTATCAGCCTCCGTTCCACAGGCCCCATGTCGAAAATAGAGATTTACAACACCCTTGGCCAATTAGTATCCCGGATCCAGGATGCAAGTTCTACCGCCATGGATATCAATGCCGAGTCTTGGCCTAAAGGTGCGTATTTCATTCTAGTGCAAACAGGAAAAACCAGCCGGATTTTGAAATGCATTCTTCGGTAATACAAATTGATGCAAGACAGTAAATCCTGATGCTCGCCTCGTAAAACGAAAGAGGCTGGCTAAAAGCCCTCTTTCCATAAGAAAAGACCCTGATAGAACATGTTCTATCAGGGTCTTTTCCGTTATAACAGGAAGTTTGCAGTCGGCCTTTCCTGCTATCATGCAAGACATTGAACCCAAATCGGTCATTAGGCTTCGGGCAGATTGCTCGCTTATGTCATGCAGCATGCTTCTCGCCTAGCCGAAGGCGTAGCGGGCTACGTCGAGGCGTAGCGAGGAACAGGATGCGGACAGAAGCGGGCAAGATGCCCGAAAGTCTCGTTTCCCCAATCAGAAACGGACTCGGCGTGTCTAATGACCGATTTGGGTTGAACCGTCCCTTCCTCAGCGGATGGCCAATTCCCTTTTAAAAGAGAAGAGAACGCCAACAGCACAAAGGCTGGCTGTCTTTTAGTCAAACTTCTTCACTTCCTTGACAAAGGTTCCGTCTTCGGCAAAGAAAGCGGTCACCTCGGTCTCATACCGGCCTTCCTGTTCAAGCTCTACGGAATACAATGTGCGTTCAGGCGTATCCCATTCCTTGGCATCGTCTTCCCATTCCCACTGAGAAGCCGGATATTTCTGGCCAACCGCTTCAAATACAGCTGTCGGAAGATTCCGATACGCCATGTCTTTGGACGTTCCGAGCCAAGTAGCGTCTTCTTTCATGTAAACTGTCAGCTCGTCTTCGTAGCGGTCATCATCCCTATCGTCATCGTCCTTTGCATAATGCCCTTTTCTCTCCAATTCGGCAACAATCAACATGCCATATTCACGGGAATATTCTCTTTCCAGCTCTTCTATCCGGTAATCAGGGTATTTCTGATTCAGAAAATCCACATAAGACTGGCTGTTTTCTCCCGAAATCGGCATGTCGTCATCGTCCCAATGTCCATGTCCATCACGATCGTCATCGTCATAGTCCAGTTTCTCATTCAGCAATGTTCCATTTTCCTCATAGAACAAATCCACATCGGGCCGGCCGGCCGCAATCGCGTCCAGTTCTATCTTGTAGATACGGCGTGCTTCGGTCTGAACCCCGGAATAATCGTAATGGCGGAAATGGATTTCCACTTCGTCTACTCTCCAGGATTGAGGGTCGTTGTAGACGCTTGCGTTGAACGCAGCCCTCACTGCGTCAGGCAGGTATTCCAGACCGGGCATGTTCCGTTGCTCTTGCACCAATTCAGGTGTGGCCGTATTGGTATACCATGCGGTCCTGGCCGAAGCGGTGGCTTTGGTCGGCATCGAAAAAGAAGCCACGGCATAGACATCGTATTTTTCCCATTGCACATCTGTAGCTTGCGGAAAATCTTCTTGAAATGTCTGCAACAAAACCGCGCTGGGCGTAAAATCGGATCCGTCACCGTTTCCATTGTCGTCGTTGCAGGAAACAAACACTAAGGGAAATGCAGCCATCAGTGCGATTGCCCATCCCTTCATTCTTTTTGTCAGTCTCATGGTGGTTGTATTTTTTAGTTTAACAATAAAAGATGTGCGGATGAAGGGACTCGAACCCTTACGCCTTTCGGCACCAGATCCTAAGTCTGGCACGGCTACCAATTACGCCACATCCGCGTTTTTGGACTATCTTAGCAGGACGGTTTCATCAAAAAATGAGAAAAACTAAAAGAATCTCGAACCGTCCATAATCAACGTAAGCGGCAAATATACGTAAAAAAATGAATTTGCAACTCCAACAGACCGAAGACGGCAGCCATACTTTGTTCCTGCCGGACAAAAACGAGCATTACCATTCCATGCACGGAGCTATCCAAGAAGCGCAGGTAGTTTATCTGCAAGCGGCATTGCACCCAGCATTCGAAGCCTACCGTCATGGCATGATTCCGGTCGTAAAAGTCCTGGAGATGGGCTTCGGAACGGGATTGAACACTTTTCTGACATGCTTGGAAGCGGGAAAGGCACAGATTCCCGTAGAATACACCTCTCTCGAAGCCTATCCTTTAGATAAAGAAGTTTGGGAGAAACTAAATTACGCATCCTGCATGAAGCAGCCCGCCGAACAATTCCACCAACTGCATCTGCAAGCCTTTGATGGCAGAACATACCCTTTGACCCCTTGGTTCTCTCTTGCAAAGATACATGGATTGGTACAGGAAATTCCGTTGCCTGAAAACCTGTTCCATGTCATTTATTATGATGCGTTTGCGCCTTCGGTGCAGCCGGAACTCTGGCAACTGCCTATTTTTCAGAAACTACACCAAGCAGCAGCCAAGCCTTGTGTCTTGTCCACCTATTGCGCCCAAGGACAATTCAAACGGAATTTGCGTGATGCCGGGTTTTCCGTCAGCAACTTGCCTGGCCCGGTTGGAAAAAGGGAAATCACCATAGGCAGGATAAATTGAGAAGCTGTTTAAACCCAAATCGGTCATTAGACACGCCGAGTCCGTTTCTGATTGGGAAAACGAGGCTTTCGGGCATCTTGCCCGCCTCTGTCCGCATCCTGCTTCTCGCTACGCCTCGACGTAGCCCGCTACGCCTTCGGCTAGGCGAGAAGCATGCTGCATGACACAAGCGGGCAATCTCCCCAAAGTCTAATGACCGATTTGGGTTAAATTTATTTGTTTAGGCCATCGGGAGGGGATTTCGAGGAATGGCGCCGCGTTTTTCAAAGGAGGATAGCCAAGCTATCTGACGTGAAAAACGCAAACGATAGCGAAAGTCGAGCGGGGAATCAAAGCAAGCTTTGATTTCTCCGAGACCAAGCTATCATCGAGCATCGCTCAACCCAGACCCGAAATAGCCCCCGATGGGCAAACAAAATCCTGAAACCGCCCCTTGAAAATCCATTCTTTTCAGGATTGTAAAAAATTTTAAACAGCTTCTGAAAAAGAATGATCAAAGTGCGTCCTACAAATCAGGCATAGAACTTGCATTTTCAGATGCGAGGCAGCTTTTCGGCCGCTTTTTCTGCCAAACGGCGGAAAATTGCCAGATCCCTTCAGAACCGCCTAATAATCGGGAAGACTGCAGGAAAACAACCAGAATCGAGGCAAAAGAGAGATAAAAGAGTCCCTGGATTTGACCATGTCGCGAAAAATGGCTATCCTTGCAAGAGATTTGGCAAAAGCTTGGTTCGGTCATGCTGGAGCCATTGAAGACAGGGGCATACTCATCCCGATTGGTTCGCTTTCCCCATCATTAATAATAACCTTAAAAACCACACTGCTATGAGCGTAAAAGGAACTCAGACAGAAAAGAACCTCCTCCAGTCTTTTGCTGGAGAATCCCAAGCAAGGAACCGCTATACTTTTTTTGCCAAACAAGCTAAAAAAGACGGATACGAACAGATTGCGGCCATCTTTGAAGAGACGGCCCGCCAGGAAGAAGAACATGCCAAGATGTTTTTCCGGGCTCTGGAAGGCGGCATGGTGGAAATCACAGCTTCTTTCCCGGCCGGACAGATTCTAGATACCCAATCTAACTTAGAAGCTGCTGCCAATGGGGAAAATGAAGAATGGACGGAAATGTACCCCAAATTTGCCGAGATTGCCAAAGAAGAAGGATTCGAGGATATTGCGCGTCTTTTCAAGATGGTCTCCGGAGTAGAGAAGGAACACGAAATCCGCTACCGCAAACTGCTGGAGAATGTCAAGAACGGCACTGTTTTCCAAAAAGACAAGAAAGTGTTCTGGTACTGCCGCAACTGCGGACACGTACACTTCGGGGAGAAAGCTCCGGAAATCTGTCCTACCTGCAAACACCCGCAAGCGTATTTCCAGTTACAGGTACAGGAATATTAATCTGAATATCCCAAGGTAAAGACGGAGGGTTGGAAAAGATTCGTCTTTGCCATTTCCGGTGTGCCAGAGGCAATAGACTTTGGCACACCGATGTTGTTTTAGCCCCGCGGTCATTAGACTCTGATAGATTGCCCGCTCATGTCATGCGGAATGCTTCTCGCTTAAACGAAAGCGTATCGGGCTATGGCAAGCATGGCAAGGAGCCGGATGCAGACAGAAGCGGGCAAGATGCAAAGAGAGCCCTCCTGGGAATGGAAACGGCCTCGGTGCGTCTAATGACCGATTGGGGTTTAAAGAAAATCTTCTCCAAAAATTCCATGTATGTTCAAGAAAACGCCTCTCGCCATCATCGGCATTTTGTTCTTCATTTTCGGTTTCATCACATGGCTCAACTCGGCCTTGGTGCCTTTCCTTAAAATTTCCTGCGAACTCAATAACTTTGAGTCGTATTTTGTCACTTTCGTGTTTTACATAGCCTATTTCATCTTTGCATTGCCATCGGCCAAAGTGATTGACAAAATAGGGTATCGCCGGTCCATTACGTTGGGATTGCTTGTCATGGCACTTGGGGGATTGTTTTTCATCCCGGCCGCACTGAGCCGTTTTTACCTGTTTTTCCTGACCGGCTTGTTCTTGATGGGGGCCGGCCTTGCGCTGTTGCAAACAGCAGCCAATCCCTATGCCGCCATCCTGGGTCCTCCGGAAACGGCGGCAAGGAGAATCAGCATCATGGGAGTATGCAATAAATTTGCTGGAGTGCTGGCTCCTTTGGTGTTCGGATCGGTAGCTTTAAGTGCTGCAGACCGAATCATGAAAGAACTGGAAACACCCGGCCTTACTCTCATGGCCCGTGAAGAAATGTTGGATGCCTTAGCACACAAATGCTTGATTCCATACATTCTGATTGTAGCGTTTCTCTGTTTGCTGGCTTTGTTTGTAAAAATTTCAAAACTACCTGATATCGCTCAAGATGACAGCCGAAAACAAGAAGCATGCGGCAACGAGGCGAACCAGAGCGGCCAAGGACTGAGACTCTTTTCTCGCCCCACGCTCTGGGGTGGTGTCTTGGCCCTGTTTTTCTATGTGGGTGCTGAAGTCATCAGCGTGGACACCCTGATTGGCAATGCAATGGAACAAGGAATGTCACCTTCTTCGGCAAAAATCTTCCCAGCTTTTTCAATGGTGGCTTTTATCCTGGGATACTTCCTCGGCATTATCGGGATTCCCAAACTATTCAATCAACGTACGGCGTTGATTCTTTCCGCTTCGGCCAGCATCGCTGTAGTCTTGGCGGCTATTTTTACGCCCGGATTGGCATCGCTTTATATTTTGGTATGGTTAGGATTCACCAATGCTATGATCTGGCCTGCGGTATGGGGGATTGCCATCCAAGGCTTGGGGAAATACACGTCCTTAGGGGCATCCTTGCTCATCATGGCTATTGTAGGCGGAGCTATCATCCCGCTGTTGTTCGGGAAAATGGCCGATCTGATAGGTTTCAGGCTGTCTTACTGGCTCGTGATTCCCTGCTATGCTTTTATCTTGGCCTACGCCTTGTTCATAGCCAAGTCCAAGGAAAAACATGCACAGTAAATTCCTGCTATAGGCAAACATGCGTTGCACCTGGTTGAAAATCGAGTCTCGAACCAAAGACGTTGTCAACATTTTCCCAAAAAAATGTTGACAATTGTTTGCCAAATAGAAAAAATTACTACCTTTGGCATCCCTATGTGGCTTGCTATTGGGCTTGAAAAACAAACAAAAAAGGAAAAAGACATAACTAAATCACGTATTTAAGTATGAAAAAGCTTCTTTATCTCTTGGCTTTGGTTGCAGGCGGTGTTATTTTCACGTCTTGCAACAATAACTCGCAAGACGAGCACAATCCTTTCCCTTGGAAACCGGTTTCAACAACGCTGAACACGAACCACGAGGATGTCGGAAAGATGTGTACTGCCGATGGGGCCATCACGGAAGACAACAACGAGGCGGAAGGTATCATTTTTGCTGTTGACGGAAACACGGCTTACCTCTGTGCTTTTACCAATTTGATGGGGACAACCCGTCTAGGACTAAGCGGCTTTCAGTGGGAGCTGGCCGCCTCTTCTTGGAGTTCGAGCTACGACACCATACCCATCGGGACTGGACTTTATTATCCTGTATACGATAGCGAAAAAGGCGGTTTCTATCTAGAAAAAAGAAGCGAACAGATAACAGACGGGGAAGTGCTGACATCCATGATTGTTGCCGACACGACTCTGGCTTCTTCGGCTGCCATGTCATGCTATAGGTATTTCCGCAGCCGTTGCACTTCAGACACGGCTCAAGACCGGATTGATTTCGGAGCAAGCCAAGGACAATGGTATTTGCCTTCAGCCCAAGAGCTGGAAGCTCTTCTCAGAGTCAAGGACAAAATCAATAACCTTTACCTGGATGGTAGCGCAGCTACCGATACGGTAGTTGCATCCACTCACTTCGGAGCTATCGGAGGATCGATGGGCTATGCTTATTGGAGTTCTACTGAATTTAACAACAATTCAGCTTGGTATCGGATTTCGGGTACCGGAGAACAGTCTTACTTCGATAAAACCAGCAACGGAGGCAGCGTTGTATCAAAGATGCTGGTACGTCCTATACGAAAAGTCACGTTACAATAACAAAAACGTATAGAAAAATTTGAAAAGGGCTGCCCGCAAAGCAGCTCTTTTTTTTATCTTTCTTTTATCGGATAAACCCAAATCGGTCATTAGACACGCCGGGGCTGTTTTCGGTTAGGAAAATGAGGCTTTCGGGCATCTTGCCCG
>CALUHO010000038.1 GCA_944320465.1 uncultured Bacteroidales bacterium | reverse complement strand
GCGGGCAAGATGCCCGAATGCCTCATTTTCCTAATCAGAAACGGACTCGGCGTGTCTAATGACCGATTTGGGTTAAACAGCTTCTAAGTGTTTGCGGATTGGCAAATTGAGCGGGTCTGGATTCGTTTGTTTAGGGAACTTGCTTTTTGTAAGACTTGTAATCATTGCGGTTGTGGAAAACTTGAAAAGGATAGGTGTTTTGTGGACGGTGGCGGTCTGCCTGCTGGCTCTGCCATCCTTGCTGCCTGCCCAGCGCCTTAGCGGCGTGGTACATGACGCGGCGGGCGGCGTGCTGCCTTTGGCCACATTCCAGGTGCAAGGCGGCAAGGGCGCGGTGACGGATGTGGACGGTCGTTTCCAGTATCGGTTCGCCAGGCCGGGGACGTATAAGATATCCATCCGTTATATGGGCTATCACCCCTACGATGCTGTGATCAACATCCATGAGGATACGGCTGTCGATTTCGTGATGGAGCCTGAACACAACCAGTTAGGTGAAGTGGTGGTGACCGGAACCCGGACACCGAAGATGCTCAAGGACATTCCCGTTGTCACGACGGTCATATCTGAAAGGGAAATAGAGAAGACAGGTTCTTTGACGATAGCCGACGTGCTGCAGACCGAGATTCCCGGCGTGGAGTTCGGCCGGCAGATGGACGGCCAAGTGGTCATGAACATGCAAGGCATGGGCGGGAGCGACATTCTCTTCCTGATCGACGGGGAGAAAATGGCCGGGGAAAGCATGAACAATATCGACTACGAGCGTCTTAATATGGACAATGTGGAAAGGGTGGAAATCGTGCGGGGTGCCGGTTCGGCCCTGTACGGTTCCAATGCGGTGGGCGGCGTGGTCAACATCATCACCAAGGAGGCCGACGAGCCTTGGAGTCTCAACCTGAACGGGCGTTACGGTTCGCACAACGAGCAGCGTTACGGTGCCACTTTGGGCTTTGACCGAGGCAAGTTCAGCAGCACGACCAACGCTTCGTACAAATTCGTCGATACCTATCGGCTGGACAGCAAGGATTCGGTCGGGAACGTAGTGGAAAGCTCCCCGATTTACGGTGGGCGAAACGTCAATGTGAACCAGGTCTTTCGTTTCGATTTCCGCCCCGGCCTTTCGTTGAAGCTTCGCGGCTCTTTCTACCACAGGGAAAGGGATTATTCCGAAACCCGAAAGAACCGTTATTATGACGGATCGGCCGGAGCCACCTTGAATTATGAAATCAACGACAAGGCGCGTTTGCGTTTCAACTACGCCTTCGACCTTTACAATAAGAACAATTTCTATCCGGTAACCGAACTCGCTACCTTGGAATACCGCAATGTGTACAATACGGCCAATGTCCAGTTCGACTACCGTTTCACCGAGAAGAACATTCTCACGGTCGGGGCCGAGTATTTCACCGAGACCCTGCTCTCCAACCAGTTCGATACCACCGAGAACGGGGATTGGATGAGTTACGGGGCGCATACGGCCGTGGCCTACGTCCAGCATGATATCAGCTTCCAGGAACGTTACTTCCTGGTCTATGGCTTGCGCATGGATTACAACAGCCAGTTCAAGCTGCCGCATCTCTCGCCCAAGGTATCGTTCATGTACAAGATCAATCCGGTTTCTATCCGCTTGTCGTATGCCGGAGGATTCCGCGCTCCTTCGCTCAAGGAACGCTATTCCAATTACGACATGGGGAATCAGGGCTGGTTTATCATCTACGGCAATCCGGATCTGAAGCCCGAAAAGAGCCAGAACGCGACTTTGAGCCTGGAATATGCACGAAAGTCGGCAAGTTTCACGGCTACAGGATATTATAGCTATACGCGCGACAAGATTACCACCGTTTACAACGAGCGTCAGGATACGGCATTCTACCGCAACGTCTACAGCTCGCATACGGCAGGCTTCGATGCCAACCTTATGTTCAAGCTGCCTTACGGTTTCGGCTTGAAGATGAGTTATTCCTATGTCTATGACTTGCAGAAGGTGGACGGGGTGAACGCCAGCTACGCCCGTCCCCATACCGGGGTGCTTCGTCTGGACTACCATTACGAGAAAAGCTGGTACCAATTGGGAGTTTCCTTGAGCGGGCGGGTGCTTTCGGCACTTACCCAGAACAACATAGCCGGTTACGAGCAAGACCCGGAGACCGGGATGGAGGTGGCCGTCTATGAAGAGACCCGCTATCCGGCCTACACGCTTTGGAAGCTGAATGTGAACCAGCGTTTCATGGATGCCGTCTCGCTCAATGTCGGAATCGACAACCTTTTCAATTACCGGCCGCAGGCATACGACCTGGTGTCGGGATCTCTTTCCCCGGGGATTACGTTCTACGTGTCCCTGTCTATGGATATTGATGATTTGACCCGTTTTTTCAAAACAAGAAGATAAACAGGTACATCGGAAAATAAACGTATAAAATGAGGATGAAAACGAAAGTAGGCGTGGCGGCAGCCATAGCCGGGCTTGTACTCTTGCTATGCCTGTCTTGGTGGCATTGGGCATCGCCCACCAGGATTGCTCTTCTCAATTTCCAGGACTTCCAGACGGCCAAGATGGTGAGGTCGGCGGGCAATTCCTTTGTGAAAGTGGAAGCCTTGGGCGTGGACGAGATAGGTCGCCTCAGGAAGTACGATGCCGTGCTTGTGTTCGGGATGGGGCTGCGCATCACGGCCGAGGACAGGGCTGAAATGCAGCGTTTGGCCGATAGAGGCCTGCCTTTCTACAGCTATGCGGTGACCAGTCCGGATAACGATATCTGCAATCTGGACAGTCTGCAGAGAGCCACGGTGGAAGCCTATTTGGGTAATGGCGGGACGGGCAATTTCCGGAGCCTGTTCAATTATGTCCGCCGGGATCTCTGCGGGAAAAGGCTGTTTACCGCCGCGGTGGAGCCGGTACGCGAGATAAACCCCGACTGCCTTTTCCATATAGGGGAGGATTTGAGCTTCAATACGGTGGCCGAATACGAAGCCTATTTGGTGGAAAAAGGCCTGTATCGGGACGGGCAGCGCAAGATTGCCTTGCTGACGGGCATTGCCGGGCCTTTCAATACCAATACCGAGCATCTGGATTCCATTATCACGGCCTTTCAGGACAGGGGATACCGGGTTTATCCGGTGGCCGGCTTCGGCAAGCGGATAGCTTTCTTGCAGGAAATACGACCCGATGCGGTAATCTATCTGCCGCATGGCCGCCTGTTGATGGGGCAGGGGGACAAAGCGGTGGACTGGTTGCGCGAACAGAATATCCCCTTGTTCTGCCCCTTGACGATGAACGCCACTTACGAGCAGTGGATGGCCGACAAGCAAGGTATGGCAGGGGGGTTCCTGAGCCAGAGCGTAGTGATGCCCGAGATAGACGGTGGCATACTGCCTTACGCGCTGATTGCCCAGTACAAGGACCAAGACGGGCTGTATTTGTTCAAGACGATTCCCGAACGCTTGCATGGCTTTTGCGAGACGGTGGGGCATTACTTGGATTTGCGTTCGAAAGCTAATAAGGACAAGAAGATAGCCGTTTATTATTTCAAAGGACCCGGTTCGGCGGCCTTGACGGCGGCAGGTTTGGAGGTGCTGCCTTCCCTGTATCATTTCCTCTGCGCCTTGCGCGATGCCGGTTATGATTTGACGGGTTTGCCTGCCAGCGAAAAAGAGTTCGAGAACGTAGTGATGGAGCAGGGTCCGGTCTTCAACAGCTATGCGGAAGGAAACCGCGACCGCTATCTGGCCTCGGGCTATCCGCAATGGGTCAAGGCATCGGATTTCGACAGTTGGCTGAAGCGGGATTTGCTGCCTTCTTCTTACCAGGCTTTGACAGAACAGTATGGACCGGTTCCGGGCGATTACTATACCCGCCAGACCGAGGACGGAATGGAGATAGCCGTGACTCGGATCCGCTTCGGCAACGTGGTGCTGTTGCCTCAGCCGGTGCAGGGTACGGGTGAAAATTCCTTCCAGATGGTGCATGGCTCCAATCCGCTGCCCCCTTATCCCTATATCGCGGCTTATTTCTGGACCCGTTGCGGTTTCAAAGCCGATGCGATGGTGCATTTCGGCACGCATGGTTCGCTCGAGTTCATCCCGGGCAAGCAGGTAGCCTTGGGTTCGGAGGACTGGAGCGACCTTCTGGTGGGCGATGTACCGCATTTCTATTTCTACACGATAGCCGATGTGGGCGAGGGCATGATAGCCAAAAGGCGTTCGTACGCGGTGACGATGACCCATCTCAATCCGCCTTTCATGGAGAGCGGGCTGAGCGGCCAGGTGGAAGGCTTGCAGGAAAAGATCCGAGCTTATTTCTCGCAAAGGGACGAGGAAAAGGATTTGACATCCCTGAATCTGCAAATCAAGGCAAAGGCGGTTTCGATGGGCTTGCACCGGGATTTGGAGTTGGATAGCAATTTGCAACAGCCTTATAGCGATGAGGATATACAGGAGATAGACAATTTTGCCACCGAATTGGTGCAGGAAAAGATTGGCGGCGGCTTATATACCTTGGGCGTGCCATTTGCAGAGGACAAGATTCTGAGTTCGGTGCGTCTGATGTCGAAGGATCCGATAGCATTCAATTTGGCGGAAGTGGACATAGCCAAGGGCAAGGTAAAACGAGGACAATTGAAAAACCAATCGTGGTTCGCTTCGCGGTATTACAAACCGGCGGAAACGGCGGTGGAGAAACTCTTGCGGAATCCGAAGGCCGATATCCGGGGGTTGATTCTGGGCATGGGCGTGGGTGCGGAAGATTACGCGCTGGCTTGCCAGTGGGAAGAGACACAGGGGATGCAGGATAGGATGAAAGCGGCTCCGGCCAAGGATTCCAAGCCGATGGATGCGGCTTCCGGGGCGAGCAGGACCGCCGTTGACGGACAACGGAGGCTGAGCACCCGACAGATTGAACTCGCCAAGGCAGTGAGCAACTTGAAAGCTGCCTTGGGAAAAGTGAATTTCTACCGGGAGGCTTTGCGCGACAGTCCCGAGGCGGAGATGGGCTCGATGCTGAATGCACTGGAGGGAGGCTATGTGCCGCCTACTTCAGGAGGGGACTTTCTGGCCAACCCTTCGGGTCTGCCTACAGGACGGAACCTGTATGCGATCAATGCTGAGACTACCCCGAGCGCGACGGCTTGGGAGAAAGGCAAGAAGATGGCGGAGGAGATGCTGGCCGATTATGCCAAGAACCATGGCGAACTGCCGTCGAAGGTGAGCTTCACGCTTTGGTCGGGAAGTTTCATCGAGAGCGAGGGTGCGACTTTGGGGCAGATTCTTTATTTGTTGGGGGTTGAGCCGGTTCGCGACCGTTTCGGACGGGTGCTCGACATACGTCTGATTCCGGAAGAGGAATTGGGCCGCCCCCGCGTGGATGTGGTGGTGCAGACCTCCGGCCAGTTCCGCGATTTGGCGGCTTCCCGTCTGGAACTGTTGCAGCGGGCTATCGTTCTGGCATCGCAGGCCCCCGACAAAGGCAGGAATCCTGTGGCGGAAGGGAATCTGGCGGCGGAGAAAGTCTTGTTGCAGAAAGGCTACAGCCCGCAGGAGGCTCGTGAATTGTCCACGACCCGTGTTTTCGGCGGCATCAACGGCATGAGCGGGACGGGTATCACTGGCATGGTGCAGGCCGGCGACCAGTGGGAAAAGGAGTCGGAGATTTCGGATACCTACCTGCATAACATGGGAGCGATGTACGGTTCTTCTTCGGATTGGGGCGATTTCAAGGAAGGTGTGTTCGAAGCCGCCTTGCAGAATACCGATGTGGTGGTCCAGCCGCGGCAGAGCAATACATGGGGAGCATTGAGCCTGGATCATGTCTATGAATTCATGGGCGGTCTTACCTTGACGGTCCGCAAGGTGACGGGCAAGGATCCGGACAATTACTTCAACGATTTGCGCAACCGTTACCATGCCCGGGTGCAGGATTTGCGTTCGGCTATCGGGGTGGAAGCCAGGACGACTTTCTTCAATCCGCGATACATCAAGGAACAGATGAAAGGAGGCGCCAGCTCGGCCGCCGGGCTCTCCGACTTGGTGATGAATACCTACGGCTGGAACGTGATGAAGCCTTCGGTCATCGACGACCGGATGTGGGATGAGATTTACGAGGTGTATGTGCAGGACGTGAACCATCTCGGGGTTCGCGATTTCTTCGAGTCGGAGAGCCCGGCGGCCTTGCAAGAGATGACAGCGGTGATGCTGGAGACGGCGCGCAAGGGTTATTGGGATGCTTCTCCGGAACAGTTGGCGAATCTGGCCGAGGTCCATGCCGAGTTAGTGGCCGAGTTCGGGGCTTGCTGCAACGGTTTCACCTGCGGGAATGCGCTGCTGAAGGATTTCGTGGCGCGGAATCTGACGCAGGAGAAGGCTTCGCAGTATCGTTCCGATGTGCGCAAGGCCTTGAATGCGGAACCGCTTCCGGAAGGGCAGCGTTCGGTGGTTCTGGAAAAGGAGCAGGTTCGGAATGCGGCGGGCGATGCCGTTTCGGTGGACACGACCCGGCTTGTCTTGGTGGTGTTCGGGGTGATGGCTTTGCTGGCAGTGGCCATATCGGTGTTTGTGATAATAAAGCGGAAGCGTGCGTGATGGAAAATGTGCTTTTGATAATGACCTTGCTTTGCTTGCTGGCAGGTGTCTTCAAGAATAGTCTGGCTCCGAGCCGGTATTACCTCTTGGTGTTTGCCGTCCTCTGTGCTGCGGCGGTGTGGTTCAGCGGAAGGTACGCGGTGCGGGTGAACAAGCTTTCGGTGTCCGAGGCCTTGGAAGATTTCAAGGTGATGCAGGATGTGAACATTGTGGTCACATTGCATTTGTTGCTGATTTTGGGTTTTGCCGTATCCAAGCTCAAGAAGGTGTTCGGCTTGGCTCGGCCGTGGTATCTGCGGATGCTGGAATACTTGCCGGCTTTGCTGGTATTGCCTGCCTTCTTTTACTTGTACCTGAGCCTGTTGTTCTTTTTCGTCGGCATCCCGTTTGGCTGGGTGGGCGGTATCCTGTCGGTTCTGGCTTTGCTGCTGGTGGGCGGCGGGGCGTATTTGTTGCGGGTGGCGGTGCCGGAAGAAGAGCTTCGGGTGGAGCTTCTGCTGATGATGGAGTTCCTGCTGTTTGTCCTGATGCTTTGCAGCACGATTTTCCATCCGGCGGCGATTGTCTTTAGCCCGGAGACCCAGGTGGACTGGGCTTCGTTGGTGTATACGGCTTTGGTAATCGTGGTGTTGTTCGGTTTCGGCTTTGCCTGGCGTGTATGGCGGCAGCGGCGAAGCGCATGACCGACCAGACCGAGGGTCGCAACGAAGCGTGGGTCGAGATAAAAAAAGAATTAATGATCGGAGGCATCCATCTGCTCGGATTAAAATTATTTATAAAGAGCAGATGCGAGGCATCGAGCCGAAGGGCGGGAAGGGAGTGTGCTTCTGCACATGACCGACCTGACCAAGGGTCGCAACGAAGCAGCTGCCTTTAGAAATAATTTTAATTATATGGATACGATTTCAAACCTAATGTTCTGGCTCTCCAACGGCTTCCTCATCCCGGTAGTCGTTGGCTTGTTGTTCTTTTTTGCCTGGAGCGTGCTGCTCTTGGGCGGGTTCGTGTCGCGTTATGTGCAGCGGGCCCGGATGGAAAAGGAATTGGCTTCGCTTCTGGAGGGCTTGGACAAGACCAAGGTGGCGCAGTTGCAGCTGCCGGAGTCTTTGTCCAAGACCCGTTTCGGGCAGTGCATGAGCCGGATAACCTCCTCGACGTATAGCGAAGCCGCTGTAAGCAAGTTGATTTCGGAATACGAGCTTTCCTGTAGCAAGGAACTGAATCAGGCCAAGATTTTGGTCAAGTTCGGGCCGATTCTTGGCCTGATGGGGACGCTTATCCCGATGGGCCCTGCCTTGGCGGGACTTTCCACGGGCGACATCGCTTCGATGGCCTACAACATGCAGGTGGCTTTTGCGACCACGGTACTGGGGCTTTTTGCCGGAGCGGTGGGCTTTGTCCTCTATCAGAGCAAGCAGCGTTGGGCTCAGAAGGATTTGGTCCGCTTGGATTTTGTGGCCGGATTGAAAAAGGAAGCCGTTGCTTGAGAAAGAGAGGGGATGCCGGGGCGATGCCGATGATGCGGGAGGGAGCGGTATCCTGTCTTGTGTCCATGGAAGGCCTTCCTGTCAGGATTTTACGGATCTGGTATGCCCGTTTTTTGTTAGGCATAACATGGTGGTTTTCTTTGTGTTGTGTTTTGTTTAATCGATAGTTCAAAAGAATTGGAAAAATGCGAAGAAGAATCATAGAAGACAACGAGGATCAGGATCCGATGTCGATGCTGTCGAACCTTTTCGATGTGGCGATGGTGTTCGCGGTAGCCTTGATGGTGGCTCTGGTTTTCAAATTCAACATGACGGAGATTTTCAGCCAGGAGGATTACACCATTGTGAAGAATCCCGGCAAGGAGAATATGGAAATCATTACCAAGGAAGGGCAGACGATAAACAAGTACAAGCCCTCGGAGGACCAGAACTCCCAAGGAAAGAAGGGCAAGCGGGTCGGCGTGGCCTACCAATTGGAGAACGGTGAAATCATCTACGTGCCGGAATAAACCGGGAGGGCAAGATATTGTTGCGCAAGATGCTTCAAAATTCTTTCTTGAATTCCGGGCACAAGGAAAAGTATGGTGATTTGCTGAGGGAGCGGCTTGGTTGTCTGTCAGGTTCTGGTTGCGGGCGAGCCTGACGGGCGGGGAAAAGAAAAGCGGTCGCGCATTAAGAGATACCGTCTGTTATGCTGCCTGTCCGTTGTTTCGTGCCATTCTGGCAGGCAAAGGGCGTTATGGCAGGCAAAAGGCACTTTTGCACGGAATTTGATGGATAAATTTCTTGTTAGGCGATGGATGCCGAGGGGAACGGCTGGTTTGCAAGACAGCGGAATTTAACTCCTTTTGGTTCGCCTTCAAAAAAAGATAAAAAGAACACCTAAAAACAATTATTGTCATGACGATTTCAAAGAAACTCGAAAAAGCGATTAACGAACAGATTACGGCTGAAATGTGGTCGGCTAACTTGTATATGGCCATGTCTTTCTTCTGCGAAAAGGAAGGTTTCAGCGGCTTTGGCAACTGGCTGAAAAAGCAGTCGAACGAGGAAATTTCCCATGCGTACATGATGGCCGATTTCCTTATTAAGCGCGGCGGTACGGCCAAGATGGGCAAGATTGACGAAGTTCCCGGCACGTGGAAGAAGCCTATCGATATGTTCAAGAAAGTCTATGAACACGAATGCACGGTTTCTGAAATGATTAACACGCTGTTGGATTTGTCGATTGAGGAAAAGGACAAGGCGGCCCAGGATTTCTTCTGGCAGTTTGTCCGCGAACAGGTGGAAGAAGAAGCGACGGCTTCGGACATTGTTTCCAAGATTGAAAAATTCGGGGATTCGGCTTTGTTCATGCTCGATTCCAAATTGGGTGAACGCCAGTAAGCGCGTTTGGCAGGGACCGCGTCCATAGAGAAGTAGGTATGCGGTTTTCGGAAAGCCGTGTTGCAGTATGCCGTTGCGGGATGCTGGGCGCGGCTTTTCCCATGTCTGTCTTTTTTTGTAAATTCGCCGATATTGTTTTGGCAAAGAAGAGACAAAAACGTTATGGATAGAATTGAGTATTTGAAGAAGCAGGTTCGCGACATTCCCGATTTTCCGATAGAGGGGATTCTTTTCCGGGATTTGACTACTTTGTTCAAGGATCCTCGCGCGGTGGAGGTGACGACCGACTTATTGGTGCAACGGTATGCCGGCAAGGGAATCACCAAGGTCTTGGGCATTGAGTCGCGAGGCTTCATTTTTGGCAGTATTCTTGCCTATAAATTGAATGCTGGATTTGTGCCTATCCGCAAGAAGGGGAAGCTGCCGGCTGAAAAGGTGATTTCGACCTATCAGCTGGAATATGGCGTAGACAGCATCGAGATGCACAAAGATGCTTTGGTTCCCGGCGACCGGATTCTGTTGCACGATGATTTGCTGGCAACGGGCGGGACTACGGTGGCGGCCCTCAACTTGATTAATCAGCTGGGCAAGTTCGATGTTTCGATTTGCTTCTTGATCGAACTGGCCGAGTTGGGCGGGCGCAAGAAGATAGGTCCGGATTACGATGTTTTCTCCTTGCTGTCGTATTAGGTGGCTGTTGACTCCCCGCGCTGCTGCTTTTGTCGTGATGATATGGGTATCCCTTGGATGATGTGTGTGGTATTGAGGGATGGAGGCATTTAACGATCCGGACTTGAAGACAATGAAAGCAGATTCAACGGAAGCGGGAGGCTTGGAGAACTTCAAAGGATGAATGAACAACTAAATAATTGACTTATGGAAAAGAAAAATCCTCCTTATTCGATAGCTGCCTTGGTATTGGGCATCTGTTCGATTGTGTTCAGCTGCGCTTTTGTCGGCTTGGTTTGCGGTATTGTCGGCTTGGTCTTGTCGAGTAACGGCTTCAAGGCTTACAAGCTTAATCCGGATGACTATTCGGGTACTGGAATGCTGCAAGCTGGCAAGATTACTTCGATTATCGGGGTGGTCTTGGGTGCGCTTTATGTTGTATATGCCATCGTTCTTGTTGGCATCATTGGTGCTGGAATCGGTTTGCTGCCCTTTTTGGAATGTTGTTAAGGAATGAATGTTTTCGCATCGTCCTGTGTTGACTTTCCCGATTGATTGGCCTTGTCCTTGGGTTTGCTGGCCGGAGGACAAGGCGTTTTTATTTGGAATTTAATTATATGAAGTTTTGATGGATTCGGTTTCTTGGATGTTGCCCTGCCAGTTTCAGCAGGCTTTCGGGATGGCTTGCCCTGGTTGCGGTCTGCAACGTTCTGTTTGGGCCTTGTGGCAGGGGAGGATAGAGGAGTCGTTTCTTTCCTATCCAGCCTTGTTTCCGTTTTTGTGTGTCTTGTTGCTTGCTTTGGTCTGTGTCTTTCGGTCTGGTCGGTTGTGGAGGCGGCTTCTTTTGTTTTTTGTCTATTTGACTTTGTTTTTGGTTTTGGTTCATTGGATTTGCTTGCTTTGTTGGCCGTGAATCGGCTGTGATGTTGGCGGTCCGGATTGCGGGATGCGGAGATGAGTACGACTGTGTTGCCAAAAAAATTACCGGAAAGGGCAAGAAGTCAGATGGTCGTTCACCATGCCGATGCTTTGCATGTAAGAGTACAGTATGGTAGGGCCTAAGTATTGAAATCCTCGTTTTTTCAAGTCTTTGCTTATTTGTTCTGAAAGAGGAGTCCTGGTTGGGACGAGCGACATGTCGCTTGCCTTGTGGTCGATGGTTTTTCTTTCTGTATATTGCCAGATGAAGCGGTCGAAACTGCCGAATTCTGTCTGTATGTTCAGGAATGCGCGGGCATTGATACCGATGCTGCGGATTTTGCCTTGGTGATGAATCATCCCGGGCAGCTCCATGAGCTGTTTTTCTTTTTTTTCGTCATAACGAGCGCAAGATTCGGGTTTTAAATCGTTGCAGTTTTCCCTTATTAGGGTTTCTTTCTGCAAGATTAATTTCCATGAGAGTCCAACAGAGAAACCTTCTAAAATCAATAAAGCGAATAGTTCGTGTTCATCATGGACGGGTTTGCACCAACGATGGTCGTGGTAATTTTGCAGCAGGCTGTCGTTGGCGGCCCAGGGACATCGTGTTGTTGTATGTGATTTATTGATTTTCATTGTTTTGGGTTGTGGTGCGCGTTAGGGTTTTTTTTGATGGCTGTGGAATCTTTTAAGTCTGTTTTGATGTCTATGATAGGTTGGGGCTTTATTGTAGATGGACGGTTTGGGGTGTTCTGACGGCTTTGGCATCGATGGATTCAAGCTTCTTCAGATAGAGGATGAATACATCGGTCGGGTTGCGCCGGGCCGGGTCGGTCTTGGCAAACGCTTCATCGCGGTTCCGGAATACTTCGGTGGGGTATCCGTCGCCGCCCGATGAGAGGAAATTCTCGGTTACAATAATATAATTTCCAGTGTCTTGAATAGGGATCCGCTGCCCGTTCCCCGTATATACAATGCTTTGGATTCGGTCTTGGGCATCGAGCGTTATTTCCATGTCATGGTATTGCAGCCAGCCTAAGTCTCGGTTGATGCCGTACTGGAAAAGTTGCCGTACTTGCTGTCCGTTGAGGTGGAAGGCGTTCAGTTCCCCGCCAAAGGGGATGATGTTGCCGGCTTGCAGCTTGCTGACCGGGCCTTCGGGAAGGATGGTCCGGATAGCTCCGTAGTTGCAGACCCCGATGACTATCTTGTTGCTGTCCTGAGGCTTGGCTTGGAGATAGCAGTCTTGGTAGGATTTGGTCACGAGCGAACCTAAAAGGCAGAATCCGCTGCCGGGGATCAGGTCTTCAGGGTTCATCGCCTGCTGGTTCTGGCAAATCACGTTCTGGAATCCGTATTGAGGATCGTTCAGGTATTGGTTCACGATTCTTTGGATGTCCGGGTCTTCGTTTTGGCCTGGATCCATCAGGCGGGTTCCGAGAAAACGGCTCTGGATGTGTCCTTTCTTGTCCCGGCTTATTTCGTATTGCAGCATGGCCAGTTTCCGTCCGTAGTTCCGGGCTTGGACAATCGGCATGCTGTCTTTCATGCCGCAGACTAACTTGTGCGAGTGTCCGGAGATGATGCCGTCTATGCCTTCGACACGGCTCAGTCCGTCGGTTCCGGCATCGGTGAAGATGATTTTCCCGTCCTTGGTGTCTGTGCCGATGTGGGCCAGGAGGATATGGATGTCTGCACTGTCTTGCAGCTGTTCGGCTATCTGCGCGGCTACCGGGACGGGGTCGGCAAAGTCCAGGTCTTTGACTATTTCGGGCAGGGCTGCAGTCTTGGTTTCTTGGGTGCTGAGCCCGATGAACGCGATGCGTGCCGGGGTGCCGTTGCGCAGGGTGTCGTGTTTGATGGCGTAGGGGATGGCCCAGCCGGGGCGGAGCCTTGCGGGGTTGCCGGTGGCTGGGGGTGGTGTCGGGGCCGATGCTGGGGCGGCTGTCTCTGCTGGCTTGGTGACATCTGCCGGAGTGGCTTTTGATGCCGGTTGGGATGTGGCATTCGATATTGCCTGGGGTGCGGCGTTCGCGGCTGGATAATAGAAAATGTTGGCTGCTATGTATCGGGTCGGTCCCCAGTGGAGTCGTTCTATCATGGCGGGGATTCCCCAGTCGAATTCGTGGTTCCCGATGGCGGAGTATTCCACTTGGCAGGCTTCGAAGAATTCTTTCAAAGGTCTGCCCTGGGTGATCCGGGGAAAGTACCCGCCGCTGTAGTTGTCGCCTCCGGCCACCACAATCACATTGGGGTACTCTTGTCGTATCTGCTGGATGGTGGCGGCCAGCCGTGCAGCGCCCGGCACATCGCCTTCTTCTTGGAACGCTCCGTGGAAATCGTTGAACGAGATGATGGTCAGGGTGTCTTTTGTCGCTTTGGGCCGTTTGGCTTTGGCTTGTTGCGGCAAGATTCCGAGCGCGAACGCAAGGGCGAGGATGGAAAGGAAGAATTTAGTGTCCATGGTCTTATTTGTAATGGTCTGCAAAGATAGAGCAAGCCGAGCGCAGAGCCGAACGGAGTTCGAGCTATGCTGAGGCGCAGCCTATCTTCGAGATGAAGTCTGCAAAGATAGAGCAGGCCGGACGTGCTTCCAAGAGGGGGTGTTAAATTGAAGTGATGGGAATGCGATTCGGCATTTACCAAAGAGGGCAACCAAAGCAGAAGCTTCAATTGCCCTCAGGGTTCGATTAATTTAAAGCACTTTAATATTTTTCAATTCCATTTTGGCTACAAAGATAAGATAAAATTTTAAAACACTTAAATATGGGAATATATGTTTGTCTGTATTCAGAAAATCCGTATATTTGTCCTGTCAGACGGATATACGGGTGCGCCTCGGCATAATCAAAGCAAGCTTTGCTTCTGCGCTCGGCTTCCACGTATATTTGTAACTCCAGATAGCCGGGGTGTCCAAGGCGTGCGTCAGCGCTTTAATCGGACTTTATAGAATTGAAATTTTCATGTACCCGGGCAGCAGGCAGGCCATGGCGGCTTTAATCGGACTTTATAGAATTGAAATGAGACGATGTCGGGACTGGTGAACCGCCCCGGCGGAGCTTTAATCGGACTTTATAGAATTGAAATACAGTTTCGAGGCGGGAGGATCGCCCTGCATCGGAGCTTTAATCGGACTTTATAGAATTGAAATCCTTGTTCTGCACGGGGTTCGTGCTGGTCCCGTTCAAGCTTTAATCGGACTTTATAGAATTGAAATTTTGTCCGCGTCGGACATGAAGCCCGGAAGGATGAGCTTTAATCGGACTTTATAGAATTGAAATTCCCGGCGGCATCGAAGGCCGTGTCCGCCTTGTAGGGCTTTAATCGGACTTTATAGAATTGAAATCTCGTCTTGGCGTAGATGTCGTTGATTTTCCTCTTCAGCTTTAATCGGACTTTATAGAATTGAAATGTACCTACCTCGTGCTGACCCTGGCCAACGCCACCAGCGCTTTAATCGGACTTTATAGAATTGAAATTCCGCTGTTGATACCGCTGTAATGGCGTTGATTCCGCTTTAATCGGACTTTATAGAATTGAAATATTTTCACCATGTTGTTATGTAACAATCCTTGGTGCTTTAATCGGACTTTATAGAATTGAAATCTGATAATGTCTGTATCACAATGTCTTTCCCTACTAGCTTTAATCGGACTTTATAGAATTGAAATCTATGCCCGCCAAAAGGCTTATCAACTCGCTCACGTGCTTTAATCGGACTTTATAGAATTGAAATGTACCTACCTCGTGCTGACCCTGGCCAACGCCACCAGCGCTTTAATCGGACTTTATAGAATTGAAATATTCAGGGAAACCGTTTCAGGAGCTTGCAGAGGATTCGCTTTAATCGAACTTTATAGAATTGAATTGGGAGAGGGTGTTGACGCTCTTGAATTGGGATTCAACATGTGCCTATCGTGGTTTACGAAAACTTCTTGTTTTTCGATCGCAAAGGTAGAGAACCCCTCGCACTCTTTTTGCGTAGCTCAAAAAAATGAAAAAAATTGCGAGAATGTTTGGAGGTTTCAAAAAAAGCAGTATCTTTGAAGCCTCGTTTGAGAAAAACGGGGAGTGAGGTCCGGTAGTTCAGTTGGTTAGAATACATGCCTGTCACGCATGGGGTCGCGAGTTCGAGTCTCGTCCGGACCGCAACAAGGGAAGTCGTTCGGCTTCCCTTTCTTGTTTTGAATCAGCAAGTTATAAGGGTTTCAGCCCTCGAATCAAGGTGTTCTGCCTGCAAAAAAAAAGCAACTTAACAAGCCACTACGAGCCACTACAAGCCATTTTGCGTTTTGAAGTGCAACTTAAAATGCAACTTAACTTTCTTTGCAACGCATTTTAAGTTGCACCTGATTTTCAATGGCTGTATAGTCGCGGATTGTAAGTGCTTCAAATACAGGAGGAACAAAATGGCACAATTCACTTACAAGCATGCGCCCAACAAGAGCGCAAAAAAAGACAAGCCAATTGTACTTTTCATTATCTTCAGCCGAACCGTCCGGCGGGCCATCCGTACTAATATATATGTGTCGGAACGACAGTGGGACAAGGAGAACGAGCGTGTTGTCAACCATCCCGGTGCGGCACTGATAAATGTCGAGCTGGCCAAACAGAAGAAAGCCCTTCAGGAATTAGAAGTGGCCGCTATCCATGCCGGTCAGAAATTCACACCCGAGTATCTGGATGCCGTCCTCCATCCCGAACGGGCCGCCACGGACAAATCCGGAAGCGAAGCCTGTTTTTCCGATTACATGTACAAGGCCGTGGCCCGGCAGACCTCGCTCAAGTACAGCACCGCCAAGGATCAGCTGAAGACCGCCACGCGCTTTGCCCGTTACTTCCCGAAGCTGCTTTTCAAGGATTTCAATTATAACACCTTGATAGAATTTGAACGGCGTTGCCAGCAGGACGGGCAAGCCCGCAGCACGATAGCCAAGCACCACAAGAACATCAAGAAATATATCGCCCTTGCTGCGAAGGAGGGCGTGTACGCCTATCCCGCCGGGCGGCATCCTTACGAGAACTTCAAAGTGAAGCGCATCCAAGGCACGAGGGACTTTTTGAGCCAAAAGGAATTGGAAGCCCTCGAATCCGCCATCATCCCCGCCCAGCTGGAAAAATACCGGAAAATGTTCCTTTTCATTTGTTACACTGGCCTGCGGATTTCAGATTTCGAGCGTTTGGGACCGGAGATGCTGCAAGAAGACGTGCTGGTGCTGAAACCAATCAAGACCGAACTCAGTTCCGGCAAGGAAGTGCACCTGCCGCTCAAGGTTCTGTTTGGTGGAAAGCCCTACCGGCTTTGGGCATCGGAAAACTTCGACTTCCCGACCCATGCCATCGGGTTCAGGAACCGCTTCAACCAGCAGCTGAAGCTCGTGGCCATGCATGCTGGAATCAGGAAGACGCTGACCGCCCATGTCGGCCGCCATACCTTCCTGACCCATATAGCCATGAAGACCGGCAATGTCTTTACCGTCATGAGCCTCGGCGGGTTGAGCAAGGTGGATACCGCCATGGTTTACATCCATTTGGCGGAACAGGACAACAAGCACCTTTTGGACGGTGTAAAGTGGTAGGGTCGCGCTGATGGAACGCACTCGTCGCCCGGCGTGGTCGGACAAATCCGGCGTCAAGGCCGCCCATCAGCTACCTTCAACAGGTGTACGCCTCTATCTCGATGTTCGTCACCTTGTCGCCAAGGTCGGCCTGTATGGTGTCGATAAGATAGTTCTGCTGGTTGATCCGCACCCGGTAGGAAGTCTTGAGCTTCATGAAGTCGGCCACCGGAAGCACCGGTATCCGGATTTTGGCCTTCCGTGCCCGCCGGGTCAGCCAGTCTAGGAACGATTTCCAGAAAGTCTGGTACAGGCCGTTTTCTCCTTCCCATTTGAGGGCGATGTTGGCGTTGGGGATACGTTCCTCCACCCTGTGTTCGGTCGCGTAAGAGGAAAGTTTCTCGTAATAGATGTCATGCGAGAGGGTGGGGAGGTCTTCAAGGATGCCCCGGTAGAAAGTCAGCCCTATCGTCGGATAGTCTTCGGCGGCTTCGACGCTTCCAGCCAAAAGCCCTTCGTCTTCCGCGTAGGAAACCGTTCGTCCATGCATGTAGTGGTAGCCTTCCTCTGCCGTGTCCAGTTCCGAGAAACCGTAGATACTGTCCTTGTTGACGAACCGGAATACGTTTCCGGCAAATACCGGCCCGAGCGGGCTTTCCACGGAAAACGTGTTCCGGCTTTCCTCGTCCGCGTTGGAATAGGGGTTCTGCGCCAATCCTTCCAAGAGGTATCCGTCCTCGTTGGTTTCGGTTTCCATGTTTTCCGCTTGGGAGAACAGGAAGTAGCCCCTCCCGTGGAGGGAATCGCGCGTTTTGACCAAATCCCCGTACAGGGGTTTGGGACTGCGAGCCTTTTCCCCTAGGTACAGGTAAGTGTCCTTTTCGAGGTCGATGCACTGGTCTTGCGCGAAGCTTTCGCCCGAGGAGAAGGAAAGTTCGTAGCTGTCAAAGCCCTCACCCAAGGAGACGGGTTCGGACAGCTGGGTATCCATGCTGAATCCGATCGGCTTTGTCAGAATCTCTTGCACGGGAATCATGTCTATCCTCCGGGTGCTGGTATCCGCAAACAGGGCCACGCCGAAAAGGTTCAGCACCTTTACGAATTCCTTGAGTTCCATGTCCGATACATGCTTTTTCATGTCCCAGTCAAGCACGGCCTCGAATCCGGGTTTGTTCCCCGTCATCTCGTTTACACCCCTTTTTACTTCTATGAAATTGTTGTACAATACCAACGTGGCTATTTCCGGATTTTCCTTGAAAATGTTCCGGCCTATGGAATAGCCGGTATATGCGGCTATCAGGTCGAACACGTGGGCCACGTAGGGGAAAGGGCAATACATATTGGTTCTTTGCGCACCGCCATATTGATAGGTGGCCGGGAACATGCCGGAAGCGTAGAAGTTTACCAGCGGGCAGTCAGCGTAAGAGGAAGAGTCCGGGTTTTCATCGTCCTCGCTCACCAATGAGGGGTTGTAGATGAGACCGAGGACATAATTGCTTTGCGGGTAGGGCTTGTTGTCTAAAATCACGGAACCGTTCGCGTTTTGGTTGAACACGACGGCTTTCAGGGTGATTCCGTCCGCATCCGGCACCAGCCTCATCATGCCCTTTTTTGATACTTTCGAGTTCAGGCTGAGCGTTGCTCTGAAAGTGCTGTAGCGGGTTTCCGGGGGGCTGGTTACGGGGCCGAACAATTCGTTGACATCTGGGTGGGTCTGGGAATCAGCGAACCATTTCCATTCCCCGTTTACTAACCGGTAGAGGGAGATATATGGGGATTCTTCCGTTCCCTCGCTTTCTATGGTGCATGTAAGCCGGAAGGAATAGCCGTTCGGGATATCGAAGCTGCCTGGATGGTCATCTTGCCCTGTCAGGTTCAGGCCAGAGACGCTGATGCCGATGACCGCTTTCATTTCCGCATTTGTTTTATTGTTCCAGTCCCAATCGATTGTGTCCGTGCTTTGCCCTTGCAAGGACGGTTCGGCCTCGAACGACACCCTCTCCCAGGGGAGGTCGCGCAGGGTCTTCCCGGCCAGCTTGTGGAAAAAATCCGACTTCTCGAAACCCACGTTCAGCTTGTACGTCTCCCCGGCCTCGGTGACGATTCCCGTCCCGCGTTTATGCATTCCGCCGGCCTTGATGACCACATCGAACTCTTCCCGTCCCTTAGCCTCCGGCCTGTGGGCGTAACCGAACAGCTGCCTGTTCCTGACCGTGAGGGGAAACTGGAGGCTAAGGGCTGCTTCCCCTCCCTGTTCCTGAAATATCGGCGAGTTCAGCACATACTGGATGGTATCGTCAAAGAAGTCGGCTTTTTCCCCGTTTATGTAAATTTCCATTTCCCTTGATGGTTAGGTAAAGAGTTCTGTGGATTCTTTCTCGTACAAGGCTACCACCATGTCCGGGCTGAAAGCCTCGCCGATCCATAGTTTCAGCTGCCGGAAGGCGGCAAGGCTGTCGTTGACTCCATCGCTGGCCGTATGGCGGAACCCTATGCCGTAGTACCTGCCTTTCAGCGAGGTTATGGCCGTCCGGCCTTTTTCAATCCCGTCGTAATAGACGATTCCCGTGCCGTCTTGCTGGTAGACGGTCGTCACGTGCGTCCATTTGTCGGCCGGGGGAGGGGCTATGATGTAGGCGGAGGTCCAAAAAGGCTTGAACTGCCGGGCATCTCCCCCGTAGCTGGAAGCCAAGGCCGCTTGTTCCGAGGAATCGAAGCTGCCTTCCTTGTCCACCAGCTCGAAGAACCACCCATGCCCGTGCGCGGAAGGCTGCGGAGCCATGAAGTAGGAGAGGGCAAGGAGCTGCGACCCCGGGTTGATTCGGATTGCAATAGGGAAACCCGAAGAGGCACCGGTGAGCCAGTACGAGAAACTGATGCCACCCCCTTTCATCCTTACGCCCGTTTTCCCTGCCACCGTTGCGGTTTCAAGGTTTCCCGTGTTCACGGAAGAAAACAGGTTGGAATTCCGCTGGTACAGGTAGCGGCTGACAGCGGCATAAAGGGGCACGTCTATCTTCAGGTTCTTGGACAGATCCGCCTCGTTTGCCGGGAAGCAGGTCCGCCTACTCATCCCAAGCCTCCTTTCCCGTCCTGATTTCCTCTAGGTGGTGGCTGTTGTATGCCGCCTCGGCCTCTTGGTGGGTCGATGCCGAGGAAATGGCTAACCGGACCCGCGATATCTCCTTTCTGGCCGCGTCCCGGATATCCCGGTAGTAACGGATTCTGTCCTCGTATCCTGCCCGCAGGTTGGCATCCTGCGTGCCGGTACCCATGACGGCATCGTTGAGCTTTTGCTGGGGTACCAAGCGGCCTATGCGGCTTTCCGCAATGGCCGAAAGCTGGATGCACAGGCTTGCCTTGTACTGATCCAGCGGGTTGTCCTCTTGGAACTGTTCAAGGTCGGTCCGGAGCTGCTTCACCTCGTGGGCGCTGGCGTCAGGGTGCTGCAAATACCATTCCTGTTGCTGGCTGCTTAGCTCTTGGAATTGGTTGTGATGCCCGTCCCCGTCGCACAGGCGTTCATCAAGGGAGAAAACCCTGTCGTATCCTTTTATGAAGTAGTAGTATCTTGCTTTCTTGTCCATGGTCAGAGTTGTTTCATTTCGGGGCCGTAATTGATGTACATCTTTCCGGTTTGCGAACTTTTGTAATAAGATATTTCTCGGCAAGCCTGTGGTGATATGGTCACGGAAGAGGCAGGCGCAAAGGTGCTTCCCGTGTCAAAAGAAACGACAACGGGGATGTCTGTGCTCGAGTTGATGAATAGGATATAGCATATCTTGTCGGTAATGGTGAAACTGAAGCCACTTGTGCAGACAGGGCTGTCTTGAATGACGTTTGTAATGTTGAGAATCACGTAGTCGGAATCCAAGATATTAAGAGCGGAGCAACTACCGGCTGTGAAGTCTTGTTTCCTGGTTGCCATGATCTTTGCACTTGAAGCCATTTCTGCTGCGGATTCAGCCGCCGATGCGGCCTTTTGGGCGGCGGTATGGGCAGATGAGGCGGATGATGATGCCTGTTTGGCTGCGTCTGCGGCCGCCATGGCCGCATTTATGGCCGGCTGGGCATCAGCCTGGAACGATGTGGTCTGGCCTCCAATCACCCATTTCCCCTCCTTCGAAATGCTCGGTATCAAATTGGGTTCCTCGATGAATGCGGGGGTGTCTCCTTCCCGTTCGACCAATTCAAATCCAGTGCGCCCGCTTGGATCTATGACGGGTATGTAAGTGCCTCCCGGTTTTCCGTCCTCGCCATCGTTCCCGTCAGACCCAAGGACGTTGTACTGCACGCTGTAGGAACCCCGTATGTTCCCCGTGTTTGCTTCCTTGATGTTCAGTTCCAGGATGTTGCTCCGGTTGCTTCCGGATACCTTCTGCGCCGGAATGGACATTTTGGCGGTGACGATTTTCACGGTCTCTTTCCCGATGTCCGTTGTCAGGCCGGACGTATGCCGCTTCCTGTATACGGCCTCCAGAATCAAATTCTCGTTTATCAGGGGCAGTCTGATGTTGCCTACTTTCCGCTGGTAGATGGACACGGACAGGCTGCTGACGCCTTGCACCACGTCCGCCTTGTCGATGGGCGGGTTTGCCGGATCCACCACGAACTCGAAGCCCGTAGTGCCGTCCACGGTTGTTGAACCCGTCACGGGGTCTGAAATCTCGAAGTTCCCGTCTCTGATTATCAGGGTGGCTCCGTCTTGCCCGTCCCGGCCGTCATCCCCGTCCACCCCGTCCTTGCCCCTCGGAATCTGGAGCTTCAGGTTGAATTTCTCGCCGTTGAACGTCATGGAAGAAGAAGGTGTCTGGCCGTAGTCTATGGTCTCGACCGACACATCGTGCTGCTGGCCGATCTTCTCCTGGAACAGTTCCGGAATCCTTGCCAATAGACGCACCATCCAGCCTCCGATCCTCGTGGCCGTGTTCTGGTTGGAGATGGTTTCGTCCCTGATTTGTTTTGCTTCTTGTCTGAGTTGTTCCATATTAATTGAATGTTGCGTCAAACGTGGAATCGAACAGGTAGCGGTAGCTGAATCCTCCCTCGAAAGCCCTGCTCCCCTCCTTGGCATGCTTGTAGGTGAACTCATGGCTGTATAATCCGAACTCGTCCACCTTGGAGCTTTTTTGGTTGTTCAGGGTACAGGCCAGAATCCGGTTGGGCAGAAGCTCGAACACCTGCAACGAACGCTGCATCTCGCAGAGCCATTCCCATTCGTCCTTGGACACGTAACCGCTGCCCACCGTGATGTTCTTGTCTATCTGCACCGACAGGGGGCTTTGCGCCGCTTCTTCCCCTTTCACCTCGTTTATTTCCCGGCTTATGTCCAGTTCCGTCCGGCGGAATCCGCGCAGCACGGCCACTTCCGGCACGCCCCAGGCGTTGATGAAGAAGAAACAGTGCAGATTTGCGGGGTTCTCCCTTTCCACCCGGAATTCCCGTTTCTCCGATACGCGTTCCGGAACGCTTCCCACGCTCGTTAGTTCCCGTCGTTCCACCCATACGGTGTAGCTGTCCGCATCGGCCAGAGAGGAAGCCGCACCCCTTACGCTCGCGTAATCCACATTGCATTCCATCATATTCGGCCTTTTGGTGGATATGCCCGTCCCGATGGTTGACTCTATTTGGCTATCCCTGCATCTCACCGATGCCTTGAGCGAGTACAGATAGGTCTTGTCCGATTCCGGAATGAGGAAAAATAACTTTTCGGGATAGTCGGGATAGACCTTCTTTGTTCCGGTGTAATTGCTAAGAAAACGGTAGCCGACCCCGTCGCAAGGGGATTCTCCGAGGCTGGTCTTGACGGCATAGTCCAAGGCCGACATCCTGCCCGGCAAGGCATGCAGCAGATCGCTTTCCGTCCGCCGGGTAATCATCCCGCCCACTTCCTCATGGAAACAGCAGCGGTAAGCCACTATCATCCCGGAAGCCGCCTTGACGGGGTATTCCACCGGGTATTGCAGTTCGAAGCTGAAATAAGGTTGCAGGAACTCGCTGATGTCGCTCTTGCACCGCCCCTCGTTGTCCACCGGAAGGACATCCTCCGAAACCGCCTCTTCTTTCCTCGCCCCGTTCTGTACCAATACCGTCCGGTGCAGGCTGTACCCCTCCTTGATGTCGGGATAGCCGCCGTAGGCTTCCTGTTCGAGAAGCACATAGGCGTAATCCATCTCTTCCCCGTCCGGATTGGTGTTGGAGAAGGACAGTTGCAGGACGTACCTTTCCCCGTCTATGGCCTCCATCAGGACAGACTCCTGTCCTGATGCCGTTTGGGCCGTGATGCTGAAATGCGCGGCAAAGAAAGGATGTTCCTTTAGCTGGGTAGCCACCTCTACCGCGCCCATGCTCGTGGCACCCGAGGGAAGGACAAGCATCCCGGAATCTTCCACGTCCTCTTGGTAGGCGGTGACAAGGAAGCGGAATTTGTCCTCGTTTACTTGCAGGTAGAAGCCTTGCCCCGCCTGCAGTTCCTGTTCAAGGCGCAGGGTTGCCTTCGCCTTGCCGGACGGGGTGCTTTCCAGCGCGTTGCCGCCTGCCACCGTGAAGCAGATGGGATTCCCGGCAAGGGAGACCGGGTCGGGGGATTGTTCTATGGTTACCATGGGCTTTGCTTTGTGTCAAAATTACCCTGTGCCGTACCGGGCGCAAAGGACAGAAACCGGTAGGGTTACTTGACTGTGATGCCGAAGTCGGCCTTCGCCCGGTCGTAGTTGGCATTGAGGTCCTTTAGCTGGCGGTTCAGATATACCAAGCCGACCCCGTTCAGTTTCCGGTCTATCGACTCCAAGAGGGGAACCAAGGCGGAATTGTCCGTCCGGGCTTGAAGGTTGATTTGCGGGGCGGATGCCGCTGATGACGCGCCACCCACCGCCCCCCCGGCGGCGTAGCCCGTGGCCTTGTTGGTACGGATGGCCTCTAAGACGTTCACGTAGTCCATCCCTTGCGGGGTGTTCAGCACCCATTGCGGGACCACGTACTCGCCTTTGTGGACGATGCCCGCCGGCTCGTCCTTGCCGCCCTTGGGGGTGAAGCCGCCCTTGCTGTATCCCTTGGCAAGGTTGTACTGGGCGGTGGCGATGCCAATTTGCACCGCACCGAAAGCCGTGGCGATGCCGGCCATGATGGCGGCCACGGGCGGCATCGCCGCATAGGCCGCATAGGCTTGCATGGCGGCCAAAGCCGTGGTCGATATGATTTGCGCCACCTGCATCGCGAATTCGGCCAGCTGGTACTTCTTCCGGATTTGCTTTTCCCGTTCTTCCTTCTCTTCCTCCAGCTTCTCCATCTTGGCATTGTACGCTTTCTGGGAAATCTGCTTGCTCTTGAGCATCTTGTCAAGCTTCTGCTTGTCCTTCTCGTATATCTGCTCCGACTTCTGGAGTTCCAGGTCTTTCAGCTGGCTGGTCGTCTGTTGCGCCTGCGACAGCATGGACTGTGCTATCTGGATGCCGTTGGCGATTTTGGCGAGGCGTTCGTTCTGGAAATTCATCTCGATGCCCAGACGTTGCTCGCTGGCCGCTTCGTGGATGGCGGTGATTTGGTCCTGCAATGCCTGTTCCTGTTCCAAGTATTCCGCGCTTCCTTCTTCCAGTTCCAAGGTGTCGAAGCCGAGCCGCAGTTTCTTTTCTTCCGCATTCGCCCAGTCGTCCACTCCTTTCAGGGCTTCGTCCCGCTGTTCCCGTGCGTTTTTTGTTCCCCCGTAGTCGGTTGCTTTCAGCTGGTTCCACGCATCCCAATGGTCGCGCCGCTGGCGTTCCTTGGTCTGCTGCACGTCAAGGTCACGGGTCTGTTCTATGTCCACGACCCGCTGGCCGGCTTGGGCGAGGCTGGCATTGGCATACGTCCGTTCCGACTCGCTGGCATTCGGGTCGGCCAGTATCGCCGTGAGCCGGTTGCGGTAGTCGATGGCCGCTTCCAGCTCTTCCTCGTACTTCTCCTTGACCCGTTTGATTTCCAGCTCGTCCGCGTTCATCTGGGCTTCCTCGCCCTTTTCCAGCAGTTCCTCCAGCATGGCCTGCGCCCGGTCGTTGGCCTTTTGCAGTTCGGCGATCCGCCTGGCCTGCGCTTCGGCCTCCTTCCGCGCTGCCGCGTCCGGGTCGGTGGCCGGGTTGGCCGATGCCGTGGGGGTTCCCGTTCCTCCGTTGGAGGTCGTGGTCGGCTTCACGGTGGTTCCGCCTGTGGCGGATTCCTCCACTTTGGGATTCAGCAGGGCGTACAGGCTTTGCAGCTTCGCCTTCAGGTTGTTTATCTGGATGTCTATCCCGGTGGTGTCCAAAGTTGGAGCAAGCTTCGGCGCAAGCTCCTTTTTGTTTTCCAAGTCCCGCAGTTCATCCTCCAAGGCCGCTATCTGGTTCTTGATGTCGTAGTCGGCCATGAACGGGGCGTATTTCTGCTCCTCCCGGACAACCTTGGCCTCCCTTTTCATCTCGCTGGAACGCATGTTGCTGGAAGCCTTGGCAATGGCATTGAAATTGTCGTTGATACCCAACGACTGCAAAAATGCTGTGAACTCATCGGTGGCTACATTTTTGCCAAACTGGTTTATGCGGGTTGTCCTGCCCGGATAGTTCCTGATTTGTTCAATCTGGTATTCCCTTATCCCGGAATTCGGAATGTTCCGGCGAATTTTATCCAAACTGACCGCTTGCTCGTTGAACGCATCCTCGTTGATTTCCGCCGTCCGCTTGGCTAGAGCCTCCTGCGCCCACCGGTCTTTCACCGCCTTGGTGACCCGCTTGTAAGCCTCTTCCACGTTGGTCAGCTCGCCCTTTTCATCGATGAGCCCTTGCAGGTATTGGCCGTACTGGTCTATGATGACCTTTTTGGCATCGGCATAGTCCCGTGTGCCTTTCTCGGCATCCTTCAGCTTGTGGAACACCGCGTCTATGCCCGACAGTTCCGCGTTCAGCCCCGCCTCGAATTCCCTGAAAGCCTTGCGGGATTCGTTCATCTTCCCAACGAAACTGCTCAAAGCGGCAACCAGGGTCGCGATTAACGAAACCACTAACCCGATGGGATTCGCCTTTACTACCGTGTTGAATTTCTTCATGGCTGCTGAGGCTGCTCCGGTTCCCTTTGTCACCGATAGGAATCCGGCTTGAAGCAACAGGAACAAGGCTTGGAATGGTGCTTTCAGGGCGGCTGCGAGTTTCCCTTGGGTGGCAAAGCCTTTCAGGGCAAGGGCGGCTTTGCTTGCACGCTCGGCTAGACTTAGCTTTGCCGCTGCCAATGCGGATACCACCGCTACCGCAGCACCCAACGCCACCTTGTTCTCCGTCAGGTTTTTTAGCAAAGAGGCAAAGACTTTTACCACCGTGTTCACCGCATTGCTGGCACTAAGGAACACCGGTAGCAGGTTTTCCCCTATTTCGACTCGAATCTGCGCAAGATTCTTCCGCATCTTGTCCACCTCCGCCGCTGCATTGTTGTTCTTGGTGGCGAACTCGTTGGTGATGGACGTGCCTTTCTCGAACTCTTCCCTCGACAAGGCCTGTGCTTCTTCCACCGCCTTGATATTGGTGGCCATGGAAGTAAGCACGGCCACCGCCCGGCTTCCGTCCAGTTGCATCCCCTCGAATACCGGTATCAGCTGCTGGAATCCGCCCTGCTGGCTTAATGCTGTCAGCACGCTGCGGATGGCTTGGTTGGCATCGGTCTGCAAGAGTTCCGTGAATTTCTGCACCTCGATACCGGCCAGATTGGCAAAGTAGGCCGGTTTGGAGAATATCTGCGTGATGAAGCCTTGGAAGGCGGTCGCCGCCATTTCCACGTTCTGCGCGTTCTGATCCAATGCCGAGCCGTAGCCCAGAATCTGGTCAACCGTCATGCCTGCCTGCTTTCCGACTCCGGCCAGACGCTGGGTGAACTCCACTAAGTAGGCTTCCGAGGCCGAACTGGCCTGCCCCAAGGAGTTGATGGCCGAACCAATCTTCAAGTACGCCTGTTCGATTCCGTAGGCATCGGTCAGGCCGAACACGTCCGAAATCTTACCTATTTCCCGGATCGCGCCTTCTCCGAGGTCTTCTCCTAAGGCCACATTGATTTGATCCGCCGCCCGGACGAATGCCTCTATGTTTTCTTTTCCGGTGATGCCGAGCTTTCCGGCGGTCGTGGCCAGTTCCATCAATTCGGCCTGCGAGGAGCGGGTGTCTATCTTGGACAGCGATTCCCCCAACGCTTCCACTTCGGCTTTGGTCAGCCCGGTGGTCTTCTGCACGTCTGCTTGGAGGTCGGAATATTCAATGTAGGACTGACACAGGTTCGAGAGCCTGTCCGTCAAGGTTTCCAAGGACTGGACAAGCCAGCCTCCTTGTATCACAAAGTCGGCCAAGGAGTTCTTGTTCTTGACAATGACCGGCTCCGTTGCTTGGAACTCCTTCCGCAAGGAAGACATCCGGCTTTCCACTTGGGAAAGGGTCTTGCTGTACGTGGCCCAATCCTCGCTCCCCGGCTTCAGGTTCCGCAGGATGGATTTGAGCTGGCGTTGCGCCGCAGAGAGTTCGTTGATTGTCTTGCTTCCCGCTTGGAATGTCTTGAAGTATTGGGAAAAGCTTTTCTGGTTATCGTCTATTGCCTTTTCTGTGTCTTGTATCGACTTCTCCAGATTGTCCCATCCCTTGCTTCCTTGTGTTGCCTCGCTCTGTTTCTTTTTGAACTCGGTCAGTGACCGTTGCATTTCCTGCAACTTCCGTAGCGCATCGTCTGCATTGATTTCGGTGACGACCCGGAGCGTCCTGTTTTCTGTGGCCATAAAAAAAGCGTGTTTCTCGATTCAAAGAAACACGCTTTTGAAGTGGCAAGAAAGGACAAAGAATTTAAGGCCGTTTTTCATGATTTTGTTCTTCTTGTTTGTTTTTGTATCTGGCATAGTGGCCATGAACGGATATCCCATCAGCCCCTGTCTGTTCGTACACCCATGATTCTTCGCCAATTTCCCGAATGCGTTTCCTCTCTGCCGGTGTCAATTCCCTCCCGAACTTTTCCTCTTCCCGGAAAGCCCTGCGAATTGCAGGAATTACATAAATCAGAATAGGAACAAGCACAATGGCCAAGCTGATGACAAGCGTAATCCAGTCGTCCTCTTGAAAGTCGAGATTCCAAACAAGAAGCACGCACACTGCTATAATCAATATCCCAAGAATGTTTTTTGCGGAATCGCTCAATCCACCGCCTCCTAGAATAATCATCTCATTTCCTCCCTTCCGTTTCGTTATCCTCCTTTATTTGTCATCGTAATGCCCAAGGCAGGTCAGCACCAGCACCTCCACCACATCTTGCGCAACCCGGTATGTTACCCTGTCTTTCTGTGTCAACCTGCGAGACCAAAGAGGGATGCCCCGCAAGGCTTCCGGTTTCCCGATACCGGAGAACGGATGCTCTTCCAGTTCCCGGACAATGCGCTGAAGCCTTTTCTTGGTGCTTTCCGGGTACGAGGCCTGAATCATGCGGGCTTGTTCCACCGCCTTTTTGGAAAAGATTACCGTATATCGTCCCATAGCGTGTCGGCATGGACTTGACGGTATTCGCCTTTCTTGATTTGCTTTTCAGCCAAAAGGATATCGGCTTTCACATCCGGATTGGCGTAATATTCTTCCAATTCCGATACCGGCCCCAAGGCAACGGCGCTTTTCCCCGGCCTCTCGATTAAAACCCTTTCCCGGACAGCCAAATCAAAAAACTTGGCCTGGTCGGCTACAAATTCCGAATAGGATATGGTCAACATGGCTTGCGGTTTTTTACGGTTTTTTTGCAAAAATAGCAATTTGTAACGAAATGTTGTGTTTGTGTCGGAAATGCCGTTTTGTTGCATCCCGGAGATCGGGGCTATGCGCTCCATCAGCGCGAGCCATGCCGCCCATCCGGACGCGGTGGCCGGATTCCGGTTTCAAAAAAGCCCCCCGGAAGACCGGGAGGCTCGGCAAGAAAAGCAGAAAAAATCAGCGTTTGTATTCTGGTTCGGCTTCGGCGGCTTGGGCGGTGCCGGAAGGCTGCCTCATGCCGGGGTAAGGACGCGAAGGCACGGGAGCGGCTGAATCCGGGGCCGCGCCGGAGGCCGGAGGGGCGACCGGTTCGGGATAGGGCAAGGCCGAGGGGTCTATGTCCGGCTCGTTGCCGCTCTCGGATGCCGCCACGCAGGCCCCCGCCGACAGGCGGCAGAAGAAGGAACTGGCCGCCGCCATGAACTCGAACCCCATTTCCCCGGCCTCGCCGAAGTC
>CALUHO010000037.1 GCA_944320465.1 uncultured Bacteroidales bacterium | reverse complement strand
TGATTGTTCCGCAGGAAGAACTAAAGAAAGTTGTGGCAGAGGAAGTGGAGGCTTTTGGCAAAGAACTACCCCTTCGTGCAGAAATTGAGACAAAATCATTACTAGAAAAGAAATAACATAAATACGAGTGTCTATGTAGCCTGACAAAGAAGCAGAAATTGACTACCTTAATTTTGGATATCTATGAGAGGCATCTATCTGCAAGGATGCTCATTGGCGGAGCTCAGCCACCAGCTTCTGGCATTGCTGGGCTTTGACGTTTTCTTCGGCATTTGGACCGTTGTCAGCTACAAGAAAACTAAATAGTTTATCGAACGCATCCTTCTTCGCCAGTTGAAATTGACAGCATCGAGCCAATCGACCCGAATCGGCTATCAAACTTTTGGTAAGCCTCGGTACGTCTTAATAACCAATCGATGCCAACAACGGCCTTGGCAAATCGATGGGAAATACCCATTTTTAGGTATTCCACACCGCACATATCCCCATTTTTAGGTATAGGGAAGGCCATCTATCAGAAGTACTTTTGCCCCGTTTTTCCAGCATGATGCCCCGGAAATCCGACCTTGGTTTACCGAGGCAATGCGGTTGTTCCCTACAGAAATCAAAATCTCACAGTCATGATAACCTTAAACAAATCTTTATGCGTCCTGGCATCGGCTTTGACGCTGACATTGATGGTCTCCTGCGGCAACAAGACCGCCCAGCCCGACGCAAACGCATCGACCGAACAAAAAGCGGCAACCCAGGCCGTGATGAGCATTGACGAGCTTTTGGCATCGGCAGAAAAGAACATTGGCAAGGAAGTGACCTTCAAAGGAATCTGCACCCATACCTGCAAGCACGGTGCAAAGAAGATGTTCATGATGGGCAGCGACGACACCAAGACCATCCGCGTGGAAAGCGGTTCGTTGGGCAGCTTCGATACCCGCTGCATCAACAACTTAGTACAAGTGACCGGCATCGTGGAAGAACAGCGCATCGACGAAGCCTATCTCCAGCAATGGGAAGAATCGGCCAAGAACCAGACCATGGAACAGCATGGGGAAGGCGAAGCCGGCTGCGATTCCGAAAAGAAGGCCCGGGGCGAGACCGGCAACACGGTAGAAGAGCGCATTGCCGATTTCCGCGCCCAGATAGCGGAACGCAAGGCCAAGGAAGGCAAGGACTACCTGTCGTTCTACTATGTGACCGCCACAGCCTACCAAATTGAAGATTAACGCCGACCTACACCTTGTTTTCGTCCGCCACGTACTCGCCACGTCCGAACAAGCTGAAGATTAACCCCTGCCGGCCATCAGACGCACCGAGGGCGTTTCCCATCCCGGGATGATTCTTTTTGAAATCAACCGCGGAAAGGGAACACGGCATTTTCTCCTCTTTGATAAAATGAAACTCAACGCAGCGAAAATCAGGTCATGGTGCCGTACTTGGCATCGAGACCTCTCCTTTGTCTTTGCCGGGATGTTCATCGTCTATGCCCTTTCCGGCATCGCCATGAACCATCGGGACAGCTTCAACCCCAATTATTCGGTGAAACGCAGCGAACTGCAAGTGGACAAAAGCCTGTTCAGCCAAGGCAAAGCGGACAAGGAACAAGTGCTCCGGATTTTGGAATCAATCGGCGAAAGCCGGAACTTCACCCAGTTCTATTATCCCGAACCGAACAGGCTGAAAATCTTCCTCAAAGGAGGCTCGTCGGTAGTCATCGACACGGAAAATGGCACCGGGGTCTATGAGAAACTGAGCCGTCGGCCCATCTTCAGCTTCGTGACCAAGCTGCATTACAACCCCGGCCGTCTCTGGACGTATTTCGCCGACGCTTTCGGCATCGCCATGATCCTGATCACGATTACCGGCCTTGCCATGCTCAAAGGGAAGAACGGACTTTGGGGAAAGGGCGGCATCGAGTTCGGCATCGGCATCCTGGTACCGGTCATAATACTGTTAGTCATGTAACTTATGGAAGCCATCATAGAATGCAGGAACCTGACCCATTTCTACGGGAAACGGCTCATTTACGAAAACCTGAATTTCAAAGTGCCCGAAGGCCGGATTCTGGGTCTTCTGGGCAAGAACGGGACAGGCAAGACCACCACGATCAATATCCTGAGCGGCTATCTGGAGCCCCGCAAGGGCGAATGCCTGATTTTCGGCGAGAACATCCGGAGCATGAATCCGGCCACACGAGCCAGAATCGGGCTGCTGATAGAAGGCCATGTGCAATACCAGTTCATGACCATCCGCCAAATAGAACGTTTCTATTCGGCCTTTTATCCCCAATGGCGCAAGGATGCTTATTATGAACTGATGGCAAAACTCAAAGTTGCGCCTGGACAGCGTATCGCCAACATGTCCTGCGGGCAGCGTTCGCAAGTGGCCTTGGGTCTTATCCTTGCCCAGAATCCCGACCTCTTGGTCTTGGACGATTTCTCCTTGGGTCTCGACCCTGGTTACCGCCGCCTGTTCGTGGAATACCTGCGGGAATATGCCAAGGCCGAGGGCAAGACCGTCTTCCTGACTTCCCATATCATCCAGGACATGGAACGTCTGGTGGACGACTGCATCATCATGGATTACGGCCGCATCCTGCTGCAATGCCCGGTAGCGCAAATCCTGAGCAATTTCAGGATTTACCGATGCCAGACAGACGAATACCGGAACGGGGAAGCGCTTTTGCAATCGCTGTCTCAGGCGGGCGGAGGCAAACTGTACCATCCTTCACTGATCCGGCAGAATCTGGAGTTCGGTTCTTTCCTGAGCGATGCCGAAGTGGGCCGAATCCTGCGGCAGGAGCAGATAGGGTACAGCCAGTTGAGGAGCGAGAGGGTAGGGCTGGAGGATGCTTTCCTAAGTATGACCGGCAAATATTGATGCGGTGTTTAGAGGGGCAATCTGCGGCGTTGCCTTCGGGATTCGGACTCGGTCATGTACATAAGTACACTCCCTCGTCCTCACCCTCGGCGGCCTTGCATCTTGCCCCTCTAAAACGCCGCATCGAGACCTCACCCGTTCTGACATACGGCTCAACAGGTGCAAAAGCCGGACGAATTTAAAACAACAAAACAATGTTCAAAGCGGTATTTTTCAAAGAATGGCTCAAGACACGCTGGTGCCTGTCAGCCGCCTTCGTGTTATGCTCCGGATTTTCCATCTACATCGCGAGCCGGGTCATGAAAGCCATCGAACTGCAAGGAGCGGGCCACATCTGGGAAGTGACCGTAAGCCGGGATGCCCTCTTTGCCGAACCGATAACCTTTGTACCTCTACTGATAGGCTTGGCACTGGGACTCTTCCAGTATTTCCCGGAAATGCAACGCAAATGCTTCAAGCTGACCCTGCATCTGCCCTACCCGGCCCTGCGGATGACACTCGTCATGCTGCTCTACGGCCTGCTTGGGCTGAGCCTCTGCTTCGTCGCCTCCCTCATCCTGCTTTGGATTCCGTTAGCGCAAGTATTCCCCTCCGAACTATCAAGCCGCATTGTCCTGAGCAGCCTGCCTTGGTTCGCGGCCGGATACGCCGCATACCTTTTTTCGGCATGGATCACGCTGGAACCCACATGGAAACGCCGCGTGTTCAATATGATTGTCGCGGCATTCTGCCTCAAAATATTTTTCATGGCGCCAGCGCCTGAAGCCTACAACGCCTTCCTTCCCTGGCTCAGCCTTTGCGTGATTGCCTTGATCTCCTTAGTCTGGCTTTCCGTCCTGCGGTTCAAAGCCGGGAAACAGGACTGAAAACCGCCGCCAAGACCCGAAACACTCAAAATTCCAGCGTAAGACCCGGCACGCCTTAATCCAACGCCAGCTTCCTCTCGGCAGCGGCGGACCAACAACCCAAAACACAAGAAAATGAAAACCTTCGGAAAAATATTCCTCGGATTCCTGACAGCCGTCATCATCCTTTGGCAACTGCCCTGGCTCGCCACTTTTGCCAGCTCCAAGCCTTCGCGCCATCCGTTCACCGTTTACAGCTGCATGATACAGGACTTCGCCATGATCGATGCCAGCGGCGACGAATTGGTCTATACCGATCGGCAAGGGAGGATCTATACCGAAGAACAGTTCGACTCCATCCTCCCCTTGCTCTATGCCCGCCAGCTGTTTTCCGAAGGCCGGTTCCCTACCGAAATCCACGGCAGGCCGGTCCGTTTCCAGGAAGCCAGGCGGCACGATTTCTTTTTCCGTTCCTCGCCCCGTGACATCAACAAAGTGAAACCGGGAATCTATTTCTTGTTAGAATCCATGTCGGGCCGGGTCGATTTGGAAATGCCCGACGACGCTTTCCGGGTCAATGCCCGAGGCATCGAGTTCATCGATATGGAAACCAACACCTTGAAACCTGAAAAAAGCCGCATTTTCACCGAAATGATGAAGTCGAAAGGCTTCGTGTTCCCGGCTCGGCAAATCTCCGGGAACCCCACCGCACAGAAAGAGTACGACGAAGGCTATCTGCTGAGCGATGCCGAAGGCCGCCTCTACCATCTGAAGATGATGCGCGGCACGCCCTATTTCCGGCAGATTCCGCTGCCCGAAGATGTCCGCCCCGAACACCTTTTCCTGACCGAAGTGGAAGCCCGCGATATGTTAGGGCTGTTCACCGATACGCAGAACCGCCTCTACGTCATCCGGATGCCGGGCTATTCAGTCCAAGCCGTCGACATTCCATCCTTCGACCCGGAACAGGAGAACCTCTCCATCTTAGGCAACCTCTTGGACTGGACCTTGACCATTTCCTCGCCCGACAGCGTCCGTTACTATGCCGTGGAGACCTCCGGCTTTTCTTCCTTGGGCCGGTATTCCTACGCCCGCGAAAGCAGCCGCATCCACGGCCTCTGCTTCACCTCCTCCGCAGACTCCTACGTGAAACCCCGGTTCTACTAAGCCACAGCCGGAAAGACCGGAACACGCAAGCGTTCCAACACGTTTTGCAAGCATTCCGAACATTGCATCCGTAAACTGCAGGAGCGGGATTGACGCGATTGGAAAACATCCATTATCTTCGCGGCCTTAAACCCGAACCGGTCATTAGAATTTGGGGTAAAGCAAACAAGATTACTTTTATGGAAACCGCAGAAGCCAGACGGCAGAAAGTATTGGACAAGCTCAAGGAATGGAACATCGGGTACGTGATGCACGAGCATCCGCCCTTGCCCACCATCGAAGAAGCGATGAAATACTGGAAAGACTTCGATTCGACCCACTGCAAAAACCTCTTTTTCAGGAACCATAAAGGGAACCGGCACTATTTGGTGATTCTGGAATGCCACAAGCAGATGGATATCCACGGCTTGGAACACCAGCTGCACCAAGGAAAGCTCTCCTTTGCCTCCGAACAGCGGATGGAACGCTGCCTGGGGACCGTGCCGGGTTCGGTATCGCTCTTCGGCCTGATCAACGACCCCGGACACCAAGTCAAGCTCTACTTGGACAAAGACCTGCGGCAAGCCGAAAGGGTCACATTCCATCCCAACGACAACACTGCCTCGCTCGAAATCAGCCGCGAGGACATGTACCGCTTCATCCAACTCTGGGGCGGGGAATGGGAAGAACTCTGAGCCTCCGTCCTTCTGGCCGGCAAGTACATCCGCCCGTCCTTTCCGGCCTCCATGCAAATGCAATGATTCCAGGAGCCGAATCCGGAAAAACGCCTACTTGCCAGGCATCCACTCCAGGATTCCCTCCACCGGATGCTGATTCCTGTATGACCGGAATGCCGCATAGTCCCGGATTCCTTCTTGGATAACGGCCCGATAATACTCTATGCCGGGGATTTTCTCCGTTTCCGGCGTCTCGTGTTTCAAGCGCAGGATGATTTCCCGTTGCAGCGGTGTCATGGCAGCGACAATCCGATCGGCGACATGTTCAAAATAGCCATCATAGGTAGAACCTGTCTCAATGTGAATCATGTCAATCTGCCAGACTCTTTCCGGGCTTTCCTCGTACCAAAGATGCCACTCCACGCAAGCTTCCTCGGTATCAAGCAAGTTCCGATATTCCACCTTCCTCACCTGCGGATTCGAAGCCAAGCAAGCCACCACCTTGAAACTTTCCTCCACTTTGACGGGAGAAGAGTAGACGTGGAAATCTATGTCTAGATGCTTGCAAAGAAGCCCCATCCGAAGCGAACCCACCAACCGGGCTTCCGCACCAATCTGCTGCCACGTCCTGACAATATCCAAATCCTCAACAATTTCCCGTGCTTTCTGCTGATTGCTCAAAGCCACACGTTCAAAATCTTCCATACCATCCTCCGTTGTCACTTGGCTTTCTTGTTGATGCCGAAGACTTCTTCGGGATGCGTGCCGAAAGGCTCCACATGGACTACGATATCATAGACCTCCGGAATCGTTTCCCGGATGCTCTGCTCCACCTGGGAAGCCAGCGCATGCGCCTGGTTCAAGGTCAGTTTGCCATCAGCCTCCACATCCAAGGTAATCATGTACTTGCCGCCGATGCTCCGGGAACGGACCCGATGCGGGTTGCCGACCCCTTCCACCCCGTTTATCGCATCGAAAATCTTCTGGTAGACCGACTCGTCCTTGACCCCGTCCATCAGCTCCACATTCGAATCCATGAAAATCTTGATGGCCGATCGGATAATGAAGCAGCTCACAATCAACGCCGTCACCGAGTCGAGCACCGGAAGGTCCAAACCTATCGAGAAAAACAATCCCGCTAAAACGCTCAACGATATCAATACATCGTTGCGCATATTGACCCCGTTGGCCACCAGCATCGACGAGCCGGCCCGCTTGCCCACCACCGTCTGGTACCGCGCCAGCAGAAGCTTGCAGACAATCGAGAAAACCGTCACGTAGATGGCTATCGCCTGCGGCATCACCCGCGGGTCCTTGGAAAACAGGTGCTGCACCGCCGAAATCAGCATCTCCGCCCCGGCAAAGAAAATCAGCATCGAAAGCAGCTTGGTGGCAATGGATTCGGCCTTGGCGTAACCATACACGTACTTCTTGTTCGGCTTCCGCCCCATAATCTTGGCTGTCACGATCATCACGATGGAAATAGCCACGTCCGATGCCGAATCGATACCGTCGCTGACCACCGCGAAACTGCCGCTGATGAAACCCACCACGATCTTGGCCACCGACAAGACCGCGTTGCCGGCAATGCTCACGCAAGAAGCCCGCAGAACCTGCCGCTGCCTCTTTCCTGCTTCGGCATCGCCCGCCCCGTTCATGGAATCCTGCATCTCACCCGATTCAGCCCGGCGACCGCTCTCCTCAACGCCCAATCCGGCATCGCCCGGCCAAACATCGCCCGAACCGCCGGCCTGCACGCCGCACGCCGCACACCGATTATTTTTTCCACTGTTCTCTGCCATAGCCCCGCGAAGATACGGCAATCCGGAGGAAACGGCAAACCACCCCTAACAGAATCTCCCATACTACAAACAACATTTCCCTATAAGAAGGTATTTCCATAAAGAAAAATACCTATTTATAGCGATAACAAAACCCGTGAGACCCTTGTACTTTCGCAAACGAAAACAGAGACAGCAAACATCCAATCCAAAAATTTGATTTTATTTAAAATAACACCATAAAAAAACAAAATAAATTCAAATAACATGAGACTAAAACAAAACTTTCTCAACAGCTGCTGGCTATTGGCCTTCTGCGCCTTGCCAGCAACGAGCCTGGCAGGCAGCGAACACCAACCAAAAGGAGCAAGCCTTCCGCGAATCCAACTCCAAGGAATCAAGCAAGACACGAACTTGGCAGACCATGCCTTGGTAATTCTCAAAGTAGACGAAAGCTGGAGCAAAGGCACTGGTTTCCAGTTGCTCATCGACAAAGACTGGATGGACAACGAAAGCGGCACCATGGGCGATGCCACCTTGGAAAATTTCCTTTACGACACCTATTCGTGGAACGTTCTAGAAGAAACCTACATGATTTACCAAGGATGCGACTACTTCATCCCTGAAAATGCCACCGGGCAAGAAGACTCCCCGGTAGTCCATGCCGGAGAGCAAGATTCCGTTTACATTGAATGCAATGGCAGCTATTACCAGTACGCCATCTTTGAAATGACAGATGAAGCCATGGGATACAATGCACCCGAATGCCCTCCGGGATACCATGACTTATACGATTATACCAACTCATACGGCGGTGCCAGCTATGACGGATTCGAGTTTAACAATGGGTTTGTATACCTCTTCACCGTCTTGCCCGACAATGTGACCCGGACCGCCACCAGCGTGATGGGTACACCTGATTTATCGGTTGAACGTGTACACTTGCCATCTTCCTCCTGCGCGCTCGGCATGGAATCCGTTTCCGCCACCTTGCGCAATAGCGGAAAAGGCGACATTTACGGCTTCAAGGCATCCTACTCCATAGACAAGGGGGATGCGGTGGAACAATTCTTCCAAGACACACTGCATATTGGCGAAGAAATCCAGATTACCTTTGATTCTTTAGCCGATTTCTCGATTCCCGGTCATGAATACCGAGTCACCGTGACGGCATTCCTGCAGGAAACAGCCTCCGTGCCTGAGTCAGACCTGGACAACAACGAGAACTATGCCCATACGACCAATTCCGAACCTCTTTACCTCCCCTACATCAGCGATTTCACCAATGAAATGTACGGCGACCACTACTGGTCTTCCTGGATTGCCGATTCTTACGAAGACGAATGGATGCTAAGCCAAGGCGAATGGTCTGCCCAACAGGATCATGTCCCCTTGGTATCGCCCTGTTTTTACATTGAAAAAGGTCTCTACCGGTTCACCTACACCTATCAGGCAGGCATCGATGTAGGGGTGGTACAACAAGGATGCAGCTATGGAATCCAAATGGGCAAAGCCGAAGACAATCCTTTTGAGTTCGACACCCTTTGGTTTGCCGAAGAAGAATTCACGCAAAGCCGTTATGTAACCAATAGCTTTGTCTTTGAAGTGGAAGAAGACGACCACTATGCCTTTGCCATACAGACCTTCTACTTGCCAACTTTCTATTTGCAGGATATCCAGATTGAAAAAGTAGACAGTTACGACTTGGCCGTCAAGGAGCTGAGCCTCGCCACCCCGCACCGCCTGCCTTTGCGCCAATTGCCGGAATCCATTCCAGCCGCAGTGGAATTGGAAAACCTTGGTTCCAAAGATATCACCTACACCCTGCAATTCTCCGCCAATGGACAAGTACTGGCGCAAAACGTGCAAGACTCGCTGCCTGCGCTCAGCAACGGCACAGCCGAAACTTCCTTGAGCGGGTTCCCCAGCATTGGCATCGGCGACACAATGAACCTTTATGTCAAGGGCAGCATCAATGATTCCCTCGATGCCAATATCCACAACGACACCGCCCGCAGCCTGTTCATCCTCAGCGATACCGTGATGGCCTATGATCGTCTTGACTTCGACCGCAGCATCGTTTCGGCCGGAGCCGTGGGAGGCGATGCACCTGTATGGGCCGGAACGGTATTCAACTTAGCCCGCCGCGACACCTTGAGTTCCATTTCGCTCGGCCTAAGCTACAGCACGCAGAAATTCAATATCGGACTAGCAGTCTACCACTGGGATGCCGAGAAGGAAATTGTTGGCGAATCCTTGTTCGACATAGAAGTAGAACGGGAAAGAGAATCAGGACTCTATACCTTCCCTGTGCCTGCCCGGAGCTTGGACAGCGGTAGCTACCTCTTTGCCTTCAAGCAATTAGGAACACAAAGCGCGAATGTCTTGTGCGACAATATGCCAGGTGGCCTCTTCTACATCTTCAATTCCGACACCTCCGTTGCCCAGACCCAAGCCGGATTCCTCTGCCTGCGTGCCAATTTCGGGCCGGCCGAAATAGTAGCACAACGGGATGCGATGCTCTCGGGCATGGAAAAACCCGCCTCCCGGGGTATTTTCACCAAAACCGAAGAAATCGTAGCCAATGTCACCAATAACGGACCTCAGCCCTTGCATGATTTCCAAGTTCTCTGCATTGCCGACAAAGACTCCCTGTACGCTGTCATCGACACATTGGCTCCGTATGCGGCCACTACGGTTTCTTTCACAGCAAACCTTTCAGCCATCGGGACTCACCGTCTCTTCTTCCAGACCATGCTTGCAGAAGACGAGAACCCGGCCAATGACACGCTGACGCGAACCGTGGAATGCATCGAAATGCCCGATCCGTATTTCATGGACTTTGAAGCCTGCCAAGACTTCAGCCAGGAAAATTTCCAATCAGGATGGGCCAGCATCGACCGTGACAACACGGGGGTTTGCGTCATCGACGAGTTCATGTACCCGGGCTGGGCTGAACCATGCGGTTTCATGGCTTTCAACCCCTACCTGACCGAACCAGCCATGGAAGCCGAAGGCGCGCTGCCGTATGATGGCCAACGCTACGGTGCCAGCTTCAGTGCCCGGGGCAATGTCCGGAACAACGACTGGCTGGTTTCGCCCAAGCTGCAAATGCCGGAAAGCGGTTCCTACATCGAGTTCTACGCCAAGTCACTCAACGGCAACTACGGGTTAGAAGTATTCAACGTCCTGGTTTCGACCACCGACCTTGACCCTGACAGTTTTGCTCCTGTTTTAGAAGAAGTGGAAGCCCCGGCCGATGATTGGACTCATTTCACGGCCGACCTTTCCGCTTACGATAAACAGGAAGTCTATATTGCTATCCAATGCGTTTCCCTCAATGCGTTCGTCTTCATGATTGACAACATCAAAGTGGGCAAACCGGGCGAAACCGGCACGGAAAACCATAGGGTACAAGTAGATTTCAGCCTATACCCGAACCCGGCACGCGACCGAATATATTTCCGCTGCGAGGAAAACATCCTGAGCGTGGACATCTACTCTTTGGATGGCCGGTTAATGTACTCTGACAAGCAGCTGAACCAGCCACAAGGAGCCATTTCGGTAGCGAACCTGCCCCAAGGACTCTACCTCGTGCAAGTGCGGACAGCCGAAGGAACCGGCATCCAGAAATTCGTGAAACGGTAAATTAACAAAAACGAACAGCCCCGCTGCGCATGCAGAATCCGGCAATAACTTATCTTTGCAAGTTGTTATCGTTAGAACCGATTCTGTATGAAACGTCTCTACCTTTGGTTGATCAGCATGCTCAGCGGGGTGCTGTTAGCTTTGGCCTGGCCCGCCCACGGTTTCACACCCTTGGTCTTCGTGGCGCTCTTCCCCCTCTTCTGGGTCGAAGACTACATTCTGGAACGCCAGCAGGAATACGACCGGCACCAGGCAGCGAAGAAAGCGCTCCGGGTATCGCCCAAGCTCAAAGCCTATATAGACCACATTCTCCAGAAGCTGCCCGTCAGCAAGAAAACCGACGGCAACAAGAGCCTTCCTGTCCTCAACGGCGTTCCCCGCTACAGCAGAATCAGCGGCGATGCGCCGGAATCCACCCTCCCCAAACGCACCAGATACCATCTTTTCTTCTATTCCTTTTCCGCATTTCTCGTTTGGAACGTGCTCACCACCTGGTGGATATGGAACTCCACCCCGGCCGCCGTCCTAGCCTTCGTGCTCAACGCCCTATTGATGGCGCTCGTATTCACCCTGTTCCATTACTCCTGCCGCTATTTCTTCAAAAAGGGAATGCGCTGGATTCTCCTCTTTGTCTATTGGTTAGGCTTTGAATATTTCCATCACAACTGGGATGTTTCCTGGCCTTGGCTCACCCTCGGCAACGCCTTCGCCCCCCGTCCCCAATGGGTGCAATGGTACGAGATTACCGGCACTTTGGGCGGAAGCCTCTGGGTCTTAGGCTGCAACGTGGCTCTGCTCTATTGGTTCAAGGCTTGGAAGGCGCAGAAGCGGGGGATGCCCATCCATAGCGAGACCCGCCTTTGTCTGAGCCTGCGCGGCAAACTGCTCCTTTTCTGCGGCCTGGTCATCGTGCCGGCCGGGCTCTCGATGCTCCGTTTTGCCACCTACCAGGAAACAGGCCGCCCGGTAGAAGTGGTGGCCGTCCAGCCCAATATCGACCCTTACGTGGAACAATACACACTCTCGCCCCGTCAAGCCACAGCGCGGATGCTCAGCCTCGCCCAAAGCCAGATGACCCCCCAGACCCGCTTCATCGTCACTCCTGAAAGCATGATTCAGGAAAACATCTGGGAGAACCAGCTCCCCTACAGCCCCTCCGTGAAGCAAATCCAAGACTTCTTGCAGGAATGGCCCCAGACCCAGCTGATTGCCGGCATTTCCTCCTACTCCCATGTCCGCCCCGAGGACTCCACGATGCAAGGCGTGCGCAAGCTGCGCCGCGCCCCTGAACCCGAAAAAAGATTCTACCGCGCCCATAACACCATTATCATCCTCAGTGCCAATCACGACATGCCGATTCCTATGCACCACAAATGCAAATTAGTACCCGGCGTGGAAATCATGCCTTACATCAACCGGCTCAAATTCCTGGAGAACCTGGCCATCGACCTCGGAGGTACCGTGGGGACATTGGGCATCGATCCCGACCCTACCGTCTTTGTCAGCGAAAGTCCCGACCGCTGCCGGGTCATCGGAGGCAGCTACGCCGGACCCTACTACAGCGAACCATCCAAAGATTCCCCCTTGGATGGTAAAACAAGCCAGGATGGGGAATTCCGCTTTGCCGACCTGATTTGCTACGAATCGGTCTATGGCGACTATGTGGCCTCCTGCGTCCGGGAAGGAGCCGAACTCCTGTTCGTTTCCACCAACGATGGCTGGTGGAAAGACACGCCCGGGCATCGCCAGCACGCTTCCTACGCCCGGTTGAGAGCCATCGAGAACCGCCGCGACGTGGCCCGCGCCGCCAACACCGGCATTTCCTGCTTCATAGACCAGAAAGGCCGCGTCTATCAGGCCACCTCTTACTGGGAACCCGCCTGCATCCGGCAGACGCTTTATGCCAACGACAAGCTCAGCATCTATGCCCAATACGGGGATATTTTGGGAAGATGCTGCCTGCCGCTTTCATTGTTCTTCATTTTGCTTACCTTTGTTTCCAGAATAATAAAACGAAGGTAGCGGCAGCCCGATGACACCCGAACCAAGGAGATGAGGCTCGAACCAGAAAACGCCCGAGTCTGCATCCGGATTGCCCGCATCTTCGCTCATCGGATTCTCCCACGGCCATCACCGGTTCGCACAATGTCCCGCAAGCCCATCAAGCCTATGCCGAGGCTATGGCAAAGACCGGCAAACACCCGGTCCGGACCGGCCAGAAGGAGCAATCCCGGAAAGGGACAGAATCATGGACGAACCCATCCTGATAGTAGATGACGATGTGAACTTGAACCACCTGCTGGCCAAGTTCCTGGAGAGGAACGGATTCCTCGCCACCGCGGCGTATTCGGCCGAAGAAGCCCTCAAGACCCTCTCCACCCGGAAATTTCGGATTGTCCTGACCGACCTGCGGCTGCCGCACAAAGACGGACTGGAACTCTTGCAATGGATCAGCGGCCATCATCCCGACTGCCAGACCCTGCTGATGACCAGCTACGCCGATGTGCAGACCGCCGTCAAAGCCATGAAGTTAGGTGCTGTCGACTACATCGCCAAGCCCATCATCCCCGACGACCTTCTCAAAAAGCTCCAAGACCTCTTAAGCAGCACAGGCACGGACAAAGCCGAAGAATCCGCAGGCAGCGAAGCGGCATCGAAAGCCACGCCCAAGAAGTCTCTCGGCCAAGCCTTCACCAGCAAGGGATTCATCCAAGGCACTTCCCAAGCCGCCCTGCAGCTGGAACAGCACATACGTTTGGTTGCCCCTACGCCTATCACCGTCCTGATTAGCGGCGAAAGCGGCACGGGCAAGGAGTACATCGCCCGCTTGATCCACCAGAGCAGCAAGCAGTCCCAAGGGCCGTTCGTGGCGGTGGACTGCGGTTCGATACCTCAGGATCTGGCCGGCAGCGAGCTCTTCGGACATAGGAAAGGCTCTTTCACCGGCGCAGTGGCCGACAAAAGCGGCTTCTTCCAGCAAGCCGAAGGGGGCACGCTGTTTTTCGACGAGATTGAAAACCTGCCCTATTCGGTGCAAATCCATCTGCTGCGGGCCTTGCAGGAAAAACGTATCCGCCCGGTAGGTGCAGAAAAGGACATAGACACCCATGTGCGAATCATCGCCGCCACCAACGAGGACATCCCTGCGCTTTGCGAGAAAGGCAGTTTCCGTGCCGACCTCTACCATCGGATCAACGAGTTCTCGATCCAAGCCGTCCCCTTGCGCGAACGCAAAGAAGACATCCCTTTGTTTGTCAAGAGCTTCTTGGAAAGCGCGAACCGGGAATTGGAAAAAGAATGCCCGGTCCTCGATCTGGACACCGAAGTCCGGGAACTCTTCATGCAGTACAATTGGCCGGGCAATATCCGGGAACTGCTTTATACGGTAAAACGAGCCTGCCTGCTCTGCCAAGGGCAGCGAATCAAGCGCGAAGACCTGCCGCCTGAACTCCAACGCTTTGCCGCAGGAAACGGAATCGGAAACGGTTCGCCCGATACCGTCCATACCGTCCCCGGACAACCGGGCCGGAACGTCGGCCTCGCAGGCATCCCCGGCAAAATATCTTTGGCCGAAGAAGAGAAGAACCGGATTCTGGAATGCTTGCGGCAATGCAACTACAACAAGACCAAGGCGGCCAAGCTGCTCAACATAGACCGGAAGACCCTCTACAACAAGCTCCGCTCCTACGGCATCGAATGAAAAAGGAACAAGCCGTGGCTATAGACAGCACGAACCGAAAACAAACGGACCAGCCCATCGGCCATGTAGATTCACAATAGAAGTGCAAGGTTTCCCCATCGGCCACGTAGCTTTTTTGTAATTATTCCAAAGAATTTTGTAAGTTTGCTAAATTTGCTGCCGGTATATGGGCCGCGTCTGCCTGAAAAACAGCCGGAATGTCCCTTTATTCAAAAAGGAGAGGCCGAGGCGGCATAAAACCAAAAACAAAACTAAATGGCAACAGCAAGAGTCCTCTGGATCGACGATGAAATCGACCTCCTCAAACCCCATGTGATGTTCCTTCAAGCCAAAGGCTACGAAGTAATCACGCTCAACAACGGGGTGGATGCGGTGGAAACCCTCCGCAACCAAGCCGTCGATATCGTTTTCCTCGACGAACAAATGCCCGGCCTGTCGGGCATGGAAACCCTTTACAAAATCAAAGAAAACTTCCCGACCCTGCCGGTAGTCATGGTCACCAAGAGCGAAGAAGAACGAATCATGGACGAAGCCATCGGCTCCAAGATTTCCGACTATCTCCTCAAGCCCGTCAACCCCGGCCAGATCCTGTTGGCCATCAAGAAACAACTGGAATCCAAACGTCTGGAAAGCGAAAAATCCACCGCTTCCTATCAGCAGGAATTCCGGGAAATCGGGGCTTCCCTTTCACCCAACCTCAGCTACAAGGAATGGGAGGACCTTTATAAGAAACTCGTATTCTGGGAGCTGGAACTAAGCAAAACCGATGACGAAGGGATGCGCGAGATTCTCCGCAACCAGAAAGAAGAAGCCAACCTTCTCTTTGCCCGCTATATCGAAAAGAACTACGTGGACTTCCTCAAGAAAGGTTCGGACAACGAATTCGACATGTCCCATACCGTGCTCAGAAAACGGCTTTTCCCTATTCTGAACAACGACTTCCCTGTCTTCTTCATCCTAATCGACAACCTTCGCTATGACCATTGGAAAGTGCTGCAACAGCACATGCAGCCCTACCTCAAGACCCTCAGCGAAGACACCTACATGAGCATCCTGCCTTCGGTGACCCACTACGCCCGCAACAGCATGTTCGCCGGGCTGCTTCCCTCGGAAATCGAAAAGAAATATCCCGACTACTGGGTGGCCGAAGACTCCGGGCAATACAAGAACCAGAACGAAAAGCTCCTGCTCGAAGAATGCCTCAAACGCTTCGGCAAAGAACCCAATTTCACATACAACAAGGTACTGAACCAATCCTATGGTTTCAAAATCATAGATTATCTGCCCAAGATGATGTCCACTCCGCTCAACATCATCATCTACAACTTCATCGACATGCTCTCGCACGCCAGCACCGAAATCGAGCTGCTGCGCGAGATGGCCAACGATGACGATTCCTACCGCTCTTTGATAGGCTCTTGGTTCGACCACTCCCCCTTGCTGGAATTAATCAAGAATTTAGCTAACCACAAAGCTATTGTCATTATCACCAGCGACCACGGTTCCATCCGGATTACCAACCCGGTCCGCATCAAAGGCGACCGCGAGACCAGCGTGAACCTCCGCTACAAGGTGGGCCGGAACCTGGAATTCAACCCGAAGGAAGTGTTCAGCGTCCGCAACCCGGGCGAGATTTTCCTGCCCAAGGTCAACATCACCTCGTCCTTCGTGTTCTGCCGCCAGAACGACTTCTTTGTCTATCCGAACAACTTCAACCAATACGTAGCGTACTACAGGAACACCATACAGCACGGCGGTATTTCCTTGGAAGAAATGCTGGTTCCTTATGCAGTACTCCAACCCAAATAATATGGAAGACGGCATTTGCAATATCACGGCATCCACGCCCGAGGACTTGCCTCCGGCGGCACGGCTCCTCTTGGATCGCTTTCAAGAGGAGCGCGTATTCGCCTTTTTCGCCCCGATGGGTGCCGGGAAGACCACCTTCATACAGTCTCTCTGCGCGTGCTTAGGCGTGGAAGATCAGGTTGTCAGCCCCACATTTTCCTTAGTCAACGAATATTCCTCGCCGCAAGGGCCGGTCTATCACTTCGACTTCTACCGGCTCAAGAACGCGGAAGAGGCCTTGGACATAGGCACGGACGAATACCTTGGCTCCGGCCATTATTGCTTCTTAGAGTGGTCCGAAATTGCAGAACCCATCCTGCCGCCGACTTACGTCAAAGTAGAAATCCGGGTGGATGAAGAAAACGGCAACCGACATATCATAGCCGAACGCTTCGATGCCCAGCGGAACGCCAACTGGAATGAAGACCCGATGGCAGGCAAGACCGGACCGGCATCGGCCATTCCCCAACACCGACTTAAAAACTGAACCCTATGGAATGCGTGCATGACCAGAATTGCTCCATCCATATCGGGGACGGAGCCGTGCAATTGGCCGATGATATCCCGTTGCGCCAGGAAAACCGCAACTGCATCATCTTATGCGAGGAACAGGCAGCCGAATTGCTCCTGCCCACGCTGGGCGACCGCTGCCCCAACCTCCGCAAGCAACCTCTTTATTATCTGGACGCCCGCGAGCAGAACAAGCAAATCAGCAGCCTGCTTCCCCTCTGGCAAGCCTGGGAAGCCGATGGAATAGATCGTAATACCCTTGTAATCAATATTGGTGGCGGCGTACTCTGCGACATGGGCGGCTTCGCGGCCTCGGTCTTCAAACGAGGCATTCCCTTTGTCAACATCCCGACCACGCTCTTGGCGATGGCCGATGCTTCGGTAGGCGGCAAGACCGCTGTCAACTTGGACGAGACCAAAAACGTAATCGGCTCTTTCTGCCGTCCGGAAGCGGTCCTGATCGACCCGGTTTTCCTCGGGACTCTGCCCGAAAGGGAATTCCTGTCGGGGATGGCAGAGCTGATCAAGATGCAATGGATCGCCAATCCCGATTTCAACATAGACCAAGCCGAGGAATGCTTCTCGTCACGGCCCATGCTCTCGGCCTTACTGCACTTTGCCATAGAGCAGAAAGCGCGGATTACCGCCTTGGATTTCAAAGAAGGGAATATCCGCAAGACGCTCAACTTCGGGCATACTTTCGGCCACGCTTTCGAAGCCTTGGCCTTGAAACGCCAGCAAAGGCTCACGCACGGAGAGGCCGTTGCCCATGGCATGGTCTGCGAACTCTACCTGTCCTGGCTCATGACCGGCTTTGAACGGGAAACCTTTGAAATCTGCAGTGCCTGGCTCAGAAAGCATTACGGGATTTTCCAATTCTCCCGGCAAGAGATTCCGGAACTGATTTCCTACATGAAAGCCGATAAGAAGAACATCGAAGGCCGGGTGTACCCCATCCTGCTTTCGGCTTTCGGTCAATGCCGCTTCACCCAAGCCGTTCCCGAAAGCCTGCTCGAAAAGGCCCTTTCCGCATACCCATTCTTTTAGACCATTATGAACACGATAAGCATACAATTCAAGAACAAGACACTCAAAGGCGAAGTCAAACTGCCCAGCTCCAAAAGCATCAGCAACCGCTATCTTATCCTTCAATTCCTGGCCGAGGAGGATTTCGAATTGAGAAACCTTTCCGAATCGGAGGATACCAAACTGATGCAAAAGCTGCTGGATGTGATTGCCAATCACGACGAAGACGATGAGGACGAAGTGGTCCTGGACTGCCTCAACGCCGGAGCGGTAATCCGTTTCCTGACAGCGCAGCTGGCGTTCCGCCCAGGCAACTGGGTACTCACTTCCTCCAACCCGAGGATGCTGGCACGGCCTATCGGTCCTTTGGTGGATTCGCTACGGGCCTTGGGTATCAAAATAACCTACCTAGGCGAGGAAGGCTATCCGCCGCTCCGGGTCATAGGAAAACCTGAAGCCTTGCTCGACAATACGGACCTAATCAGCGTGGATGCCAGCCAGAGCAGCCAGTTCGTATCGGCCCTGATGATGACCGCGCCCCTGTTCCCGCACGGCCTGCATATAGAAATGCTGGGGGAAACCAAAGTGTCGCTGCCCTACATCCAGATGACAGCTCAGCTGATGCGCAACTGCGGGGCGGAAGTCGTGTTCATCGACGGCAGCAATATGTTCATCGACGGCCCTCTGCATGCACCGAGCCAGGCATTGATCGAAGCCGACTGGACTTCGGCCTCCTATCTCTACGGCCTGCTCGCCTTGGCCGAAAGCGGGCGGATCGAATTGCCGCTGCTCTTTGAGGACAGCGTGCAGGGCGACTGGATCATCTCCGACTGGTTCGAGGATTTCGGCATCGAGACCGAATTCCTGGAAGACCGGATCGTGCTGGCAAAAGCGGCCGGCGCGGAAATAGACCGGGATCCGAAAGAATACGATTTCGTGCATCATCCCGACTTAGCCCAGACAATGGCCGTCTGCTGCGCCGCCTTGGGCATCGAAGCCCGATTGACAGGAATCTTCGGACTCCGGTACAAAGAAACTGACCGTATCGTGGCTCTCCGCGACGAACTCGAACGGATGGGGGCGAAAGTGGAATGCACAGAGTCGGAATTCGACAACGAGCTGCACATCTTCCCGTCCGAACTGCATCCGGAAAAGAACGTGATCCGCACTTACGGCGACCACCGCATGGCTTTGTCCTTCTCGCTCCTTGCAATGAAATACGGCAAAATCACGCTCGACGACAAGGAGGTGGTCAACAAGTCGTTCCCGGGGTTCTGGCAAGTGATCAAACGGCTCGGGGCGAAACTGTGACAATGCCTGCCGCGCCGCATCATCCCCTAAAAGAAGAATACGCAATCGCAGATGACGCCCTGTCCCATCCGGACACTCCGATCCAGGCCGCCGGCCGGGAAAAGCCACGCAATGAAGAGGAGCTGCCGGAATTCTTCAGCCCGGATCGGTCATTAGACGCGCCGGGGCTGTTTCCGATTGGAAAATGAGGCTTTCGGGCATCCGATGGATGCTGGAAAACATTACGTGCGTTTCAAGCTGTGTCCGATTGGAAAATGAGGCTTTCGGGCATCCTGCCCGATCCGGGTTCAACGACAGAGGGCATATAAAAATGACATATAAAGAAAAGCGGCAGTTCCTATCGAGAAACTGCCGCTCCATGGTGCGTCACGATCCCCTAGAGGCGGAGACCTAATAGGAAGAGAGTTATCCTATTTGTCCGACAAGATTTCACCATTGTCTTTAATCACCAGTGTCTTCTTGACACCGTCCTTGGTATTGATAATCAAGGCATATTCTTGCTGGTCATTCTTTCCGGAATTGACCACTGTATATTCAGGGTAACGAACCCCCACCGTATCCAACACCGCTTCGGGAATCTTATCCAGCCCTACCGCCGTGAACTTCTTGACGTTCTTCTTCACTACCGTATCCGGTTTGACCGGGGCATCGAAAAAAGCCAAATCGACAGGAGCAGCCATCGGTTCAACTGCATCTCCGGCAAAAGATTCGACCGCCTGCCCTGCCAGAACATGGCCTACCATCGCCAAATCGTTGCTCATCGAATCAAGCACCGGAGCCGACTCCGCCTGCAAAGCAGAAAAGCTTGCCAATGCCAAAACAGCGAATCCCGTCAGTATATTCCGTTTCATCTTCATTTCCCCTTTCTCGTTGCGACCTTTTAACCCAAATCGGTCATTAGACTTTGGGGAGATTGCCCGCTTGTGTCATGCAGCATGCTTCTCGCCTAGCCGAAGGCGTAGCGGGCTACGTCGAGGCGTAGCGAGAATCAGGATGCGGACAGAGGCGGGCAAGATGCCCGAAAGCCTCATTTTCCTAACCGAAAACAGCCCCGGCGTGTCTAATGACCGATTTGGGTTTAAACCAAAACCGGCCGTCAGGCATCGGGTTAAAGAAAAAAGCGTACCAAAACCGGCAAAAAGCGAATCCGGAAACCAAAAAGAAAATAAAACACACAGAAACAGAAAAATAAAAACAAAAAGACTTTCTTCCCCCATATAACCACAGCATCATGGAACGGGGAATTCCGGGGAAAAACGTAGAAAAACGGGGAATTCCGGGGAGACAATCACGCGCCGGCCAGCAGGCCGTCCTGCACCATCCGACATTGCAAGTCTTGCAAACGGGACTCCAAGTCAAGAATATCCTGCATCGATGGCACGGCAAAGCCTTTTTCCCAAGAACGAAGCAAATCCTGCAAGCCATTCATTCCCAACTGTCCGCACATCGAAGCCATCTTGTGCGACAAAGCTGACAGACGCGCCGAATCCTTTTCCTCGACCATAATCTTCAAATCCTCAAGCTGATCGAAAACCGTATCGAAGAATTCCCGCAAGAATTCCGCCATCCTCTCCGGTTCATCTCCTAAGAAAGCACGGATGCTGGACAAATCATAGGCATCGCCCCCGGCATTTCCAAGCTTTCCGGCATCGCCCTTCATCTGTTCCTGATCCCCCAAAGAAAGCAGGCTTCCATCCTGCTGCAAACACTTTTCGATAACTTCCAGCAAAGCCGAAAACTCCACCGGCTTCTGCAAAACCGCGGAGAACGAAACATCCTCTTCTGCAGCAGCCGAAGAAGTATCCCCCTTGACAGCCGAAGCCGAAACATCCACAAAATGCTTCCCCGTCAACAGAATCACCGGCAATACGGCATCCACCGCCTTGACCCGCTCCAGAATCTCGTAACCCGACACTCTCGGCATCTGCAAATCCGTGACGACCAACTGCGGCCAAGCCTCCGCGACCCAAGCCATCAATTCGTCCGGATTGGACGTAGCCTTGACTTCCAAGCCCATCCGTTCCAGATACGCGCAAAGAATCTTCTGCAACATCCGGTCATCGTCAATCACCGCCACCCGGATTCCCCGCAAGGAATCATTCGCCCGTCCGCCTTGCCGCTCCTTGTTATCCAGCACCTTCTGTTCCACTTCCGCCCCATCCACCGCCTGCACAGGCAAAGTTACCCTGAATTCGGAGCCCTTGTCCAATGCACTCTCCAACTGCAGCTTGCCTCCAAGCAGTTCCACCCACTTCAAAGTCACCGACAGCCCCAGCCCGGTACCTTCCACCCCGGCCTTTTCCTTGCCCACCCTGACAAATTCCTCGAAAATACGCTCCTGATCCGCCTCGGCAATCCCCCGTCCCGAATCCCGTACTACCAAAGACAAGGCATCCTCCGTCCAGTCCACCCGGAACTCCACGAAACCCGCATCCGTGTACTTGATCGCGTTCGACAACAAATTCCCGCAAATCTGCCGAATCCGCAAGGCATCGCCCTTGAACCATCCCGATGAAGCCCCCTCGGAATCCGGACAAGAACCATCTCCCCGCCAAGCCGCATCCCCGTCCCGGCCATCCTCGGCCTCCCCTTGCATACGAAAACGGAAAATCAACCCCTTCTCCTCCGCCTGCAAACGGTACATCGCCTGTACCTCGGCAAACAACTTGCAAGGGTTGAATAAAGTCTGCTCCGACTTCAGCTCCCCGCTCTGCCACTTCACATAATCCAGCAAATTGTTGACTAATTCCAAAAGATAAGACGAGGCCGCCTTGGTACATTGCAGGTAATGCCTGCTTTCGGCTGGCACACCCGAACGGTCCAGCAAGTCCGTGCTGCCGATAATCGTGCTCAATGGCGACTTGATATCGTGCGCGATGCTCTTCATCAGCTGCTCCCGATTAGCCAAAAGCACCGCCTTCTCCGCTTCCGAGACCGCCAAAGCCCGCTCCCGCTTCTGCGAACGCAAAGCCGAACGGAGCAGGAAGAACAAGGCCAGGAACGACACCAAGAAAGACAGCACCCCGATCCAGGCAATCGTCTGCGACATCCGCCGCAAATCGTCCGCCCGTTGCCGCAACACCTGCAACGAAGCCTCCACCTCGGTCTGTTGCCAGGAATCCAGCACCTCCATGATTTGCTCGTTCAGCGCCAGATCCAATTTGAGGATATTATCGACCTGTCGGGAAAGCCGGGCATCTGCCACCCGCCGCATATCCTCGTATTCCATCACCGTCCGCGCAATAGCCTGACGCAGACTGTCATGCAGTCCCTCCAACGGCTGTATCGTCTCCTCGATAATCCGGTTCTCCTGATGCACGTAATACACCGTGTCTATCTTTTCCTTCTTGAACGCCCTCGACAAACGCTTGAAGAAACCGTCCGTGTTCTCCGTCCGGCGTTCCACCTTGACCACCGTATCCTCGTATTCCCCGATTTCGATACGCGGCGGCAGCCAAGGCGTTTCTATCTGCAAAGAATCGATGATCTTCCGGGAAGCCTCCTCCAGGCTCTGCTGCCGCAAGGCATTCATATAAGAGAACAGCCTCTCCATGTTCATAGTCTTCTTGCGCAGAATCCGCCCGATCGTGTCCACTTTTTCCGTCAACGAAGGATCTTCCACAATCTGCCTCGCCTTCATCGCCCGCAAGCGGTCCACCGCCGAATCCAAGCACGCATGGTAGCCGTAATAATAATCCGCCTCGAAAGTCTGCATATACGAACGAGCATAAGCCTCACTTTGATACAACTCGTTCAGAATCTGGCTCACATCGTAAATATTTCCCCGGGCCATCTCCACCTGGAGCGGCTGGAACGCAAGGCTCGCCCTCAGCTGCCGGTAAATGAGAATCCCTCCCGACAACGAAATGAGGAATACCAAGATGAAACTCAGCACCAAGCCCTGACTGAATCCTTTTCCCGACTTGGCCTTTTTGCCAGAAGAATTTTCCACAGACACTCTGTTTCTTTGAAGAGTTTTAAGTCCGACCTGCCGCCAGACTTTGTGTTTAACCCAAATCGGTCATTAGACACGCCGAGTCCGTTTCTGATTGGGAAAATGAGGCATTCGGGCATCTTGCCCGCTTCTGTCCGCATCCTGTTTCTCGCTACGCCTCGACGTAGCCCGCTACGCCTTCAGCTAGGCGAGAAGCATGCTGCATGACACAAGCGGGCAATCTCCCCAAAGTCTAATGACCGATTTGGGTTTAAAGTTTTTTTGAACCCAAACGGCGGTGCAAGGAAGCGCGCCGCCTCAGATTAACACACCGCAGGCAAACGCTCCGGCCTCCATCGCAGGAACCCGCAGACATACCACACGCACAACATTTTCCGTCACATACGATGTCGGCATGTCAGAACGGACAGAATGCAAGTTGTCCATCCGACACCGATGATGATTGCCCTCGCGTCCGACACCGAGGACAGACGAGATGCAAAGAGCCTATCCAGCGGTCAAGGAGAGCTGAACGCCCGTGCATGGCCTACTTGCCAAGGCTTCGCAAGCGAGCAAAGACCGTACAAGCCGAAAGCAGAGCCGAACCGCTTACAACCAGTTGAACTCCAGCGCCATCTCCACCACATCCTTCAAGGTGTTGTGCACCGGGCAAGTCTTTGCCGCATGCTCGATTTTCTTCTTGTCATCTTCGCTGTAGCCCTTGGGCGGCATGGTCATGGTCACCGTCATTTTGGCAATGCGCCGAGGATTGGCCGCCATTTCCTTGACCACTTCCGCCTGCGCTCCCTGAATATCCAGACCGATATTTTCGGCATAGATTCCCATGATAGTCAACATGCAAGCCGGCAATGCCACCGTAGCCAGATCGGTAGGTGAAAAGGAACGTCCCTGTCCGTGGTTATCCAACGGAGCATCCGTGATGATTTTCGCGCCGCTGTCCTCGTGCTCGCATTCCACACGCAGACCGCCCATGTAAGTAGCTTTCATTGTTGTCATTGTCAAACAAATTAATGGTTTATCAAAACCCGGCTCCGATTTCATCCTTGAAAGCAAGCCGGAAACATTCCAGAGAAAACTTTCCCGTACCGACCATTCCTCCGCCTCAAGCCGCCCTACCGGCAATCCAACTCAATCCCCCTCCGGCAGCAAGGCAAACACCTGGGCCGCCCGGTTTATATTGTAAATGCTAAGACCGTCCCCCTGCGTAAAGAAGAACGTCCCTCCCTCCGGCTTCGCCTGACGGCCGAAACCGCCAAATCCCGCACTGTCCGAATCCAATACCAAACGATATTTTCCCCGGCGGCGCACCGGCACCACATAATCCGGCACGCTCCGCGAAGGATGCCAGTTGAACACGAACACATAACGTTCCCCTATATCGAAAGCCAGCGTCTTGCCCTCCTCGTCCAACAACAGCCGGTAAGCAAAACCCTGCTGCCGCAACCCAATCTCCTTGGCCAATCCTACCATAGCCCGGTCGAACTCGGCCAGAAAACGGTACTTCAGCATCGGGTCGTCCCGCAAATGCCACTGGCGGCGGGCATAACGGTACGACCACCCGTTCTCCTGCCGCGGGAAATCAATCCATTCCGGATGCCCGAACTCATTGCCCATGAAGTTCAGGTACCCGCCTCCTTCCGCCCCCACGAACAACGTGAACAATCGTATCATCTTGTGCAAGGCCATCCCACGGTCCACCACCGCGCTCGGGCAAAGCACCGACATATTCGTGTACATCTCCGCCCCCATCAGGCGGAAAGCCAGCGTCTGATCCCCCACCAAAGCCTGGTCGTGGCTCTCCGCATAAGCAATCTGCGGCACGGCAGCCAAACGGTCGTTCACCGTGGACCAAAGCTCGGCCATCACCCAATCCTCATCCTTGCGCTCCTTGAGCAGCTTGATCCAATAATCCGGAATGCCCATCGCCAGACGGTAATCGAAACCGATGCCGCCCGAAGCCGTCGAAGCCGTCATCCCCGGCATCCCGCTCACCTCCTCGGCAATGCTCAGATGCACACCCGGCCGCATCGCCGCCACCAAATCATTAGCCAAAGACAGATATATCAGCGCATTGCAGTCAACCTTATCCCCAAAGTAATTCTGGTAGGAACCGAAATAGTCCACATAACCCCGATGGAAATAAATCATGGCCGTCACCCCGTCGAAACGGAAACCATCAAAATGGAATTCCTCCATCCAGTAACGCAGGTTCGACAACAGGAAACGCCGCACCTCGTCGCGCGAGAAATTGAACATCCGCGACCCCCAGCAAGGATGAGTCCCCGCCTCGCCCCCGTAACTGTACAAGTCATCGCTCCCGTCCAGACGGTTCAAGCCCTCGTTCTCGTTCTCCACAAAATGCGCATGCACCACGTCCATCACCACGCTGATGCCCATCCGGTGCGCCTCCCGTATCAAAGCCTTCAAGTCGTCGGGCGTGCCGAAGCGGGACGAAGGCGCAAAGAAATTCGACACATGGTAGCCGAAACTGCCGTAATACGGATGCTCGGCAATCCCCATCAGCTGCAATACATCATACCCTGCTTTTTTAATCCTGGGCAAGACATTGGCGGTAAATTCAGCATACGTCCCCACACCTTCCTTTTCCTGCGCCATCCCCACATGCGCCTCGTAAATCAAAGGAGTCTGCTTGGAAAAATCCGGAGCCTTGAACGCCGCTTCGGCATCGCCCCAACAGAAAGCCTCCTCCGGTCCCGGCATCCAGACCTCAGCCTGGAAATCCTTGCTCTCCGGATCCTGCACTGCATAAAAAGTATAAGCCGGCATCCGCATGGCCCATCTGCCGTTGCAATCGTGAACATACATCTTGTACCTTGTGCGATGCCCAAGCCCCGGCACATCCTTGGCTTTCATCCGGATTTCCCAGACCCCGTCCTCTATCCGATGCAAGGCATGGGAAGTCAGATCCCAAGCGTTGAAATCCCCAATCAGGAACACATGGCGGGCATGAGGCAGCCATTCGCGGAACACCCATTCGTCCGTGTCCGCTTCATAATGCAGGCCAAAGTATTGGTAAGCGGAAGCAAAATCATAGAGACTACCCCACCCCTGCTCGATCCAGGAACGGGTACGGAGATAATCCTCGTGGCGGCGTTCAATTTTCTCAGCCACCGGCCATAACCAGGAATCGTTTTCCACCAATGGCAGCATAAACAAACTATTTAGAAGCTGTTTGAAATTTCTTGCAATCCTGAAAAGGCTGAATTTTCAGGGACCGGGTTCAGGATTTTGTTTGCCCATCGGGGGCTATTTCGGGTCTTGGTTGAGCAATGCTCGATGATAGCTCGGCTATCCTCCTTTGAAAAACGCCGCGCCATCCCTCCAAATCCCCTCCCGATGACCCAAAAAATAAATTTAAACAGCTTCTTATTCAGCGCGTATCCTATGAATCACATCCGGGAATCTTCCTCAAGGCAAAATATTTCTTCGCCCGTCCCCTGCCAAAGTCCGCCCGCTTTCAAAGCATATCCCTCCCCAAGACGGGAAACGAGGGAGCATCGGGCAAAAGGCAAGGCCAGCAAAGGCAAGAGAAACCGAGCGCACCAAACGCGCACCCAGGCACTTTCAATCCCCTTGAGCGACCGCATACTGTCCGATCCGACGTCCGGTCAATCCAACTTCAGAACCGCCAGGAACGCCGACTGCGGCACCTGCACGCTCCCCACCTGCCGCATCCGCTTCTTCCCCTCCTTCTGCTTCTCCAACAGCTTCCGCTTACGGGTGATATCCCCGCCGTAGCACTTGGCCGTCACATCCTTGCGCACTGCCTTTATCGTCTCGCGGGCGATAATCTTGGACCCGATGGCAGCCTGGATAGCTATATCAAACTGCTGGCGCGGAATCAATTCCTTGAGCTTCTCGCACATGCGCCGCCCGAAAGCATAAGCGTTGTCCTGGTAAATCAGCGTGGAAAGCGCATCCACCGTGTCCCCGTTCAACAGGATTTCCAACTTGACCAGCTTGGACACCTGGTAGCCGCAAGGATAATAGTCAAAGGAAGCATAACCCTTTGATATGCTTTTCAATCTATCGTAAAAATCGAACACGATTTCCGAGAGCGGCATCTCGAACGTGAGTTCGGTACGGTCGGTAGTGATATAAATCTGGTTCTTCAAAATGCCCCGCTTGTCGATGCAGAGTTTCATGATCGGACCCACGAAATCAGCCTTGGTGATAATCTGCGCCCGGATATAAGGCTCGTCGATATGATCCACGTAATTAGGTGCTGGAAGTCCTGATGGATTGTGAATCTCCAACACCTCTCCCTTGGTGGTGGTCACTTTGTAGGAAACATTAGGGACGGTGGTAATCACATCCATATTGAACTCCCGTTCCAGACGTTCCTGGATGATTTCCATATGGAGCAATCCCAAGAAGCCGCAACGGAAGCCGAAGCCCAAAGCTATCGAAGATTCCGGCTCGTAGGTCAGCGAAGCATCGTTGAGCTGGAGTTTCTCGATCGAAGCCCTCAAGTCCTCGTAATCGTCGGGCGTCACCGGATAGACCCCGGCGAACACCATAGGCTTCACGTTCTCGAAACCCTCTATCGCCTTGTCACACGGCTCGTTCACATGGGTAATCGTATCGCCCACCTTCACCTCCACCGAAGTCTTGATGCCCGAAATGATATAGCCCACATTCCCTGCCGAAAGTTCCGGGCAAGGTTCCTGCTTGTAACCCAGCACGCCCACTTCTTCGGCATCGTATTCCTTGCCGGTATGGAAGAACTTCACCTTGTCGCCCTTGCGCAGCGTCCCGTTGACGATCCGGAAATAGGAGATGATGCCCCGGAACGAATTGAAAACCGAGTCGAAAATCAAGGCTTGCAAAGGAGCCTCCGGGTCGCCTTCAGGAGCCGGAATCCTTTCCACGATGGCATGGAGCAACTCAGGCACGCCCTCCCCGGTCTTGCCGCTGACGGCCAGGATTTCCTCGCGCTTGCAGCCCAGAAGATCCACAATCTGATCCTTGACCTCTTCCGGCATCGCATTGGCCAGATCCATCTTGTTCAGCACCGGGATAATCGTCAGGTCGTGTTCCATGGCCAGGTACATGTTCGAAATGGTCTGCGCCTGGATACCTTGCGTGGCATCCACCACCAGAATCGCGCCCTCGCAGGCGGCAATGGAGCGGGAGACCTCGTAGGAAAAGTCCACGTGGCCCGGGGTATCGATAAGGTTGAGGATGTATTCCTGCCCTTGCTCCTTGTATTTCATCTGGATGGCGTGGCTTTTGATCGTGATGCCGCGCTCGCGTTCCAGATCCATATCGTCCAAGACCTGCGCTTGCAGCTCCCGCTGGGGAACGGTATTTGTGATTTCCAACAGGCGGTCCGCCAAAGTACTCTTCCCATGGTCGATATGGGCAATAATGCAAAAATTCCGTATATTCTTCATTGTCTGTATTTCATCAAGCCTTCCAAACCATTTGCCAAAAAGTTGGAACTCACCATCGAAACGGGGGAATACCTGCCGGAAAAGCCATGCAATCCGAGGCAAAACGGCTTAAACTGGCAAAGATAGTGAAAGGTTCGGTAATGGCAACAAACTTGTTTGATTGCCATTACCGAGGCGCATCCTATCTTCGGCGATAGCCAAAGATAGCGAAAGCCGAGCGCAGAAGCAAAGCTGGCTTTGATTATGCCGAGGCGCATCCTATCTTCGGCGATAGCCAAAGATACAACAATTACCCCACACCTCGCAGTTCCGGCCATTTAGAGAAAGTAACATTTTTGTTACTTGCCTTTGCAGGCACGGGCAAACAAAGTCCCGTGCGTCAGAACCGCAAATCCGCCCCGGCATCGCCGCCGATTCGACGCAAGCAAAACACCCCGTGCATCATGGCAACAAGAGACAAACGCCCCACCACCGAAACTCCTTTCAGCTTCGGGAAAACAGCCCGGAAAATTCTTTCTAATCCAAGAAAATGTGTATATTTGCAGACATAATAATCTTGAATACGTGAAATATCAATTAGACAATAAAGGTGAATAGGTGAATTATGAAAAGAAAGATATATGATAAACTGTTGGAATGGAAGAAAAACCATAAGGGTGATACTGCCCTTTTGATAGAAGGAGCCAGGCGTATAGGGAAAAGTTATATCGTGGAAGAATTTGCACGCAAAGAATACGAGTCTTACATTCTGGTGGACTTCAGCAAGGTAAATCCTCAGGTAATGGAGTTTTTCAACCTTTATCTGGATGACCTCGATATGCTTTTCATGAGTCTGGAACTTTACTTCAGGCGGAAACTTACTCCCCGCCAGACGAAAGGCGAGGAAGCCCGTTCCTTGGTCATATTCGACGAAGTACAGTTCTGCCCCCGTGCCCGTGCAGC
>CALUHO010000036.1 GCA_944320465.1 uncultured Bacteroidales bacterium | reverse complement strand
ATATGAAAATAGAAGATGGGATTGTGTATATGCCTTTATATATGACACCATTGCTTTGAATGATATGGGAAAGCAGACTACATACCAAGAACTGTTGGCTGCATACAACAAGCTTCTTATGGAGAATGGGTTTCTTCATAAGGAGGTAGATAGGCTACAGGCATTACTAAATAGCAAGGATATTCATATGACACAGCCCATCACGAAGCAACATTTGTCTTTGGAAGAAAAAGTAAGAAGCTGTTTAAATTTATTTGTTTGAGGCATCGGGAGGAAATTTCGAGGGATTTTGCCGCGTTTTTCAAAGGAGGATAGCCAAGCTATCGGACGTGAAAAACGCAAAAAAGCCCCGAAATAGCACCCGATGGGCAAACAAAATCCTGAAACCGCTCCCTGAAAATTCAGCCTTTTCAGGATTGCAAGAAATTTTAAACAGCTTCTAAGTGTATTCCGTAATCTGTTCAAGGGACGCGAGGATGTGTTTGCACGGAGATGGTACAGTAGGACAAGCGGAAAATCAGGTTACCAGCCAGTGTGCCGGTTGTGTGCCATCGCACCATCCGGCATGCACATAGAATCCTACAAGGGGGCATATGACATCCTCCCTAAAAATGAGGACTCTGCAAACCGCCTCCACAGTCCGAGCAGGAGAATCCTGCTCACTGATGATTAATATTATTTGTCTTACCTTTAGCCGAGATGCTGACTTTTGCAGAGGTCTCAAAATATGAGTATCACTAAAATGAAAGAGAGATGAAAACGAAACTGTGGTGCAAATTCATGCTTGCCTGCTTGCTTTTTTCCACCATGTCAGAAAGCATGGCGCAAGGCCTCTTGTCGGGAGGGAACAGCCTTAAAATTGGCGTGGAAGAAGATGGCATCTATGAAGTGCGCTACGAGGATTTGGTGGAAAGCGGCCTGATTTCTTCGCCCACAGAAAGCGGAACGCTTGCCTTGATAGGAAGACCGGCAGGCTTGTTGCCCTTCTACAACGACAGCACCATGAAAACAGGGCTTATGCCGATGCCAATCCTCATGCAAGACGGTGATGATGGCATCTTCGGGCCGGGCGACCGCTTCTATTTCTACGGCCAAAGCCCCAATGTGCTGCAATACAATGCCAAGGACACGCTCCACCCGTTTCAGATCCAAATACACCCTTACGATACCCGGCAGTACTATTTCGTGACCTTGGATGCCGGCTGCCACCGGGAAGTCCCGGAAGCGGAAAACCCTAACTTACAGACAGAAACCACAATCCGGGAGTTCCCCGATTTTGCCCGTCATGAAGCCGAGCTGCACAACCCCCTGCAAGGCACGCTTTCCTGGCTGGGGGAAGCCTTTGAGCAGGACGGCCAAAGCCATAAGATAGAGATTGAACTGCCCTGCGTGCCGGTAGACGGGCAGGCAAACGTCCGGGTCAACGCCTTTTTCTTGCAGGAAGAAAAAAACACCGAAACCCCTTGCCTGCAAATGGAATTAGAGGGGCAAAAGATACCGCTATCCCCCAAAACATCCTTTGGGTTATACCAACGACTACAGAAAGACACCCTCCTGAACGTTTCCGCAAACAACCGATTCAAGCTCCGCTTCTCCAAAGCCGATGCAGATACCACCCTCCGGGCATGGCTCGACTTCGTGCAGATTTCTTTTACCCGGCCACTAGAAAAACGCCAAGGCCAAGCCCTGTTTTTCCGTTCTCCTGAAGCCATCGGGAAAAACAGCCGTTTTGAAATAGGCGGGAACACAGACAACCTCCGGGTCTGGGACATCAGCCAAGCCGAACATGTGGCTAATCAAACCATAAAAGCGGAAAACGGGCTTGCCGCTTTTACCATCCCGGCCTCTGACAGCCTGCGGCAATTCGTAGCCTTTGCCCCAGAAGATGTCCAACGCCCGCTGTTCTCCGGCTTGCAGAAGCCTCAGGACTTGGCCTTAGTCAAGGATGCGGAATACCTCATTGTGACCCATCCTCTCTTCAAGGCGCAGGCCGAAGCCTTGGCCGCCTGGCATCGGCAAGAGGATGGCTACTCCACCTGCGTAGTCACCACCACGGAGGTTTTCAACGAGTTTTCTTCCGGCGTGCAGGATCCCTCGGCCATCCGGCTCTTTGCCAAAAGCCTCTACGAGCAATCCGCTTCCAAAAAGCCCCGTTACCTGCTATTGTTCGGGGCAGTCTCCTACGATTACAAGGATATTTACGGCCTACACAGCAGCTTTGTCCCTACCTTTTCGCCCGATGAAGATAAGGCAGAAAGAAAATACCTGCAGTTATACGAAGATGCCTTCGGCTACCTGGAAAACGGCGAGGGTCTGCTGTCTGGAACATACAATCCCTCATACCAAGGCAATATGGACATGGCGGTGGGGCGGATTCCGGTGCATTCCGCAGCAGAAGCCGATGCCATGGTGCGGAAAATACAAAGGTATTCTGCCCGCCAGTACGTGCCGGACGACCCGGCATGGCGGCGGCAAGGGAACTTCGGTCCGTGGAAAAACGATGTGGTCTTCGTGGGAGGGCAAGAATTCATCGGAGATATAGAAAGATGGATTTCCCAAACCATGAAGGATACCGATACCCTGCTGAATATCCATAAAATCTATTCGGGTTTCGACACCCTGCGCCAAGCCGAGGCTCGGCAAAAAATCACCGCCGCCCTGATAAACGGAGTCTTCTACATCGGCTATATGGGGCATGGCGGGCCGGATGCCTGGGGAAACGACCGCCTGTTGAAAGTGGAAAACATCCTGAATTGGGAAGCCTCCTATGCATACCCTATCCTCTTTTCTTTTGCCTGCAGCTTTGCCACGATGGATAACCCCTTCCAAATCAGCGGCACGGAAGCAGCGGTATTGCATCCTGACGGGGGCTGCATCGCGGCCGCAGGCGCGACAGGACAATTTTACGTGAACAGCGGGGTAGAAGAAATGCACAGCCGCTTCTTGCAGCATTTGCTGCAAGCCGAAAACGGCAATCCCGTCACCATAGGCGATGCCTGGCTTAAAGCCAAACAGGAAAGCAGCGGTTCCTGCGTCCCGACCCTCGCGCTGATAGGCGACCCCGGCTTGAAGATTCCCCTTCCGGAAAACCGCATCCGGACATTGAAAATCAACGGAAAGCCGGTACAGTCCGAAAGCAACGGCATCGACATCCCGGCCTGCGATACGCTCCGTGCCTTGGCCTCGGTCGCCATCCATGGGCAAATAGACAACCTAACATCCGACGGCATGGCAGATCCGGCTTTCAACGGCGAACTTTTCTACCGCCTTTACGACAAGCCGGACACGCTCTCCGTAGTGGACGGGAGCGCCTACATCCGCCAAGACGGGACGTATGTTTGCTATCCAGAATTGATGGATACCGTCACCTATGTATCGCAGGAACGGCTTCTGCTATCGGGCAAGACCGAAGTCAAGGACGGAAAGTTCACAATCGCCTTCCAAATGCCCCGGCACATCGCCCCGGGCATGGCTTCCGGCAAGCTGAGCTACTATGCCTACGACCCGGCGCAAGGCGCGGACGCTTCGGGCAGCTTCACGGGCTTCATGATTGGCGGTATCGAAAACAATGCCTTGGCAGACTCCTCCGCGCCGCTCATTTATCCCGAAATCGTGTACCGAGACATTTATGCAGCCGGGGAATATGCGTCCGTTCCGTACCTGCGGGCTGAAATTTCAGACCGAAACGGGCTGAGCCTCTCCGGCATCGCTCCCGGAAAAGACTTGAGATTGACTATCAACGGGAATGAAAACGAGGCAATCGTCCTCAATGATTATTTCAGCTTCGATGCCGGCACGTCCCGGAGCGGGGTACTGGAATATCCACTGCTTCTGCCCAGCGGCGATTACAGCCTGCACTTGCAAGTCTGGAACATTTTCGATATCGCAGGCTATGCCAGGATAGACTTCCATAGCCGCCTGGAAAACGAGACGGAACTCTTAGCCGGAAAAGAAAGCGGGGCAAGCCTGTTGGCGATGCCGAACCCGGCCAAAGACCAAGGCTTCACGGATTTCCTGCTCCGTGGCGTATCCGCCTGGAACAGAGCCGAACTCCAAATTTATAACATGACAGGCCGCTTGCTCTGCACTCATGTTTTCTCCAACACCGGAATCGCATCGGGAGGACAGAGCCTTGAAACCCTGCGCTGGAACTGGCCATCCGCCGGCTTCCGTTCCGGACTATACATCTGCCGCCTTGTGCTGCATCACATCGATGGCCAAACCACTGCAACCCTTACTACCAAACTGCTGAAAATAGAATAACCGCCATCGCACAGCTCAAATTCAAAATGCAAACAAGCTTTGCAAAGGCTCTTTCTACTTTGCAAAGCTTGCGCTCATGTTTTCTCCAATGCGGGCAACCGTCAGAAGCGGTACCCGACCCCTATCGTAAGATATGCATTAGACAATTCTTTCCCGCTCCACAACCATTCGTAACCTGCCCAGACTTCCATGAATTTAATGGTCCCTGTCAATCGCAAATCCAAAACACTCCGGTAGACAGACTCCTTGACAGAAGGGATTTCCATCCCGATTCCATGCACATCCCATCTATTTTCGGTATAGGCGTAACCGCCCCAATAAGCGGCCGACAGAGACAAGAACCATGTCATATGAAATTTGAGCCCCACGCCTGCGGCAACGCCCAAATCCATATTATAGTAGGAGTCCTTTTTCCCTTGCCATCCGCCATGCAACCTGCCGCCGACAAAGAAATTAAGTGCTTCTAATTTCCAGGGAATATCATAGGCATACTCCAAGGTGAAATACAGCGGCCCGTTGCCGTTCCGGTACGCGTCCTTCGTTTCCACATCAAAACCAGTCCCTATGGCCACCCGGTGCGGCTGCTGCTTCCAAAAGCCCAGCGTTTTCCAAGAACCCGCCCTCGCCGATGCAGTATCCGGCAAAGAAGCCTGCATGGCAGCCGATTCCGATGAAGATTCCACGAATCCCTCTCCTGTCTCTGTTTCAGCCATCGCCGGCACAGCCAGAATACACAACAATCCCGCAACAAAAAAACGCAACTTGGTTTGAGCCCATGTTTTCTTAACAGCTTCAGTTTTCATAATATCTCTGTTTTAAGTTTTTTTTGCCACGAAATAGAGAAAATCCCTCTGACAGGCACCATCCAAATCGATGAACCTGTTCTATCCGGTAAAAGTACGCAAAAATTCCATCAACAGGACAAAAGCCCTCCTTTTCTGTACAAAATTGCATTTACTACTTGAACTTGTCATGGCCTATACGATTATCGCCCCGAAGTCCGGAATGCGCATAGATGAACTCCCAAGCATTCTCAAACTCCGGGGCGACAATAATACGAACAGCCAAGAAGCCCCTTTCCGCATGAACCGCCCCGACAGGTCAACCCTAACGGCAACGATTTAGCGTATCAGAAACTTCTTGGCAACCATATCAGATCCTATTCCATCAGCTTCTTATACTTGAACCGCTTCGGCGTTATATCCCCCAAACGTTTCTTCTTGTTCTCCTCGTACTCAGTGTAACTGCCTTCAAAGAAATAGACCTGGCCATCACCTTCGAAAGCCAGGATATGGGTAGCGATACGGTCCAAGAACCAACGGTCGTGCGAAATGACCACCGCACAGCCCGCGAAGGCTTCCAGACCTTCTTCCAAGGCCCGCAAGGTGTTCACATCGATATCGTTGGTCGGCTCGTCCAAGAGCAACACGTTGCCCTCGCTTTTCAGCGCCAAAGCCAAGTGCATACGGTTGCGCTCCCCGCCGGACAGCACCCCGGCCTTCTTGCCTTGCTCGGTGCCGCTGAAATTAAAACGCGACACATAGGCGCGGGAATTGACCAGACGTCCGCCCAAGTTGATTTGCTCGCTGCCCTCCGAAATCACTTCCCATACGGTCTTTTCCGGGTCGATAGTGGAATGCTGCTGGTCCACATAACCCAACTTGACGGTCGGCCCTACTTCGAAAGTACCGGCATCGGGCTTCTCCAAACCCATGATCATCCTGAAAAGCGTGGTCTTACCAGCCCCGTTCGGCCCGATAACGCCCACGATGCCTGCCGGAGGCAGCTTGAAATTGAGGTCGTCGAACAGCACCTTGTCGCCAAAAGCCTTGCGGACATGCACCGCCTCTATCACATTGGTTCCCAAACGAGGCCCGTTGGGAATATAGATTTCCAAACGTTCCTCTTTCTGCTTGGTATCCTCGTTGAGCATCTTCTCGTAAGCGTTCAAACGGGCTTTCCCCTTGGCCTGACGCGCCTTGGGTGCCATGTGAACCCATTCCAATTCGCGTTCCAAAGTCTTGCGGCGACGGGATTCCGCTTTTTCTTCTTGTTCCAGGCGCTTTGTCTTCTGTTCCAGCCACGAACTGTAATTGCCTTTCCAAGGGATGCCTTCGCCCCGGTCGAGTTCCAGAATCCACCCGGCAACGTTATCCAGGAAGTAACGGTCGTGGGTAACGGCAATCACCGTTCCCTTGTACTGCTGCAAATGGGCTTCCAGCCACTGGATGGACTCGGCATCCAAATGGTTGGTCGGCTCGTCAAGCAAAAGGATGTCCGGTTCCTGCAAAAGCAGGCGGCACAAAGCCACCCGGCGGCGTTCCCCTCCCGAAAGCGTGGCCACCGAAGCATCCGGTTCCGGGCAGTTGAGCGCGTCCATGGCACGTTCCAGCTTGGCATCGAGTTCCCAAGCATCGTGCTGGTCGAGCAATTCCGTCAATTCGCCTTGGCGTTCAATGAGCTTGTTCATTTCCTCGTCGCTCATCGGATCGGCAAACTTGTTGTTCACCTCTTCGTATTCCTTCATCAGGTCCACTACCTCCTGCACGCCTTCCTGGACTACTTCCTTGACGGTCTTGCTGTTGTCAAGTTCCGGCTCCTGAGCCAAATACCCCACGCTGTAACCCGGCGAGAAAGCCACGTCGCCTTGGTAGTTCTTGTCGATGCCGGCAATAATCTTGAGCAAGGTGGATTTCCCCGAACCGTTCAAACCGATAATCCCGATTTTGGCTCCATAGAAAAAAGAAAGCCAGATATCTTTCAAAACCTGTTTGTTGGGCGGGTAAATCTTGCTCACCCGGTTCATCGAAAAAATAATTTTCGGTTGTTCTTCTGCTGCCATATAGTTTTTCAGATTTATCGTTGGATGCCCATTTTGCTGATGCCCATTTATCGAGGGAAGCCCAGCCGATGCCCATCCCTTGAAACTTCCATCCCGGAGCGATGTGTCATGAAAATCTTATTTTGACACAGCTCCCCGCAGGCCGTGCAAAAGTACACTTTTTCCCTTTCTTCCCCCTTGCCGGCCCTCCCTGAAAGGAACAAAGGACTCCAGGACAAAGAAAGCCTGTCCTTTTGCAAACCCGCAAGTTCAAGCCTGCCGGAACTCCCGGGGAAAAGCCGTCTTATTCCTCCCTGCGGGCATACGCCTCCAGACGCTGGCGGATGTTCTCTTGCAGGTTCAAGAAATAAAGGTTTATTTCCTGAACATGGTAATTGCCCAAGGGGAAAAGCGAGGAAATGGAGGGTATAAAATAGTCTTCATCCTTCAAACCATCAATCAGAAGCGTATGCAAATCGGGGCGAACCTTCACGCCAAGCGCATGGAACAAGGTATCCGCCCTGCCCTGAGCATCGAAGAATACAGCCCCCGCATGCCGGGAAGACGGCGCGTAAACCGAATCCGTCCTCCAGTTCACCGGATTGATGCAAACCACATTGTCTTTGAATAATTCCGAACAGGCCTCGGGGCGCGAAACCGAGTTGTAGCAAATCACCACGCCGCAGTCATCGGCAGCTTGCGCCGGTTCCAGTGCCGGGAATTCCGCCAGTTCGGCTTCGCTGACGGAATAGCCGAAAACGTATGCCGCCACCAGACGTTCCCGCTCGGCATCGGTAAGCGTATGCTTCAGCAACTCTATCACGGCCTTGCCGCCCTGGCTATGCCCGGCCAGGAAGAACGGCTTCCCCCCGTTGAAATGTTCCATGTAGTAACGGAACGCAGCCACCACATCCTGGTGCGCCAAAGCGTAACGCCGGTTTATCTCTTCTTCCGGCTCGAACCAGAAATCCATGGTAATCTGCCGGTAATAAGGGGAATAAAAATTGCAAGAAGGACTGAACAAGGCCGAAGCCAGAAGGTTCGAGCCTTCGACCAAGGCTCTTTGCGCGGAGTCGTGCACATCCATGTAGAAGCATTCCTGCCCGTCGGATGTCTTCCACGACCACACGCAGGTAGGCAGCACATAAAACACGTCCGCCGGCTTCGAATCCGAAGAGGCGGAATCCGCAGGCCGGTACCACATGGAAGCAGAAGCGTAATCCGGCGCATCCGGACAATATTCCGGAACACGTTGTCCCGAACAAGCCGCAAAGGCAAGGCAGAAAACCGGGACAAGAAGCCGCCGGAAAGACATGATCCCACTCATATTCAAAGATATTCAACAAATTCAAAGATATTCCGCAAACACGCCAGGAAACCGGGAGCAAAGCTACGCTTTTTCCACCAGTACTCGGTATGCACGGGCAAAAAACAAAGGGTATCCCGGAAGCCGCGAATCCTGCCGGTCAAGCCGCTCCGGAAAGCGGACAAACAGCAAGGCAGACTCACCACCGATACAGGATACCCTTTGCGGATTCCCGACGAGCCAGCCTCTGCAAACCTGCTCCAGCCGGCCCTACCGGGAATCCTATCCGCCCGACATGGTTAGCGGACAATCAAACGGGATACCGAAACACCCCGGTCCGTCCGGGTTTCCACGATGTACAGACCGGACTTCATGCCTTCCACGTCATACCGGAACTCTTCCACACCAAGGCCCTGAGCCGAACGGTACACCAAACGACCTTGCAGGTCGTAGATGGAAACCTGGTCTATCGCGGCCCCGTAGGAACGGACAGCCAACCTTTCCGAAGCCGGGTTCGGATAAAGGACCACCTCCGCATCAGCACTCAAGCCTTGCTCATTGGAAGAACCAGGCCTGGATACCGAAATGTCATCAATCATGAATGCAAAAACGTTGTCAGAAACACATTGGATCGCCAGATGCACTTTTTTGCCCGCATAGGCCGACAAATCCACTTCCACATGCTCCCACGCATCCGCCGGGGCTTCCCTGACACCGCCGATTTCCACAAAATCCCCGGTTGCCGCCGTCTTTTCCGAAACAAGCACCTTGTACTGCTCCAAGCCGTCTGCTTCCATGTAGCTCTTCACGTAGAATTCCATCTTCGCATCCTGTGCAGGCAACAGCAGTTCGGGCGAAATCAGCCAATCGTTGTTGGCACCATCGGACGAATAGATACTGATGCCGAAACGTTGCCCCCCGTGCGGCGCGATATAATCCCCTGCCGTTTCCGTCAGAGGCGGGACCGTCAAGGCGGGATTGAACGCCATGAACCCGAAAGATTCCCCTTCATGCGGATAGGTCGTGCCTTCCCAGCCTCCGGAGGGCAGGCCGTCCCCGTCTACCGAAGTCCAAGCCGGATTAAAGGAATCCACGGCAAAATCGGAGCAATACTCGAAATCCAGATGGTAGGGGTCGGCCGGGCCATAGGTACGCACTTGCATTTCCAGCGTGTCGTTCCCCGGGTTCTCGTCCCCGTCCAAAGCCGCGACGGCACGCAAGGAATAAACCGTTTCCGTCCTGGAAAGGTCGGCTGTGAAAACCACCTCGCCAGAACCGTACCCATCCAGTTCCACCGTCTGCGTGCTCACATTTTCATCCACATGCAAAGACAAAGGGAAGGAAACCGTTTCGTAACCCAGGTTGCGGACTTTGATCCGGACTTCCTCGTTAGCGGAAAACAGACCGGACTCTCCCGGGCTCAGGAAAGATTCCACCATGACATCCTTGGCCACAGGCGTTCCTGTACCGAAAACCCCGCGTATGGCCGCGTAGCCCAGACCTCCCGTCTGCAAGTAGGCCTGTCCGTCGGAAATCAGGTAAATCGCATCAAGCGGCTGCATGTCGCTGACCAACGCATAACCGCTGAAGCTGACAGCAATCATATACGAACCGGGCGACAAAAGCAGGGCCGGCAACGGGTACTCGGTCTGGCCGGAAGCCAGTCCCTTGGAAACGGACATCCCATGAATCAATGAACCCAGGCTTGCACTCTCCCTGTCCCAATGGTAAACATACAAACCAATCGTCTGGTCGGTGAACGCGGAAGTCCAGCCAACCGAAATCGCCGTCAGCGTGTCGGCCACCGGCACATCGAAGACCATCCCGGCCGCAAGCCCGCGCCCGTTCAATTGGTACGCAGGATTTTCGTACATGCTTGTATCCACCCTGTCGTAAGCCAAGACAGAATCCGTCAGCATGACAAGTGCCACGGCCTCGTTATCCTCGTTCGTGTCTTCTTGCTCATGCCCCTTGGCAGCCACGCGGGCGGTCAAGGTTTTCGTGAGTCCGGGATCCAAGGAACCCAAGCTGAAATCGAGAGCCGCCACAGTCGCGTTCCCGTTCCCGGACATGGAAACGGCCTCCCTTGCTATCTCCTCTCCGTCCATCAGGATCGACAGCAAGACCGTATCCACGGGTTCCGTCCCCCGGTCGGATACCGAAAACCAAGCCTTGCGCGAAGCCGCAGCCTGATCGGCAGGAATCCGGGAAGCAAAGCCGCCGAAAGCCTCCAGGCGCACGTCATAAGCCAGCTGTTCGGAAATCTCGACCCGGTTGACGAAGAAAGTCCCGTGCAAGGTCCTGGGAACGATGGCAAAACTGTACTCGCCTGACACGGGAACAGAGAAGGTCGTGTCCAGCAATCTGAAACTTTCATGGGTCGAATGGTAGCGGTAGCACGCAAGCGTGTCCCATTCTTCCACCGGTGTCCCGGACAAACCGTAACGCAGGTCGAAATCATCCACGACCGCGATGGTGGACACGTATCCTCCTGCCAGGTAATTCATGGAAAAGCGGTAATCCTTGCCCTCTTCCATTTCCACGCAACGGGAAATCAAAGGCATGGAATCTTTGGCTGCCACCGCCCGGTAGGCTTCGTCATAGGTCCAAGCCCCCTCCGTGCAAGTCCAATCCGTCCTCGATGCCGCATCCGTGAAATCCGTGCGCAACAAACGGACAGGTTCGTAATGGACCACTTTTCCCCTTCCATCATTATTGTCCGTCACCTGCTCGGCCACCTCGTCCCCTTGGGGACAAACCTTGACCGTCACGGACAAACCGTATTCGCCTTCCCGGGAGAAATCAAATGCTTTCTCAAACCAGACTTCCCGGCTCTCTCCTTGGGGCACAAGCATCTCCAAGGTATCCGAAGCAAAAGGAGTCCCGTCCAGTTCGCATTCTAGGACAAGGCGGGAAACATCCATGGTCCCGACATTGGAAACCGCCACACCCACAGGTTCCGCTTGGCCCAGGCCGCAAGAAGATACCGGCAGCAACAAACAATCCACGCGCAAATCCGGAATCCCCGTATAGGCCCCCGTTCCTATCAAGACATTATCGACCTGTATCCCCATCATACCCGGTTCGGAAAAGGCTTGGAACGCGAAATAGCAGGGCCCGTCCTCCTCCAGTTCGAATTCCACCGATTGGAAACGGAACGCATCATGGGCGAAGCCTTTTTCCTCCCAAAGCACCTCCATCGCATCCACATCGGCCGTAGGCCCGTACAGAAGCCGCAGGTTTTCCGTGAACACCGATGCGGCGGAAGAACGGAAATAAAAGGCCACGTGGTTTTTCCCGGCCTTCAACGAAACCGGATTCAACGTCAGCAGATAATCATCCAGAGGCATGGCATTGTTATAGGAGATGAAAGCCGCTGCCCCTTCTCCGGATTCCCCATAATCGAACCCCTCGTTCCGGTACCATTGTATGCCATCTCCGTTCTCATCAAGAGACACCCAGCCTGCCATGTCTTCTTCCGTATCGAAGTCACAGAAAAAGGGGGCCTCGACCGCTTCCGCATGATAGACCGTCTTGGCCAGGACATTATTCTCCAAGACCGTGTCCTCTGCCAACAAGACTTCCACCTGCACCGTATGCACGCCCGGTGCGGACAAATCCGCTTTCTCCGCAAAGGTGTGAAGATACGTCCCGCCGGGTTCCAACCTTCCTTCCACCGTTTCCGTGGCGACAGCCTTGCCGTCCACAGTCAAAGCCAACGAATAGGAATCCACCGCCTTGGTTCCCACGTTCCCGATTTCGGCAACCACTTCTTCCTGCGCCAGTTCCAATCCGTTTACAGGAGACGGGATGGCATTCACGGCCAAGTTCACTGGCGGCACGGTACGGAAGATGGTTTCATCCAGGAAATCTTCCGCTTCCACCACTTCGAACACATACTCCATACCGGCCTCGAATGCAAAATCATCGCCCCGGTTCTGCCCGTAGCTGGAAAACGCGACACAGTAATAGAAGGGCATCATGCAAGGAACCACGAAATCGTACGTTCCCGGATCGATGGCTACAGAAACGGATTCGCCAGCCAGAACGAACCGGCCTGAATCCAAGTCTCCCGAGGCATCGGCAGGAATCTTGTATTCGAATCCTGCATAAACGGAATCCGCGATTCCTCCGGATTCGTTCCAATAGCCGACATTGGCATCGGAAGGAAAAAGCGTGCCGAAAGCCGTCGCATCGGCATCCAGCAGCAATTGGTAACCGGTGCCATCACCCCAATTGTACTCCACAGTCAGAGTCACGACAGCCTTATCGGCCTCCGCCGCAGGTTTCTGGCCAATCTGCCGGATCCGGACCGGAACCGGACGACTGCCAGGAGCTGAAGCCCCGGCAGGTCTCGCATCAAGCTGGTTTTCAGCCGAAAATCCCCAGAAAGGGAACAGCGCGATAAACGCTGCAAGAATCTTTTTCATGTCAAAGGTTTTTTTGGTTGTTTTGGTTTATTTTATTGTTTTGGTTTCTTGGGTCATTTTGGCTGATTTTTTGAAGAATCTATCCGGTAAATGGAATCCGGACGAAGACAACATCCCCTCCTTCTGCGGTAAATACCAGACAAGGAACAGGGACACGCAAAAGGACGGAAAGCCCCCGCCGGCATCACCTGTCAGCATAATCATCTATTCGACAATTCGTTGATTAAATAAAAGCCTGCTGAAAAATGTTAAAATGTCATCCTCCTCAAAAACGCATGTCCAACGTATTTAGGTAATGTTCCAATCCCTATGTCCGAAGCAAGCCTTCAGACCCTCTGGTTCAAGCAAAATGGAAAATCCATGCAGACAGCCCTCTGTTTGCCGGGAGCAAAGCTACGCAAAGTCGGGAACAGAAGCAAGGTCCACTTCGATTCTGAGATTACAAAATCATGGAGTCCGGTTTCATTCTTACGTCAAGACCTGTATCAAGCCCCAACGGAGACTTGCCCCAGTTTTCATATCAGAGATTCCCCTTGCAATCCCCGCTTTCGGAAAAGCATTTTAATCGGTTTTCCCATACACCTGACGCTTCTGGAAATCCTCCCTCCAAAACCTTGCGATTAAGACCCTCAAACAGTCAAGAATGCAGTTTTAGGTTGTCCTTCAACATGAGAAGCTGTTTAAAATTTCTTGCAATCCTGAAAAGAATGGATTTTCAGGGGGCAGTTTCAGGATTTTGTTTGCCCATCGGGGGCTATTTCGGGTCTGGTTGAGCGAGGCTCGATGATAGCTTGGTCTCAGAGAAATCAAAGCAAGCTTTGATTCCCCGCTCGACTTTCGCTATCGTTTGCGTTTTTCACGTCAGATAGCTCGGCTATCCTCCTTTGAAAAACGCGGCGCCATCCCTCGAAATCCCCTCCCGATGACCTAAACAAATAAATTTAAACAGCTTCTAAAAACACCCGATTGGGAACCTGAGAGCGCAAAACCGGGAGACCATCTTGCCAAATAGCAATCTCCAAAAAAATCCCGGAACAAGAAATCAGGCTTCCCGGCGCAAAACATCCGCCGGCCGCTTCTCTTCACCAGTGCAGAGAAGCTTCGTCGAACCAATCCCCCCTCACCCGCATCACTTGCTCGATCACATCCCGCACGCAACCATCGCCCCCCTTCTTGCCAGAAATGTAGTCGGCGATTTCCTGGATTTCCACCGCCGCATCGGCCGGGCAAGCCGCGACCCCGCTCAGGCGCATCACCTCGTAATCCGGAATATCATCGCCCATATACAGCACTTCTTCCGGCTGCAAGTTATTGTCTCGCAGGTATTCCAAAAACTTATCCTTCTTATAGGACACCTGAGTGAACACATCCTTTACCCCCAAGAAAGACATGCGCATATGGAGGGAATGCCCTTTGCCGCCGGAGATGACCGCCACATGGTACCCCTTCTTGACCGCATGATGCAAGGCATACCCGTCTTTCACGTTCGTGTTCCGGATCTGGTTTTCCTCATCAATCAGCCACACTCTCCCATCGCTCATGACCCCGTCAAAGTCGAAGATAAAAGTAGTTATCTTCGGCAGTTTCGCTTTATAGTTCGCCATTTTCTTATTCGTCTGATTCGTATCCGTAATTCAAATCTTCTTCCCGGCACGTTCCTGCACCGCCTTGGCCAGCAGACGATACACCTCCAGATAAGCCCGGCCGGTTTCCGACGAAGCCAGCAAGGCCTCCTGACGGGCCAGCACCGCCGCATCACCGCGTGCCGCCGGTCCGGTCTGCACCGCAAAGGGAGGGTTCGCCTCCGCCTTGCGCAAAGTCTCTTCCATCAAGGGGGCCAAAAGAGAGAAGTCGATACCTTGCTCCCGGAACAGGTCGTAAGCAACCGTATACATGAAATTGACGTAGTTGCAAGCGAAAACGCCTCCCAAATGCAGGAAGGAACGCTGCCGGGAATCCAAGACCCGGACTTTTCCCGACAACGACCTTGCCAAACGTTCCAGACACTCCAAAGTCGGGGAATCCGAAGCCTCGATGCAAACCGGTATCCGCGAAAAGTCCGGGCAAGGTGCCGACTTGCTGAAAGTCTGCAAGAAATACAAGACCCCGCAAGGTCCCGAATCCGGTTTCAGCACCTCCAAAGGCAAAGCTCCCGACACATGGACCAGAATCCGGTCTTGCGGCAACGCAGCTTGTTCCCGCAAACACGAAGCCAAGGCCGGAACCGCCTCATCGCGGACTGCCAGGAAATACAGCTGCGCGGACATATCCAAACCGTCCTTCTCCAAAACTTCCAAACCACCCCAGGCGGGTTTCGAGCGCAAACGAGCAGCCAAGGCCCCGGCATTTTCCGCGTTCCGGCTCAACACCTGCACCCAGCAAATCCCGACCCGTTCCAAAGCCGGCGCCAAATGGAAAGCCACGTTCCCCGCCCCTATCAGGACAGCCCGCAACTTCCTTTCCCGTTGCTCTTCCAACGAAAGACCCGGCACTAAGTAGAAATCAAACTGTCCCGGTTCGTCCATCACGCTCCGGAACTTCGAATGCTGTTCCATGTCTCTTCTAAGATAAGAAGCTGTTTAAACCCAAATCAGTCATTAGACACGCCGGGGCTGTTTTCGGTTAGGAAAATGAGGCTTTCGGGCATCTTGCCCGCCTCTGTCCGCATCCTGTTTCTCGCTACGCCTCGACGTAGCCCGCTACGCCTTCGGCTAGGCGAGAAGCATGCTGCATGACACAAGCGGGCAATCTCCCCAAAGTCTAATGACCGATTTGGGTTAAAATTTCTTACAATCCTGAAAAGGCTGAATTTTCAGGGACCGGTTTCAGGATTTTGTTTGCCCATCGGGGGCTATTTCGGGTCTGGGTTGAGCGATGCTCGATGATAGCTTGGTCTCGGAGAAATCAAAGCAAGCTTTGCTTCCCCGCTCGACTTTCGCTATCGTTTGCGTTTTTCACGTCAGATAGCTTGGCTATCCTCCTTTGAAAAACGCCGCGCCATCCCTCCAAATCCCCTCCCGATGGCCTAAACAAATAAATTTAAACAGCTTCTGAATTTATTTCCTGAGTTCCAAGATTTCCCGAACCTTCCGGTAGTCGATGTCCGAACGTTCGCCCAACAAAGTCCCCCTTTCCTCGAAACGAGCCACAATCGTATCAATCAAGGCACCGGCATCGCCCACCGAAGGATAATCCGAAAAACGGGTGCCTACCCCCAAAGAACGGAAAAATTCCTCGGTCTTGGCAATCGCCGCCTCGGCATCGTCCACATTCCATACCCGTTTGCCGAACTGCAGCAGCTTTTCACGCTTTTCCTCTTCCATGACCCGCTGCAAGCCCGGCCAGACAATCGCCAAGGTCTGCGCGTGGTCCAAGCCGGCCAAAGCCGTGATCTCATGGCCGATCTGATGCGTGGCCCAGTCTTCCGGCACGCCGGCGGCAATCAAGCCGTTCAAGGCCATCGTGCAAGCCCACATCACGTTCGAAGCCACATCCATATTCTCCGGGTCGTTGACATATTCCATGCCATTGTCCACCAACACCTGCAAAATGCTTTCCGAAAAACGGTCCTGGATATCGGCCTGCACCGGGTAAGTCAAGTACTGCTCGGTAACATGCACAAAAGCGTCCACCACCCCGTTGGCCCGCTGCTTGGCGGGCAAAGTCAAGGTCACGGTCGGATCCAGAATCGAAAAACGCGGAAAAGTCTTGGAACTGGCAAAAGCGTATTTCTCCTGCGTGGAGAGACGGCTTATCACCGCGCCGTTGTTCATCTCCGACCCGGTGGCGGGCAAGGTAAGCACCGTGCCGAAAGGCACTGCCTTGGACACCTTAGCCCCCTGAGTGCAAATCTCATAAGGATCAGTCCCGTCAAAATACGTAGCCGCTGCAATGAACTTGGTCCCGTCTATCACAGAACCGCCGCCCACGGCCAGCAGGAAATCCACATTCTCCTTGCGGACGATTTCCACCGCCCTCATCAGCGTTTCGTATTTGGGATTGGCTTCGATGCCCGAAAACTCGATAAACTCGAAAGGAGCCAAAGCCTTGACCACTTGCTGGTAAACGCCGTTCTTCTTGATGCTTCCCCCGCCATAGGTCATCATCACTTTGGAACCCTGGGGAATCTGGCTTGCAAGATTGGATATCTGCCCAGCCCCGAACAGTATCTTGACTGGGTTATGGAACCTGAAATGTCGCATATTCTCAAAAAATTAAAACTTCATACAAAAATAAAGGATTGTCTTGATCCGCCCCCTCGGCGTGTCAGAATTCTCCGACTGGCAGACGAAATTGTTGCTTCCTCAACCAATCGGCATGTCAGAACCCTTCAATCCCAAGGGCTTCCCCACGGCGTGTCAGAATGGCAAGATACAAGACCGCCGAGGTCGAGGACGACGGGAGCGTACTTCCGTACGTGACCGAGTCCAGGACCCGAAGGCAACACCGTAGATTGCCCATTATCACAGGCCGAATCACGCCGGGCTTATTCTTTGACACGATCCGCCTGATTCAACCAAAACACCGCCTGGCTCAACAGCACCTGCTTGTCATTCGGCAAACGCTCGTCTATAACCTCGTCCAGCAAACGTTTCAGGCACTTGCCCAAAATCGCCCCCCGTTCGTAGCCCACCGCAATCAAATCACTGCCCTTGACGGCCAAGTCCTTCATGCTGAAGCAGGCATCCTGAGCCTTCACCTCCTCGAACGCCTTTTCCAGAGAACTGATATAGGCATCGCGGTCAGGCCAATAGACCGGGTTCTGCCCCGCCGCGTCGCAACGCTTCATCTGCAACAGCCGGCGGAACTGTTCTTCCCCGATACGGTTGAGCCAACGCCGGATGCTCCGCGTGGTAGGCTCCACCCGGGCATCATGAACCTCCACCAAGGTCATCACCTCCTCTTCCGTCTTGCCGTCGAAACGCAGACGATTCATGATATTCTTGCAAAGCGTCTTGCTCACCTCGGCATGGCCGTAGAAATGCCCCACCCCTTGGTTATCCATCGTGAAAGTATGCGCCTTGCCCATATCATGAAAAAGAATCGTAAACTTCAGCACAATATCATTGTCCGGACAAGCCTCCATCGCCTTGAGCGTATGCTCCCACACATCATAAACATGATGATGGTTATGCTGGTCGAAGCCAATCAGCGGCTTCAGTTCCGGAACCAAGAAACAAGCCACATCGGGATAATTCCGCAACATCTCGGCCACCTTGACCCCCGAAGATTGCATGAAACGGTAGAACTCCGATGTAATCCTTTCCACCGCCACATCCTTGAGCAAGGGATAGAGTTCATGAATAGCCGCGTCCAGATCCGGATCAATCGAGAAGCTGAAATGCGCCGCAAAACGCAAAGCCCGCAGAATCCGCAACGGGTCTTCGCTCAACCGCTCGTAAGCCGAACCGGCGCAACGCAGCAAAGCCGCCGCCAAGTCCCGTTCCCCGTGATAAGGGTCGATCAAGCCCTCTTCCGGGCTCCAAGCCATCGAGTTCACGGTAAAGTCGCGCAAACCCAAGTCTTCATACAAAGGATTATCCAAATACGTATGGCAGAAAGCGGCATCCCCCTCCGCAACGGGCGCAAGCGGCACAGGCATCGCCGAAGCCGCTCCCGACAGCTTCTCTCCCTGCAACAGATGCTTCTTCACCGTGCTTTTCTTACGGAACACCGTGATCTCGTAAGGACGTCCATGAGCCACCACCATCACCGTGCCATGCTTGATGCCGGCGGGAACTACCGTATAAGGCTTGTCGGCAAACACCTGCTTGACCTGGGCCGGAGTGGCCGAGGTGCAGATGTCCCAATCATGCGGCATGTTACCCATCAGGCAATCGCGCACGCAGCCGCCTACCAGATAGGCCGCATAATCGGCTTCATGGAAGCGCGATAAAATCCGTTCCACATCTTCCGGAATTTCAATATCCTTGATTTTCATAGTTTCAGTCTTCTAAAAACGCATTTGCCTTTTCCGACATCCTATCCATCTGCCCCAAACACGGACATCCACCTTGAAACGCCTTGCCGCCATCACTCCAGCAGAACGGGAAGATGCCCCATCACCGAAGCGACAACGAAAGAAGCACCCACGATTTCTTCCGGAAAAACAGTCCGGCCAAGGCCAGCCATCCTCCGGCAAAACAGACGCAGGACGCACCGCCCCCAATCAATACGCATGTTCTTCCTCCGTCAGCTCCTTCCTCGTCAACTTCTTCTTGTCGATAGCCCGCCAAGCATAAAATATATAGGCGAACACGAACGGCACCAAAATAGACACCACCGACATCACTTTGAGCGTAAAGAAACTGGAACAACTGTTGGCCAAGGTCAGCGAGCTCTGCAAATCCAGATTCGACGGATAATAAGCCGTGTTGTTATAACCCGCGCAAAGCAGCAATGCCAGCACCGTCAAAACCGTTCCCGCACCGGCAAACCATATTCCCTTACGGTATCCCGGACGGAACACCGACTTGCCCAGACCGTACAGCACACCTGCCACACCCGCCAGGAACACAAGCGACACCACCGGCATCTGGATGAAATTATGCCAGTATTTGCAAGGCTCCATATATACCTCGCCCGTCTCCGGGTCGACCGCGAAACCGTCCTTGAGCAAAGTCCGGATCACGAAAGCCAGGAAGAACAGCAGGAAAGGAACCGCATCCACCACCAGCTGATGCCGGAAACGGCCCTGCAGCGGTTCATCATCTATATTATTGATAAAATAGAGGTTGCCCAGCAAGCGAGCCAAGAAAAGCACCGCGAAGCCCAGCACGATGTTCCATGGATCCAGAAAGGCATCCAACCCATGCGCGGCATTGCCCCACTGGCTGATTACCGGCATCGAAAAAGCGGAAATGGCATCCTTGGAAACCGTGAAATTGCTGCCATTGAAGAAAGTAGCCACGGCCGCACCCAGCAAAAGAGGCCCGAGAAAGCCGTTCAGGACCAGGAAAACCTGGTAAGTCCTCCGTCCCAGAAGATTTCCTATCTTGCCTTGGAACTCGTAAGAGACCGCCTGCAAGACAAAGCTCAGCAGAATCAGCATCCAGAGCCAGTAAGCCCCTCCGAAGCTGGTGCTGTAGAACAAAGGGAAGGAAGCGAAGAAACCGCCCCCGAAAGTAACCAACGTAGTGAACGTGAATTCCCATTTCCGCCCGGTGGAATTGACCAGAAGCTGGCGTTCCATCTCGTTCCGCCCCAGTTTGAACAAAAGGGAATTGCCCCCCTGCACAAACAAAAGGAATACAAGAATGCCGCCCAAAAGGCTGACGATAAACCACCAGTATGCTTGTAAAAACTCGTATGTAAACATAGCCTGTCCTCCGTTATTTATTGTCCGAATCCCGTTCAACTCCCGATGACGGACCGCCTGCCACCGGCATAGCTTCCGATAGCAGCTTTCCCGATAGGCCATCCACCTTTTCCGGTCCTTTCCTTATGGCCTTGACCATGATGCCGATTTCGGCCACCAACAGGATGGTAAACAAAGCCAAGAAAATAAAGAAAGTAGTCTTGACCGATGCCGGACTAAGCGCGGACACCGCGGCATTGACCGGCAGCAAGTCCTGAATCGCCCAAGGCTGGCGCCCCATCTCGGCCACCATCCAACCCGCCTGCCCGGCCACCATCGCCAGAGGAATGGAAACAATGGCCAGAATCTTCAGCCAGCGGAACTTGTCTCCGATCAACAGGCCTTTGCGGTTCAAGAACCAGGACACCACAAAGAACGCTATGAAATACAAGCCGAGGCCCACCATGACGCGGAAAGCCCAGAACAGCACATCCACATGCGGTACCAAATCGGCCGGCTTCTCAATGTATCCGTAACCAAAATAAGGCATGTGTTCGTCCAACACAGCCCGAGCCTGCGAGGCAGCCTGGGCATCGCCCGATTCCTGAGCCTGCCTGAAATCGGCCAAAGCCTGTATCGCGATGCGCCCTCTGGCCATCTTCACTTCCGCCGGCAATGCCGTCTCTCCGTCCGGCATCGTATAACCGCCCTCCAGGATATTCTCGATACCGGGCACATAGCCATCGGCAGTCCGAGTAGCCAGAAAAGAGAGCATGTTAGGAATCTTGATGCCGGCCACCACTTCCAACCCTTGCGAAGTTCCGCCCTGCTCCAGTCCCTCCAAAGCCGCTAATTTCATCGGTTGGTGCTGCGCCACTTCATATCCCGACTTGTCGCCGGTGAAAGCCACTACCAATGCCGCCACAATGCCGAACACCGAGGCTATCTTGATGCTGGCAGTCGCAAAACGCTGATGCCGTTTGCGCAGCAAGTACCAGCAGCTGACACCTATCACGAAAGCCGCCCCAAGGACCCAGCCGCTCAACACGGAATGGAAGAACTTGGTCACTGCCATCGGCTGGAATGCCACCGTCCAGAAATCCACCATCTCGTTGCGGACTGTCTCTGGGTTGAATTCCATGCCCACCGGATGCTGCATCCAGGTATTGGCCACCAGAATCCACCAGGCCGAGATCGTAGCCCCGATGCCGGTGAGCCAGGTAGAAGTCAGATGAAAGCCTTTGCTCACCTTGTTCCAGCCAAAGAACATGACCGCGATAAACGTAGCCTCCATGAAGAAAGCCAAGATGCCTTCGATGGCCAAAGGCGCACCGAAGATATCGCCCACGAACCAGGAGTAATTGCTCCAGTTGGTCCCGAACTGGAATTCCAGTATCAATCCGGTAGCCACACCTATAGCGAAATTGATCCCGAAAATCTTCATCCAGAACTTGGCGGTTTGCTTCCAGAAGAGGTCACCGGTCTTCACATAAATAGTTTCCATGATACCCATGATCATGGCAAGGCCCAATGTCAAGGGGACAAAGAGCCAATGGTACATGGCCGTCATCGCGAACTGCGCCCGCGACCAGTCAATCAAGCTTGTAGAAATCTGTTCAATCATAGTATCAGCGTTTTTGTCGCGTATTCAAAATCTCCATTTCCGACCACAAAGAGCCTGCCTGTTTTCTGAAGACTCTTTTTTTTGCTCCTCCAGCCTTTACAAAGCCTGCACCTTCCGGTTCACCAGTTCTGTCCCCACAAAGTCCTCTTTCTCGGCCTCGCTCTTGCCTTTGAGGAAATCCGGGAAGAAGAACACTTTCAGTATAGCAAACATGATGAACAACTTGACAAGAATAACCAGCCAAAGGGTGCGGCCCCAAGTCATGGCACGGAACCCGTCCCGGTAAAACCGCCATATCCTGACCGGCACGCAAGGCCGACGAAGCAGTGCAGCTTCCACCGGATCAATTTCTTGCATTTTCACATATTTCCTTTCCATACACTTACCCCAAGAGTCCGGACAAATCCCCCTCCGCAACCCGGCACACCGAAACGCAGGCAGGCCGCCGGACATCACGGCCTCAAGCCCATGCAAAAACCACCGGGCATCAAGCAGCCGATCTTACCAGTGCTTCCGAGCCGCAGTCTTGCCGACATCCGGCAAATTCCCAGACTGCAAAAATAATCATTAGCCGGGTTTCATGAACCCAAATCGGCCATTAGACTCGCCGGAGCTGTTTCTGATTGGAGAAACGAGTCTTCCGGGGCGATGTGTCATAATGAGCAATCTGGCTTTGCCGAAGACTGGCTGCACCTCGGCAGAGTCCAAGCAAGCTTGGCTCTGCACTCGGTTTGCACAGTCTTTGCTTCGTTGCTTTGGTTTCACCGAAAACAGGCTGCACCTCGGCCAAAAGCAGTGCAAGTCGAAGGCAGAGACAAAACTCGTTTTGGCTATGCTGAGACGTAGCCTGCGTTCGCTGGAAAGCAAACTCAAACCTATCGGTTTGGTTCGGCTCTCGGTTTGCACTGTTTTTCGAGTCTCGAACTCAGTCACGAACCGCAGAGCAAGCCGAACGCAGAATCAAACGGAGTTTGAATTATGCTGAGGCGAAGCCTGCGCTCGCTGCGGAGCAGCAACAGTACGCTCCTTCGTTCTCGCTCTCAGCGCCTTGCATCTTACTCACTCTGACACGCCGCCTGAGATTTGTTTCAAATCCCTATTTTGATACACCCTCATGCTGCATGACACAAGCGGGCAATCTACCCGAAGCCTGGTGACCGATTCGGGTTGAACCAAGAAACCGATTCAGGCAGACTCCATGATCCAAGTCGGCGCGATTTCCCGCCGGGCGAACGGAAAACCGCTCTGCATGGCACGCAAACCCGATTCATAGAAACCACCTTGATTCATCCTGCAAAACCCGTCATGAACCCGCCTCTATGGTTTCGCGAGTTTTCATTTCCGAAATCTTAATCAGACGGAAGATATTGTCCATAGTCTGAGACAAATCTTCCATGCAGCGGAAACGAACCTTGGAAAAATCTTGTGCGACCCGGTTCGTACTGAAAACGGCCGAAATGCCTTTGCCATAAGCATCCGTAACATCATCCCCCACATCGCCCGCCACCACGATAACCGGCACACCAGCCTGACGAGCATGACGGGCGACCCCGCTAATCACCTTTCCACCTAAGCTCTGCCCATCCACCCTTCCTTCCCCTGTAAACACGTAATCAGCATCTTGCAACAATGCATCAAACCCTACCGCCTCTAACAGCATGTCTATCCCCATCCTGATGGAAGCCCCTAAGAAAGCCACCATGCCGAAGCCGCACCCGCCAGCCGCACCCACACCGGGAATCCGGGAAGCATCCACACCCAGATCTTTCTGCACAATCCTGTCCAAATGCCGCAGCCCCGCATCCAATTCTTCCACCATACAAGCATCGGCTCCCTTCTGGGGTGCAAAGATATAAGCCGCACCATTAAAACCAAACAACGGATTGCCGGTATCGCACATCGCCACAAGATCAGCCTTGCCAATCAAAGGATTCCGATGGGAAACATCAATACGGGCAATATTCTTCAACGTACCGCCCACCGGCACAAATTCCTCTCCTTTTGCATTGAAGAAACGAACCCCAAGCGCAGATGCCATGCCGCAACCGCCATCATTGGTACCGCTGCCGCCCAAACCTACCACTATCTGGCGGCAGCCACTCTTCCACGCTTCTTCTATCAGTTGCCCCACCCCGTATGTAGTGGTTACAGACGGATTACGATTCCCCCTGGTCAAGGGCAAGCCCGCACAGGCCGCCATCTCCACCACGGCAGAATCGCCGATTTTTCCCCAGAACGCATCCATCATCATTCCATAGGGACCTTGCACACAAGCATCCAGCCGCTCTCCCCGGTGGCAGGTTGACAGAAAGGCATCCACCGTCCCTTCTCCTCCATCTGCAATCGGAATCCCAACCACTTCCGCATCAGGAAAATGACGCAGGGCAGCCTCCTGCATCAGAGCGCAAATCTGCGCGGAAGACATAGTCCCTTTGAACGAATCCGGTATCAATACTATCTTTTTCATGCCCTAAAGATAATCATTTCCTATGAATTCCAAGCTTTTCCGCAGGGAAAACGACATAAAGGACGCAGGAGGAGGCACGAAAGGTTTTTCATGTTCTCACTTTTTTTATTACTTTTGCGGCCTTGGACGGAAAATGAGGATGCCGGTGCATAGCCGGCACGTCCTTTCTTCCGCAAGACGCGGCAGTAGCTCAGTTGGTAGAGCGCTAGCTTCCCAAGCTGGAGGTCGCGGGTTCGAGACCCGTTTGCCGCTCAACGCAAAAGCTTCATTTTCAAAGCCCCGGACTCATCCGGGGCTTTTTTTTGCACCCACGGGGAAACATGCTTTTTCATATCTTCGCGCCGGAAATGCTTACACAGCAGTTTAACCCAAATCGGACATTAGACACGCCGAGTCCGTTTCTGATTGGGAAAATGAAGCTTTCGGGCATCTTGCCCGCTTCCGTCCGCCAGAAAATCCAATCATAGCAAATCCCGATGGGCCATGCTCCCGCGTCCCGGCCGGAGCAACCGCATCAAAATGCAAAAAACCAGCAATCAACATCGTTTTGCACCAGCCTGCAGTTTCCCCTGCGCATCAGCCATTGAAAACAAAACAGTTGATTGTTGCAGACGATTTTGATGCGATGGCCCTGGCATCCCGGCCTATCTCCCTGCATTTTTAGAAGCTGTTTAAAATTTCTTGCAATCCTGAAAAAATGAATTTTCAGGAACCGGTTTCAGGATTTTGTTTGCCCATCGGGGGCTATTTCGGGTCTTTTTTGCGTTTTTCACGTCAGATAGCTTAGCTATCCTCCTTTGAAAAACGCAGCAAAATCCCTCGAAATCCCCTCCCGATGGCCTAAACAAATAAATTTAAACAGCTTCTTAACATTTTTTAAGATTTTTCGGATATTTTCCCTGCGGCACGCTTCCGGATTTTGATTACATTTGCGAACCTTGTCGGCCAGACTATCTTATTTCCCGGCAAGACTCCTATGCCTGGAATATTTCCTGCAAGAATAGCTCCGGGTTCAAACCCCTAAAACTTAATAAACGCATGAAAATCCTCATCGCTCATCAGATTCCCCGTTCGCCTTTCGCGAACATGCCCGCCGATTGGACCATCACCTTCCCAGCCGAAGACCAGGACTGCTTCAGCCAGGAAGAATTGCTGAAACTGATCCCCGAATACGATGCGTTCGTTTCCTATTTCACCTATCCGGTAATGAACCAGATGATCGATGCCGGAAAACGGCTTAAAATCATCTCCAATTTCGGGGCAGGCTTCAACAATATAGACATCGAATATGCCCGCAGCAAGAAAATCACCGTGACCAACACCCCTAAATCGGTCTGCAATCCTACCGCCGAGCTGGCCATGGGCCTGATTCTGGCTGTGGCTCGCCGGATCGGGGAACTCAATATCAAAATCCGCTTGCAGAAAGAAGAATTGTGGAAACACAATCTCTTGGGACACACGGTAGAAGGCAAGACACTCGGTATCATCGGCATGGGACGGATCGGGCAGAACCTGGCCAAGAAAGCCGAAGCCTTCGGAATGAAAATCGTCTATTGCAACCGCCATACCGAAGTACCGGGATACAAGCGGCTCAGCATGGAAGAATTGCTTGAACAAGCCGATGTGGTTTCGGTTCATGTGCCGCTCAACAAAGAAAACACCAAGCTGATAGGCAAGAAGGAATTTGCCATGATGAAATCCTCGGCCTACTTCATCAACACCTCCCGGGGAGCCGTAGTAGACGAGAATGCTTTGGCCGAAGCGCTCGAAACTGGAGAAATCGCTGGCGCAGGCTTGGATGTCTACGAAAAAGAACCGTCGGTCAACAGCAAGCTCTACCAGTTCTCCAACGCGGTCTTGGTGCCGCATATCGGGACGGCTACCTACGAGACACGGGAAGCCACCAGCACCGAAGCACTGTCGAACATCATCAATTTCTTTGCGGGGCGGCCCACGAACGTTGTCAATTAAGAAGCTGTTTAAATTTATTTGTTTAGGCCATCGGGAGGGGATTTCGAGGGATGGCGCCGCGTTTTTCAAAGGAGGATAGCCCAGCTATCTGACGTGAAAAACGCAAGCAAGACCCGAAATAGCCCCCGATGGACAAACAAAATCCTGAAACCGCCCCCTGAAAATCCATTCTTTTCAGGATTACAATAAATTTTAAACAGATTCTAACAATTCTTTTTCCCTTCCATGTCCCAAATCGTCCTCGCCGAACTGCAAAACCAATACCGCCTCCTGCAAATGGAGTTCGAGCAGGAAAAGGAGATGTTCCGGGAGCAGACCGAGAAAGCCGGCATCGCCCGCCGCATCCAGCAGGGAGTCTGCTGGTATCCGCTCCGGCTGGGGAGAGAGCGGTACAACGCACTGAACCAGTTTGTCATCGAAATCGAACGCCTGTCCGGCACGGATGTGGAACACGCTTTCGAGTATGGCAAGCCGGTTCGTTTTTTCCATACCCGCCCGGACGGCAGAATCGAATACCTCAAATTCAACGCTTCGGTCAGCTATGTCAACGAAAACCGGATGGGGATCGTCTTGCCGTCGGCATCGGCCATCATCCAGCTGAACCTGTTCCGGGAAATCGGCATCCAGCTCTATTTCGATGAAAGCTCGTACCGGGAAATGTTCGATGCCCTATCGGCCGTCAGCCAGGCGCAAGGCAACCGCTTGGCCGAACTGCGGGAAATCCTGCTGGGCAAGCAGCCCGCGAACCGGCTGAAACTGTCCCCGATGCGTTTCCCTTGGCTGAACAGCTCGCAGGAAGCCGCGGTGAACCAAGTCCTGGAAGCCAAGGACGTGGCCATAGTGCATGGTCCTCCGGGCACAGGCAAGACGACCACCTTGGTGGAAGCCATCTACGAAACCCTGCACCGGGAAAACCAAGTCCTTGTCTGCGCCCAGAGCAACACGGCGGTGGACTGGATATCGGAAAAACTGACCGACCGGGGACTGCACGTACTCCGCATCGGCAACCCCAGCCGCGTCAACGACAAGATGCTGTCTTTCACCTATGAACGCCGCTTCGAAGCCCATCCCGACTATCCTGAGCTCTGGAGCATCCGCAAGGCTGTCCGCGAGATTTCCTCCCGGCTTGGCAAGATGAAACGGGAGGACAAGGAATCGGCCCGAAACCGTCTCGGCAAGCTGCGTTCGCGAGCTACTGCCTTGGAAATCAAAATCAATACCGAACTTTTCGATGAAGCGCACGTAGTAGCTTGCACCTTGGTCGGCTCGGCCAAGCAAGTATTGTCGCACCGCAAATTCAGATCGCTTTTCATCGACGAGGCTTCGCAAGCCTTGGAAGCCGCCTGCTGGATTGCGCTCCGCAAGGCAAACCGGGTCATCCTGGCAGGCGACCACCACCAGCTGCCGCCCACCATCAAATGCCACGAGGCGGCTCGGGCTGGATTGGATCACACGCTGATGCAGAAAATCGCGGAACGGAAACCGGAATGCGTTTCTTTGCTAACAATCCAATACCGGATGAACGAGACTATCATGGGATTCTCTTCGCATTGGTTCTATCAGGACATGCTCCAGGCGGCGTCCGAGGTCAAAGACCGCCTGATCTTCAGCTTGGACACGCCCCTGGTCTGGATCGACACTTCCCAACTCGGTTTCGAGGAAAGCCTGCGAGAGGACAGCCAGAGTCGAGCCAACCCGGAAGAAGCCTCCCTGTTGGTTTCGACCTTGCAGGCTTATATCGAGGAAGTCGGCCCGGAACGGATCTTGGAAGACCGAATCGATTTCGGATTGATCTCGCCCTACAAGGCGCAGGTCTATCACCTGCGGAGCCTGCTCAAAAAGACAACGGCCCTGAAAGCCTTCCGCCCGCTGTTCACGGTACATACGGTGGACGGCTTCCAAGGCCAGGAACGCGACGTCATCCTGATCAGCCTGGTCCGTGCCAACGAACAAGGCAGGATCGGTTTCCTGCGCGACTTGAGGCGCATGAACGTGGCCATGACACGAGCGCGGATGAAGCTCATCATCGTAGGCGATGCCGGTACCTTGAGCCGGCACCCGTTCTACGCCCGGCTCCTCCGCTACATCCAAGAAAACGGGCAAGTCCGGTCTTTGCTGCCACCAGAGAGCAAAGACACGGCCTCCGCACTTCCGGATGCCAAGTCCAGTGAAAACCAACCATAGAAACAGACTGATACCGTCCTGCAAGGATCCGCCCGGATTTCCGGCAAACGCTCCGGGATTCCGGCCCAATGCCCCGGAACTCCCCGATACCCAAGCAAGACCGCTCCAATACTGATTGGATCCAAATTCGTCCAAATCAAATATGACAGCCATGCCGGGTACCCATTCCCCGTTCATGCCCGAATCCAAAGCCTCCAAATCCGGCAGCCTCGCCAGGCCGCGACCGTTCCTGTACCCGATTTTACTTTTGCCAGCCTCGTCCGTATCATAGTAAAAGGTAAAAGCCATCCTCTATGAAAAAAGACTCACGCATCCGGCCGGACACCGAAAAAGAATGGATGGAAGCCATCATCCGCAAAGACAAAGAGGCGTTCAACCTGTTGTCGCGGCAATACCGCCAAACCGTCTTCCGGATAGCGTTGCGCATGACAGGGAATGCCGAAGATGCCGAAGACATTACCCAGGATGTCTTTGTCAAAATCTGGCTCGAAGCCGGGAAATTCGATGCCCGTTTCAGTCTTTCCACATGGATTTACCGGATAACCAACAACCTGTGCATAGACAGGCTCCGACGTGCAAAATGGATGAAAGCATTCTCCTTCCTCGGGTTTCCAGGCAGCTCCCGGACACAGGCATCCAGACAAGCGGATTTCCATCCGGGCCAAGGCAATGAAAGACAGAGCGAATCGCCCGAAGAGCAATGGATTGCGGGAGAGTCCTGGCGGGTTTTCGAAAAAATAAGCCAAGGCTTGAGCCCGAAACAAAAAAGCGTCTTCCTCCTCAAAGAAATAGAAGGGCTCTCTACCGAAGAGACCGCATTCATTACCGGCTTGAATCCGGACCAGATCAAAAGCAACCTTTACTGGGCCCGCCAAAGCATCCGCAAGCGATTCGAGCAGTATTATGAAGGAAGAAGCAACGGTCCGTAGGGACTTTTCGATTGAGCCGAGCGCAGCGAGTTCATGAACACCTTTGAAATCTTTGTGCCGTGAATAAACCCAAATCGGTCATTAGACACGCCTAGTCCGTTTTTGATTGGGAAAGTGAGGCTTTCGGGCATCTTGCCCGCCTCTGTCCGCATCCTGATTCTCGCTACGCCTCGACGTAGCCCGCTACGCCTTCGGCTAGACGAGAAGCATGCTGCATGACACAAGCGGGCAATCTCCCCAAAGTCTAATGACCGATTTGGGATAAAGGAACGTGAAAACGAACAAAAAACGGCTCCTGAAAAGAATCCGGGAAGCCGCAACCGATGAACGGAATGGGAAAACGCAGAAGTAGAAACCTCCCATCCCCGATAAAGAACAATGACTTTCAAGAAAATACAGAAAATGGAACCCGACAACCTTGACAGCTTCATCCGGGCACTCAAGCAAGAGAACCGGCAGACCCGATGGGACGACTCCGGCTTTGAACAAGCCGTACAAGAGAAAATCGCCCGGAAAGAACAGGCCATGCAAAACGCTCCCATAACCTTGGCCCATTTCAGATTCTTTTCCCAAGCGGTCGCCCCGATAGCCGCCCTTTTCCTGATTGTATTCCTTTGGGCATATACGCCCCGGCTTGTTCCAGACGGCAAAGCAGTGGAAACCGCAGCTTCATCCAAGGAAGCAAAGGATGTTGACAAAAACACGACCCTACTCTGTCCGCCGGATGCCCGCCAAGGCCAATCCAACCTCATCCTGGGACAGGAATCGGAGCGGTTGCCACGCCTTTACCAAGCCTATCTGAATTCCCAAGCCCGTCAGGCCTACATAAGCAAACTCCGGGATGGATACCGGGGAACCTGCCGGAAAAACGAGATTCCGGCCAAATGACCGGCAAACGCTCCGGCATGGTATCCAAAGCATAATCATCCCGCTTACAGAGAAAGGAACAGTCACCCGGAAAACACAAAAACAACCCATCATGAAAACATCGGACATGCACTACCTGAAAAAAGCAGGCCTCGGCTTTTCCGCCTGTGCCGCCATTTTATTAAGCAGCTGCGAAACGCCATTTTACATCCACACCCAAGTCAATCCCGACCTTTCGGTCCGGCGAACCTGTTACAGCGACTCCTCCCTTATCCCGGAACAGACCCCGCCAAGACTCCGCATGGATTTCAGCCAGCCTAACCCGGTCCATGTGAAACACCTTGAAACAGATTCCCTGATCGGGTTTTACGGGGAATCCATCCCTGTCAACATGAAAATCAACACCGATTACGCCAGAATCGAGGATGCGAAGCCTTTCTTCCGCTCCGTGCCGCCTGACGGGAACCCCATGTTCGAACCAAAGGAACAGCTTGGAAAGCGATTCAAATGGTTCTACACCTATTACACCTACCATGGCACGATACGGCAGATTGAAGGATTGCCGGTTCCCCTCTCCGACTTCCTTTCCGCCGAGGAGCAATCCGTTTTCTTCGGCAATGCACCGCTTCCCCAAGGCTGGATCGGCGTGGAAGCCTATGAATACCTGGACGAACTGAACACCAAATTTGTGCAATGGTACAACAAATCCTTGTTCGAGACCAATTTCGCCATCCTGTACAGCCTGGCGGACACATCTCTCCGGAAGCGGATGCTGGCCGACAAGGATATTATTTACAATCAATTAAAATCAAACGAAATAGGAAACAACGACGAATTGGCGGATTTCTGCCGGGAATGGGATGCCCGTTGGAAGAAGGATGAAACGACCTCCCTCTACCGGACACGCGAGGCCGAAGCCGATTCCCTGTACCAAGAAAAAACGAAAATCATCCGATATTTCTCCTATGTGTTCGTTTACCGCATGGACTTGCCAGGGAAAATCGTGGAAAGCAACGCCTTGCGTTTTGAAGAAGGCCATCCGGTCTGGAAAGTGGACGGGTACCGGCTCTTGTTTTCCGACCTGCAAATGCAAGCCACCTCCCGCAAAGCCAATATCTGGGCTTTCATAGCCAGCTTCATCCTACTCATAGGCATTCCCATCCTCTGCTTGAAGAGGAAAAAGAGGAAAGCGCGGCCGACAGCCCTTTAAGGCACGACGGACGGTGTACCAATGACAGTCCATCGGCAGCGTTCCCGCCTGCAGGACCTGGCATCTTGCCCGCCCGGGTACACCGTCCGGCCCGACGAACCCCAAGGCCTTGTCCCGATACACACGCCCAGCGGTTCAAGCCAGCAAGCTGGCGCAAAGCTCCGGCATTCCGACGGCGGCCCGTTCCTGGATGAAATGCACCGGGTTCGTGATACGGCTCAAATCGGGTTTCTTGGGATCCACCAAATAAACAGGCACGCCGGGCCGGACGGCATAAACCAAGGCCGCTGCCGGGTACACGGCCAAAGAAGTGCCGCAGACAATGAAAATGTCGGCCGTGGCGGCGATGCGGGTAGCCAAATCGTAATTGGGCACCTGTTCCCCGAAAAAGACCACATGCGGCCGCAACAAATCGCCATACCTGTCCTTGGCATCCACCTCTTCCTTCCAGACCGATGTGAAATCATCCACGCTTGCCTTGCCGTCCGCCATCGCCGCCACGGCTTCCTTCCAGCCTTCGATTGGATAAATCCTCTCCGGATCGGCCATGCTGCGCAACTTGTTCATCTCCCCGTGCAAATGGGTAATCTTGCTGCTTCCTGCCCGTTCGTGCAAGTCGTCTATGTTCTGGGTAATCACCTCTACTTCGTATTTCCGCTCCAGCGATGCCAAGGCGAAATGTGCCGGATTAGGCTTTTTCTCCAACAATTCCCGACGGCGCTGGTTATAGAAGTCTATCACTACCGGACGGTTGCTTACCAAAGCCTCCGGCGTACAGACATCCTCGATCCGGTAATTGGCCCAAAGCCCGTCCGAGTCCCGGAAAGTGGCGATGCCGCTGTCGGCGCTCACCCCGGCTCCTGTAAAAACAACGATTTTCTGCATAGCACAAATTATTTTCTTTCCATGCTCCTCTGGCCGGAAAAGGTTCGTTTTCACGTTCCTTTATTCACAGCGCAAAGAATTTCAAGGTGTTCATGAACTCGCTGCGCTCGGTTCTCCGCCTCGGCAAAAACGGTGCAAGTTGAGAGCCATGGCCAGGCTTGTCCGGAAATGGCCGAAACGCAGCCCGTTTTCGATGGAATCAAAGCTCAAAATTCGTTTGGTTCTGCGCTCGGCTCAATCGAAAGGTTCGTTTTCACGTTCCTTTATTCACGGCGAAAAGAATTTCAAGGTGTTCATGAACTCGCTGCGCTCGGTTCCCCGCCCCGGCAGAACCAGCAACCTGGCCCTGCTCCCGGCCGAGAAGCTGTTTAAACCCAAATCGGTCATTAGACACGCCGAGTCCGTTTTTGATTGGGAAAGTGAGGCTTTCGGGCAT
>CALUHO010000035.1 GCA_944320465.1 uncultured Bacteroidales bacterium | reverse complement strand
GGGCAAGATGCCCGAAAGCCTCATTTTCCTAACCGAAAACAGCCCCGGCGTGTCTAATGACCGATTTGGGTTTAACCATTCTGCGGGAACAGCAAATGGAAAACCGATCCTTGTTTCAATTCGCTGTCCACCCATACCTTTCCCCCATGCTGCTTCATAATCGATGCCACATAACTCAATCCTAAGCCAAAGCCTTTCACATCATGCTTGTTACCGGTCGGTACCCTGTACAGTTTATCAAAAATTTTCTTCTGGTTGGATTTGGCGATGCCGACACCATTGTCCTTGACATCAATCCGCAGGCCACCCTCTACATTAAAAGTGCTTATCTCTATCAACGGCCTTTCCGTGCAATACTTGTTAGCGTTGTCTATCAGATTGGAAATAATATGCACAATATGTGTCCTATCGCCATAAACCTGGTCGTTCTCCGCATCCAGATGCACCACAATCCTTCCATTGTTATGCATCACTTGGAAACCTGTATTGTTGACCGCCTCCTCTATGGCTCGATGCATCTCAAAACGGGTCTTGTTCAAAAAATAATCCCCTTTCTCCATTTTGGAAATCTGGATTATCTGACTGCTGAGAGACTGCAGCCTCTGGTTTTCATGCTGGATGATATGCAGCACGTTCTTCAATCCTTCCTCATCATAATGGACATCAGGGTCGTCAAAGGATTCGCATATCAAGGCAATCGTACTGACCGGGGTCTTGATCTCGTGGGTCACATGATTGATGAAATCACTCTTCATCTCGGTCAGTTTCTTCTGCTTCCAAATCGAAACCAAAGTATAGGAAAATGTGTAGATCAACAATGCAAACAACAAGACCGAAGCCAATATCAGATACCAGATTTGGGAAACCAAGAACTCCAAGCGTTCAGGAAAATACAGATATAAAAGCAAGGGATATTCCGTCCGCTGACGCGGATACAAGCGGCAATAGAAACCGCTCTGCAACAGCTGCATCCCGTAGTTCCCGCTTTTCTGCATCACCAATTTTCCGCCATAGGTGCTAAACACCCCCCATTCCACTTGGGTTCTGACCTGCCGTGCATCCAATGCGGCAATCAACAAGGAGTCAATCAGACGCGGTGCCACCCGCCGCCCCAATTCCCGCTCGGGCGCTTCCCGCCAAGAGGAACGTAACAGATTATCTATCATACGGGAGGCATACAACAAATCATCCCGGTATGATTCCAAACGTGCATATTCCTGCCGGATTCCTTCTTGCTGCGCCCATGTCAAACCAAACGAAGAAGTGTAATCCGCCTGCACGAAGCTTCCCGAAACCTGGACTCCCGCCACGGTGTCTTTCCATTCAACCCTCATTACGGGCTCGTCTGTAAGACAGTATCGACCATCAGCATCCAATTGGATTCCCCCTTGCTTCCCTAAAACGGATGCATACCGCTGCCGCAAATCAGCCAAGACCCCATTTACCGAATCTATTTCCCGAATCAGGCGACGATGGTTCTGAATCCGGTTCATCTGCTCGGAAAGCACCAAATCCTCAAGAGAAGCTGCTACTTCCTGCATGGCTTCATTGACAGAAACTTTCAGATACTCCTCATTTTGGACAAAAATGCTCCGAGTCCAGTAAATCTGGACGGAAATCAATCCTGCCAAAGCCATGAACATGGTCAAAGCAATATAAACGAGGGTCTTCTTGCTCATCCGATAACACTAAAGAATAATACAGCAGTCCTTATCAAGCACGGCTACAGAACGAACACACTGGAGGAGCGCCATATCACGCGCCACCCAGAACAATCTGCACTGCATGCCTCGTCCTCTGCTCCAGCAACACATTCCTGTTCCCTGCAATCTGGTCGATGACCTCCTGTGTATAATGCCTGATGGTCAAAAGTTCAAGTCCTTGGTTGTACCGACAATCATAACGCGATGCCAACTCGTCCAAAACGGCTTCCAGATTTCCCCGATTCTGGTCTATGCAGACCGAAAAGCTCAAAGCCGAGTTCTGCATCAGGTTCACCTTGATTCCATTTTTCACAAAGCAATGGAAAATCTCCGACAGATTGGTCTCGTCCACAAAAGAGAAGTCCTTGGGATAAATCGACAGAAGCGTCTGGGGCTGCTTGCTTATGAAAGAAGGTATCCGGCTTTCCGGAACACCTTCCAAACCGACCCAGGTACCCGCTGCGGCCACATCCATGAACGAACGGACATGCAATGGTATCTTTTTGTTCTGTAAAGGTTTGATAGTCTTTGGATGAATAATGCTGGCCCCGAAATACGCCAGTTCGGTAGCATCGTAATAAGAAACATAATCCAGCTTCTTCGTGTTGGAGAAATATTTGGGGTCGGCATTCAAAACACCAGGGACATCCTTCCATATCGTCATCTTGGCAGCATCCAGGCAATAGGCAAAAATAGCTGCCGAATAATCAGAGCCTTCCCGTCCGAGCGTCACCGTATCGCCCGCTTCATCGCAGGCAATGAAACCCTGCGTCAACACGATGCCCAAACCTCGCGCCCAAACGGCTTCCACCGCCTCCTTGATCCGCTGCGTGGTCGGTTCCCAAAGCACCTTTCCTTCCCGGAAATGCCCGTCAGTAAGAACTAAACGAGAGGCATCCAACTCCACATTCCCGATTCCGGCTTCAGCCAGATATTCCGATATGATGCAGGTGGAAAACCGTTCCCCGAACGAAACCACTTGATCGTAAGCCTTGTCGTAGGGCATCGACTGAATCCGTCCCAACTCATTGGCCAAACGGAGGAACAAGGCTTTCAGCTTCCCGTAAACCGGATGCGCCGGACTGGCGAACAATCCGGCCAGTATCTGCAAATGGGTCGCCAGAACCCCTTTCAGAAGTCCGTCCCGGTTCTCCTTGCCATAGTAAAAAGCATCCAGTACCGCTTCCAAGGCATTGGTCGTCTTGCCCATCGCAGAAACCACCACACAGGTAGGCTCTTTCACTTCCGACTTCAATATCGCAGCCACATTCCTGACCGCATCAGCATCCTTTACCGATGCCCCGCCAAACTTATATACTTCCATAGTATTATCTTTGTTTCAGTTAAACCCAAATCGGTCATTAGACTTTGGGGAGATTGCCCGCTTGTGTCAGGCAGCATGCTTCTCGCCTAGCCGAAGGCGTAGCGGGCTACGTCGAGGCGTAGCGAGAAACAGGATGCGGACAGAAGCGGGCAAGATGCCCGAAAGCCTCGTTTTCCCAATCAGAAACGGACTCGGCGTGTCTAATGACCGATTTGGGTTTAAATTTCCCTTTCTATCGACCCAGGCAGACGAAGCCGTTCCCCGGCCAAGCCGGCATACTTGTCATCCTCCTCAATCTGTGTGTCGGAACGGGTGAGATGCGAAGCGCGCGAGCATTTTCGATGTCTCTTGCAACGAAATAGATTACCCGTTATCACGCACATCTTTTCAAAAACCGTTGAGAGGCAGGAACAACGTCGGCACCAACAATAAAAATCCCACCGTTATCAACAGCAAAATAAACTTATACACCCACTTGAACCAAAGCGCGTAAGGAATCCGAGCCACCCCCAGGACTCCCAACAGCACACCGGATACCGGAGTAATCATATTCGTGAAGCCGTCCCCGAACTGGAACGCCAGCACGGTAGTCTGCCGCGAGATATTCACCAAATCGGAAAACTGGCTCATGATGGGCATCGTCAAAGCCGCCTTGGCGCTTCCCGAAGGCATAATCAGGTTCAGGCAAGTCTGGAATCCATACATGGAACCCACCGAAGCCACTTCTCCCATTCGGCTCATGGCCGATGAAACCCCGTGCAGAATCGTGTCAATCACACGACCTTCCTGCAGCACAAAGATAATCCCTCCCGCCAAACCTATCACCATGGCCGGCCCGAGAATATCCCGCGCCCCTTCCTGGAACAGTCCCATCACCCTGTCCAAGCCATGACCGGCCGCCAAGCCGGAAAATATCCCCATCGCCAGGAACAAAGCCGAAATTTCCATCACATACCAGCCATAACCCAAGACCCCGATGACCAAGTAGACCACCGTGAAGAACAACAGCTGCAAATTGAAAGCCGCCACCGACTTGCGTACCGCCAGCAAGCCCCATAGCAGATACAAAACGGCAAATACCGGAATAAACGGCAAATTCCAGCTCTCTTGTCCGATATGCAGGCTCGTCATAGGGTAACGGAACGCAAACCAAGCCTGAACCAGCACCAAAAAGCCGAAAACGACATGCATCGCCTTGAACGAAAGCCGTCCGGCACGTTTTCCGCAAGCCTTCCCCGAAACCGTGCTTTCACCGGAAAAATCCCCGGCCGGCGCACCTTCGGCCATCTCCGGCATCGCCACCCTGTCCCGCCAATACTGGTCTATCTTCCATGTCAAGGATTTCTGCGGATTCTTCTTGACCCGGCAGGCATACCAAAGCACGAATATTATCGCCACCGTTGTCAGGACAAACCAGCAAACCACCCGGTACTCCAGACCGGAAAACAAAGGAATGCCGGCAATGCCTTGCGCGATACCTATCGTGAAAGGATTCAGCGTAGCCCCGGCAAAACCCACATGCGCCGCCAAATACGAGATGCAGACCCCGGTTATCGAATCATACCCCATCGAGACCGCCATCGGCACGAAAATGACAATAAAGGCGATTGTCTCCTCGCTCATGCCGAACACCGAACCGAAAACGCTGAACATCAACATAATGACAACAAGCACCAAAGAATCCACATCTACTTTGGCAAGCCATCTCTTCTGCCGGCACCGCCGCGTAAAAGCCACAAATTCCTTGATGCCGGTATCGATAGCCTTGGTGCTGTTCAATATCCAAAAGGCTCCGCCTACCATCAGCACGAACACAATGATGCCCGCATTCTCCACAAAGCCTTGGAACAAAGCGAAAAAGACGGAAAAAGTCTGCGGACTTTTATCCACATAATGGAAAGAACCGTCCACCACCATCTCCCGCTCGACCCCATTCACCATCCGAGCTTCCCGCAAGTATTCCCCGCCCGGCACTATCCAAGTCAGCAATGCCGCTGCAAGAATGATATAGCAGACTATCGTGAACGTTCCCGGTATTTTCTTCATTGGCATTCAAATATTGTTAGAAGCTGTTTAAAATTTCTTGCAATCCTGAAAAAATGAATTTTCAGGAACCGGTTTCAGGATTTTGTTTGCCCATCGGGGGCTATTTCGGGTCTTTTTTGCGTTTTTCACGTCAGATAGCTTAGCTATCCTCCTTTGAAAAACGCAGCAAAATCCCTCGAAATCCCCTCCCGATGGCCTAAACAAATAAATTTAAACAGCTTCTTAATATCCATCGTCATGCAAGTTTTCCAGACCATCACCTCTACCCAACCGCCCGTAGCATCCTGGCATAAAAGCCCGGATACCGGCCTATCAGCAAATCTCCGCCACCACGAAGGTGCTGCCTCCCACATAAATCAAATCCTCCTTGCCGGCATTCGCCTTGGCAGCATCCAAGGCCTCGTGCACCGAAGCGTAAGCCTCTCCTTTCAAGCCATGGAAACCGGCTTCTTCCTTGAGCTTGTGCACATCCAAAGCCCTTTCCTGAGGTGCCTGGCAGAAATAATATACAGCCGAACGCGGCAGCAAGGAAAGGATATGGTCGATGTCCTTGTCCTTGACCATGCCCCATACGATATGCAGGTGTTGGTACTTGATCTTGGCAATTTGCTGCAAAACCAAACGGATGCCGCCTTCGTTATGCCCTGTGTCGCAATAAACCAACGGATTCTTTCCCAGACACTGCCACCGTCCCAGCAATCCGGTTTTGGACACCACGCTGGCCAAGCCTTGGCGCAAGGCAGCCTCCGGTATCGAAAATTTCCCGCGCAGCACATCCACCGCGCAAAGAACCCCGACAATGTTCTTGCACTCGTATTCATCGCCGGTCAAATCGCAGGAAAGCCCGGACAAATACGGCTGCCCGGCTTTTTGCACATCAAAAGTAATCCGGTCGCCCTCATTCCTCAGATTATGCAAGGTATAAATCAGGCTCGCATATTGTATGGGCGCATGCTTTTCCTTGGCAACCCGGTCGAAGACCAAGCGGGTCTGGCTCTGCGCCTCGCTAATCACTACCGGCACGTTCGGCTTGATGATCCCCGCCTTCTCCTCGGCAATCTTGGCCAAGGTATCGCCTAAGAACTGCATGTGATCCCAGCTGATATTGGTAATCAGGCTCAACTGGGGCGTAATCACATTGGTCGAATCCAGCCGTCCTCCCATTCCGACTTCAATCACCGCGATATCGACCCTTTCCTTAGCGAAATAGTCGAAAGCCATCGCCACGGTCATCTCGAAAAACGAGGCCTTGACCTTCTTGAACAAGTCTTCATGCTCCTCGTAGAACTCCACGACCGCCTCCTTGGGCATCATCTGGCCGTTGACCCGGATTCTCTCGCGGAAATCGCGAAGATGGGGCGAAGTGTACAAGCCGGTCTTGTAACCGGCCGACTGCAAAATCGAAGCCAGCATATGCGAGCAGGACCCCTTGCCATTGGTTCCTGCCACATGAATCGTCTTGAAACGCAGATACGGCTCCTTCAAAGCCGACATCAGCTTCTCCGTATTGGAAAGATCCGGCTTGTAAGCCGCCGCCCCGATCCGATGGAACATCGGCAAGCAATGGTACATCACATCCAGAACTTCCTCGTAACGTTGTTCTTTCATTCGTTCCTCCCCGTTCACCACGCAGACTTCCGGTTCCATGTCCACCCAAAACTTCCTTTTCACGCTTTCCTTGACCCGCATGGCCAAATCCCAGATATCCCCTCCGCTGGCCTGACCGTAATTGACCAGGACCAAAGGCTGCTTGGAATAAACCCCGGCATCGCCTTCCCGGTAAGATTTCCATCCGCAACGATCTATCAGCCAGGCAGCAGACAATTTCACGCCTTGATCCGCCTTATGCCCCGGAATCTCCGGATAGGCACGCCGGAGATTCTCGAACTCGGATTCCGAGACCACCGGGTTGGTGAAAAAACTCCCCACACTGCCCAACTCCGCCGGATCGGGCAGTTTTTCCTGCCGAAGACGCAACACGGCCTGCGCGATTTCCTTCTGTGTGGTTTTTTCCCCCACTATTTCCTGCAAACCCTTGTATTCCAAACAAGGAGCGGGCCTTTTGCCCAAAGAGAGAACTACCGACCACACCAACCAGCGATTCTGTCCTTTAAAACGGCTGGAACGGTAAGCGTAACCGCATTCGCGTTGAGGAATCTCCTTGAATTTCATCGTACTCAAATCCAAGACTTCCACCCGGTCAATCACCTCCGCGATTTCCTGGCCGTATGCCCCCATGTTCTGTACCACGGCTCCCCCTACCGATCCCGGAATGCCGGAAAGGTTTTCAATGCCCCACCATGCCTTATCAGTCGTATACCGCACGAATTCCGACCAATTCTCCCCTGCCTGCACCCTTATTTCCGTTCTTTCCTTAAAATCGGCTTCCGTCCGGATCCCTTTGTTGGCCAGACGAATCACCAATCCCGGAAAATCGCCGATGAACAACGTATTGCTTCCTCCCCCCAGCCAGAACTTGGGCAATTTCCTGTATTTCGGGTCTGCCAGCAAATCCAGCACGTCTTCCTTGCTTTCCACCTCGGCATAATACCGGCTCTGCAGCTCACAGCCCATCGTATGCAGCCCCTTCAAGGATTCGTTTTCTCTGATATTCATCTTTCCTCCAGCTTCCGGCCGGCCACCCCTCGGTCGGCGACCTGCCACATGCATTATTTTTTCGAAACCAATTTCTCTTTCAGATACCTTCCGGTATAAGATTCTTTCACCTTGACTAAACCTTCCGGAACGCCCTCATAGACAATCCGGCCTCCGGCCTCCCCGCCTTCAGGTCCCACATCGATAATCCAATCGGCCATCTTGATCACATCCAACTGATGCTCGATGACCAGCACGCTGTGCCCCCGTTCTATCAAGGCATCGAAAGCCAACTGCAACTTATGGATGTCATGAAAATGCAGGCCGGTAGTAGGTTCATCGAAGATAAACAAGGTATGTCCCCGATCCTCGGCATTGCCCCGGCTCAGGAAATACGCCAGCTTGACCCTCTGTGCTTCCCCGCCCGAAAGGCTGCTGGAAGACTGCCCCAAATGCAAGTATCCCAAACCCACATCCTGCAAGACCTGCAACTTGTTGCGCAAGCGTTTCAATACCGCCTCCTCGGCATCGGCCGGGAAAAAATCCAAGGCCTCGTCCACGCTCATTTCCAAGACTTCCGATATGTCCTTGCCGTTGTATTTCACATCCAGCACCTCCTCCTTGAAACGCTTGCCGTGGCATTCCTCGCATTCTATGTAGAGGTCCGCCATGAACTGCATCTCCACTTTCTTGGTTCCTTCGCCCTGGCAGGATTCGCAACGCCCGCCTTCCACATTGAAGGAAAAGAAGCCCGGCGTATAGAGGCGTTTCTTGGCCAAAGGCTGGGAGGCGTACAATTCCCGGATATCGTCGTAAGCCTTGACGTACGTGACCGGATTGGAACGGCTGGAACGGCCGATCGGGTTCTGATCCACTAATTCCACCGCCTGTATCTGGCTGATATCGCCTCCCAATTTGCGGTATTTGAGGGTTTCGCCGCCTTGGTAAGTACCCAAAGCCTTCTGCAAGGCCGGATACAAGGTCTGACGGATCAGCGAGGTCTTGCCCGAACCGCTGACCCCGGTCACGACCGTCATCACATTGAGCGGAATCCGTACCGTTACATCCTGCAAATTGTTGCGGGTCACGCCGCAAATCTGTATATAGCGAGTCCAGGCACGGCGCGAGGACGGAACCGGTATCGACATCTCCCCTCTCAGGTACTTGGCCGTCAGACTCGTGCCTCTTTCCATCAATTCCTCAGGCGTGCCGGCGAACACGATTTCGCCCCCGTAACGCCCCGCATAAGGCCCCACGTCCACGATATAATCGGCCGCCATCATCATCGACTCGTCATGCTCGACCACGATGACGGTATTGCCCAGATCGCGCAGTTGCTTGACCACCTTGATCAGATGCTCGGTATCACGGGAATGCAGGCCGATGCTGGGTTCATCCAATATATACAAGGATCCCACCAAAGCGCTGCCCAAGGAATTGGCCAAATAAATCCGCTGGCTCTCACCGCCGGACAAACTGGCCGAGGCCCGGTTCAGGCTCAGATAGGACAAGCCCACATCTTTCAAGTATTGCAGACGATTGCGAATCTCGGTCAGCATCCGGGAAGCAATCGCTCTTTCGTAAGCGGTCAGCTGGATATCATCAAAGAAAGCTGAAAGCTCGTCCACCTGCATCCGAACCAAGTCGGAAATGCTCTTGCCGTTGATCTTCACATAATCGGCATCTTTGCGCAAACGGCTTCCATGGCAATCGGGGCAAAGGGTCTTGCCCCGGTAGCGCGAAGCCATGACCCGGTACTGTATCTTGTAGGAGTTCTTCTCGATGAACTTGAAGCAGTCATCGATGCCCTTGGCATATTTGCCGCCGTGCCAAAGAATATCTTTTTCCTTCTGGCTCAGCTCCTTGTATGGCCGGTGAACCGGGAAATTCTCCTTTTCCGCATAACGGATAAACGCCTTTTTCCACTCGCTCATCTTCTCGCCCCTCCAACAGGCCACCGCATCCTCGTAAACCGACAAAGCAGGGTCGGGAATCACCAAATCCTCGCTGACGCCGATAACCGTGCCTATGCCTTCGCATGTCTTGCAAGCCCCGTATGGGTTATTGAAACTGAAAAAGTTGGGGCTTGGCTTGACAAAACTCATCCCATCCATCTCCAAACGATTGGAGAACTCTAAGAAACGGGACTTTGCACCCGATGCCGAACATTCTATATAACAGATGCCATCCCCTTCGTTGAAGGAAGTCTGCACCGAATCGAAAATACGGGAATACAATGACCCTTGTTCTTCTTCGGGCCTGACAACCAGACGATCCACCAGCAGGTAATATCCCGCCAGACTCCTGAGATCGCCCGCTTGGCTAACCTGCAGCATTTCCGAACACGAAGCGTCTTCCTTGCACACCTTGTACAGACGGCTGAACCCCCGTTGTTCCAAAAGCCGCAAATATTCGGGAATCTTCAAACCTTTGCGGATATTGATCGGAGCCAGAATATACACCTTAGTGCTTTCCGGAAGCTTGCTCACAAAATCGGCCACATTGCTCACTGAATGCCGGCGGACTTCCCGGCCGGAAACCGGGGAATAAATCTTGCCGATACGAGCGTAAAGCAGTTTGAGGTATTCGTAGATTTCCGTCACGGTTCCCACCGTGGAACGGGGATTGAAGTTAATCGTCTTCTGCTCGATGGCAATAGCCGGGGAAATACCTTCCACGAAATCCACCTCCGGTTTGCCCATTCTTCCCAAAAACTGGCGAGCATAGGCACTGAGACTTTCCACGTAACGGCGCTGGCCTTCGGCATAAAGGGTATCGAACACCAAGGAAGACTTGCCCGAACCGGAAAGGCCGGTCACAACCGTCAGCTTCCCCGCCGGAAAACTTACGTCCACATTTTTGAGGTTGTTGACCCGGACACCCTTCAACATAATCTGGCGCTGTGCCAAGGCTTCCGAAGAAACCTCTTGCCGCGCTTTTTGTTCCTTTTTCTTTGCTGCCACTTTCTCCGGCTTTAGAATGCAACCTGCAGGAACGGCTTAGATGCGAGAATAGCAAACCTCGCCCCCATTGCAGGCCGAGGCGCGAATTTACAAAAAAATCCCTAGCCCCGAGCCATAGACTGTTCTTCCGCCCCCTCGAACCGTCCGGCAATCTGCCTCAGGCAATCCAGACAAAGGCATTGCCCAAGATATTGCCCGGCAACATACAGCCTTGCCTGCGGACTCAAGCGTACTTTCATGCAATCGCAACTCAAATCGTGGCGGCATTCAAACGATTTCCCGCACTTAGGGCAAATCTTCTCCATTAGAAGCTGTTTAGAAGCTGTTTAAAATTTCTTGCAATCCTGAAAAGGCTGAATTTTCAGGAACCGGTTTCAGGATTTTGCTTGCCCATCGGGGACTATTTCGGGTCTTGCTTGCGTTTTTCACGTCAGATAGCTGGGCTATCCTGCTTTGAAAAACGCGGCGCCATCCCTCGAAATCCTCTCCCGATGGCCTAAACAAATAAATTTAGAAGCTGTTTAAAATTTCTTGCAATCCTGAAAAAATGAATTTTCAGGAACCGGTTTCAGGATTTTGTTTGCCCATCGGGGGCTATTTCGGGTCTTTTTTGCGTTTTTCACGTCAGATAGCTTAGCTATCCTCCTTTGAAAAACGCAGCAAAATCCCTCGAAATCCCCTCCCGATGGCCTAAACAAATAAATTTAAACAGCTTCTTAAACAGCTTCTATTTTTTCAAAACCTTTACATGGTTGTGGCCGGCACGGAGCAAATAAAGCCCGGCAGGCAGATTCTTCATATCGATATGACTTGGGCGAACCGACAGCCGCAGATTGGCCACCCGCTTTCCCGACAAATCGTACAATCCGGCTTCCTGCCCTGCCCCGGCATCGCCTGAAGCCAAAGAACACCAAAAACCGTCGCGGCAAGGATTGGGCCAGACACGAATCATCGACACCGCCGCCTTTTCATTGCCGGTGGAAGGCCGGGACAACGGCTCCACCCCGGCAAACTCGGTAGAAGTCTCACCCACGCCCTTGTCCAACTGCTGGTTGACCGCTGTCACGACCCGAACAAAGTCTATCGATTCAAGCTCCACTGAATTCCCTTCGGCATCCACCGCCCAAGAAATATCCATATTGCTCAACTCACTGTTGTTGGGATGATTGTCGGCATAGCCCCAGCCGTAGGAATAAAGAATCCATTGGCTCGAGCCCGAAGGCTTGGTTTCCCATCGGGCATTGGGCGGCAGCAAGCGTCCGCTCAGCACCAAGGAATCCGAAGCCAGCCAAAGCGGGAAATACGACTCCTGAGGATGCACATCCATACGGGCAATACGCCCGGTATCGCCCCGGCTGTCCCGCCAAGGGATATCGCCCCCGATGGAATCCGGCACGTAATAGGTTATCGTGTAATCCGCCATGGTGGCCGTATCATCGGTCATCGAACCGGCCAACTCGTACCAAGGGTCGTCCGGCAAGCCGTTCCCGTTCTCGTCCCGGCTCACCCAGACGATACCCGGCTCGGCGCTGCCTCCCGGCTGTTCGGCCAGGGCCGGGGTATAGGCCGGATCGTAAAAGGCATTGCCGTAGACCTTGAAGTCAGCCCCTTCTTCATTGCGCAAGGATTCTTTGAACCTCACCGTAATCGAGCCTCCGAAACCGCCCAGCGAAATCAAATAGGAGAACGGCAAGTTCTCGCACTGGGCGTTCAGACAGGCGCAAACCTGAGCGTTGTCCAAGTCTTCCACCCTCTGGCCTTCCTGCAAAAAGGGCGTATAATCCACAAACTGCCCCGGCGCAGGCCGGTATTCCACAACCTCGAAAGGCAGCACGGACTGAGCCGCCAAAGCCCCCGGAAACAGAAGTCCGGCAAACACAAAAAGAACAGAACTACCGATCTTTTTCATTTCACGTTCTCTCCACATATTAATTTATCTCTCCATTATATTCACATCGCCCCTCGCCCCTTTTTCCCATGAACCTGCATCTCAAACCCGTCTGCAACCACCGCCTGCCATTCCAGCCAAACCCACCAAAACGCCCCGCAAAATATCCGTCAAAGAGACTCCCTTGTTCATCATTGAGGCTATTACCGTGCAAAAATAATCCTTTTTCATTTTCAAGAAAGCAAGAGCGTCCGGTGCCTTTTTGAATTTGGAAATTCCCAGCATGCATTATCTTTGCAGCCGCCTGTCGGACCGACCGGCATCGAAACCGCCTGCAAGAAGGCCGCCAAAACCAAGACCATGTCCAAGAACTTAGTCATCGTAGAATCTCCGGCCAAAGCCAAGACCATAGAGAAATTCCTCGGCAAGGACTACCATGTGCTCTCCAGTTTCGGGCACATCCGGGATTTGCCCAAGAGAAACCTCAGCATAGACATCGAACACGGGTTCACTCCCGAATACGAGATACAGCCCGACAAGAAAGCCCTGATAGCCCAGCTTTCCAAAGCCGCCAAGGAGGCCGACTTCGTATGGCTGGCATCCGATGAGGACCGCGAAGGGGAAGCCATTGCCTGGCATTTGGACCAAGTGCTCAAATTGGATCCGGCCAAGACCAAGCGCATCGTGTTCAACGAAATCACCAAAAGCGCGATTCTACATGCGATAGCCAATCCGCGGGACTTGGATTACGACTTGGTGGACGCCCAGCAGGCCCGTCGCGTCCTGGACCGCCTGGTCGGGTACGAAATCTCGCCCCTGCTATGGCGCAAGGTGCGGCCCAACCTCTCGGCGGGGCGTGTGCAGTCGGTAGCTGTCCGCTTGGTGGTAGAACGTGAAGAGGAAATCAAGAATTTCAAAGAGACTTCCGTCTATAAAGTGACCGCCTCTTTCGGGGACTTCACTGCCGAACTCAACACCCGTTTCAAGACCGAAGAGGAAGCCAAGGCCTTTTTGGAATCCTGCGCCTCGGCCTCGTTCACGGTATCGGCTTTGGAAGTGAGGCCGACCAAACGCTACCCGGCACCTCCGTTCACCACATCCACCTTGCAGCAGGAAGCCTCGCGCAAACTCGGGTTCTCGGTTTCCAAAACCATGACCTTGGCCCAGCAGCTCTATGAAGAAGGGTACATCACTTATATGCGTACCGACTCGGTTAACCTCTCCACTTTCGCGCTGCAAATGGCCAAGGAACAGATTACCGAGGTATACGGTGAACGTTACAGCCATCCGCGCAACTTCAGCACCAAGACCAAAGGAGCGCAGGAAGCCCATGAAGCCATACGGCCCACACTGATGAGCCGGACAGCCATCAGCGGCGACCCCTCGGCAGCAAAGCTCTACGACCTCATCTGGAAACGGGCCATCGCTTCCCAGATGAGCGAAGCCGAAATAGAAAAGACCCAAGTGAACATCAGCGTCAGCGGCCACCAAGAATACTTCATTGCCAAAGGCGAGGTAGTGCTTTTCGACGGCTTCCTCAAAGTCTACACCGAAAGCAAGGACGATGAAGACGATGAAAAAGGCGAGAACCGTCTTCCCTCGTTGCAACAGGGTCAGGCCTTGGAAATGCATCGCATGGGAGCCAGAGAGGTGTTCAGCCAGCACAGCCCCCGCTATTCGGAAGCCAGCTTAGTCAAGAAATTAGAGGAATTAGGCATCGGACGCCCATCCACCTACGCCCCGACCATCTCCACGATCATCAAACGGGAATACGTGGTCAAGGAAGACCGCCCCGGCCACATCCGCCCTTACACCGCCTTGGAACTCAAGGGCGGCAAGGTGGAGACGCGCCATCTGCAGGAGAATACCGGCGCGGAAAAAGCCAAACTCTTCCCTACCGACATTGGCATCCTGGTCAACCAGTTCTTAGTGAAATACTTCTCGCCCATCATGGACTACGGCTTCACCGCCGATGTGGAAAAGCAGTTCGATGAGATTGCCCAAGGTGAAGTGAAGTGGAACAAGATGATTGCCGATTTTTACAAGCCCTTCCATAAACAAGTGGAAGACACGGCTGAACATTCCGAAAAAGTAAGCGGGGAACGCTTGCTTGGCGTGGATCCGGCTACCGGAAAGAACGTTTATGTGAAATTAGGGCGTTTCGGGCCCATGGTCCAGAAAGGCGATGCCCAAGACGAGGAGAAACCAGCCTTCGCGAGCCTGAAGAAAGGCTTGTCGATGGAAGAAATCAGCCTGGAACAGGCTTTGGAGCTTTTCAAGCTGCCTCGCGTGGTCGGCACTTACGAAGGAGAGGAAATCATTGCTGCGACAGGGCGTTTCGGCCCGTACATCAAATACAAAGGCGGCTTCGTGTCGATTCCCAAGACCGACGACCCGCTGTCTATTTCGGTAGAAAGGGCCATGGAATTGGTCAACGCCAAAGCCGAAGCCGAGCAGAAGAAAGTAATCCGGACCTTCGATGAAGAACCGGAACTGCATATCCTCAACGGACGTTACGGCCCGTATATCAGCTTCGAGAACAAGAACTACCGGATTCCCAAAGGCAGTGATGCCAACTTGCTGAGCTTGGAAGACTGCCGGAAAATCATCGCCGAGGAGAAGCCCAGTGCCCGATCGGCCCGGAAGGCGGCGGCCATTTCCCAGAAAAAAGCGGCCGAAGCTGCCAAGGCGGCCCAAAAGGCTTCCGGCACCAAGACCTCGAAGACGGCAGGCAGCAAGACCGCTAGCAAAACCAAGTCCGGCACAAAAGCTGGCACCACCAAGACAGCGGGCAAGAAAGCTTGATGCCGCAATTTCCCCGCCGATTTTGCCCGTCACTCCAAAGCAGGCAGGAACGGAACACACCAAAAACAAAACTGACTATGAGCGAAACAAGTCCCATCCGTAAAATCGGCGTGCTGACCTCGGGCGGCGATGCCCCGGGAATGAACGCCGCCATCCGCGCCGTCATCCGCACGGCCATGAGCGAGAAGCTCTTGGCCGTAGGCATTTACCACGGGTACAAAGGACTAATAAACAAGGAATTCGCCCCCATGTTCGGGTATTCCGTGGCCGACATCATCCACCGGGGCGGAACGATACTGAAAACCTCCCGTTGTCCGGAATTCAAGACCGACGGGGGCATCGATCAGGCATACCAGAACCTGATAGACGAAGGCATCGACGGATTGGTGGTCATCGGCGGAGACGGCACGTTCAGAGGGGCGCTGGCTTTGCACAAACGGCATCCGGACATCCGCATCGTAGGCCTGCCCGGCACTATCGACAACGACCTCTACGGCACGGATTATACCATCGGATACGACACTGCTATCAACACCGTGGTACAAGCCGTAGATAAAATCAGGGATACCGCCGGTTCGCACGGCACGCTGTTTTTCGTGGAAGTGATGGGACGGGATGCCGGTTTTATCGCCCTCAACAGCGGAATCGCCACCGGAGCGGAAGACATCCTGATCCCGGAAACGGAAACCAAAATCGACAGTCTGATCGAGAAGCTGAAATACGACCAGCGCAAGCACAAGACCTGGGGCATCATCATCGTGGCCGAAGGGGACGAATTGGGCGGCGCGACCAAAGTGGCCGAAATGGTCAAGGAGAAACTTCCCGACTACGAGACGAGAGTGACCATCCTGGGACATGTACAACGAGGCGGATCGCCTTCGTGCAATGACCGGGTGCTGGCCACTCGTCTGGGCTATGCCGGTGTAAAAGCATTGCTGAACGGGAAAGACTGCGTGATGATGGGCATGATGAACGACAAAGTGGTCCACGTGCCGTTTGAAAAAGCTACCAAGAACCACCAGCAGATTGATTCATCCCTCCTCGAAGTGGCGAAAATCATGGCTCTCTGAGCCTGATTTCCGCCATTTTTTGCATTTTCGGATAAAAACACTATTTTTGCCTCGCTTTTTTCGGGGACTGCACATTCCTCAACCATTTCAGGTTATTCACAGAACGGGCTTCCCCCATATCTATAAAAGCGATTTTGTCAACACGACTACACGGATGTTTTATTGGTTCGGGGCTTACGAGGATGGCATTCTCTTTCCGTAATTCCATGATAAAGCGTTCTGATTTCATCACGATGGAATGTTCTTGACGGATACATTCCATGAGACCATAGGATTTTAAACCTATTCTTACTTACCATTTTATGCTGAACATCCTAGACCTCAATGCAATGGATGATGCTGCCTTGCAACAGCTGGCAGAACAGTTTTCCATCAAAAGGGCCGATAAGCTATCGCGCCAAGACTTGATTTACAAAATCCTCGATGCCCAAGCCATACAGCAAGTGGCAAAACGGGCTGAACAGATTCAAAACGAAGGTTCCGCAGAGGCCGATGCCGGGAACGACGGGAACGAGGAAGAGCCTGTCAAACGGAAAAGAGGACGACCGCGCATCCATCCCATTGAAACAGAAACAACAAACACGGAAGACAACACCTCAGTCCCGCGTAAAAGAGGCCGTCCCCGCAAAATAAGGGAAGAGGAAACTCCAGCCGCCAACACACAAGTCTTCGCCAAGAAGACAGAAGACTATACCGTTAACAATCAAAACAATGGTTTTGAAAGCCGGAACGGTACGGCCACAGCAAACGGCGCAGCTTATCCATCACGCCGGTACAATTCCCGCTACCCGACTCCTCGCTACAACAACTCCTATCAAGACAGGGGCTACGACCGCAATCGCATACAACCGCCCATTCTCAAGAAAAATGCCGAGCATCCAGTATACGATGAATTCCAACGTTCCATAGATGAAGATTTCAACGAAAACGATTACCAGAACGTAGAGAATGCCGCTGCCAACCAAGAAATTCCAGCAGCTGAGATTCCGGCCATTTCCGAGGCTGAACGCAAAGAAAACGAAAACGAACGCAATAACCGAATAGACGAGGATCAGCTCTACCGCGCCGTGCAAAGCGATAAAACGACAATGGCGAACAACCGCCGCCAAACCACGGCTCCAACGGAAAGCACCCCTCTCTACAATTTTGAAAATTTCGTAACCTATGAAGGCGTTCTGGAGACCATGCCTGATGGATTCGGTTTCCTACGTTCCTCCGACTATAACTACTTAAGTTCGCCAGACGATGTTTACGTCTCGCCCCAACAAATCCGGCTGTTAGGACTCAAGACAGGAGACACCGTGGAATGCACCGTCCGTCCTCCGCGGGAAGGCGAGAAATATTTCCCGATGGGCAAAGTCATTGCCATTAACGGATGCCCGCCGGAAGAAGTCCGCGACCGAATCCCCTTCGATTACCTGACCCCCCTCTTCCCTGATGAAAAATTCACTTTGACGGGCGGGCCGGAGAACTCCATTTCGATGCGCCTGATGGATATGTTCACCCCTATCGGCAAAGGACAACGCGGCTTGATCGTAGCACCTCCCAAAACTGGTAAGACGGTACTCCTCAAACAGTTGGCCAATGCTATTTCTTACAACCACCCGGAAGTCTATATCATTGTCTTGTTGATTGACGAACGCCCGGAAGAAGTAACCGACATGCAACGCAGTGTCAAGGCCGAAGTCATTGCTTCCACTTTCGATGAACCGGCCGAACGCCATGTCAAAATAGCCAATATCGTGCTGGAAAAAGCCAAACGTCTGGTGGAATGCAAGCATGATGTCCTGATTGTCTTAGACTCCATTACCCGTCTGGCCCGTGCCTACAACACCGTAAGCCCTGCTTCGGGCAAAGTACTCTCCGGCGGGGTCGAAGCCAACGCTTTGCAAAAGCCCAAACGGTTCTTCGGTGCAGCCCGAAACATCGAACACGGAGGTTCTCTGACAATTGTCGCGACGGCCTTGACCGAAACCAACTCCAAGATGGACGAGGTAATCTTTGAAGAATTCAAAGGCACCGGAAACATGGAAATACAGCTCGACCGCAAGATTTCCAACCGCCGTATCTTCCCGGCCATCGACATCGTGGCTTCAAGCACCCGCCGCGACGATTTGCTGCAAGACAACGCTACCCGTCAAAAAGTATGGATTCTCCGGAATCATTTCTCCGACATGACTCCGGTGGAAACGATGGAATTCCTCAACACCCGTCTGCCGCAGACATCGAACAACGAGGAATTCCTGGCTTCCATGAATAGCTAAATGGCGTAAATCACGCCATTTAGCTTCATGCAACAAAAACTCCAAAATACGATGATTGTTTTCCCGCCAGCCAAAATCAATATCGGCTTGCAGATTCTACGAAAACGCGATGACGGATACCACGATTTGGAACTGTCCTTTTTAAAAGTGCCGTTCTTGCATGATGTATTGGAAATCAGCCATGCGGAGAACGATGAATTCCTTTGCGAGGGAATTCCTGTTGGCAGGAAAGAAGACAATCTGGTATGCAAGGCCTGGGATGCCATGAGGGGATCCAGCGGAAACAAAAGCGCGGCCATCCGCTTGCATCTGCTTAAAAACATCCCGACGGGATCTGGTCTCGGCGGAGGTTCCTCCGATGCTGCATATACTTTAAAAGCCATCAATGCCTTCTCTCACATAGGCTTGACGGACAAAGACCTGACAAGAATCGCTACCCAGCTGGGTAGCGATTGCGCATTCTTCTTGCAAGAACATGCCTGTATCGGCTACGGGCGAGGCGAAGAACTGGAAGTCTGGCAGCCCTGCCATCGGAAAAATCTGTACTTGGTCATTATCGTTCCCAATGTACCCATTTCTACAGCCGATGCCTACCGCGGCTGCCTGCCGATGGATGGCCGTCCTCATCTGGCTTCCTTGCTCCAAGAAGACATATCTCTTTGGAAAGAATTGATTGAAAACGATTTCGAAAAAACCTTATTCCCAAGATTTCCAATCCTGAACCAAATAAAAAAGAGTCTTTATAATGCCGGTGCCGTTTATGCCTCGCTCAGCGGAAGCGGAAGCGCGCTCTTTGGCCTTTTCATACATGAACCGGAAATCAACCTATTGAAGAATCTGCCTGAAGGCTGCCTGATCAAGGAAGGATATATCGCAATTCCTTGATACCAGCTGAAAAAAGCTTGCCATGCGCGTTTCGCAACCAAAGATGCCCTGTTTCGTCCACATCTTCCATTCGAGCCTGAATCCTCTGGTTCTGGAAGCAGTAATCTCGGTATTGCCCGTAAAATAGCAAGGCTGCCAAATACTCAGCCTTATAAAAATTGAACAAAGCCCCTGCTTCCTGCCCGAGACTCGCATACCGATCCATGAATGCGGTATAAGATTCCACTACATCCATAGCCAGTTGCAGACTTTCTTGAGGCAAATCCCGGACAACTCCGTCTACCTGCCGAAACGAGACCGGATTAGGCAGTCCATCCGGAAAATGCAACTGATTCAAATTCAAACCAATTCCAAAACAGATGCCCGCAATACGCCAACCTTCAATCCTGGTTTCAACCAAGATGCCAGCCAGCTTCCTCAAACCAATATACACATCGTTAGGCCATTTAAGGCAACTATCAGGGTTAATCCGGCGAACATAACGCAAAACACCCAAACTCAATGCCATATCAAGGCAAAAAAGAACTTCCGCATCCAAATCAGGCGGACAAAAAGCCAGGCTCATCGCAATATTGGCCCCGTCACCGCAAAACCAGACATTTCCTGATTGCCCTCGCCCTTTTTGCTGGGAAAAAGTATAAAAGACAGCCATTTCCCCATAGACAGCGCTTCCTTTCCCCCCCCCGTGGACAAGAATCCGAGAAAACTTGCTTTTGGCAAGAGGCTTGAAGTCCCCTCTCGATGCCCGCATCCAAGATTGAGCCAAATCCTGAGTTGAACAAAACGTTTGCGGACAATAATACGCATCAAGAAACATGTTGTCTCTCCCCTGTCTTTTCCGGCAACATCGGCACGAAATGGCAATTTCCATGACGGCTCACTTCCAAATCCGTTTCAGTCTTGCGTATGATTTTGGTCATCACTTGTTTGGGCGATCCCAATGGAATCACCATAATACCGCCTATTTTGAGTTGCGGCAACAAATCCATAGGCATCGCAGCCGCTCCGCAGGTGACCAGAATACGGTCAAAAGGGGCGAATTGCGGCAACCCTTGGTAACCATCCCCGTAAAAACACCGGACCCTGCTTCTGAATCCGGACAACAATGCCTTGGTTTTCAAATACAAGCTCTTTTGCCGTTCTATCGAATACACCTCTGCCTTAAGCTGATCCAAGACATAAGCCTGATACCCTGACCCAGTCCCTACCTCCAATACCTTGGCGCCAGGAAAAACTTCCAGCAACGTACTTTGCTGGGCCACCGTTGAAGGATGGGAAATCGTCTGATCCTCTCCTATTGAAAACGCCTTGTCCTGATATGCCTGGGAATCGAATACCGAATCGATGAACAAATGCCTCGGGATTTCGCCCATAGCTTTCAGAACTTCATCGCTAGCGATGCCCATCTTCCTCAGATTCTCCACCATTTTGCGGCGCATGCCCTTATGCCTGTATGTATCTTCCATTTCTCAAAACCTCATCCACCAATCTTATCCTTTACCGCGGATTCGCTCTCATTTGCCTTCACCATGAAAAACCACCCGCAACGTATCTGCTATCAACTTGCAATCTTTTTTCAGTGAACAAAAGTACAGATAATCCATATCTTCTCCCAAACGATCCACCATCTCGTCTACATTCTCCGCATAGCCGAACTTCACCATGCCTTGGGAACTGATGCCCGGTCGAATGGAATACAGCAAAGAATAAAAAGGGACCCTCTCCCTAATCTGTTTTATATAATATTCCCTTTCAGGACGATAGCCTATAAAAGACATATCCCCTTTCAGGACATTCCATAACTGAGGCAGCTCATCAATCCTGTACCGGCGCATAATACGGCCCCAAGGCGTAACCCGCTTATCGTTTTCGGTAGCCAGCCGAGGGGTATCTTCCTCGGCTCCCAGTCTCATGGATCGGAACTTATATATCCTGAATTTTTTGCCTTTCCTCCCAATTCTTTCCTGGCTATAGAAAACGGGACCGGCGGAATCCAGCTTGATCCGGATTGCGCAATAGGCAAAGAATGGAATCAACAGCAATAAACCTAAAAAAGAACAGACCATATCGAATCCTCTCTTCACAAAAGCCCGAGCCATGCCAAAAGATTCATGGAATATCAAATAAAAATCCAAGTCAAAACAATCAACCAGGTACTCTTTCATCCATGCAGCCGAGCCTTCCGCCAAGCTGGCCGGGGCTTTCCAACGCACACGATAGGCACGCAATGTAGCCAAGCAACGGAAAAAACCGGCCTGTTCTTCTTCCGTGCTGTTTTCAGGAAATACAAAAAAATCATACGTAAAATCCTTGACGACGGAAAGCTTCTTTTTCAACGCAGCATACCGGCCCGGCGCAAAATCGCTCCAATCGCACAAGAGAACAAGGGTACTATCAGGATTCCCGAACTTTGCAAACTCAGCGAATACCTTTTCCACTTCCTCTCCACGGCCAACAAAAATGGCATTCCTGACAAGGTGGTTTACTTTGAACAAGTCACGAAGCATACAGCATCCTTTTTAACTGGGTAAAACGTTCTTGCACTTCACTGCTTTGCAAAAAGCCGAACCGGGAACGGCTTCCGGCACTTACTGCATCAACAAAAGCCTGTATGCTATTCAACAATGGCCGTACCGGCTTAATCTCAGGGAAAAAGCTGTTGACCGGAACCCGGCAGGGACCTGATCGAGAAATATATGCCGAGCCATCCGCCGCTGGAGGAACTTCCCGCAATTCTATCTTTCCCGATAAGAAATCCATACCTGTTATCCGGATCGGCGACATGGCAGCCACATAAAACCTATGCCGTTCAGCTACCCTGTTCACCCAAAGAAAAGCTTCCGCCCCCGACATGAATTCCATATCCACCACCGCTCCCGCCTGCGCATACCCCATGCAAGCCGTACTGCGGACTCTCGTTTTTCGAACAGAGGAACCGCTCACGGCCAAAAGCCTGTCAAAAGCTGGAAAAAGCAAGCGATTTTCCCAATCAGCATTAAGCCGGGAAAAAGGTGGACAGAAAGCTTCCGCACGTACCAAACGAACTCCTGTCATATAAGGCAATACTGCCTGAACAAGCCCGGACTCCCGCGCCAGATGGGCAGCCTGGTTGCAGACACAAGCCTCCTGTGCCAAAGAGGCCAGCTTGGCTGTCTCTTCCCAGGTTCGGCCGACCGGTCCTATAGCCCATACTGGCTTCCCTTTGCGCAATGCCTTGGACACATATCTAAAACGATCTTCTTGACGACCAGCCACCAACAAAACATCCGCTGCATCCGTCAATTTATCTACCGAGGCGTAATATCTAACTTTTTTCTCGGATTCCGGACCTTGCCCCAAAGAAATATAAGGCACTGTGCATGCGTATCCACCAAAACCCACCCAGTCTATTTCCCTTATCCGGGAAAGGCAACGGGCAAAGACCCTGATTTCCGAAGGCAATGCTATCAAAGCTAACTTCATCATGACTTTGGTTCTATCTTCCTGACTTCAACCATGCAAGCATCTTATCGCGGAATCAAGGCCCTCAAAGCGAATGCACACTTAAAGCCTTAAAACGTGTATAATAAAGACACACGCCTTTTACCAAAATTGGTCATTATACGCACCGAGGCTGTTTTCCAATCCCGGGATAACGCTCTTTTGGGCATCTTGCCCGTTCCTGTCTGCATCTTGCTCCTCGCTACGCCTCGAAACTGCCCGATACCCTCCAGCTATGCGAGGATCATTCTCCATGGCACAAGCGAACAATCCACCCAAAGCCTAATGACCGATTTGGATTCAAACAAAAATAGCAGTCAAAACACCATGTTCCATAATGCCTGCATGGATTCTTTCAACTTGGCCATGTGCATAAAACCAAAGCATAATATTTGCCAACTCATTTTGTTTTCCTACATTTGCAGCACCCTAACGGGCGTTTTCGCTCCGTTGATTTCAACGGAATACACGGAAAACCCTCATATTTCAAAACCTTAAAAACTCTACAACAATGGCTTACAAAATTTCTGACAGCTGCGTAGCTTGCGGCTCTTGCATTGATGAATGCCCTGTTGGCGCTATCAGTGCCGGTGACATCTACTCCATCGACCCCGATCAATGCACGGATTGCGGTACATGCGCTTCGGTTTGCCCTAACGAGGCTATCGCCCCTGCTGAATAATCAATAGCAAGGTATAAGGAAAGCGGTTCTGACGAACCGCTTTTTTTGTTTCCAGCCAATCCCATAAGGACTTCGGCAACCGAACACACGAAGCGGATGCCGCTTCTTACCCCTCTCTTCAAAAAACGATTTATAGCGAGCAGATGCGAGGTGTCGCGAGGGTGAGAAAAGCGGAGCGTACTTTCGTACGTGAGCATTTTCGAATCCCTCGCGCAACGAAGCAGATGCCGCTTCTTACCCCTCTCTTCAAAAAACGATTTATAGCGAGCAGATGCGAGGTGTCGCGAGGGTGAGAAAAGCGGAGCGTACTTTCGTACGTGAGCATTTTCGAATCCCTCGCGCAACGAAGCAGATGCCGCTATAAATCGTTTTTTTTATGTCTTGTGCTTTTCCTTCTTAGCCGCCGGAAACAAAATATTATTCAAAATCAAACGGTAACCTGGCGAATGGGGATAAAGATTCAAGTCTGTTGGAGGATCTCCCACATAATGATGGTAGTCTTCAGGATCATGCCCGCCAAGGAAAGTCCATGTGCCTTTGCCGTATGTGCCATGGATATAACGAGCCTCCCCGATTGATTCGTTCTGGCCAAGAATCACCACGCTTGGTTTGAGCAGACCGGTACGGAAAGCCGTAGTCTGCCCTGTGAAACCATGTATCAAGCGTTCGTGGTTCTGGCATAGCATGGCAGGAATCCAATCCCATTTTGCTGAAAAGTCGAACAATTTGAAGAAATCGTTCTGTGCATTCAATGTCTTGGGCCGAGTCAATGTCACATCGATATCGGAAATCTCGTAAACCGCAGGATCGGTTACAATCCTGAAACCGGTAAAAGCAAAAGTCTTGGAAAAATCGAGCCGTTGCTGGGCATCGGGCTGCATCGGATCGCCATCGAAAGGCGTGGCGCATATATCCACTCCTTCGGCCGCCAAAGCCACATCGTAGCTGTCCGGTGCCGAACACATCGCAAACAGGAACCCTCCTCCCATCACGAAATCCCGTATTTTCTGCGCCACAGCCAACTTCAATTGGGAAACTTTCGCAAAACCGTACCTGGCGGCAGTCTCCTCCTGCTTGGCCACATCTTCCTTGTACCAAGCTTGATTCCGGTAAGATGCCCAGAATTTGCCATACTGCCCAGTAAAATCCTCATGGTGCAGATGCAACCAATCATAAGAAGGCAAAATACCAGAAAGGACTTCGTCATCGTACACCACATCGTAAGGAATTTCCGCATAGGTGAGCACCAAGGTCACAGCATCGTCCCAAGGCAATTTGTTTTTGGGAGAATACACGGCTATCCGGGGAGCCTTTTGCAAAGGCACCTCGTCCATATTGGCTGCCGCATCGCCGATTTCATACCGGATAGCATTGACCCGGGCATCGGACAAGACTTCGGCTGTCACATTCCTAAGCACACATTCGCTCTCTATCTCCGTACTATAAGGCAAGAGGAAACTCCCGCCCCGATAATTGAGAAGCCAGCTGATTTCCCCGCCATGCTGCAAGACCCAATAGGCAATCCCATAGGCTTTAAGATGGTTGGATTGACTTTTATCCATCGGGACCAGCAACTGCGCAGCCTTCAATGGGGACAAAACCCAAAAGCAAAAAACAAGCAAATAAACACAATATATTCGCATGGATCCTTGTTTTACCTATTGCACGCTTGCCATACCATATTTCCGGACATAACGGAACTCTCCTACCATCTGTAACGCGGAGGACGCAGCATGAAATTGGGTTCGCCGTTGTCTTCGGGAATATCGTTATTGATAGATGAAGAAAAAGTCACCACCGAGGTACCGTTTTGCGTATCAAAACTCGTATTGGGCGGAAGCTGGCCGTAAGAAGAGGCCGGGATATCACCCGATTCCGGGATTCCTATGTTTTCAAAACGAGCAAACTCCTTGACAAAACGCAACTTGACCATCCCCGTAGAACCGCTACGATGCTTCTCGATAAGCAACTGGGCTTCGCCTTCCACCATGTCTTCAGTAGCATTGAGTCCGTAATAGTCAGGCCTGTAAATGAACATGACCATATCCGCATCCTGCTCGATGGCTCCTGATTCACGCAAGTCCGACAATTGCGGCTTCTTGTCCCCGCCACGGGTCTCCACGGCACGGCTCAATTGCGAAAGTGCCAGTATGGGAATTTTCAATTCCTTGGCCAACCCCTTGAGCTGCCGCGAAATCTGGCTTATTTCCTGTTCCCGGTTCCCCTTATAGGCATCCCCGCCCCGCATCAGCTGCAAATAATCCACAAATACCATCTGAATATCATGCTGTTGCTTCAAACGACGGCATTTAGCCCTGAGTTCAAACATCGTCAAAGCCGGCGTATCATCTATATACAAGGGTGCATCGGACAACGGACCCACCTTGCTGTTGAGCCATTCCCATTCAAACGGCTCAAGGTTACCTTGCTTGAGCTTCTTGCCCGGAATCCGGGTCTCGCTCGAAATCAGACGAGTCACCAACTCGATGGAAGACATTTCAAGGGAAAATACCGCTACCGGCTTCTTGAAATCCACCGCTATATTACGAGCCATCGTCAAGGCGAATGCGGTCTTGCCCATCCCGGGACGAGCCGCCAAGATCAAAAGAGTACCTTTCTGCCATCCGCTGGTCAGCCTGTCCAATTCCGGGAATCCGGAAGGAACCCCGCTGAGTTTGTCCGTCTGCTTGGAAACCGCCTCCACTTCTGATATCGCCTCTTTCACTAGCAGATGCATATCGGTGTAATCGCTCCGGAAATTGTTCTCCCCTATCGTCAGAAGCTTGGATTCAGCTTCATCCAAAAGTTCCAGAGGATCCGAAGAATCCTCGTATGCCGCCTTGGTCATCTCGGATCCAACCCGAATCAATTCCCGCTGGATATATTTCTGCTGGACAATCTTGGCATGTTCCTCTATATGAGCGGCCGATGCCACCTTGTTTGTCAACGTGGCTACATAATACGCACCTCCCGCCACTTCCAGCTCCCCGTTCTTCTTGAGTTCATTGGCCACGGTCATGATATCGATGGCCTGGGATTTTTCAAAAAGAGAGGCTATAGCCCCATAGATGACCTTATGCTCCGGCTTGTAAAAATATTCGGGCCTCAGCACATCGATAGCCTCCGTCACGGCAGAGGCATCTATCATCATAGCTCCTAAAACGGCTTGCTCCACTTCCACAGCCTGGGGCGGCAGCTTGCCCTGATCTAGGAACACATTGTCAGCCAAAGCTGCCCTTACGGTCTTTTTCTTTTGATTTGCGATATCGTTTCTCATGGCTGCAAAAGTACAATGCAGCCTCTTATCCGGTATCGATCTTAGCACAAAGTTTACGCACAACCAAAATTGTGGAAAAACTCGTTTCTGGCTTATTCACAATTTTGTAACAGCACTCACCATGTGGAAAAGTCAAACTTGGCTCTTTTTCTGAAAGTTACACATAACAGTCTGAATACATGTTATTTAAAAACAGAAAATTTATCAACAGCCAAACGGGGTAGCCGCAGCCAACCGATTTCTTGAACCACGGCGTCATTCCGCCCCGATATCAAAAACCGAGACAGCCCGGCCCACTGATTCCACGACTACGACAACGGAGATTGATACCCGCACATCGAGGATGCTGCCAGGAAACACCAGTCCTTATTGGCATCCTTCTGCAAAGAAGACAGACGGATCCGGTCTATCGTATTGACCAACTCTTCCTTATACGGCGTCTTCACTTTCAAATAATTAGGGGTATATCCGAACATGTACCCGTCCTGGCAGTCGGCCTCCCAAAGGACCGTCGCCGCCTGGCCTTCGAACCGGGCATAGAACCTTTCCTTTTTCTTGTCCGACAAAGCGTGAAGCCGGGCACTCCGCACCGCCTTCTCCCCGGCACCGTAGACCGGCTTGATACGGGAGGCAGCCGCTTCGGGCCTGTCCGAATAACTGAAAACATGCAAAGCGCTCAAATCCAAGCCTTCCACAAAACGGTACGATGACTCGAACTGTTCCGCCGTCTCGGTCGGGAAGCCGGCAATGATATCGCAGGCAATGAACGCATAAGGAATCTTTTCCCGGATTTTCCGCACTCTGTCCGCGTATAAAGCCGTATCGTAATGCCGGTGCATCCGTTTCAGCACTTCGTCGTTCCCTGACTGCAACGGGATATGGAAATGCGGCATCAGCTTGATCGAAGAAGCCATGAAGTCGATAATCTCGTCCGAAAGCAAATCGGGTTCCACCGATCCGATCCGAATCCGCCCCACTCCCTCCAAGGCAGCCAAGGCTTGTAGAAGTCCCAAGAAAGTCTCGCCCTGCTTGCGGCCGAAATCCCCGATATTGACCCCTGTCAGCACTATCTCATACACATCCTGGGCCGCAATCTCCCTCGCCACTTCCATGGTTTCGGCTATCGTCGCGCTCCGGCTCCGCCCTCTGGCGTATGGAATGGCGCAATAAGTGCAGAAATTGTCGCAACCGTCCTGCACCTTGAAAAAGGAACGGGTACGTCCTATCGTGGAATAAGAAGAAACAAAAAACGGAACATCAGAGCGTATCTCAGGCAACCCAATCCTAACATCCTCCGTGTCAGCCGAAAAGGAAGCACCCTTGCGCACATAATCCAACAAAAGATGCTTGTCGGCAGAACCCAGCACATAATCCACCCCTTCTATCTTGGCCACTTCCTCCGGCCTCAGTTCCGAGAAACAACCCACCACAGCCACCTTGGCTTCCGGATTGGCCCGATGCGCCTGGTGAATCACTTGACGGCCTTTTTTCTCTGCCGCCGAAGTCACTGTGCAAGTGTTGACTACATACAAATCCGCTTTCTCCGAAAAATCCACCACTTCGTATCCGGCTTCGGAGAACTGGCGGGCGAGACCGGACGTTTCGGAAAAATTCAACCGGCATCCCAAAGTATAAAAAGCTACTGTCGGCACGAGTTCTTGAAGTTTTTTGTAAACTTGCAAAATTATAGCGTTTAAGCGTGTTCCAAAAACCAAGGCGGGACGTTTTTTTTAACAACCGGCCTGAAACGGCTTTACAGAACACGCGCTTACAGATACTGATTATAAAATCCACCGGAAAAAGGACAACCAATGAGAAGCGACTATCCCTCTTACCAGAACGAAAGCTATTCTTTTAAAAGAGGCCGAGATACATCTTTCAGGCATCGGGACTTCGATGCTACCGCCCGCGATACCGACCGCCGGGATTCCTATGCAGGGCGACGCGAATCCACACCATCCTACCGGAGAAACAGAGACTCTTATCCTTCATCCGCGCGCCCGTCCCGCCCCAAACGGGACTTCAAACCCTTCCCCAAGCGGGAAAAACAGCCCAAGAACATGATTTACGGCCTTCGCCCGGTCATTGAAGCCATCAAGGCAGGCAAGGAATTCGAGAAAATCATACTACAGACGGGATTGCAAGGCGGCATTTTCCAAGAATTGGAATACCTGATCCATCAAGCCGGCCTCAAAGCCCAGTACGTACCCGCGCCCAAAATCAATTTCATCTGCAGCGGGAACCATCAAGGCGTGGTGGCTTACTTGGCGATGGTGGATTACGCCCGGCTGGAAAATGTAATCCCCGGCATCTTCGAAGAAGGGAGGCCCCCGCTCGTCCTGGTTTTCGACCGGATTACCGACGTGCGGAACTTCGGGGCGATGGTCAGGACCGCCGAATGCGCCGGGGCGGACGCGGTAGTCGTTCCCGTCCAGAACAGTGCAGCCTTGAACGAGGATGCGGTCAAGACCTCGGCCGGTGCCTTGATGACCGTGCCGATTTGCCGGGAAGAGAACTTGAAAGCCGCGCTCCACTATCTCAAAGCTTCGGGCATCAAAATCTTCGCGGCATCCGAAAAAGCCTCGATGGAATATACCCAAGCCGATTTCACCGGGCCGACCGCGTTCATCCTCGGTTCGGAAGAAGACGGCGTAAGCCCCGAATTCCTCGAACTCTGCGACGAGCAGGTCCGCATTCCGCTGATGGGGCAAATCGACTCGCTGAACGTTTCGGTAGCCAACGGCATCATGCTCTACGAAGCCTTGCGGCAGAGACGGCAAGCCTGAACCGGATTCCCGTCACAAAGAAAACAATGTCAGGTTCGGGCGCATCCCGATACGGAAAGGAATCCCGTTGAAACCACAACCGGTATTGACATAAAGCGCCTGACCGTTGGCCATGATGTACATCCCGGAAAAATGCTCGTAGGCGAAGCGAGCCGGACTGTAATCCTTGCCATTGATCCGGAAACCCACCTGCATCCCATGCGTGTGCCCGGACAAGGTCAAATCAATCTTGGGATAACGCAGATAGACCACCGAATCGAAATATGTAGGGTCGTGCGAAAGCAATACCGTGTATTGCCCGCCACTCCGGGCCGCCGCCTTGCCGCTCGAAGCCAAAGCGCCCGAATCGACAGAAAGGTTCGCCGAAACAGCATCCGCCTTAGCCTTCCCCGGCACATTCAAGGGTTCGACCGCATCCTTCCCCGCATGCCGCCAGCTCTGCCGGACTTCGAGCACGGATTCCGGCAACATGGCTTTCTTCAGATTGCCCCGTTTCGGAAAACGGCCCTCCTTTCCCCAGTTTTCCACCCCTACCAGCCAAAGCGTGTCCCAGCCCCGTTCAATCTTGACCGAGGCATTGTTCAACGTAATCCAGCCTAAACGCTTGTAATAATCCAGCATCTTCTGGAAATTGGCGTATTTGGCATTCTTGTCCGGCCATTGGGCGTAATTGCCGTAATCGTGGTTTCCCAACACGCAATAAACCCCGTCGGGAGCCTGAAGGTGAGCCAAATCCGACATGAAAGGCGTCATTTCCGAGGTGCTGAGATTGACCATATCCCCTGTAAAGACAATCATATCGGGCCGGGTCAGCAAAGCCTGGCGGACCAAGCTACGCACCTGACGGGCCGAAGTGAAACTGCCTATATGCAAGTCTGAAATCTGCAATATCTTATACCCGCGCAGCCCTTCCGGCACCGGACGGTCCGGATTCTCCCGCCGCATGTCTATCTTGTCGATTCTGAGGTTGAAAGTCGATATAACCATAGCATAAACAATAAGCAAAAGTAACAAAAAGGAGGCGTATCCGGCAGCCTGGTACGGGAATTTTCCAGCCCGCCTCTCCCTTTCAAGACGGACTGGAACCGCCTCATGCCTCCTTCCACCCGGCTCTCCCTCACGCCCCAAGCCGCTAAGATTCCAGTTCTTCTTGCATCGAGCCAAGCGTCCCGAACAGAACCAAGTCATAATTGAAAAAAAAGCCCAGACCGCCCCGTAGCAGAAATGAGTGGACAACAGCACAAAGACAGCTCCGGCCAGATAGGTTCGCCAGAAAGGAGCCCAGTCCTGAAGATCCCGAAAAGACAGCACCGTGCAGAAAACGACCAGCAAAGCAAAAGGCAAGAAATAAAACAGAGTCAAGCCCCTGCGAATCCAAGTCCGCCCCTGCATGGCCGGACTCTGTCGAAACAGCCTCCAGACAAAATAATCGAAAAAGAAAAGGACCGCCAAACCGACCCGGAGATAACCGTAGAGCGGCATCCTGTCGGCCATAACCCAGACCATATAAATAAAAAGTGCCCCGTACAACAGAGGCACTCCATATTTCCGGATATCTTTCTTCATTTCAATCCTCAAAACACGCATCGTTCCCCAAAATCCCCGCCAAGGCAAGGTGCCGTCTTACATCCCTCGCACAAAGCGGTAGCTGATGGTACCCACCTGTTCCTCCGGCGCAAATTCCCTGGGAACGAACCTCGACTTCATGGCCGCTTCGGCCGCCGTCTTCCAAAGGAGCTGATCCATCGTCGTGGTCCCTTTCACCCCGGCCTGCACCCGGGTCACCAGACCGTCCCGGTTCACCCAGATCCGTACCACCACGACCCCTTCTTCATCCGAGTCGTAAGAAGGCTTTACCAGCGACATCAACGTCCTTCCGTTCAAGGAGAACGAGATCCCGCCCGAACCGCCGGAACCTTCATAGCCTTGCGCATGCACATCCCCTTCCGGCTTCCCTTGGTCGCCCGCCTGCTGCGTCTCCCCTTGAGAAGACTCCTCCTTGCCCTTGCGCTTGCCCGGATACAGAGCCATCGGGTTCAGCTCCGGCTCCTTGGCCTTCTCCGGCTTCACCTCCGGCTTTTCCGGCACTTTCTCCGGTTCGGCTTTCTCCTCCTTTTTCTCCTCCGGTTTGGTTTCCGCCAAGGCCGGGGCTTCCTCGTCCGAAGTCTCCATCACGGCTTCTTCTTCCGCGCTCTCCGCCACCACGTTTTCCTCCGGCATCGGGGACGCTTCCGGCTCGAAAGCCTGCACATCGCCCATGCCGAACTCGGAATAACCCAAGTTCACCTCCACGCCATATTCAGGAGGCGGCGGAAAAGGCCGGTAAAGCCCGCAGCACAGCAACAGGCAGACCGCCACTCCCGATACCCCGAGCGTGGCAGCCAGCGCGATCCAGTCCGCTTTCCTGTCCGTATGTCTTTCTTGTTTCTTATCCATTGGTTTATCCATCGAAACTCCCCGCTCTTAAACCTCGCCAAAAAGAGCTGAAATCCTCCCGAGAAGCATCAGAACGGGCAAGATGCCGCTCTATTCATTGGGAGCGGTAGCCAATATGGTCTTGAGCTTGTAACCGGTCTGCTCATTGACCGTGTTGACCGCATCCATGACCCTCACCAAATACTGCACCGGCACGGTACGGTCAATCCTCAACACGATGGTCGCCTCCGGATTGGATGCCGCCAGACGGTTGATGGCCGATTCCAAGCCCGGCGCGTCCACCATGGTCTGCTCCACGAAATACTGGTACTGGGCATTGATGTAAATCGTGAAATTCTGCTTTGCCATCGTCCTGCTGTTGCTGTTGGGCAAAAGCAATTTAATCGCGTTCGGGCTCACCATCGTGGAAAGCAGGATGAAAAATATCAGCAAGAGGAACACCAAGTCGGACATCGAGGCCGAGCTGAAGTTCAAATCCGGCTTGTATCTTGTCTTTAAGGCCATTTCCAGTTGAATTTATTCGGGCTCGTTCAACAAATCCATAAACTCCGCCGACCGGCTTTCGAACACATGGGTCGCCTGATTGATACGCGACACAATGAAATTGTAGCAGATATAGGCGATAATCCCCACAATCAGACCCGCCACCGTGGTCACCATAGCCTGGTACATCCCGTCGGCCAGCGTGCCCACCTCGATATTGTTGCCTTTGGATGCCATATCGAAGAAAACCCGGACCATCCCGGTCACCGTCCCGAGGAATCCCAGCATCGGTGCCGCCCCTGCGGTGGTCGACAGCCAGCTGATACGTCTTTCCAGCTTGGCCACTTCCAGGTTCCCGGCATCTTCCATGGCAGACTTGATATTCTCTATCGGTTTCCCCACCCGGTCGATTCCTTTCTCGATGATACGGGCGGTAGGCGTATCCGTATTGCAGCACAAGGTCTTGGCCGAATCCAAACGCCCGTCGAGGATATAATCCCGTATGGAATACATCAGACCGGCTTCGTTCTTGGATGCCTTGGATATCACAATCCAGCGTTCCACGAACACGTAAATGGAAACCAGAAGCAATAGGACAATGGGAATCATGATCCATCCGCCCTTGATGGCCAGATCCATGATGGGTATCTTTTCCTTGGTCTGGACCACGGCGGCAGCCATATCCATGACAGCAGCCGTATCCACGGCCGGAGCAATCTGTAAAAGCATAGATTATTCTGATTTTCGGTTAAACATCGCGAAGATACAAGATTTGACATGCGGAGAGACGGCATCATCCCCCGAATAATTCACAAAACATTGTTGAAATAAGCAGGAACGCAAGCGCGACACCGCCTAATACCTATCTGCGAAAATTCAACCCAATGGCAGACACATTCCCCGCAAACGGAACACGCCGCCTAATATCCCAAATACATATTGTCTATCCGGAGCTCGTTCCCCTCTTCGCCCCGATAGGCTCCCAGGCAGCCCGAACTGATGAACACCACCAAATGGGTCGGTTCGGCATCGGGCGAAGCCCAAGCCACTTCCTCGATAGGAACCTGCTCTCCCTTGGAATTAAGCGTGTAATAAATATTGCTCAAACGGCAGCTGGATGAAAGACGAAGGGTATCGGAAGGCTGACCGTATTCCAAACCTAGCTTGCAACCCTTTTTCCAATCCGTGCTCTCCCCTATCAAAAGCTCCCCGGTAGCGACCCGCTCGGCATAGACATGGCCGTCTTCCTCCCAACGCCTTTGCAACAGGATAAAGACTTGCGCCTTGTCGTAACCCTCGTAAAACTCTTCCTTGCGCCCGGGACAATACTGCAACCGGCCGGAATTGCCTATCTTGGCCGCATAGTCGAACACCAAGCAGGACGGCCTTTTCTTGAAAGGGACTCCCATATCGACCATCGCGTAAGTAGATTTCAAACTCTCCACGGGTTCTTTCATCCGCCCCAGATACAACGCGCCGGCAGTCAGGACATTCATCTTCAGCATCCCCATGACGCGGAAACTCATCTTCTCCGTCCGCAGCAAGGCGCAACGACCTTCCTCTCTGGCATCCGGATAAACATTGTTGTTGACCTTGGTCACGCCGGCCACCCGGGCATAGACATTCGACGAACCCCAAGGGGAATCCGTGTTTTCGTAGGGGACATTCCCTTTAATCGTGTCGTTGCCGGCCACCGCATAGACCTTTTTCACTTCTCCTCCCACAATCGCGGACTCCTTGATTTCCCGAACCAGCCAATTCTCGAAATCCCCGTACGGAAGCGGTTCCAAACGCAATTCATGGGCATTCAAGCCGAATGACAAAAAAGCAAGGGCCGACAGGCAGCCCGCACAACGATGAAAGAATGATTCCGTCCGCATTTCCCTATCATATTTCGGTCCGGCAGCCTCCATTTTCCTGTGCCAATCGGTCCATTTTCGGCAAAGGCTGCCATAATAGCATTGTTTTCAACAAATTGAAAACACTCCTCCTCATCCTTATCCGACATCCAAATTACACAATATTCCGACATAATGGACAAGGGGAATGGCAAAAATCCCATAAACCCAAATCGGTCATTAGACACGCCGAGTCCGTTTTTGATTGGGAAAGTGAGGCTTTCGGGCATCTTGCCCGC
>CALUHO010000034.1 GCA_944320465.1 uncultured Bacteroidales bacterium | reverse complement strand
CTTCGGCTAGGCGAGAAGCATGCTGCCTGACACAAGCGGGCAATCTCCCCAAAGTCTAATGACCGATTTGGGTTTAAACAGCTTCTTAAAATTTCTTGCAATCCTGAAAAGACTGAATTTTCAGGGACCGGTTTCAGGATTTTGTTTGCCCATCGGGGGCTATTCCGGGTCTGGCTTGCGTTTTTCACCCCAGATAGCTCGGCTATCCTTCTTTGAAAAACACCGCGCCATCCCTCCAAATCCCCTTCCGATGGCCTGAACAAATAAGAAGCTGTTTAAAATTTCTTGCAATCCTGAAAAGAATGAATTTTCAGGGGCGGTTTCAGGATTTTGTTTGCCCATCGGGGGCTATTCCGGGTCTTGCTTGCGTTTTTCACGTCAGATAGCTTGGCTATCTTCCTTTGAAAAACGCGGCGCCATCCCTCGAAATCCCCTCCCGATGGCCTGAACAAATAAATTTAAACAGCTTCTAAATTCAAACCGCTTTTAAGAAAATTTAACATTTCTCAAAAAAGGCTACACAATATACCACAAAGCCATTTTAAATAATTCGAAGCCATCTTCCCCTCTATTTTTCACCTATTCCTAAGGATTCCGTTTTGCTGGTTCCCCGAAATAGCATACTTTTGCACATGGAAACGATTTACCCAAAAAACGTTTCCATGAATAAAATGACCCGAAACAACGCCAACAACGCGCCACGGCAAAGTACAGGAACGGACAATCCAAGCCATGCCGACGCGCAAAACATGTTCCCCTACCGCGCCCCGCTGGAAATCGTCAAAGGAATTTCCGGCATCTTTCTCCGCTATGGACTGAGAAGCAGTTCTATGAACGACATCTGCAACCATCTCAAGATTTCCAAGAAAACGCTCTATTCTTACTTCGACAACAAAGACCAGGTAGTAGAAGCCGTCATGTTCTATCGCCGGGAACGTTTCCGGGCCGAAGACCTCATCAAGCAAACCGAGGACGTCCCGTCCATCAGGCTTGTCATCGGCATCGCTGAAAATATTTCCGAATGCCTCAAAAGCCTGTGGCCAATCAACATCTTCGACATGAAGAAGTACCATCCGGTCGTATACGAGAAACTCATGAAACAGGACAACTCGCATATAGACCGTTGCCTGCAATTCCTTTTCCGCAAGGGATGGCAGGAAGGAATGTTCCGGAAAAACATCGATGCGGAAATGCAGACAGAACTCCTCCAAATGCAGATTTCCCACCTTCTCGACCCAGAAAACTGGCCAGACCTCAAACATCCTGCCCACCTGATTGTCCTGCATGTCTTTGAAAATTTTATCCGCAGCATCGCTACCCCTCAGGGAATAGCCGAATTCGAGAAGTTCGTCGCGGAAACCAAAGGCAAGATAACCGCCTTGCGGCAAACATCCGGCAATGCGAATCCTTTCCTGACGCATCTGAACAACGTCCAGCCGACCGACCCGGCAGACAGAACGGGTTTGGAATCATAGGAAAACAAAGAGAATCAAACTAATCTTCAATATTCCAATCAAATCAGAAATGAAAACAAAAACAGCCCTGCTTGCTTTTCTCGGATTGCTGTGCGGATACCCTGCATGGAGCCAAAAACCAGTACAGGAAAGCGGACAGCCCGAAAGCCGGAAGGAAAAACGGATCGAGGCAAAGAAACAGGAGACAGCCGCCGAAGAAGCGGTATCTCAGCCCCAGACGCTCAGCCTTCAGGATGCCGTTGGCTTCGCGGTCGAACACAACAAGAGCCTCAAAGCTTCGCGGCTCAACATTGAACTTCAGCAGAAAATGATTACCGAAGCCATCTCGGCAGGAATTCCCCAGATCAATGCCAACCTTGGCTACCAGACCAATTTCGGGCAAAGCGTGGACATGGGCGAGACAGGGTTCTCCATCAAGATGGAAGACAATCTCACCTTAGGAGCCTCGGCCTCATGGACCGTGCTGAACGGGGAATGGATCGTGGGCATACAGACAGCCAAGATTGCCAAGACATTGGCAAGCCAGCAAGTAGATGCCGACGCCCTGGACATCAAAAGCACGATTTACAACTCATACTATACCATTCTGGTCTGCGAACGCTTGGTGCAGATATTGCAGGAAAACCTGGACAACATGAGCCGGATCCTGGAGCATACCCAGAACATGTACAAGGCCGGAACCGTGGAAATCAGCGATGTGGACCAGATCCGGATTACAGTAGGGCAGCTCAACAACAGCCTGCTCTCGATGGAAAGGACTCTGGATGTCAACTATAACCTGCTTCGCATCCAGTTAGGCCTCAAGGCCGGAACACCCATCACGCTGACCGACCATCTAGAGGATTTCCTGGGCGAGGAAGGTTTCGCCAACCTGGCTCTCAAGGATTTCGACATCAACAACAACCTGCAATACCAACTGACGTTGACCCAGGAAGAGCTCCAAAAGAAAGCCGTCAGTGCCAAGAAATGGGCTTACGCGCCTACGCTGAGCGCCGGCTACAACTACCAGTACCAGATTGTCTCCGGGGGCTTCATGACAATCCCGCATACGGCCACCGTCACTTTGAGCGTGCCTATCTTCTCCGGACTCCAGCGAAAATCGCAATTGGATCAGGAGAAAATCACGCTCCAGCAGACCCAGCTCAACAAGAGCCTTTTGGAAGACCAGCTGCGCCTGAACGAAGCCCAGTACAAATACGACTTGCAGAACGCCACCGAAAACTACAATCTCCAAAAGGAGAACGTGGAAGTGGCCAAAAGCGTTTTGGGGCATTACCAAGCCAAGTTCAATGTGGGCAATATCTCCAGCCTCGACCTGACCCAAGCCAACAACAATTACCTGGAAGCCGAGAACAATTACACTTCGGCTTGCCTGGATTTGCTGGAGGCGCAGACGAACCTGCTGAAACTCTACAATGAACTGCAATAGCAGGACGTCATCAAGGACGATACGCGACCTAAGGATAAACCCAAATCGGTCATTAGACTTTGGGGAGATTGCCCGCTTGTGTCATGCAGCATGCTTCTCGCCTAGCCGAAGGCGTAGCGGGCTACGTCGAGGCGTAGCGAGAAACAGGATGCGGACAGAAGCGGGCAAGATGCCCGAATGCCTCATTTTCCTAATCAGAAACGGACTCGGCGTGTCTAATGACCGATTTGGGATAAAGGGCAGGCGCAAGCATAACGACAAAAAGCATCGCGATAACGAGCATCGCGCGGTCGGAACGGCAAGCCCCCGGCAAAGGATGCCGATTGGCTTTCATGCCCGAAAACAAACAATAGAAAACCGAAAAACAATAGAACCATGATACGAAAACTGATTTTAGCCGCTGCGGGACTGAGCCTCTTGGTTTCCTGCGGCTCGTCGTCAAGACAGAAAGGCTCGGAACAGGCCGAAGAAAAAGTCCCGGTCAGGGTCCAGCGATTGCAGACCCAACCGATTGCCAAGACCTTGGAATACACGGCAAACCTCCAAGCCGACGAACAGGTCTATTACGCCCCTGCCGCCACCGGCCGGATTTCGAAAATCTATGTGGAAGTGGGCGACAAGATCCAAAAAGGCCAGCTTTTAGTCGATATGGACCGCACCCAGTTGGTGCAGGCCGAGGTACAGCTGGAAAACCTCAAGACCGAATACAACCGGGCCAAGACCTTGAAGGAAACCAACAGCATCAGCCAGCAGGCCTACGACCAGGCGGTGACCCAGTACGAAGTGACCAAGGCCAACGTGGACTTCCTCAAGGAAAACACCCAGATGATCGCGCCTTTCGATGGGGTAGTCACCGGCAAATACTTTGAAGACGGCGAGGTCTATACCGGCGGGGCTTTCGGCGGGGCATCCAAACCGGCCATCATCGCCATCGAGAAAATCAACCCGCTCAAAGCCTACGTGAACCTTTCCGAACAGTATTTCTTGGAGGTGAAGGAAGGCATGGAGGTGGAACTGCACAGCAACATCTACCCCGACCGGACGTTCAAAGGGAAAATCAGCATCGTCTATCCTACCATCGACCCGGCCTCCCGGACGTTCACCGTTGAAATCCAGGTGCCGAACAGCAAGGAAGAACTCCGTCCGGGCATGTACACTACCCTGACCTTCGAAGTCGGTGCCGATGAAGGCCTGATCGTGCCTTCGATTGCCGTACTGAAGCTGCAAGGAGCCAACAACCGTTACGTGTTCCTCAACAAGAACGGGGTCGCCAAACGGGTGGAAGTGACTTTGGGCAAACGCTTCGAAGACCAAGTGGAAATCATCAGTCCTGAAATTCATCCGGGAGACGAGTTGGTGGTGGCCGGGCAGGGGCGGTTGGTGGACGGTTCTCTGCTCGACATCCAAAAATAACGGCATGAGGAAAAGTTGCCAGACACGGCCAAAGCAAAGACTTTAATTTAAAGAGAACAAAGAAATGAGCATATACAGCACAGCGGTCAACAAACCCATCTCCACCTTGATGATCTTCACGGCCATCCTGGTGCTGGGTATCGCCTCCTACTTGCAGCTGCCAGTGGACCAATACCCCAAGATGGACCCGCCCTACATCACCGTCATGGCCGCCTACCCGGGCGCCAACGCCTCGGACATCGAGGAAAACGTGACGAAAATCCTTGAGGACCAATTGAACTCGGTGGACGAGCTCAAGGAAATGACTTCTACTTCTTACGACAACCTCTCGGTCGTGAGCCTGGAATTCGAGTGGGAAGTGAACCTGGACGAGGCATCGAACGATGTCCGGGACGCGGTGGACAAGGCCATGCAGGACCTGCCCGACGATATGGACCGGCCTACCATCATGAAGATAAACACCTCGTCCATGCCTATCCTGATTTACGCGGTCACCGCCAAGGAATCCTATCCAGGATTGGACAAGATTATCGATGACAAACTCATCACCCGATTGAACCGGGTAGACGGGCTGGCTTCGGCCGTGCTCTCCGGCGGGCCGGAACGGGTCGTTTACGTGGACTTGGATCCCAACAAACTGGATGCCTACAACCTGACCTTGGAGCAAATCGGTTCCAAAATCCAGGCGGAGAACATGGACGTGGCCTCCGGGAACGTGAAAATGGGCTTGATGGACTACAGCCTCCGTGTGGAAGGGGAGTTCGAGGAAAGCGACCAAATCAAGAATATCGTCTTAGGGACGATGAACGACCGGACCATCTACCTGCACGATGTGGCCACCGTCCGCGATACGGTCAAGGACATCACGCTGGAACAGACCATCAACCGGCGCGACGGCGGGGTCCTGATGATTACCAAGCAGACCGATGCCAATGCCGTGGAAGTGGCCGAGCAAGCCAAGAAGGAAATCGAATTGGCCAAGAAGGAACTGCCTTCGGATATCCAGTTCCAAATCATCTCCGACAACTCCCGCTTCATCATCCAGTCGGTGGACAACCTGCAAGAGACCTTGTTGTACGCCTTGCTGTTCGTGGTCATTGTCGTGTTCCTGTTCCTGGGACGCTGGAGGGCCACCTTCATCATCGCCTTGACGATTCCTATCTCCTTGATCGTGGCCTTCATCTACCTGTTCGCCACCGGGGAATCGCTCAACATGATTTCGCTTTCATCCCTTTCCATCGCGATCGGGATGGTCGTGGACGATGCCATCGTGGTCCTGGAAAACGTGACCAAGCACATAGACCGGGGAAGCCGTCCCCGGGAAGCGGCCAAATACGGGACCAACGAGGTATGGCTTTCGGTCATTGTCACCACATTGGTAACGGTAGCCGTGTTCTTCCCCTTGACCTTGGTGACCGGGATGACCGGCATCATCTTCAAGCAATTGGGATGGATTGTCTGCATCACGATTTGCACCTCTACCATCACGGCTATCTCGCTGACCCCTATGCTGTGTTCCCAGCTTCTCAAGCTCCAGGACAAGACCAAAATCAAGAAACACTCGTTCTATTACATCTCGTCCAAGGCTCTCGACAAGCTGGACGCTTTCTACGAGCGCCTGATCAACTGGGTGCTGCATCATAAGGCCGTGGTCATCTGCAGCATGTTCGGCCTCTTCGGAGTATCGGTCTTCATGGCCCGCTACATCCAGACCGACTTCATGCCGATGAACGACCAGAGCGAAATGTCGGCCTACGCCAAGATGCAGTCCGGGCAAAGAGTGGAAGAGACCAAACGGGTTGCCTTGGCCATCGACTCGGTCATCCGCGCCCGGATTCCGGAAATCAACCTGATCAACCTCTCCTACGGGACGGAAGAAGAGGCTTCGACCGCTTCCCTGATGAACACCACCGGGAGCAATATCCTCAACATGCGTATCCGCACCGTTGAAAGAGAGGAACGGGACCGCTCCGTCTTCGAGATTGCCGACCAGATGCGGGCCATCTTCAAGGAGTTCCCGGAAATCGTCGAGTTCACGGTATCGACCGGAAGCATGGGCTTTGCCAGCAACACGGCCGACATAGAAGTCATCGGGCATGACTTTGCCACGACCACGGCGGTAGCCCAGCGGATTTCCCACGAAGCGTCCAAGTTTCCTGCCGTAGGCGACATCAAGATCAGCCGGGACGATGACAAGATGGAGCTGCAAGTGATCCTGGATCAGGACAAGCTGGCGCAGCACGGCCTGACCACCACCGAAATCGGGCAATACATGCGCAACCGGGTTTACGGCTTCCGCAATACCAAGTTCAAGGAAGACGGGGAAGAATACGATATCATTGTCCGTTTGGACGAGAAATACCGTTCCTCGATTACCGATGTGGAGAACATCCTGATTACCGACGGGCATGGCCAAAAAGTGCGTTTGAAGGAACTGGGGCATATCAGGGAATACTACTCGCCTCCCACCATCGAGCGTAAGAACAAGCAGCGTCTGTTGACGGTAAGCCTGAGCCCGGCCGCCGGCGTGGCCTTGGGTGAAGTGGCCGGCATCGCCCAGAGCATCATCGACAATATGGAAGACGTGCCTCAGGATGTGACCTTCTACATCGGGGGAAGCTACGAGGACCAGCAGGAATCCTTCGGATCGCTGATCATGCTGCTCTTGCTTTCGCTGATGCTGGTCTATATCGTGATGGCGGCCCAGTTCGAGAGCTTCAAGATGCCGTTCATCATCATGATGGCCATCCCGTTCGCCTTCACCGGGGTCGTATTAGCCTTGCTGATGACCCATACATCGCTGAGCGTGGTGGCTGCCTTGGGCGCGGTGATGCTGGTAGGTATCGTGACCAAGAACGGAATCGTGCTTATCGACTTCATCAACCTCTTGCGCGAACGCGGGGTGCCTCTGTACGAGGCCATTGCCAAGGCTTGCCGTTCCCGTCTGCGTCCGGTGCTGATGACTTCGCTGACCACCATCCTGGGGATGGTGCCTATGGCCTTGAGCTCGGGCGAAGGCTCGGAAACCTGGAAGCCTATGGGTATCGCGGTCATCGGGGGGATGGTGTTCTCCACCTTGATTACCCTGATTATCGTGCCGGCCATCTACGCGGCCACCAACAAGAGCGGCAACCGCAACAAGGAGAAGAAGCTGGCTAAGCAGTATTCGTTCATGGATGGCGTGGAAAATGAGAGTTTGCCTGCCGTGATCCAATAAATCGGCGTGTGATAATGGGCGGTCTACTTCGTTGCGAACCTTGTCCAAGTCGGTCATGTACGGAAGTACACTCCCTCCTTGGCCTGCGGTTCAGCGCCTCGTATCTCACCCATTCTGACACGCCAATTCCACAGCAAGGATTGCCAGGTCAGATATACAATAATAATGTAATAAGAACAAGGCGTGTCAGAACGGGCAAGATACAAGGCCGCCAAGGGTGAGGACGAGGGAGCGTACTCTAGTACGTGACCGAGTCCGAATCCCGCAGGCAACGCCGTAGATTGCCCGTTATCACACGCCGTAAAAAATAAAGAGATGAAAAAAGCAGTATTCATAGCCTACAACCAGGCCCTCACCGAAAGGGTCGACTACATCCTCAAGCAACTCAATATAAAAGGTTTCACCCAATGGCCCGTGGTGAACGGAGCAGGGACTTTCGGGGGCGAACCCCGCATGGGCACCCACACCTGGCCCGAAATGAACTCCGCCACCCTCACCGTGGTGGAAGAAGAAATGGTGCCGCTGCTTCTCAAATACGTGCAGAAGTTGGACGAGGTTAACAAGGAGAACGGGATACGGGCGTTTGTCTGGGATATCACCGCCATGTATTGAATTCGCCTTTCTAACGGTGTCTACTTCATCGTGCAAGGGGCAAATCAGTCACGTACCATTACGCCTCTTCGTGCTGTCCCTTGCACGCCTCGCAGCCATTCGTCACAAAAGCGGTTTCATGCTCCAGTCAAAGCGATGGCTTCGTATCTGACCGATATAACGCCCTTTTAACCCAAATCGGTCATTAGACACGCCGAGTCCGTTTCTGATTGGGAAAACGAGGCTTTCGGGCATCTTGCCCGCTTCTGTCCGCATCCTGTTTCTCGCTACGCCTCGACGTAGCCCGCTACGCCTTCGGCTAGGCGAGAAGCATGCTGCATGACACAAGCGGGCAATCTCCCCAAAGTCTAATGACCGATTTGGGTTTAAGTAATCCATAAGAGTCCGCTACTTCATGCTGTCTGCGTTGATGCCGCCGTGAATATGTTTTTCACCACCTTTGCCGGGACACCGACAGCCACCGTATTGGCAGGAATGTCGCCTGTAACCACCGCTCCGGCACCTATCACGGCATTGTCGCCGATAGTCACGCCTTGCAGGATGGTGGCATTGGAACCAACCCAGACATTCTTTCCCAAGACGATAGGCGCAGGATAGGTCATCTTGCGCTTCTCCGGCTCCAAAAAATGGTTGAGCGTGGCGAACACCACATTATGCCCGATTTGGCAGCCATCCCCAAGGGTCACGCCGCCGTGGTCCTGGAAATGGCAGCAGGCATTGATAAATACATTCTCCCCCACTTCTATGTTCTTCCCGAAATCGGTATAAAACGGAGGGAACACACGGAACGTGGAAGGAACGGACTTCCCGAACAACTCGGACAGAATTTCCCTGGTTTCTTCCGGCGTATGATAAGCTGAGTTCAGCCGGAAAGTCGCTTTCCGCGCCTCCCCGCTCATCAAGTCCATGAACTGGTGTATCTCTTCAGTGTCAAGCGGTTTGCCTGTCGTCACGAAATCCTTGAATGCTTCGAGTGTCATCATTTGCCCAATTTGTCGTATTCTTCATCGGTCACGGGTTCCAGCCACTCGTTGGAGGTGTTTTCCCCGGGAATCTCGAACGCAAGATGGGCGAACCAGCTGTCCGCTGCCGCTCCATGCCAGTGCTTCACATTAGCCGGAATGTGTATGACATCGCCCGGAAGCACCGGCACGGCCGGCTTTCCTTCCTCCTGGTACCAGCCTTTGCCGGCCACGCAGACCAGCATCTGCCCTCCCCCTCGGGTCGCATGATGTATGTGCCAGTTGTTGCGGCATCTCGGCTCGAAGGTGACATTGTTGAAAGGTACCTGCTCCTTGGATATCGGAGCCAAATAGCTGTTGCCGATGAAATACCGGGCGTAGGCGGTGTTCGGTTCGCCGATGGGGAAAACCATTTCCCTCTGGAAAGCGGCCTTGCCATCCGCATCTTCCGCTGTTTGTGCAATCTTTTCCTGTGCCATATTTCCTTGAATGTTGGTCATTGTCGCCAATAGGATTAAAACCAGAATCTTTTTCATGATACCAAATCATTTGCACAGCACCGTGCTGTTGTTGCTGCAAAAGTAGCGGTACCGGACAGATAAAGACATAACGATTCTACGGATTATGGTAACCTTTTTACAGAATCAATCAGAAACATAGGCCGTCAGGACAATATCCCTGCTATCAGCCTGCGGACTTCCCCACCCGTTCCTTTCTGGCCTGCATGACACCGTCTTTATTTCACAAACCCCAAATAATCAACGCATTGACATAAGACAACAAGGAGGTAGCGCCTCGGCATAGCTCAAGCAAGCTTGGCTCTGCTCTCGGCTTCTGCGTATATTTGTTGCACATCTTGCTGATGAAAATCAGTCGCACTGTCCTGCTTTTAATTCCATACCGTTTCCACATTATATTTGAGCCTGCCCATTTGCAAATAGCCTGTTGGTAGGTTTGCCTGTCTGTGTGCCGACAGGCAGGCACGCCGGCAGATCGGTCGGCAGGCAAGCAGGACGGCAGGCCGGTTGGAGGGCGGGCAGGCTTGCAGGCCAGCGTGCGTATGCCTATATGCTTTTACTGCAGGCGCCACAGCTTCGCCACACGCTGCATCGAGGCCGGATGCGACTACAAGACCGTAAGCGTGCTTCTATGCCATTCCAACATCTCCACCACGCTCAACCTTTACGTCCACCCCAACATGGAACAGAAGAGACGCTGCATCAGCAAGATGTTCAAATCCTTGGGTAGCAGGAAAGAAACCGCCGGAACAGAAGGGATTCTCGATGTGTAGACTCGCGCGGAAGACACACCAAAAAAAGAGGCCGGCATCCCTTTGGGCAAGGCCCGGAACACCGATACGAGCCAGAACGCTGCTACCCGTTCACAAAGGCATGGATTCAAAACCTGAGCTTTCTTTGACAGCGCCCCAGGATACAAAACAACAGGCCGGGACACAACAGAATCCATGACATTGCCTGCTGCTTCGCCGCAAGTACGGGAGACCGGTCCAGAAGCTTGTTTTTCGACAGAGAAACCGCAACAGAACATATTCTGACCGCGATTCTCCGTTGGAAAACCGGCTTCTGGGTTCCTCTTCCCTGTTCATCATGTTTGGCCGAGGCAAGACCTTTCTCCGGCAAGCCGATGGCATGCACACCGAGACCACGGGTCCAAACGGGATTCCAAACAACCACCCGACCCCGGCAAAGCAAATCGAAGTCCTACTCCGCCTTGAGGTTTTCCAAAGGTTTCTCCGAAGCCACATGCCAGCTCTGATAGGTGACAATACCGGCCACCAAAGCACCCATAACCAGCAAGACCAACGGGAACACCAGAACCGGAAAGCCCGTGCGGTAGGCGAAATTTTCCAGCCAGGATGAACCGAAGTAAACCGCAACCGGCACCGAAAGGACGAAACAGATTGCCACCAATCCCAGGTATTGCCGGTTCAGACGCCACAGTATCCCTCCGGTCGTCGCCCCGAGCGTTTTCCGTATGGCGATTTCCTTCCTCCGGTATTCGCATTCGAACAAAATCAGACTGAACACCCCGCTCAAAGCCACAAAGATGGCCAGCAAACAGCAAAAGCCGATCAGGATGCCCTCTTTCCGTTCCTGCTCGTAGGTCTGTTGCAAAATCGTATCGTAGAAACGAGGCTCAAAAGGGAAGCCCGGATCAAAGGATTCCAAAGTTTCCCGCACATGACGCATCGCGTCGCCCAAAGCCACCGAATTGGAAACCCGGACGTAAACATAATTGTACATCAGCGTGTACCCGGGCTGCACGTAAAAAGCCATCGGTGAAATCTTGTCCCGCATCGAACGGAATTTGATGTCGGGAACCATGCCTACCACATTATCCCCCTGGCATTCGGGAAAATCGAAACCGTATTCCCGGAAGAAAGCCTCGTTGAAAATATACTTGCCATTTCCGAACCCGCATTCCCCCAGCGCATCAGAAGGCAGGAAATCCCGTCCTTCCCGGACTTCGACCCCTATCGTCTTCAAAAACGGAGGCGTGACAGGAAGACAACAGAAATAAACCTCCTTGCCGTTGATTTGCAAGCCCCAAGACTGATACCTGTCCTTGCCTCCCAACACATCGGCGGCATAAGCCACCTCCTTCACACCGGCATGGGTCCTGAGCTGCACGGCCACGGCCTCGTTCCTTTCCCGGACAATCCGGCTCGTATTGGACACGATCAGCAAATCCTTGTCATAGCCTAAAGCTTGCCGCTGCATGTAGCGGTTTTGCTTCAACATGACCAAGGCGACCACAAACAGGACTAAAGCCGCCCAAAATTGGATGCCAAGCAAAACCTTGCGCAAGGCCCTGCCCTTGCCCGAAAGCCCGAAACTGCCTTTCAGCACCAAAGCCGGGGGAAAAGAAGTGGAATAAAGAGCAGGGAAGAAACCGGACAACAGCCCCAGCAGCAAGGCCAGGCCCAAGGTCAGGAGATAGACCGGATACTGGGCAGTCCAAGCCAAGGATACCGGGACAAAATGCGCCAAAGCCGTCCTTGTCCCGTATAACAGCAGCAAAGCCAGAACATAAGCAACAAGCCCCAAAAACACCGACTCAGCCACCAACCTGCCCCGCAAACGCGCCGTCGAGGCCCCGAATACCTTGCAGGTGTTAATGCTCTTGATACGCAAAGGAGCCATGGACATGTTGAAATTGGCATAGTTGACCGTCGCGATAATCAAAAGCACCCAGCCCAAACCCATCAGAACCAAAAGCACGGAACGGTCCGCATGAGGTGCATAATCCTGAACATCCGACTCAAAATGAACCTGATGCAAGTTTACCAAACGTGATTCACACGCTTCCTGCCCAACACCAAAGCCTGCCGAGGAAAACCATTCGTTGAAATCCTGTCCGATTTGCGCCGCATGGGAAGCATCATCCAAACGGACATAAAAGAGGAAATTCCATCCCTCCCAGGAATCTTGGTAATAGGAGTCCCCCATCTTCACATAGATGACATTGGGCACCGAAGTGTTCGGGGCGAAATCCCGGTACACCCCGGCCACCTGCAAGCGGGCATCCTCCAGTTCAGGCAGCAGGACCCGGCCGACCGCTTCCTCCTGCCCGAAAACGCGCCGGGCCAGACTTTCGGGTATCAACACGCTGCCCGGCTCGTCGAAAGCCTCCCGGCTTCCCTCCACCAACTGGAATGAAAACACATCCAGAATACCGGACGAGGCTTGACAGAAGCGGTCTGCATACCCGTGTTCCCGCCCCTCTCCTTCCACGTGGAAATACATATCGAAAATCGAGCCTTCCCTGATGCAGGCGGAACGGATATGAGGGGAAAACGAGGCGAACAAACGGGCATACGGACGAGCCACCCCCGCACCCCAACCGACATCCTGGACATTGGTTTCCACCCGGAAAATATCCTCCCAATCCTCGATGGACTTGTCGTAGGTGCGTTCATGACGGATTCGGGCCATCAACAGCAGAAAAACGGCCAAGGAGACCGTGAGCCCCGCGCAATTCAGGATGGCGGCGGCAGGGAAACGCCCGAAAATCCCTTTCAAATCGGCTATCAGATTCCGTATCATCATGGTGCCTATGTTTTTATGTTCGCTTCCGCGCAATCACGGAAAAATCCTTTACAAAACCCATGCCAAAACATATAATTTATTGATTACCATTAATATTATTTTTCGACACTTCTCCAAAAGTGTTCCATTTTGTTACACTCGTGTCTCATTTTGTTACACTTTGCGTCACACTTTCCCCGAATCCTGAAACCGGTTCCTGGAAATTCATTTTTTTCAGGATTGCAAGCAATTTTAAACCCAAATCGGTCATTAGGCTTCGGGGAGATTGCCCGCTTGTGTCATGCAGCATGCTTCTCGCCTAGCCGAAGGCGTAGCGGGCTACGTCGAGGCGTAGCGAGAAACAGGATGCGGACAGAAGCGGGCAAGATGCCCGAAAGCACCATTTCCGCCATCGGAAACGCCCCGGCGAGCCTAATGACCGATTTGGGTTAAACAGCTTCTTACTACTTTCGCGTCTGCATAATCCATACCATGACCCGATCCAAGAAAATCAAACGCATGTTGCTCCTTGTCTTTGGCATCCTTCTTGCCCTGATCCTCGGCATCGTCCTGTTCCTCCACAGCCCGCGCTTCGGGCGGCTTCCCCAAGGGGAACGCTTGGCAAGAATCGAGAAATCACCGTATTACAAGAACGGGCAGTTCCAAAACATCCATCCTGTCCCGCTTATGCCCGACACGGCCAAAGGCAGTTTCTTCGGCAACCTGTGGAAATTCCTGTTCCAGAAGAACCCGGGAGTCCGTCCCGACCAGGCCGTTCCTTCTGTCAAGACCGATTTGCACCGGCTCGACCCCGATCTGGACTGCATCGTCTGGTTCGGGCATTCTTCCTACCTGATACAAAGCGACGGCAAAAGATTCCTGATCGATCCCGTATTCTGCCAGGCATCCCCGGTACGCTTCGCCAACAAGGCCTTTCCCGGAAGCGAAACCTACAAACCCGAAGACATGCCGGCCATTGATTATCTGGTTATCTCGCACGACCATTGGGACCACTTGGATTACCATACGGTCAAGGCCTTGAAAGAGCGTATCGGGAAAGTCATCTGCCCTCTGGGGGTCGGCCAACATTTCGAACGCTGGGGCTTTGCGCCGGAACAGCTGGTGGAACTCGAATGGTACGAACAAGCCTGTTTGGACAACGGTTTATCCGTCCACTGCCTGCCTGCCCGGCATTTTTCCGGACGAAGCCTGAGACGGAACCCTACCCATTGGGCATCCTTCCTCTTGGAATGTCCCTCCCGGAAAATCTATCTGGCCGGAGACGGGGGTTACGATACCCATTTTGCCGAAATCGGCCGGAAGTTCGCCCCTATCGACTGGGCCATCCTGGAAAACGGGCAATACAACGAAGACTGGAAATACATCCACATGATGCCGGAATTCATGAGCCAAGCGGCCCGCGAAACCGGTGCTGCCCATATCCTGACCGTGCATCACTCCAAATACGCCTTGGCGCGGCATCCGTGGGACGAGCCTCTGCAAAACGCCCGGCGGATGAAGGAACAGGATTCGCTGCCAGTGGTCATCCCTGAAATCGGGGAAGTAATCCTTCTGGAAAACGGCTCCATCCTTGCCGACAGCCAATAAACCCAAATCGGTCATTAGACACGCCGAGTCCGTTTTTGATTGGGAAAGTGAGGCTTTCGGGCATCTTGCCCGCCTCTGTCCGCATCCTGTTTCTCGCTACGCCTCGACGTAGCCCGCTACGCCTTCGGCTAGGCGAGAAGCATGCTGCATGACACAAGCGGGCAATCTCCCCAAAGTCTAATGACCGATTTGGGATAAAACCTTTGCAAAGGTATCCTCAGACAGCCTTCAATCCCAGCGAACCAAGCGACCGTCAGAGGCCAAAAGGTCTCCTTTTTTGGCGTGCAAATCGGCGGCTGCCTTTACCGAAGACGTAGCGGGCATTGCGACAAGGCAACGGACAAGATGCTGCCAGAAGACAGCGCGTCCGAAAAACCTAACTTGCAACAATCCAAACGATAGCAAAGGTCCAAGGGCCAATTCGGGTCGGACCCTATCCACATCCTTCCCAAAGCATCATCTTCCTTATCTATCAGAAAGTCAAATCAGATACAGGCTGAACGCCATGACGGCCATGCCTGCCACCAGGCCGGCAATCGAAACATGGTGCTTGCCGTAACGCTCGGCACTGGGCAGAAGCTCGTCCAAGGAAATGAATACCATGATGCCTGCAACCATCGCCAGCACGATACCGGTCAAGATCGGGTTCCAAAAGCGCAAAAGAAAGGCATAAGCGACCACGGCTCCTGCCGGTTCGGCCAAACCCGAAAGGAAAGAAGCCCAAAAGGCTTTCTTGCGGTTCCCCGTGGCATGAAAAATCGGGACCGCCACCGCCACGCCTTCAGGAATGTTATGGATGGCAATCGCCACGGCTATCGGGATAGCAATGTCGAGCGAACCCAAGGCCGAGGTGAACGTGGCGATTCCTTCGGGAAAGTTATGCACCGCAATCGTGAGCGCCGCCAAGATGCCCGTCCGTTGCAAACGCCGCTCGGCCTGGCCCGTATCGTCCTTCAACTCGTGCATCTCGTGCGGGTTCAAGGATTCGGGAACCAAAAAGTCTATCAAATTGATGAGGGCGATTCCGCCGAAGAAAGCCAGAATCAGGTACAGCATACCCGGCTTTTCCCCGTAAGCCGAACACAATTGCATCCGGGCTTCGGGCATCATCTCCATGAAAGAAACGTAAATCATGATGCCCGCCGAGAAGCCCAGGGAGGCACAAAGAAAACGAGTATTGGTACGCTTGGCCAGCAACGCCAGCAAGCTGCCGATACCCGTGCTCAGCCCGGCGAAAAGGGTCAAGGCAAACGCCACCCAAACATGTTGGCTTTCCATAAGAACATTCTTTCTGCCGGTTCGACCTCTGCCAACGGCAATGAAGCTACAATTCCGCAAGCAAACTGTGAAGCAATTCAAAATTCAGGCCGGGAGCCTGTTTCCAGAAATCCTGGTACTGCCCCATGTTGTCCGCGTGCCGTCCCGGCGTGTCGCTGACAATCCGCAAGGACAGGAAGGGGATGTTCCAGATATGGCAAACCTGCGCCATGGCCGCGCTCTCCATGTCCACGGCCTGCACGTCCGGGAAATGCTTCCGGATATCCTCGATTTGTTCCGCCGAAGAAATGAACTGGTCCCCGGTGCAGAAAAGTCCTTGCTTGACCCCGTGGCGGGAAACGGCTTCCAACAAAGCGGCATCGGCCTTGAAACGGGCCGGGAAACCTTGCACCTGGCCGTACTCATTACCCGGCCCGCAATCCACGTCATGGTAGACGTACTCGGTTCCTGCCACGATGTCCATCGTCTGCAGACCCTCGCCCAAGCCTCCGGCAACGCCCGAGTTGACCACCAAATCGGGTTGGTACAACGAGCGGAGAAGATTGATTCCGGTCGCTGCCGCCACTTTGCCGATGCCCGAAGTCATCAGGCAGATTTTCTTGCCTCCCGTCCGTCCGGTCAAAATCCTGAAACCTGCGGAAGAAATGTCTTTCTTCTCTTCCAAAAGATTCTCGAACAAGGCAAATTCCTTGTCCATGGCTACCACGATTCCGATTTTGCTCATACCTCGCTCCTTTCTATTTGGTTTTGTCTTTCATCGATAGGATTTCCTCTCGAAAATAGTCTTCCCTCTCGAAAACCAGGTGCCCGATGGGAAACAGTTTTCCCAATAGCCCTCCTGTTAAGGCAAAGATAAGCAAAACCGGGAGCCGAACCAAGCCATTCCGGCTTAAACCACTTAAACCCGGTCATTGGATTCCTCCCACCCGTGAACGCAAAAGGCCGCTCCACGACTTGCGCAGAAGCGACCTTTTGAGGATACCGCAAAACAACCGTCACGGCATCGCCTTGAAAACTCCTTTACAAAAACCGGTTCCCGGTTCAAACGACAAAATCACAAAGGCATCTCGTTGTAGAAATGGCATACCGGACCGTTGCCGGCCCCGAAACGGTATTTGGCCCCTTCTTCGATAGTCTTGCCGATATATTCTTCGGCCCGGGCCACCGCTTCTTCCAAGGCAAATCCCCGGGCAATGAAGGCCGCGATGGACGAGGAGAAAGTGCAGCCCGTCCCGTTCACGTTCCTGGTTTCGATGAAACGTTTCTCGAAAAGCCGCAAAGGCTGGCCCTGGCCTGGGCTGAACACATCCATGAACTTGCCTTCATGATGGAAGGATTTCACGATGGCAGCGTTCCCCCAACGGCAAAGGCTGTCCATGTCCGCCTGCAAATCCTTTTCCCCGAACTCATGTCCCAGCAAAAGGCAGGCTTCCTTGAAATTCGGCGTAATCAAAGTGGCTACCGGGAACATGCTTTCCTTGTAGGCTTCAATCGCTTCCAATTCAATCAAACGGTCTCCGGTTGCCGCCACCATGACCGGATCGACCACTTTGGGCACTTCCGGATAATCCAGCAGGGTCGAACCCACCTTGTCAATCACCGGCTTGGTGAAAAGCATCCCGGTCTTGATGGCATCCGCCTTCACATCGTCCAGGAACGAACGGATGGAACCGGCCACGAACTCTTCCGGCAAGGGCATGATTTCCTTCACTTTGGTAGTGCTCATATTGACCAGGCAGGTCAAGGCGCCTGCCCCGAAGGCTCCGCAGGCGGAAATGGCTTTCAAGTCGGCCTGCACGCCGGAGCAGCCCAGGCATTCGCTCCCGGCAATGCACAATACTTTCTGATATTCTTTCATTTTCTTTGTTTTTTTCCATGCACGAGGCTGCCCTTCGGAGACGATGGATTCCCATGAAACTCCATGTGGAAACGCCCCAACGGTCCCGGCAACCCTAAAAGCCCGCGAAGGTACGCAATAATCCGTTAATCCGATTCTCTTCCGACCCTATCCTATAATCCTCTTTTAGCCAAAGCTTGACCTCATCAGATTCCCGCAAGGAGAAACAAACAAATCTACTTTTTGACCACATACTTCTGCGCAGGATTATTCTTGTTTTCCGCAAAAGTCATCTCCAAAAGGTCGCCCAAAATAGGGTCTATGTACACACGTTTCATCCTGTACCTGTCGGAAAAACCCAGATAAGAAGCTATTTCCTGCAAGGTACGTGGTTCGTGACAATATCCATAAGAAACTTAGAAGCTGTTTAAACCCAAATCGGTCATTAGACTCGCCGAGTGTGTTTCCTGTTTTCGAAGAGGGATGCTTTTGTGCATCTTGTTCGCTTCTGTCCGCATCTTGCTCCTCGCTACGCCTCGACGTAGCCCGCTACGCCTTCGGCTAGGCGAGAAGCATGCTGCATGACATAAGCGGACAATCTACCCAAAGTCTAATGACCGATTTGGGTTAAATTTATTTGTTTAGGCCATCGGGAGGGGATTTGGAGGGATGGCGCGGCGTTTTTCAAAGGAGGATAGCCGAGCTATCTGACGTGAAAAACGCAAACAAGACCCGAAATAGCCCCCGATGGGCAAACAAAATCCTGAAACCGACCCCTCAAAATCCATTCTTTTCAGGATGGCAAGAAATTTTAAACAGCTTCTTATTTCTAATATATTCCTATTTCAATATCGTTTTTCGACAAAATACAAGGCGGCAGCCTGCCGGCGGCACATTCCTACCGCCTTGCAGTCCCCAGGCCGTTAATCCAATCGGCAATGTCCTGGAGAACCTCCTCCGACAGGGTTTCCTCTATCGTGGAATATTCGGTAGACAAGCCGGTAACTGCGTGTTGGAAAAGATGGTTCAAACCCGGATATGCCGCCACCCGGTTCTGCGGACAAGGCGGCAAGAGGCTTTCAATGACCGGCAGGTTCTCAGAGGAAAGCACCTGGGTATCAAGCTCTCCGTTAAGCGCGAACACCGGGCAACGGACTTTGGCAATGGCCTGCGCCGGGTCGTAAGCAATGAAGAAGTCGATCCAAGGACTTTCCTGACCCAGCACGATAGACAAGTTCAAACGGGCTTCCAACGGCAGGCATTCCGCACCGCAGACAGCGACCAAACTGTCCACCACCGCCCTCGGACTATCCACATCCTGACCCGAAACCCGGTAGTCCAGCACCCGTTCCAAAACCGCGCAATAGGCATCGACCAAGGAATCCGGCTGTCCCATGGATTCAAAGGCCATTCTGTTTTGCATCAACAGGATACTATCGCCCGGAATCGCGCTCCCGGCCATGCTGACTATAAAATCCGCTTGGTTTTCGGCCCCGATCATGAAAGCGATGACACCACCCTCGCTATGCCCTATCACGCCCACAGGACCGAATTTCCTGCTTTGGCGGAGATAGTTTATACCCGCCAAGGCATCCTGCATATTGGTATATGTGGTGGTAAGCGCGGGATCTCCTTCCGATGCCCCCTTTCCACGGTCGTCGTAACGCAAGGAGGCGATGCCATGCTCCGCCAGATAATCGGCAAGCACCGCGAAAGGCTTGTGCGACATGATGGTTTCATCCCTGTCCTGCTGCCCGCTGCCGGATACCAGCACGACCACCGGGGTTTTCTTCCGTTTCCCCGGCTTGTAACCGACCGGATAGGTCAGCGTGCCGCAAAGCCTTGCACTGTCCGGCGCCAGGAAGCAAACCTCTTCGGTCTGGTAGTCGAAAGGCGGCTTCGGGGTCTGAGGCCTCCGGGGTTCCCAACTTCCCGGTTCCAGGTTCAAATCGAACACATACCCGTGCTGATGGAACTTGCCTACGATAAGAGAGTGCTCCGGAAGGATGCCTCCGGACAGAGAGGAATCCGGGTTCCCGGACAACAGTCCTGCTTGCAGACGCCCCGCATAGGAAGCCCCCAACAAGGGGACGGCAAGGGACAAGGAGTCCGTCCCGCAATACTTCACCACAACAGGGAAACCTTTCAGGTTCTGTTCAATGACATCCATCTTGCAAACATCCTGCCCCTCTTCATCGGTATCGAGATGGAAAACCATGTGCAAGGATGCCTGGCCTGCATCCAGCACCCCGTGCCATGATCCACTTATCTTTTCCTGTGCCCGGGCCATCCAGGGCAACACAGCCAGTCCCAACAGGAATAACAATCTGTGCGTCATACCTTTCTGCGTTTTTCGGTGAATCCCATTTCTAAGGAATGACAAAGATAATGCAAACCGAAGGCCGAACCAAGCTTTGCAGGATTGAGGATAGCCAGTACACGATTCGCCCAACGACGGAACTTTATGCCCCGGCTGGATTTCACTCTGTAACCGACCAATAGAATCATGTCCCGATTGTAATATTCCACTTGATAGACTTTCTCGTCTGCGGCAGTTGTCGCAAAATTTGCGACAACTGGAATACCGGCCAATTCTTCTCTCAACGCATTGTTCACGTGCTTGCCTATGGTCTTGCTACCGGGAATCCCGTCCCCGAATCAATCCAGCGAAAGCCGCACCATCACATCCCCTTTGCCCAAGGAGGAAAGAAGCTCGTCGCGATCCACCCCTTCTATCTTTCCCAAACGGGTGAACGTCCAAATGTTGGAATCGTAATAAATGACGAACCGGTTTCCCAGATACAGAACAAATCCCCGGCGGAAGTCGTCGTATGCCGGTCGTTCCGTGGCAAATCCGTCCCCAAAGGACCGGCTTTCTCCATCCGGGCATAATCCTCCATCCGGATAGTGACATCCCCTTTCGCAAGCAGAGCCGCCAAGGCTTCCGCCGAAGAATTGTCCGCCAAAACGGCGGTAAAGCTTCTCCCTCCCTCTATATGCAATTGAGAAGCTGTTCAAGAAGCTTTTTAAAATTTCTTGCAATCCTGAAAAGAATGGATTTTCAGGACGCGGTTCGGTAGTGTCAATCAAACGAGTCTGTTGCCACTACTCTCACATTTCATTATCTTTGACTGTCGGCGAAAATAGGATGCGTCCCGGCAAAGCGAACCAAGCAAGCTCGTTTGCCCCGCGCTCGACTTTTCCTATCTTTATCTTTGTCCCTGCCGAACCTTTCGCTATCTTTGCCTGCCGGCGAAAATATCCATCTAAAAGCCATGAAGGAAACACTCATATTCCAGCTGCGGGAAGGAGAAGAATTCATCCCGCTCATCCAACTGCTCAAAGCCGTCAACGTCGTCTATTCCGGCAGCGATGCCCAGGAATGCGTGAGCGCCGGTTTCGTGAAACGGAACGGGGAAACCGAGTTCCGCAAACGGGCCAAAATCCGGGAAGGGGAAACCATCGAGTTCGACCGCTACCGGATTGTGGTCCAAGGCTCAAACCGCTAAAAGACAGAAAAACCGCATAGGATTCCAAAGTTGCACCATTTCTACCCCAACCTGCCCCGCCTGCACCTCGTTGGTGGAAAAAAATGAATCCGGTACTCCCTGCCCCATTTTGTATACTCTATCGGATCGGCAAAAATCAAATCGTTGAAAGATGTTTTCTTTCGAAGGAAGGAAATCACTCCATACACTCCTCCTTGTCCAAAACTCCGCTGCTTCTAAACGCCTTTACCGTTGAAAGAACCTGTTGCTTCGCCTTGGAACGGTAATCCGGAATATTCTTAGAAGCTGTTCAAGTCGAAAACAGCTTCTTAGGTCTTGTCATAGCTCACCTTTGCTCGTTTCACCGGGAACCGCTTGGTTCCAGCCGTATCCCAATCATGCAAAAGGGCATGCCCGAAGACCCGGTCCCGGCTTCGGCCGCATGGCCTCGGACCGGACGGACTTGGCACACCCTTTCCTGCCGACGGAATCCGCCATTCATGGAATCCGGACATCTATCTTATTTGTAGTACTCCATCTTCTCGTTGCGGAACGAAGCGATGAAATCCGCGTGACGAGCCACCATGCTGCGTCCATAGTCCACAAAGACTTCAGCACTCTTGCGGAACATATCGCTGCGGTTGGCATCCAGCATCACCAGATTGCCCAGAATCGTGTATCCGGCCATTTCCACCAATCGGCGGGCATTGAAATCCACCGCCTCGTTGTTGTCCAAGCCTTTCACCGTATCCACCGCCCGGTTCAAATCCTCGTGCATCTTCTTCAAAGTGTCGCGCAGAGGCTGCAATTCCGGCTTGATTCCTTCCGACTCGTAGCTTTCAATCAGCTTGGAAGCCGTGCCGTTGAGCACGTTGCGGATTGCCGCCACCACCTGCAACTGCGAAGTACCTTCGTAAATGGTCAGGATACGGGCATCGCGGTAATAGCGTTCCACCGGGAAATCCTTCATATAACCGGTTCCCCCGTGAATCTGGATCGCATCGTATGTCACCTGATTGGCATATTCGCTGGAGAACATCTTCAAGATAGGCGTCAACAAATCCGCATTGCGCTGGTAGAGCTTCATCTCGGCACGCTGTTCGGGCGTCAGCTTCTGCCCTTCGTTCACCATGGCGGCATAAGACTTGCTCAAATCCACGGCACGAGCGGTTTCGTACAATACCGAACGGGAAGCATCCAATTTGGCCTTCATCAACGCCAGCATCTCATAGACGGCCGGAAACTCGATAATCGCCTTGCCGAACTGTTCGCGTTCGCCGGCATACTTCAAAGCCGCCCGGTAAGCAGCCTCGGAAACGCCCACCGACTGAGCGCCGACCCCGAGACGAGCCCCGTTCATCAGCGACATCACGTATTTAATCAGACCCAGCTTGCGGTCGCCCACCAATTTGGCAGGCGCATTGGTAAATACCAATTCGCAAGTCGGCGAGCCTTTGATACCGAGCTTGTTCTCGATACGCCTTACTCGTACCCCACCCCAGTTGCGGTCATGCACGAAATACGACAAGCCGCGGCCGTCGTGCGTGCCTTCTTCCGAACGAGCCAGTACCAACTTGATATCGGCATCCCCGTTGGTGATGAAACGCTTCACCCCGTTGAGCATCCACATGCCCTTGGCTTCGTCATAAGTAGCCTTCAGCTGCACGGCTTGCAAGTCCGAACCGGCATCCGGCTCGGTCAGGTCCATCGAGCAGGTCTTGCCATCATGGATTCGCGGCAGGAACTCGTCCTTGATATCCTCGCTGGCATATTCGTAAATGGTCTCGGCGCAGTCCTGCAAGCCCCAGATATTGGCAAATCCCGCATCCCCGCGAGACACGATTTCAGCCGCCATCACGTACGGCACATACGAGAAATTCAAACCGTTGTACTTGCGCGGCAAAGCGATGCCATAAACCCCGGCACGGGTCAGCACGTCGTGGTTCTCCTGCGTGCCACGGGCATACTTCACATGGCCGTCGATAACCTCAGGGCCTTCGTGATCCACATCCTCGGCATTCACATCCAGCACATTGGCCGAAATATCGCCGATGATTTCCATCACCTTCTCATAGCTGTCCATCGCGTCTTCGAAATTCTCAGGCGCATAATCGTATTTTCCCTTGTCTGCGTATCCATTCTCTTTCATATCCACGCATTTGCGCATCGTGGGATGATTGAGATGAAACTTCAAGGCTTCGTTATCACTGTAAAAATTCATAACCTCAATTTTAGGTGTTTCTAAAAATAATCTCGAACCGCCAAATCACCGTAGCTCTCGGCTATTCAAAGTTTCGTGCCAGAACGGGTAAGATGCAAAGGCGCACGACCGAAGGCTAACCGGATCGTCAGGATTCCGCCGAGGGCGTGCACCTAAGCAGCTTGCCCGTTATCACACGCCGCACGTTTATTTGGAATTGGCCTTATAATACTTGATCAACTTCGGCAACACATCCATCACCGAACCATTGATCACATAATCGGCAATCGCGTTCATCGGCGCTTCCGGATCGGTATTGATGCTGATAATCTTGCCCGACTGATCCATCCCGGCACGATGCTGCACCGAACCGGAAATACCGCAAGCGATATAGAGCTTGGGGCGAACCGTCACCCCGGTCTGGCCGATCTGGCGTTCGTGTTCGATGAAGCCGGCATCCACCGCAGCGCGGGTCGCCCCCACTTCGCCGCCCAAGACTTCGGCCAACTCGTACAACAGCTTGAAGTTTTCACGGCTGCCGACCCCGTAACCGCCCGAAACGATAATCTGGGCGCCCTTGATGTTCACCTTCTGGGCTTCGATGGCGCGGTCGATGATCTGGCAGCAGAAATCGGTATCCGACACATACTTGGCTACATCCACCATCTTCACAACGCCCTTGTAACCGGCCTTGTAGATTTCCTTCTTCATCACCCCTTCGCGAACCGTGGCCATCTGGGGACGGGTCTGAGGGTTGACAATCGTGGCGATGATGTTGCCGCCGAAAGCCGGACGAATCTGATAAAGCAGGTTCTTATAGACGGTGTTGGTCTTCTTTTCCTCGTGATCCCCGATTTCCAAGGAAGTACAGTCGGCCGTCAACCCGCACAAAAGGTTGGAAGCCACGCGCGGTGCCATGTCACGGCCTACCGATGTAGCCCCGAACAACAGGATTTCGGGCTTGAATTCCTTGGCCAGACCTACCACAATCGAGGTATGGGGCAAGGTGGTGAAAGGGAACAGGCGGGCATCGTCGGCATAGTGGATCACATCCACGCCGTAGGGATACAGTGTCTGTTCCAGCTCCTTGACCTGGCTTCCGATCACAATGGCTTCCAATTGGCAGCCCAAGGTGTCGGCCAGTTTGCGGCCCTTGGAGAGCAATTCCAAGCTCACGTCAGCAATGCCGCGTTCTTCGGTTACTTCGCAATATACAAATACGTTACTCATTTCTTTCTTTTTTAAGCCTTCCCGACTGCGAAGCCTAAGCGACCTCGAAAAGAAGGCTGTTTGCCACTCCCCGGATTATCCTACGATATGGGTGGAAATCAATTCTTTCATCAAACCATCAATGGAAGCATCCGAAGCGTCCATCACCTTGGCTTCCTTGTGGACCAGCACCACGTTGTCGATTTTCTTCACCTTGGTAGGCGAACCGGCCAGACCCAGACGATCCGGGTCGGCAGCCAAATCGGCGGCTGTCCATTCCTTGATTTGCAGTTCCGGCTTGGCCGCCACGCGTGCCTTGCGGGTCTCATCGGCCGAAGCCAGCTCGCTCGGCGTGGCCGCGTACTTGTACTGCATCACACGAATAGCATGACGGGGACGGCATTCCTTGGCCGAACCATGGACGGTGACCAAGCAGGGCAGCGGAGCCTTGACGGTCTCCACCCCTCTTTCCAAACGGCGCTTGATGGTCACGGACTTCTCGTCCACGTCCACCAGTTCCTCTGCGTATGTAATCTGGGGAATGCCCAATTTCTCAGCCGTCTGCGGGCCAACCTGGGCGGTATCCCCGTCAATGGCCTGGCGGCCGCAAATCAGCACGTTGTAAGGAGACAGCTTGCGCAAAGCCATCGACAAGGTATAGGAAGTGGCCAAAGTGTCGGCACCGGCGAACTTCATGTCGCTGATCAAGCAACCGCCGTCCGCGCCCCGGTACATCGACTCGCGCACGATTTCAGCAGCGCGGCCGGGGCCCATCGTGACCACCACGATTTCGGCATCTTTGATTCGTTCTTTCATCTCGATGGCCATTTCCAGGGCGTTGAGATCTTCCGGGTTGTAAATAGCCGGAAGCGCGGCCCGGTTGATGGTCCCGTCCTCTTTCATGGCATCTTTGCCCACGTTGCGGGTATCGGGAACCTGCTTGGCCAATACTACGATTCTAAAGCTCATATTGGTAGTTTTAGGATTAATTCTTTCTTTCCTTGCGATGCCTGCCGGCCTGCCATGACGGGCAACGCCAGCCGTACCCGTCCCCTATCCGCGGAAACTCCTTAAAACGGGCTTTCTCAAGCAATCAGCATCGGATTAAGGGACAAAAGTACAAAATTTCCGGCATATTGGTCTTTCAAGGGAATAGCTGCTTTTGCCCGCAGGCCCAAGATGCCGGACCACCCGCAAAAGAACCCAGCTTATCCGTTCCGATGAACAAATCTTTCCAAGCTTCCTGCATATTGATTGCCCATCTGTCGCATTTTGATGCGGTTGCCCTGCCCGGAACAATCCAGCAATTTGCCAAAACCCATTTTTTACCTACCTTTGCCCGTTTTGCAGCCTCGGCATCCAAGCTATCAAAATCGAAATCAATAGATTGCTGCCACACACCGTCAAAGACGGTTCGGGAAAAACGCTGCATGAAACTTTTTCTATACAAAAACGAATGAGCAAGCAGAGTCTTATCGGCCTTGTCCTGATGTTCCTGGTCCTGTTAGGATTTTCCTACTGGCAGACCAGCAAGATGGAAAAACAAAGAGAGGCAGCAGCGGCCGAGTACGCATCGCAACAACCACAAGCAGATGATTTTTCCACAGGAACGGGCAAGCCCGCTTCCTTCGAGGCGGGAGAAGACCCGGTATCGCAGACAGGCTCTCAGAACGGGGATGCCACCAAGAGCCATTTCGATGTTTCTCACCCGTTTTCTGCCGCCGCCGAAGGCCAAGAGCAGCATGTCCAGATAGAAAACGAGGTCTATACCTTGGATTTCAACACCAAAGGTGGACGAATTTCCGGCATCACCCTCAAAGAATATCTGACCTACAAGAAGGAAGATCTGGTCCTTTTCGACGAGAACCGTTCCGATTTCTACCTCCAGTTCTTTGCCCAGAACCGCAATATCCGCACCGACCGCTACTATTTTGAATGCCTGATGCCCCAGACCACCAAAGTGGAAGGCAACGACAGCGTGGAAGTCCGGATGCGCCTCTACCCCAACGGCACCGGCATCGACACCGCGACCCGCCCCCTTTTCGACAAGAGCCGCTACATCGAGTTCGTCTATACAATCCGCGGCAACCAGTACATGATGGGCTTCGATGTCAACTTTGTCAATACCGAAAACCTGATTGCATCCAACACTTCCTTTATAGATATGGTGTGGAACGCCCGCCTGGAACGTTTGGAAAAGCCCTCGAACACTGACATGGAAGGAATGAATTCTTCCGTCTACTACAAACCCTCCACCGACAAGGTGCAGTACCTGAAAGGCACGCGGGATGACGAGGAGGAACTGACCACACCTTCGCGCTGGATTTCGTTCAAGCAGCAGTTCTTCAATATGACACTGATTGCCGACAACGAATTCCCTTCGGCCGACATTCGCAACTACAAGCGCAGACAGGCCGCACCAGACTATTTGAAGGATATGGAAGCCGTCCTCGGCATCCCCTACACGGGCGAAGCCGACCAAAGTTTCGGGATGCAGCTTTACGCCGGGCCGAATAAATTCCGGATTCTCCGGGACTACAACCTGGACTTGGAACGCCTGATTCCCTTGGGATGGGGTTTCTTCCTGATTCAATGGATTAACCGTGTAGCCGTTATCCCTATCTTTGATTTCTTGGAAGCCAAAGGGGTCAACTACGGTATCATTATCTTGATCCTGACCATCTTGCTTAAGATTGTCATTTCCCCGATGACCTACAAGTCCTACGCTTCTTCGGCCAAAATGCGGGTAATCCAGCCGGAAATTGCCGAACTCAACAAGAAATACCCCAAGCAGGAGCAGGCAATGGAGAAACAGAAAGCGATGATGACGCTCTACAAGCGGGCGGGTATCAGCCCGATGGCGGGATGCATCCCGATGCTGTTGCAACTGCCTATCATCTACGCGATGTTCCGTTTCTTCCCGGCCTCCATCGAACTCCGCCAGCAAAGTTTCCTCTGGGCCGACGACCTTTCCAGCTACGACAGCATCCTGAACCTGCCGTTCAATATTCCTTGGTACGGCGACCACGTGAGCCTGTTCGCTCTGACGATGGCTTTGTCGAACTTGCTTTACACTCACATGACCATGAAGTCGCAAGTACAGGCCAACCCTATGCCGGGGATGAAGTTCATGATGTATATCATGCCCATCATGTTCCTGTTCTTCCTCAACAATTATTCTTCGGCCTTGAACTATTACTACACGCTTTCATCCCTGATGACATTCCTGCAAATGTTCCTGATCCGCAAGATGATCAACGATGAAAAGGTGTTGGCCCAGATTCAGGAGAACAAGAAGAAACCGATCAAGAAATCCAAGTTCCAAGCTCGCTTGGAAGAAATGGCCAAACGCCAGCAGGAAATAGCCCGGCAGCAGGCCCAGCAGCGCCGCCGGTAAAAGGGGCTTAAGGGAACTGCACTTCCAGAAACCCGAAACCCCAACCGACAAAAGGGATTGGAGCCTATCGGAACACGGGCTAAAGAATCGGGGCAATACGTCCGGAGGCGTGGTAACGTCCACAACGACATTGCGGCCATGCGGAAAATGCCCCGGAAGACACGAAGATGGTAAATTCCAGTCGCCAGGCAAACGGCGGGAAATCCCAGTCGCCAAATAGACGGCTTGAGAAAAACAGCCGCCAAGTAAACGGCTGGGGGTTATCGAATAGCAGATGCGCGGCGCACGACCGCCGGCGAACCGGAGCGTACTTCTGTACGTGAGGATTCGCCAAGGGAGTGCAACAAAGCAGATGCATTCGAGAAACCCAGCCTCCAATAGAGTACAAACAGTTATAATATTTATAATATGGGAAGAGCATTTGAGTATAGAAAAGCCCGCAAATTCAAACGCTGGGGCAACATGGCCCGCACCTTCACCCGTCTGGGCAAGGAAATCACGATTGCAGCCAAGAACGGAAGCGACCCGGCTACGAACCCCCGTCTGAGAGCCATTATCCAGACCGCCAAGTCGGAAAACATGCCCAAGGACAATATCGAACGGGCCATCAAACGTGCCACGGAAAAGGATCAGAAAGACTACAAAGAAATCGTATACGAAGGATACGGCCCCCACGGCATCGGCATTTTGATTGAAACAGCCACCGACAACCACCAGCGCACGGTAGCCAACCTGCGTTCGTACTTCACGAAAGCGGGCTGCTCCTTGGGCGTGACCGGCTGCCTTTCCTTCATGTTCGAACACAAATGCGTTTTCAACATCAAGCCCAAAGACGGGGTTGACATGGAAGAGCTGGAACTGGAACTGATCGACTGCGGCATCGATGAAATCTTCATGGATGACGAAACCGGCAACATCACGATTTACGCGCCTTTCGAAGCCTACGGCGATATCCAGAAATACATCGAAAGCAACGGTTTTGAACTGGTCAGCGCCCGTTTCGACCGTATCCCTACCGACACCAAGGAGTTAAGCGAAGCCGAACAGGAAGACGTGCAGAAGCTTATCGACAGGATTGAGGAGGATGATGATGTGCAGAACGTGTACACCAACATGAAATAAAGTCGGTGTGTGATAATGGGTAATCTACTTCGTTGCGCGAGGGATTCAGGCTCGGTCGCCTTCACCCTCGCGTGCCTTGTATCTCATCCATTCAAGGGAATCATCGCTATTTACACTTCTACAAAAGTGTTTTTACACAAAAATATACTTTCACAAAAGAGTTTTTTCTATAAAAATACACTCCTACAAAGGCGTCTTTATATATCTGCAATCGTCAAAATCAGAAAATTGCCAAGGAATACTCCGACATCCAGCCATTATTGAACATTTACCACAGAAATTTGGCAACCACAAACCTGAAATTCAAAATTCAAAAGATACCTTTACAAGCAAGTCAACAGGGATGCAAAACTGCTGGGTATCAAAGGAACACGTCCACTATGCCATGGATGCAATATCCGAGATAAAAGTACTGAAATATTTTGAAAAATACCTTGACGCCGGTTACTACCCCTATTGCAAAACCAGCGGGAAAGACTATCCTGCACGCATTGGAGAAGTGACACAGACAGTCATAAACAACGATATTGCAGCCGTAGAGGAATCAATAACCTATGCAACCAAGCAAAAGATAAAAAAGCTATTGATGGTCATTGCGGAAAACATTCCCTTGAAACTCAACATCCGTCAACTTTCGGCAAGCCTGGAATCGACCCGAGACCAAACCCTGAAAATGCCCTATTGGTTAGAAAAGCAGCCCTACGCATTTTACTGACAGACAAATTAAACCCAAATCGGTCATTAGACTTTGGGGAGATTGCCCGCTTGTGTCATGCAGCATGCTTCTCGCCTAGCCGAAGGCGTAGCGGGCTACGTCGAGGCGTAGCGAGAAACAGGATGCGGACAGAAGCGGGCAAGATGCCCGAAAGCCTCATTTTCCCAATCAAAAACAGACACGGCGTGTCTAATGACCGATTTGGGTTAAAAGACAACAAACACTTGGTCGGGCCCAAAAAGATTTATCTTGAAAACACAAACTTGATGAAAGCTTCAGGCTGCCGCATTTCCAAAGGGACCCAACGCGAAACTTTTTTTGCCGACCAAGTGGGTGCCGTGACCTCGTTGTCCATGCCCAAGCAGGGGGATTCTTTATCCAACAACAAATACCTGTTTGAGTAGGCGGCGCACAGAAAACCTTCGACCAAACCACCAACCTGCCCGACAGTTATCTGGCCATCGACAATGAGGAAGTGGGGAATGGCAACCGAATCCCTTTGTGGATCTTCGGATGCTTGTATTAAGACATGTGCTATAAACCCAAATCGGTCATTAGACTTTGGGGAGATTGCCCGCTTGTGTCATGCAGCATGCTTCTCGCCTAGCCGAAGGCGTAGCGGGCTACGTCGAGGCGTAGCGAGAAACAGGATGCGGACAGAGGCGGGCAAGATGCCCGAAAGCCTCATTTTCCTAACCGAAAACAGCCCCGGCGTGTCTAATGACCGATTTGGGATAAACTCGGAACCTGCCTTAAGAGGAGATTTTGGCAAACCTGTCGAAATTTTGCGTAACTTTGAAACTTGGCTGCTATTGAAGCCTCAACAAAGCACCCCCGCTTGCACACAAGATTCACGCGCCGGAAAGCGGCAGCAAGCGGCTTCAAAGCCCGGTATAGCTAAAACAGCCATCATGGACATTCAAAGCATAAAACAGCGGTTCGGCATCATCGGCAATTCCCCCTTGCTCAACCGAGCCATAGACATCGCCGCCCAGGTTGCCAACACGGACCTGAGCGTCTTGGTATTGGGTGAAAGCGGATCGGGAAAGGAATTCTTCCCGAAAATCATCCACGAGCTGAGCGCCCGCAAACACAACAGCTACGTGGCCATCAACTGCGGGGCGATACCCGAAGGCACGATAGATTCCGAACTCTTCGGACATGAAAAAGGATCGTTCACCGACGCCCGCGAAGCGCGGAAAGGTTATTTCGAGGAAGCCAACGGAGGGACCATCTTCCTGGATGAAGTGGCCGAGCTTCCGCTCAGTACCCAGGTCCGCCTGCTGCGCGTCCTGGAAACCGGGGAATTCCTCAAAGTAGGTTCTTCCAAAGCACAGAAAACCAATGTACGGGTAGTAGCCGCCACCAACGTGAACGTGCCTGAGCAGATTCAGTTGGGCCGATTCCGGGAAGACCTCTACTACCGCCTCAACGCCATCACGATCCAGGTGCCTTCCTTGCGCCAACGCCCGGAAGACATCGAGCTGCTATTCCGCAAGTTCTCCACCGACACCAGCGAGAAATACCATATCCCGCCTTTGACCCTCAGCGAGGAAGCCCGTCAGCTATTAATCTCCTACCCTTGGCCGGGCAATGTACGCCAACTCAAAAACGTCAGCGAACAGATTACCATCATAGAGAAAGACCGCACGCTGAGCGCGGAAGCCTTGAAACGCTCGCTGCCCGACATGAACGTGTCCCGCCTGCCGGTGCTTCTTGGCAAGAACGGCAACGCCAGCGGCATGAACGAACGGGAAATCCTCTACAGCGTACTGTTCGATATGCAGAAGGACATCCATCAGCTGCAAGAAGCAGTAGCCCAGCTCAGCGACGGCCACATCCCCGCCTCCCGCACGGCAGAGGGAATCTCCCCAGGAATCGACAACCACCCCGCCCCTACCTTCTCTTCGGGACGGAATACTTACACCCTGATTCCTGCCGAAGCCGGCCATGACAACTTCCCCAAACGAAGCGAAGAACACGGTGCGTTCGTAATCCCGCAGGCACAGGCCGAAGTCATCACCGAGCCTACGCGAACAGTCGAAGATGAAGACTTGAGCCTTGAGAAACGAGAAAAAATACTAATCGAAAAAGCCTTGGTGAAATACCACGGTAACCGTAGGAAAGCCGCTGCCGAACTGGGGATTTCCGAAAGAACCATCTACCGGAAAATCAAGGAATACGGTATCGCAATGGAAGAATAGCCATGATCAAAAGGTTTGTCACACTGATTTTTGCCTTATTGTTCTCCGCCCTGTCCGGATGCACAATAAAATACTCGTTTTCAGGAGCATCCATCCCCGAACAAGCCCGGACGCTGAGCGTGGGATACTTCCGGAACCGGGCTCCCTCGGTACAGCCGACCTTGAGTTCCACTTTCACCGACCGGCTTAAAGAATACTTGGTCAACAACAGCAACCTTAACCTGATAGACGGTTTCGCCGATCTACAGTTTAACGGTGAAATCACAGGTTACTCCGTCACCCCCACTTCAATCCAAAGCGATGACAAGGCTGCGATGAACCGACTCACCATCACAGTACAAGTACGTTATGTGAACCGTTTTGATAGCAAGTCCAATTTTAACCAAAGTTTTTCCCGCTACCGGGACTACGATGCCACGCTGAGCCTCTCGTCCGTGGAATCGGGCCTGATTGAGGAAATCACGGAGGAATTGGTGGACGATATTTACCAAAGAGCCTTCGTTAACTGGTAAGAAGCGGGAAAACGGCTTGGAGAAGAGCGACGGATGACCGAGCGGACCGATGAAGCATTTACATCCGATGGGGTCGAAGCAACAGAGGAATATTGCAAAATGAAAAAAACACCTGATGCATGGAACCGAAAATCCAATACCATAATATCATGAAAAAACTGATTGTCTCCCTGATAGGTATGCTGCCATGGATGGCATGGGCGCAAGTCCCGGATGGATATTACGACAATGCATTGAACAAGAGCGGTTACGAGCTGAAAAGGGCCCTCTGGCAATGTATCTTTAGGCATGAGCAGCTCAGCTATGCCGAATTGTGGACGGCTTTCGGGGAAACGGATGTGGACGGGGACGGCTATATCATTGATATGTATAACGATTGCCTATTCGAGTTTCAAGAGGATCAGTGCGGGAGCGGAAGTTCGGGAAATGAACAGGACCAATGTGTCTGCTATAACCGGGAACATTCCATGCCCAAAAGCTGGTTCGATGACGGGTATCCCATGTATACGGACTTGTTCCATTTGTACCCGGTTTCGGGCTATGTGAACAGCCGGCGCAGCAACTACCCGTTCGGGGAAGTCAAGGAAGGCCGGGCCACTTTCACCTCCACGGCTGGCAGCCAATTGGGGACATGCGGTTATCCAGGTTATGGCAAGACCGTCTTTGAACCGGTGGACGAGTACAAAGGAGACTTTGCACGCACCTATTTTTACATGGCCACTTGTTACCAGGAAAAAGTGGCAAACTGGAAATCGGACATGTTGGCCGGAAATAACCAGCAGACATTCACGGATTGGGCCAAGAACATGCTGCTGGAATGGCATGAGCAGGATCCGGTCAGCGAAAAGGAAATTGCCCGGAACAATGCGGTGTACGAGATTCAAGGGAACCGGAATCCGTTTATCGATTACCCAGAGCTAGCGGAAAAGATCTGGGGTGATGACGGCACGCCGTTCACCGGCGAGGAAAGCGGCATAGAGGAAAGATTCTGGAATCAATGCTCGCTGCGGACTTCGGGACGTTTCCTGCAATTGGAATACAATGGAGGATTGTTCGACAGCGTGGAAATCGTGGATGTGTCCGGACGGCAAATTTGCCACTCCTCCGTAAAACAAAGCCGCTTTGCTTTCACGCTGCCCGCCGCCGGAGTATATATCGTCAAGATTCAAAAAGGGAGACTAAGCACCGCGAAGAAAATATCGGTCTTATAAGACTGCACGACGGCTGCCATAGGGGCGCATCCGCTGCCTTGCTGGACTTTTCAGCGGAAGCAGATGCGCCCGGAAACAGTCTCGCATTGGAAGCATTGCAATTGGAATTATTAGCCTCGATGAAGCCCGACCCGAGGTCAGACTTTCCTATACGCCAAAAAGCCGCCTGCGGATACCACAAGCGGCCTTTCTAAATATTTACCCTAATAGAAGAAAACAACCGGGTCGGAAAATCTTCTACAGGAAACCTGTTCCTAGTAAAGACGGAGCAACCCGTTGGCTTCCGCTTCCTGCAGGCACTTCATGATGCCCTTCTTGTTGATATTGCGGATGCCTTGGGTGGAAACACGCAAAGTAATCCAAGCATCTTCTTCGGGAATGTAGAATTTCTTGATCTGCAAATTGGGATAGAATTTGCGACGGGTCTTGATGTTGGAGTGGGAAACATAGTTCCCGGTCATCACTTTCTTTCCGGTTATTTCACAAACTTTCGACATGGCTGTAAGTATTTTTAATTGCGCGGCGTACATCGGCCGCGCTGCGGCACTCCCGCCAAAAATGGAGTGCAAAGGTCGGTATTTTTTTTGAAATAAACAAATCCAATACCGACAGCAGGTTCAAAGCCGGCCATAGCTGTCCTGATTTTCATTGCCAAGAAGCATCGTCAGTTCTTCTTCCACCTGTTCCATGATTGGCAACGCCGATTTCAAGCTTTCAGGCATGACCTTGCCAACAAGCTGATAGTCACTAATGCCGATAAGCAAATCATAACCTATCAGCACGTATTGTGCTACAATCTCATCCTGAAAAAAAGAAGTCTTTTGAGTATTATAAAAAACCCGTTGGCGGAATTAATTTGGTTTGAGAATTATGTTTAAAAAGTTGCGCATATCGCCAATTTTTATTAACTTA
>CALUHO010000033.1 GCA_944320465.1 uncultured Bacteroidales bacterium | reverse complement strand
GCGGGCAAGATGCCCGAAAGCCTCACTTTCCCAATCAAAAACGGACTCGGCGTGTCTAATGACCGATTTGGGTTTAACCCGAATCGGTCATTAGACTTTGGGGAGATTGCCCGCTTGTGTCATGCAGCATGCTTCTGGCCTAGCCGAAGGCGTAGCGGGCTACGTCGAGGCGTAGCGGGAAACAGGATGCGGACAGAAGCGGGCAAGATGCCCGAAAACCTCATTTTCCCAATCAGAAACGGACTCGGCGTGTCTAATGACCGATTTGGATAGCACTTGCCTGTTTAGGGCATTGGAATATGTTCACAATAAAGGAAATTGTCATGCGGGTTAGCAGAAGGAATTTTTGGTGGGCGGCCTTGTTGGGGCTTTTTATGGTGGGGATGCCTGTGACGGCGCAGACTTCTGTGCGGATTTGCCAGATACAAGGGTCGGGAGCGGCATCGCCGCTGGTGGGGGAAGAAGTGCGGACGGAAGGCGTGGTGACGCTGGCTTTGTCCGGGGACGGGCAGCTGGGCGGTTTCTTTATCCAGGATACGCTGGGGGACGGCGATGCCGCCACTTCGGACGGGATTTTCGTCTATGGCCGGGAAGAAGTGCAGGCGGGTGATTATGTGGTGCTGACGGGGACTGTGGCTGAATACGACGGCAAGACGGAACTGACTTCGGTCCGGGATTTGGAGGTTTTGAAGCAGGGGGTCAGGATACCTTACGTCCCGGTCGGCTTCCCCGAAGGGCTTGCCGATAACTACGAGGCGTACGAAGGCATGGCCTTGATGTTCATGAATCCGCTATATCTCAATTCCACTTACGATTTGCGCTATGACGGCAGTCTGGAATTGGGGTCGGAACGTCTGCGTTCCCCTACCGATTATGTAGAACCAGGCAGCGCGGACTACGAGGCTGCCTTGGCATCGAACCGGAAAGACCGGCTGGTGCTGGACGATGGCAGCACTAATCGCAATCCTTCCCCTACGCCTTTTCTGAATCAGGATGGCACTTGCAGGACGGGGCAGAAAGTCGATACTTTATATTGCGTGCTGGATGAGGTTGATGGCAGTTACAAGGTCTATGCAGCCGAGGAACTCCGCTGGAAAGGGAACGAGAGGACTGGAACGCCGGACGAAGCGGCTTTGGGCGACTATTCCTTGAAGGTCTGCGGTTACAATCTGGAGATGTTCTTTGCCGACGAGCCTTTGCAGACGGAGCGGATTGTCAAGCTTCTGGATGCCATTGATGCCGATTTGTTCGGTTTGGTGGAAGTAGGGGGTGGTTCGGCGGTCATTGAGAGCCTGATAGATGCCTTGAACCAAGCCAAGGGGAGCGAAGAGTACGATTTTGTTCGTTGGTCCGGTTACGAGCCGGCTTCCACTTACACCTTGAACCATATCGTTTACCGGAAAGCCAAGCTGGAGCCTTATGGCGGTTACTTCATGATCAATTCGGTGAACCCGATTAACCGCAAATTGGTGCAGGCTTTCCGTGAGATTGCCACTGGCGAGACTTTCATATACAGTATCAACCATTTCAAGTCAAAGACCGGTAACGGGAGCGGGGCCGATGCCGACCAAGGCGATGGCCAAGGGGAATACAACAGCCGCCGCCGCCAGGAAGCCTACGCGGTGGCGAACAAGATAGGCGAGCTTCGCTATCATTATGAAACGGACAGGGCTTTGGTGATGGGCGATCTCAATGCGCTTTACATGGAAGACCCGATTCGGATTTTTGTGAATAAAGGCTATGAAGACCAAGTGCATAGATTCGAGCCTGAGAGCTATACCTATTGCTATGATGGGCAGGTCCAGTTTTTGGACTATTCCTTGGCTTCGGAAGCTATGCAGCCCTATGTGACAGGGGCTACGGTATGGCATGTGAACGCGGACGAGCCTTCTTTCTTGGATTACGACCGGGACGAAACGCATCAAAACGGCCCTTACCGGGCCTCGGATCATGATCCGGTGATCGTGGGATTGAATTTCTCTGATGTGTCCAATGCGCCGGGAACGGTGGCGGCGGAAAGGAGTTGCCGGCTTTGGCCCAATCCGGCATCGGACGCTTTCCATGTGGAAAGTTCCCAAGCGGTGGATTTGAGCGTTTATACCTTGCAAGGCGCGTTGGTGTACCGTTCAGGGCTGGCTTCGGCACGTCATGAAGTGGAGGTGGCGGGTTGGTTGCCGGGCTGCTACGTGGTGGTTGCCCGTAATCAGCAAGGGGGATTGGAAAGGATGAAGTTGACGGTACTGTGATTGCCTTTCATGGATTGGAACGTGGCAAAACCGTCATTGTGCGTTGAAAAATAAAAGAAATATGATAAGAATTACCTCCATCGCCTGCATCGCGGGCTTTGTCGCCGGGGGCTTCGGCTCTTCTTCGGCATCGGATTCCATTCCTGTGAAAGACAGTGTAAGGGAAAATCCTTTCTTGGTATCGTGGGAAAATCAGGCCTACCGGATTCCGCCTTTTTCTTCAATCAAGGAGGAAGATTACCTGCCTGCCTTGCAGAAAGGCATCGAATGCCAGGACCAAGCTATCCAGTCTATTGTCCGCAACAGGGCGGAAGCCACTTTCGAGAACACGGTGCTGGCTTTGGAGAAGAGCGGGGAACTGATTGACAAGGTTTCGGCCGTGCTGTTCAATGTGGCGGCGGCGCATTCGAACGAGAACCTGCGCCAGATTGAAGCTGAGGCCATGCAGATGCTCAGCAGCCAGAGCGACAAGGTGTATATGAACCCTTTCCTTTTCCGCCGGGTAAAACGGCTCAAGGAGCAGGGTTATGTGACCGATCCGGCGCAGAAGAAGCTTTTGGACGACATGTACCGGGACTTCGTGCTGAGCGGGGCAGAGCTTGCGCCTGCGGTTCAGGATTCGCTCAAGGTTGTCAATGCCCGTTTGAGCGAGCTGGGCAGCCGATTTGCGCAGAACCTCTTGCTGGCTACGGCCGATTATACTTTGTATGTGGAGGATGCCAGCCGTTTGGAGGGACTGCCGGCGGATGCCTTGCAAAGGGCTGCCAGGAAGGCTGAAGCGGCAGGCCGCAAGGGTTATGCGTTCGGGCTGGATAATCCTACGATTATGCCTTTTTTGCAGTACGTGAAGGACGCAGGCCTCCGCAAGGAGATTCTGGATGCCTATGCGGCGCGCTGCCAGGCCGGGAGCAAGTACGACAACAGCCAAATCGTCAAGGAACTGGTTGGATTGCGCCTGAAGAAGGCCCAGTTGCTGGGATTCCCCGATTATGCTTCTTATGTGCTGCAGACCCGGATGGCCAAGGATCCGGAGTCGGTCTATGCGTTGCTGGACGAAATCTGGCCCTATGCCTTGGATCGAGCCAAGGACGAGCTGGCGCAGATGAAGAAGTTCCGCAAGAAGGAGGACGGTCTGAAAGGGGATTTCCTGCCTTCGGATTGGAGGTATTACGCCAACCGGGTCAAGCAGGCCGAATATGCGTTGGATGAGAACGAACTGAAGCCCTATCTGACGGTGGACAATGTCCGTAACGGGATTTTCTACCTCTGCCAACGTTTGTACGGCATCGGTTTCGAGCTTTTGCCCGATGCCGAGACACCCACGCCCAATACTGCGGCTTATTTGTGCAAGGACAAGGATGGCAGCGTGCTGGGAGTCCTCTTCTTGGATATGACGGCCCGTCCCGGCCAGAAGTCGGGCGGAGCCTGGAACACATCCTATGTGGAACAGTCTTACAGCGAGGATGGCAAGCGGCTCACGCCGGTGACCTCGATTGTCTGCAACTTCACGCCTGCTGCCGGCGATGAGCCGGTGATGCTGACCATGGACGAGACCGAGACTTTCTTCCATGAGTTCGGCCATGCCTTGCACTGCCTCTTTTCCGATGTGCCTTACGAGGCATTGAGCAGCGTGCCTCGCGATTTCGTGGAGCTGCCTTCGCAAGTGATGGAGCATTGGGCCTTGCACCCCTTGATGCTCAAGGAATACGCCAAGCATTACAAGACCGGCGAGCCTATGCCGCAGGAATTGGTGGACCGCATCCAGGAAGTGCGGAACTACGGCCAGGGCTTTGCTACCACCGAGCTTTTGGCGGCCGCCTTGCTCGATATGGATTACCATACATTGACCGCCTTTCCCGCCGATTTGGATCCTGAAAAGTTCGAGCAGGCCGAGCTGAACAAGAAACGGGGCTTGATTCCCGAAATCTATCCCCGTTACAAGAGCAATTACTTCTCGCATATCATGGATGGGGGGTACAGTGCCGGCTACTACAGTTATATATGGTCTGAAGTGCTTGATGCCGATGCCTTCGATGCCTACCTGGAAAGCGGGGATATCTTCAATACCAGGATTGCCGAGTCTTTCCGCAACGACATCTTGAAGAACGGCGGCTTGCACGATGCGATGAAGATGTATGTCAAGTTCCGCGGGCATGAGCCGGATCCGAAGGCTCTTTTGCGGAGTCGCGGCTTGTTATAAGGCGGCGTGTGATAACGGGCGGTCTGCTTCGTTGCGAGCCTTGTGCCAGGGAGTCACGTACTTCAGTGCGCTCCCCCCTGACCCTGCGGCTCGCGCCTCGTATCTCACTCGTTCTGACACGTCGCTCGGGAGTCCGGTACTTTGGGTGATTCCCTGAGATTCGGGTCGGCAAGGATAGTGTTCGGATTTCGGATTGATTAGATATAGCTATTCAGATGATACGTGTAGAGAATGTTTCCAAGAGTTTCGGGCATTTGCAGGTGCTTGACTCGGTGAGTTTGCAAGTGGAGGATGCCTCGGTGGTGAGCATCACGGGGGCCTCCGGGGCCGGGAAGACCACGCTTTTGCAGATTATGGGAAGCTTGGATCGCCCCGATTCGGGCAAGGTCCTGATAGGGGATACCGATATATACGGTTTGTCGTCCAAGCGGCTTTCGGAATTCCGCAATACCCGTATCGGCTTCGTGTTCCAGTTCCATTACCTTCTGCCGGAGTTCACAGCCTTGGAGAATGTGATGATGCCGGCCTTGATTGGCGGCAAGAACCGCCATCAGGCGGAGAATGATGCCGCTGAGTTGCTCGATTTCCTGGGGCTTGGCGCACGCATGAGCCACAAGCCTTCCGAGCTTTCCGGCGGGGAGCAGCAGCGCGTGGCCGTGGCCCGGGCCTTGGTCAACCGCCCCGAAGTGATCTTTGCCGATGAGCCTTCCGGCAATCTGGATACTGCCAATGCCTTGGCTTTGCACAAGCTTTTCTTTGATTTGCGGGATTGTTACCGCCAGACCTTTGTAATCGTGACACACAATCCGGATTTGGCGGCGATGTCGGATAAGTGTATTGAGATGAAAGATGGTCGGATTTCAAAAAGATGCTGAGAAAGAGTTGAGAATATAAAAATTTCATGTATCTTTGCACTCCTTTTTGGCAAAAACTGTTGTTTTTGGTAAAATTATGATTAACATTACATTACCTGACGGTTCGGTAAAGCAGTATCCCGAGGGGGTTACCGCTCTCGAAGTGGCCAAGGGCTTGAGCGAAGGCTTGGCTCGCAACGTGTTGGCTGCAAAAGTAGACGAAGAAGTATGGGACGCTACTCGCCCCATCCACAAGGATTGCCATCTTACCTTGCTTACGTGGCAGGATGAAGATGGCCGTGCTGCTTTCTGGCATTCTACGGCACACTTGGCCGCAGAAGCCATCGAACAGCTTTACCCCGGTGCCAAGTTCGGTATCGGACCCCATATCGACACCGGTTTCTACTACGATATCGATTTCGGCGACAACGAGATATCTTCGGACGATTTCCCGAAAATCGAAGAGCGGGTAATGAAGTTGGCCGCTGAAAAGCAGGCATTTGTTCGCAAGGATGTAAGCAAGGCCGAAGCCATCAAGTATTTTACCGAGAAAGGGGACGAGTACAAGCTGGACTTGCTCAACGATTTGGCCGATGGTACGATTACCTTTTATACCAACGGCACGTTTACCGATTTGTGCCGTGGGCCGCATATTCCGGATACCTCTTTTATAAAGGCGTTCAAACTCACCTCGATTGCCGGGGCCTATTGGCGAGGGGATGAGAAGCGCAAGATGCTGACCCGTGTGTACGGGGTTTCCTTCCCCAAGCAGAAAGACCTCAAGGAATACTTGGAATTCTTGGAAGAAGCCAAGAAGCGCGATCACCGCAAGATTGGCAAGGAAATGGAGCTTTTCACTTTCTCTCCGAAAGTGGGAGCCGGTCTGCCTATCTGGCTGCCCAATGGAACGGCCATGCGCGAGCAATTGGAAAAGTTCCTGAAGAAGGTACAGCGCAAGGCCGGGTATGTACAGGTGATGTGCCCGCATATCGGGAACGTGGAGTTATATAAGACTTCCGGCCACTACGACAAATACGGCAAGGATTCGTTCCAGCCTATCAATACGCCGGTGGAAGGCGAGCAGTTCTTCCTCAAACCGATGAACTGCCCCCACCACTGCGAGGTGTACCGTTCCAAACCGCGTTCGTACAAGGACCTGCCTTTGCGTATCGCTGAATTCGGTACCGTGTACCGTTACGAACAGAGCGGGGAATTGCATGGATTGACAAGGGTTCGGGGCTTTACTCAGGACGATGCCCATATCTTCTGTACCGCTGATCAGCTGAAAGCCGAGTTTGAATCGGTGATAGATATCATTCTTTTGATTTTCAGAACGTTGAATTTTAAGGAGTATTCGGCTCAGATTTCGCTCCGCGACAAGGTGGACCACAGCAAGTACATCGGGTCGGACGAAAATTGGGAAAAAGCCGAAAAGGCTATCATCGAAGCGGCTGCCGAAAAAGGCCTGAATACCTATGTGGAATACGGCGAAGCGGCATTCTATGGGCCCAAGCTGGACTTCATGGTACGCGATGCCTTGGGTCGCAAATGGCAGTTGGGCACGGTGCAGGTGGATTACAACCTGCCCGAACGTTTCGGCTTGGAATATGTGGGCGCCGACAACCAGAAGCACCGTCCCATCATGATTCACCGGGCTCCTTTCGGTTCCATGGAACGTTTCGTGGCCGTGCTGACCGAAAATACGGCCGGACGCTTCCCCTTGTGGCTCACCCCGGTGCAATTCACTGTATTGCCTATCAGCGAAAAGTATCTGGACTATGCCAAGAAAGTCAAGGAAGTTCTGGAAGATCAGGATTTGCGTGGCAATATCGATGATCGCAACGAGAAGACGGGGCGTAAGATCCGCGATGCCGAAATGAAACATATCCCGTATATGCTGGTTGTGGGCGAGAAGGAAGCAGCCGAAGGCTCGGTTTCTGTCCGCAAGCACGGCGAAGGCGATTTGGGCAGCATGAAGCTGGAAGATTTTGCCAAACGGGTAACCGAAGAAGTGAAAGAATACAAGTAAGACAAAACAAAACGTAGGAGGACAAAGCCATAGCTATTCCCAGCAACAGAAATCAGAATCGCGGTTTCCGCGCTCCGGTAAAGAAGGAGTACGAGCATAGGATAAACCGCCGTATTACCGCGCCAGTGGTGCGCGTGGTAGGAGACAATGTGGAACCCGCCATCATGCATCTGAAAGAGGCGTTGAAGATTGCGGAAGATAAAGGTTTGGACTTGGTGGAAATTTCCCCTACGGCCAATCCTCCGGTTTGCAAGGTAATCGATTACCAGAAGTTCCTTTACGAGCAGAAACGCAAGCAGAAGGAAATCAAGGCTAAAAGTGCCAAGATTGTGGTCAAGGAGATCCGTTTGGGACCACAGACCGATGACCATGACTTCAACTTCAAGCTCAATCATGCAAAGCGTTTTCTGTCCGAAGGCTCCAAGGTGAAAGTGGATGTGTTCTTCAGGGGACGTACCATTGTATACAAGGAGCAGGGTGAAGCCATGTTGCTGAAATTCGCCGAGGCTTTGCTGGAGTTCGGCAAGCCTGAGAGCATGCCAAAACTTGAAGGCAAACGGATGATGATGATGATTCAGCCGGTCAAGGCTGCAGCCAAGAAGGCAGCGCCCAAGGCGGAAGAACCAGCAGCTAAGGCCGTTGCACCCAAAGCTGCGGCTGAAGCGGAGGCCAAGGACTCTCCTGCGGAAGCGTAAATGTTTGGAAATTAACAAATTTATAAATAAAAATCATGCCAAAAGTAAAAACCAAATCGGCTGCAAAGAAAAGGTTTTCTTTCACCGGAACAGGCAAGATTAAACGTCAGCACGCTTACAAGAGCCACATCTTGACCAAGAAGAGCACCAAGCGCAAGCGTAATCTGACTTACTCGGCAATCGTTCACTCGGCCAATGTAAAGGCGGTGAAGGATATGTTGAATGTGTAATCTGTGCCTTTTTTGAATCCGTGGTTCCAGAGTGCGGATTGAAAAAAAAACTCTGGAGATAGTATTAATTGATTATGAGCACAAAAGTCTTCTGAAACAAGGAAGCGCTCATACAAAAAAACACTAAAATGCCAAGATCAGTCAATGTCGTAGCCGCTCGGGCTCGCAGAAAGAAGATCATGAAATTGACCCGCGGTCAATTCGGACGCAGGAAAAATGTCTGGACCGTTGCCAAGAACTCTTGGGAAAAGGGGCTCACCTATGCTTATCGTGACCGGAAGGCCAAAAAGAGAAGCTTCAGGAATTTGTGGATTGTACGTATCAATGCCGGTATCCGTCCTTACGGTATGTCTTATTCCGCTTTTATCGGCAAATTGCATCAGAAACATATCGACTTGAACCGCAAGGTTCTGGCCGATTTGGCAATGAACCATCCCGAAGCATTCAAGGCTGTCGTAGACAGTGTGAAATAATTAGCAACCTTATAAATATAAGTTACCATGAGCAAACCGGCATTAATGCAATTTGTTGATACATTGACAAAAAGCAATGAACTGCCTGCTTTCAAAGCTGGCGACACCATAACTGTAAGTTATAAGATTAAAGAAGGTAACAAGGAGCGTATCCAGCAATTCCAAGGCGTTGTACTGCAGCGCAGCGGCAGCGGAACCACGGCTACTTTCACGGTGCGCAAGATGTCGGGCAATATCGGTGTGGAAAGGATATTCCCCATCAATTCGCCTTTCATCGAAAAAGTGGAAGTGAACAAGCGCGGGGTTGTACGCCGTGCTCGTATCTTCTACTTGCGTAAGCTTACTGGCAAAAAGGCACGTATCAAGGAACGTCGCTTCTAAGTCGGGTGTTGAGATGAAAAAAGGCCTTCTGCTATTGTGGAAGGCCTTTTTTTTATTACTTTTGCGCCGGTTTTCCGTTAAGGCTGCCTGAAGCCTGATGGAAAAAAACTGAAAAATTCTATCATACCTTCAAAATAGAAATTAGATGAAAAGGAATTTTTGGTACGCGTTGGCTAGTATCTTGGCATTTTGTTCCGGAGTAGCCCTTGTTTCCTGCACTGACGAGGTTTATGACTTGGGAAAAGGCATTGATACGGATATCATGGTAGGGGGAGACAGTTTGTATTTGCCCTTAGGTTCGACCGAGAGGTTCACGATAAAGAAATTGCTTGAAAACAGCCCGGAGCTGGTCTCTATAATGAAAGTGCGTGAGGACGGGGTCTATGTGTTGGTTCCGGATGTGCAGGAAAACACGATGATAGTTGAGTCTATCGATCCGGAATCCTTGCAAATCGAGGATGTGGTTGCGGATTCGATTATTTCCCTTCAATCCATGGCAAAGGCTTCGTTGCCGATGCAGATGGATTTGAACTTGGATTTTGTGTTCACGGATCTGCCTGAATCGATTATTGATTTGGATGATATGACTTTCACGGGTGAGACGTTTTTTGAGTTTGCGATCAGCTTCGTGGGCTTGCCTTCAGGTTACGATGTAACTAGGCTTGATCCCAGTCTGCAGGTTTCCTTACCATCGCTTTTTGTTTTCCCTGCGGGGGTGATGGATGCTGGAGGATTTTCTATTGAATCATTCAGTGCCGAAACAGGTGGTTATACGCAGAGATGGCCTTTGGAGAGCCTGTCGCTCTCCGAAGTGGAAGTCGGGAATCAGCGCATGGATTTCGAGGCTTCGGTTTCCATGGCGGGCAGTTTGGCGATTCCGGAGGCCGATATGGCTGATTTACGTGAACTTCGGGCAAAAGTGGTGTGCGCCGTGCGGCAGATAAATCCTTTGCAAGTGAAAGGGGTGTTCAAGCCAGAGGTTACCAACTTGTCGATGGAAGCTTCTTTTGGATCCGTTCCGCAATCCTTGCGGGAAGAGCAGACCTGTCTGGATTTTTCCGAACCGTATCTGTTGCTGAATGTCAGGAATTCATTGGATTTCCTGTTGGAAACCGAAGTGGATTTGATACCGGTATGGGATGGAATCCGGCAAGATGACAAAAAACAGGTTTTAAGTTTGGAGATGCAGCCGGCCTCCTTGGAAGGACCTGAAGGCCAGAGATTCTATTTGGGTGCGGATGCAGCTACTATGCCTTCGGGCTATACTTTTGTAGAAGCGGATATTACACGGATGTTGCGGCATTTGCCAGATGAGCTTCTGGTTGATGTCAGTGCCAATATCGATACGACTCAGAGCTATACCTATACGTTTGGGCAGGATTATGGAATAGTGGCCAATGTGGAGCCTGTGATACCGTTGGTATTCGAGGACAGCCTGTATGTGTCTTTCGGTGATACAGTCGGCGGTTTGCCGGAAGGTCTTTCGGAATACATGGAAGGCGGTGAATTGGAGTTGTATGGTTTTATACGTAATTCGTATCCGTTCAGTTTGACAGTGGAGGTGCAGGCCTTGGATGAGAATTATCAGGTTTTGCCGCTTTTGACAGATGGCGTGCAGCTGATTGAAGCTGGCGAGGCCGGGCAGGCTGAAGAATCCAAGGTCAGCTTCCGTTTCTCCGACCCGGAAGGAGTGCTGGAAGGACATCATATCGCGGCATTCCGGATTGAATGTGCGGCATTGACCGATGCAGGGACCGGCGGTGGCAGTGTCAAGGAAGATTCCTATTTTGAAGCGGCTCTCAAGTTGAAGAAAACGGGCGGGATCAAGATAGATCTGGCAAGCGAAGAAGAAAATGTAGATTAATGTTTTAGAGGAAAATATAGGCGAGATGAAGAGAATATCTTTGTTGTTTCTGGCTTTGAACCTTCTGGCGGTTGGTTCGGGTAAGTTGAGAGCGCAGTCTGGAGTGGCAGGAGTGGAATACTTTCAGCCGGGTTATGCGTATCGTCATATGTTGAATCCTGCATTTGTACCTCAATGGGGATATGTGGGAATTCCGGTTCTTGGCTTGTTCAATATGGATGTGAGGAGTAATCTTGGCTTGGCCGATTTCTTGTATCCGTTGGAGAACGGAAAACTGGGTACCTTTATGCATCCGGAAGTGTCCTCGGAGGAGTTCTTGTCGAATATAAAGAAGAGGAATAAAATAGGAATCGGGTTGAACACCAATATCCTGTCGGCAGGATGGTTTTGGGGAAAGGCCTTCTGGAACTTTCATGTGGGTTTGAAATCCAATATGCAGCTAGGTATCCCGTACGAATTTTTCGATTTTGTGAAGAATGAAATGGATGCTAATCCCGCTCGATATACGATAAGCGATTTGGAAGCATCCCTGCGAGCGTATGTGGAAGTAGGTATCGGCTATTCCCGGGTACTGAACGATGAGTTCAGCGTAGGAGGTAAATTCAAATTCCTGATAGGAATCGCGGAAGCCGAATTGAGAGTGAACAGCATGGATATAGCTTTGAGCGATGAGGCTTGGAGAATCAATACGAATGCCGATTTCAGGATTTTCGGACGTATTTTGGACTCGGAATTGCCGGATGGCAGCAATTTCCCCACTTTTGATTTCGGGGCGATTGCTCCGGCGGGTTACGGCGCAGCCATCGATTTGGGGGGAGAATACCGGCCATCGTTCCTTCCTGGCCTTAGGTTCTCTTTGGCACTGACCGATTTGGGATTCTTGTCTTACAAGTCGCAGGATATTGCCCGGTATACGGCTAAGGGTGAAGTCCTTTTTGAAGGATTTGGCAATGTGGGGCCTGATATGGATGTGGAGCAGGAGGTAGACGGGCTGGTATCGGATTTGGAAAGCATGGCGACATTTGAGGAAGTGCCGGTGGACGAGAATATGAGCCGTATGATCAACCCGACGCTGAACATAGGCGCGGAATATGGTTTTTGGGGCAACCGGTTCAGCGTGGGGATTTTGAATACGACCACCTTTTACCATGCTTACACTCAAAGCGATTTATCCGTGATAGCTAATATCCATCCGGTACGTTGGTTTTCTGTTTCATTGGCCTATTCCTTCATGGGAGGGGGGAACGGTTTTGGCTGGGCTTTGAATATTACGCCTAGCCGAGGCCTCAATCTTTTTGTGGCCTCCAATTATACGCCTTTGCAAGTGAACCCGCAGTTCATACCTTTGAAACGAGCCAATGCTAATATCCAATTGGGTTTGACTATACCATTAGGCAGGAACCGTGCGTATACGCAAGACAAGGACCCGCATGATGTGAACGTGTTCCCCTATAGTTTCAAGGATCCGGAAAATCATCCCAACAAAGTGATGATGCGTAAGATGCAAAAAAAATGAAAAAGAAATCGGCCGGAAGCGGCATTCCTGTGGTGGAATGCTTTTATTCGCTGCAAGGAGAGGGCTTTCATGAGGGATGGCCGGCTTTTTTCATCCGCTTGGCCGGATGCCGCAATGCTTGCCCCTTTTGCGATACCAAGGAGTCGTGGAGCGAAGACGGCTACCCTTGTTTCAGTCCGGAGGAACTGATGCGCCAAGTGTTGGACGCAGGTGCGGTGGCTTGCGTGCTGACAGGCGGGGAGCCGATGCTGCATGATTTGACCGGGCTTTGCCGGTGTTTGAAGGCCTCAGGCATCGAACTTTGGCTGGAAACCTCAGGCTCGGAACCCTTGACAGGGCAATGGGATTGGGTTTGCTTGTCGCCAAAGAAAGGTATTCCGGTGCGGCCTGAATATTATATTCGGGCTAACGAGTTGAAAGTGGTGGTGGGGAAAGAAGAAGATTTGGCTTTTGCCGAAGCCGAAGCGGCAAAAGTAGGAACCGGTTGCCTTTGCTATTTGCAGAGCGAATGGAGCGTTTCAGCAAAAAAAATGCCGATGATTATAGACTATGTTTTACGGCATCCTCGTTGGAAAGTCTCGGTTCAGATGCATAAATTTTTGAATGTGAGATAGGTTATTTCTTTGTGGTGGAGAAGTTCCTGCAAATAGGCATCTCTCGATCTTTTTTGTTAAATTCGCCCCCATGATTGCAAGAAACGCCTTCCGCAGGATACTGTTTTTGCTGCTTTTGTCAGCCTGTCTTTGCCCGGGTTTGCATGCCACCCATCAGAAAGCGGCCGAATTGATTGTGGAGCATGTCTCCGGTTATACCTATAGAGCCAAGCTTTATACCTATACTTTTACCCAGACCGATGTGGATCGTCCCCAATTGGAGATTGGCTGGGGCGATGGCAGTTTGACAATTCTGGATAGGTCCAGGGAAATTTATCTGGACAACGATACCAAACTCAATTACTACGAAGGCACGCATACTTATGCAGGTCCTGGCTCGTATACCTTGTATATGGAAGATCCTAACCGGAATTCAGGGGTGGTGAATGTTCCAAACAGCGTGCTGACATACATGTATATCACTACGACCATCACGATAAGCCCTTGGCTGGGCGAAGGCAACAGTAGTCCTGTCACCACTCGGAGGCCGGTGGATGACATGGCTTGCCTAGGGCGGCGTTACGAGCATAATCCAGGGGCCTATGATCCGGATGGGGACAGCCTGTCCTATCGTTTGATTCCATGCAGGGGAGAAGGTGGGGAAGATATTCCGGGTTATACTTATCCGGCCGCCAGCGATACTTTCATGATAGAACCTCGTACAGGGACTTTGGTTTGGGATGCCCCGATGGCTCAAGGCGAATATAATGCGGCAATCCTGATTGAGGAATGGAGGAATCAGGTAAAGATAGGGGATGTGACACGGGACATGCAGATTATTGTACGGGCTTGCGAGAACAGGCCGCCTTATTTGGAGACGGAAGATAGTTATTGCGTGGAGGCGGGCCAGACTCTGACCTTCCCGGTATGGGTGCTGGATGATGGGGATAATACCCTGAGTTTGGAGGCCAGTGGCGAAATCATGCAGTCGAATCGAAGTGCAGGCATTACGACCCAGCATTCCAGCCTTGATTCGGCTGTTTTCCTGTTTTCATGGACAACCAACGTGGAGGATTCCCGCAAGCGGGATTACATATTGTATTTGAGGGCTGCCGATGACGGCGACCCGGCTTTGAGTACGGTGAAAACCGTCAATATCAAAGTCATGGCACCAGCGCCCAGCTTCGATTCCCTGCGTGTGGAGGACAGCGGTTTTTATCTTGCCTGGCAGGAGTGCCGTAGCCCTCACGCATCGGGTTACGTTCTATACCGGCGTGATGCCTACCGCCAGGAGCCGGCTTATGATTCCTGCCAGACAGGCATTGGCGATTCCACATATCATTTGCTGGCAGACTTGCCTTTGAATCAACCTTCCTATTTCGATGCCGATGTGCAGGAAGGCCGGGAATACTGCTACCGTCTTTTGAGCCGGTTCCCGGACGGGGATGCGAGCAAGCAGTCCGATCCGGTTTGCTTGCAGTTGCGCAATGGGAATCCGCTGTTGACCAAGGTAGATGTGGAGAGGACCGATAGCCTGCAAGGCAAGATAGGGGTAAGCTGGGTGGCTCCGCAGGATTTGGATACGGTTCAAGGCATGCATTACCGGCTTTACGGAGGGATTTCGCCCGACAGTTTGGCATTGCGGGGCGTGTTTCCTTATGCTGAGACATGCTCGTATACTGATTCGAACCTGAATACTTTGCAATATCCTTATTTTTACCGAGTGACCTTGGATTCCAGCGGAGGAGCGTCAGCTTCATCGGTTTATTTGCAAGCCGAAGGCCGGACGCAGCGGATAAGGCTCTCTTGGGAGGCACAGCAGCCTTGGTTGAATTTCCGTTACGATGTGTACCGTTACGAGGACTCCATACGGGATTTTTGCTGGATAGACAGCACGGACGAGTTTTTTTACGAGGATGTCAAGGTTGATGCCGGAAAGCCTTACCGTTATTATGTGGAAGCGGTGGGCGGTTATGCAACCCGGAACATGCCGGATACCTTGCGTAACCGGTCGAACCATGCAGTGGCAACGGCATTGGAAGGCGTTCCTTGCCAGCCATGGTTGGCATTGGAGGATTTTTCTTGCGAACCATTGTCCAATACCTTGGTTTGGGATTTTGACAGTTTGTTGATTTTTACCGGGGTGGAGGATACTGCTTTCGGGGATACGGAACGGGAAGAATGCGAAGCCTCGGTGGCTTATTACGAACTATACCGGAAACAGGCTACGGACGAGGAATATGAATTGATTGCCACTTTGGAAGAAGCAGGATACGTGGATGCCGATCCGGGTTCTTTTTTCTGTTGGTACTATGTGGTGGGAATCAATGAATCGGATGTGGCGGGGGGGGCCAGCAACGAAGTCTTTGTGAATAATTGGGACTGTTTTTCCTTTGTCCTGCCTGATGTATTCACTCCAAACGGGGATCAGTGGAACGAAACATGGACTGCGATAGATCCCCTGCATATCGAGCATTTCCACATCAAGGTGGTGAATCGTTGGGGCGTGACCGTCTTTTCCTCTTCCGACCCTGAGTTTTCCTGGAACGGGCGGGTCAACAATACCGGCGCGGCATGTCCTGACGGGGCTTATTTCTATATGGCCGAGTTTGAAACGAGGGCGGAGGGGAGGACGTTTAAGAAGGTACAGTCGGGCAGTGTTTCCATCCTACGATAAACGCATTTATAGCGGCATCTGCTTTGTTGCGGGTCCCGCCCGGCTTGGTCATGTACTAAAACACTCCCGCGCCGGGCTGCAACTCGATGCCTCGTATCTGCTCGCTATAAATGCGTTTATACCATTGATAGCGGCATCTGCTTTGTTGCGGGTCCCGCCCGGCTTGGTTGCAAGCCTGCCTCGGCATCTTAGAAGCTGTTTAAAATTTCTTGCAATCCTGAAAAAATGAATTTTCAGGAACCGGTTTCAGGATTTTGTTTGCCCATCGGGGGCTATTTCGGGTCTTTTTTGCGTTTTTCACGTCAGATAGCTTAGCTATCCTCCTTTGAAAAACGCAGCAAAATCCCTCGAAATCCCCTCCCGATGGCCTAAACAAATAAATTTAAACAGCTTCTTAGAATCCGGAGTAGATGAAAGGGATTTCGGTTGAACCACTTTGGAATAGGAGCAAAAGGCCTGCGACGGCCAAAGTAAACAGGAATTGCAGCCAGAGAGGAGATTGGCAGAAACGATGTTCAAGGCTCTTTTTGCTGCGTTCAGGAACGAGGACGACAATCATGAACGCCAAGAGTATCAATATGAAGCAAAGTCCGTGTTGTTGCAGGATATCAGGCAGAAGAGTCCAGTCCATCGGAGCGAAGAGGCCAAAGAAAAGGTCTGCGGCAGTCTGCAGCTGGGGCGAGCGGAACAGTATCCAGCACAAGCTGACGAGGTTGAACGTCAGCAGCCAGCCTAAGACCTGTCCGAAACGGCTTCTTTCAGTCAGGTGATGCCAGCCAGTAATTTTTTCGAGGCATAATAACAGGCCGTGGGTTCCTCCCCAAATTAAAAATCCTATTCCTGGGCCGTGCCAGAATCCGGCAAGCGACATGGTGATTAATAGGGCTGTGCAGCAACGGGTCATGCCATGTCGGTTTCCTCCTAACGGAATGTAAAGGTAATCGCGGAACCAGGTGGAAAGGCTGATGTGCCAGCGTCTCCAGAACGCGGTGAGGGAAGAGGCTTTGTAGGGAGCGCGGAAGTTTTCCGGAAGTTGGAAGCCAAAGAGGGCTGCGATGCCGATGGCAATGTCGGTATAACCCGAGAAGTCGCAATAGATGCGTAAGCTGAACGCATAGATGGCAATCCATCTTTCCAAGTTGCTGAATGCTTCCGGATTGTCAAATACCGGAGCGGAGAAATTCAGTGAAATGTAATCGGCAAAGACGATTTTTTTGATCAATCCACCCAGTATTAAGTAGAGGGCGGCTGAAAACTCTTTGATACTGAGCATGTAATGCTTCTGCAATTGTGGCATGAACTGTCCTGCACGGACAATAGGGCCGGCCACCAACTGCGGAAAAAAGCATAGGTAAAAGCTGAAATCGCCTAAGTCTTTGACGGCTTGTATTTTGTCTTGCTTGATGTCGATTAGGTAGCTGAGGGCTTGGAAGGTAAAGAAAGAAAGGCCGATTGGAGGGATGATCCTTGCCATCCAAGGAACGCCGTTCCCGGCAACATCTTGCGTTGAGATAGAGGAAAAATAATCGATAGCTGGCAGGCCTGTGTTGAAAATGGCATTGAAGACTTGGGTGAAGAATGCACTGTATCTGAATAAGCCGAGGATGAGCAGGTTGGCGATGATGCCGGTCGTCAGCCAGCGTTTCTTTTTCCTGTCTTGGGCAGTATCCATTTGCAGGCCTATTCCATAGTTGAGCAAGATGGAAAGCAACAGGATGAAGATGAAGTATCCTCCTGTTTTGTAGTAAAAAAAGAAACTGCAAGCTAAAAGGAATGTGTTGCGGGCTTGGGGGTGTTTGTAGCAAAGGCAGAAACCGGCCAGGCAAACGGCAAGAAACAGCCAGAAGTCCCAGCTGGTAAAGAGAAAGCTACTTTGTGTGTGGGTCAGGAATTGCAGTAAGTAATCCATGTTTCAAATGGTTGGTTTTCAAGCCTCTTTAGCGGTTTTTCCTGATTGGTTTTTCCGGAAAGGTTTCGGATTTATCGGAGTAGACCAAGGATTTGACGCGTCGGATGCTCATGTTCCGGCGTTCCTCTTGGAGGAATTGCCGGTAAGCATCCAGCAATGCTTTGTAGAAGAGGCGGGCAGTAAGCTCGGCTTGGTTTTGGTTGGTGACGGTCGTCTGTTCCAAAGCAAGATCTGCATCCCAGTACAGACATGCGGTCTGGAATGCGGCTTCCCGTTGAATGCGGCGAAGCTGTTCGGGGTCGAGGTCCGGATTGGAAAGCGCGTTGGCAGACGGGAGGCAACCGATGACCACAAGGGGTATGGCGGGCATAAGGCTTCTGAAGTAGGCTAATTCTCGCAATAGATTCGTTTTGATTGTCTGGTAGGGATCGGGCATTCCGCTTTGTGTCGGATGTGCATCTTGGTTGTTGTGCGGAATATTTCGGATGGCAGTTCGCGTAAGTTTTTCTGCATCGAATTGATAGAGGATGAGATCGGCATTGGCCAGATTGAGCTGGTTCATCAGAAAGCGGCGGTTGTTGACGCTAAACACATTGCCTTGGCTTTGTGGCAGGCAGAGTTGATCTACGCTGATTCCAACGGTGTCGTTGAGGAGGATTGCGTAAAGGTTGCGGTTTCGTTTGAGGTCCATTCGAAGCCGGATATGATGTGCGGATCTCGGCACGGCGTAGCTGAGACGTTTCTGTCCGAAAGTAGACAAGGAGGATTTTAGCGGAAGTTCCTTGCTTTGCGCATATAATTGGATGTCGGCGGCTTGAACATCTTCATGGACAATGAGTTCGAGAAAGACAGGCGAAGAGCTGCCTTGCTCGGGCAGGTAAAGGTCTATCAGGCCGGCATCCTGGTGGGGGGCTATCGTGCTTATGGGCTGCGGGCTCAGGTAAGCAGAGCTTATTCCGTAATTGCCCCGGCGATGGGCATCGGTAGCAGCTACTTGGTGCCAATCGCCGCTTTTTTCAAGCAGATAATGCGTTGCAGTGTTGCCGGGCGGCTGCGGTTGAGGGAGAAAAGGCAGGAATCCGGGACCCGAACCGCCAAAGTCGGCTTGGAACAGGTTCCGCAAGATCTGGCAGTTTGGGGCATGTTGGCTTCGGCCATCGTTGTAATAGAGAATACGGGAAAACAGAAGCCGGTTCCCGGACAAGTTTTCCGTCCAAAAATCAGAATTGCGGTACAAGAGGTCCACTGTATTGGCTTCGGCAGGATTGCTGAGTGCCAGAAGCCGGGCAAAGAAATGTTGAAGGAGGATTTTTCCAGTCCCGGCGGAATCGGTCTCAAGCGGAACGAGGGGCAAATCTTGAAGGGCGGCTTGCTGGAAAATATGAGGTCTGATACGATATATTCGTTTATAAAGTTGCAGCAGGCTGTCTTGATGCCATCGGGTTTGCCATTGCAGCATCCTGTCTTGATGATCTTTGGTTTTGTTTGAATCGGAATGTTTGAAAAGGGCTGAGTGGCGAGGGCGACCTTGTCTTTGCCACGGGTGTCTTTGCAGGGTGTCGTACCCCATGTTTCCCGTCAGGAAGCAAAAACCTGTTGTCAAGCATAGGGCCAGGAGCAGGAATAAGAGGGTCTTTTGCGGTTTCATGGCCAATGCGCGTTAGGGTTTCCCTACTTGGATCCGGAGTGTTTGTCCGGGGTAAATCCGGCCTTTGGCATCCAATTGATTCTCTTGGATGATGCCTTTCACGGTAGATCCGGGGTACATCTTGGAGATGGCATAAACCGATTCCCCGTTTTTTACTTTGTGGGTGTAGGTGCCGGGCGAAAGCGGTTGTTCGGGTTTGGGGCGGTTCGGGCTGGCTTTGGCTCCTGATTTGGAGGAAATCCGGTTGGAATAGATGTACAATAACTGGTTAGGATAAATCGTGGATGATTTCAAATGGTTCAGGGAGATGATATGTGATACGCTGACATGGTATTTTGCCGCGATGCCGGAAAGGGTCTCTCCTTTTTGAACCCGGTGCTGGAATCGGGCAGGTGTCGGGGGCATGGCATTGTCGCTGTCGGCGTAGATATCCTGAGCGTTTTCCATGAACTTGACTTTGAAATTGATAGGAAGCCGGATGCTGTAATAATCGGTATTGCCGGGAATCACGTCCATGCGGTATTGGGGGTTGAGGTCGCGCAGGATTTGCAAAGGGATATCCAGATGTTCGGCTACTACTTTGAGGTTCAGGTCTTGGTCAACCATCAGGGTATCGGTCAGGATGGGGGGCTGGGAACGGAACGGTATGCCGTGTTCTTCGCTGAAGTTCATGGCGTAAGTGGCTCCGATGAAAGCAGGGACGTAGCCTCGGGTCTCGCGGGGCAGGAAAGGATAGATTTGCCAGAAGTCGGTCTTTCCCCGGGCGCGGCGGATGGCTTTGCGTACATTGCCTGGCCCGCAGTTGTAGGCGGCAATGGCTAATGTCCAGTCTCCGAAACTGTCATAGAGGTCTTTGAGGTAACGGGCGGCCGCATCGCTGGCTTTGAAGGGGTCGAGCCGTTCGTCTACGGCTAAGTCGATGTCCAAGTTGTACATTTTGCCGGTGCCGTACATGAACTGCCAGCAGCCGGATGCTCCGGCTCGGGATACGGCTCGGGGATTGAGTCCGGACTCGATGATGGCCAGATACTTGAGTTCTTCAGGTACGCCATTCTGTTCCATTGCTTGCTCGAAAATCGGAAAATAGTATTGGGAAAGAGCCAGCATCACGTCCACTTGCTGCCGGCGTTTGTTGACATAGACTTCTATGTAGTTGCGGACAGTCTGGTTGTATGAAAGTTTGACAAGGAAGCTTTGGTTGAGGCTGTCCAGACGTGCGCGGTAGACTGAATCAGGGGTGTTGCAGGCGGGTATTTCGAGAGACAGGTTCTTCCAGGCTTCGATTCGGGCCGAGTCGCCGGTAGGATAGCGGAGTTTGGTGTTGTAGAATCGTAGTTCGTCGGAGAGGAAGAATTCATCGAGCAGCATTTGGCACAGGCTGTCTTGGCGTGAGGAAACGATGATGGATTTTGCAGAATCTTCCGGGAGAGGCAGTGTGGGCGGGGTGGATATCGAGGCCGTGTCGGTCTTGCCTGTCTTGATAGAGTCGGATGCCGTTGCCGTGTGTGCCGTTGCCGGCGCGATAGGGGTGGAGGTTAAGGTATCGGCATCGTGGCGGCTGGTGTCTGCTGGCGTGTTGGCTATGGTTCTGTTGGGGATGGAAAGTTTGGGGCTTGGGTATATCGAGGTATCGGTTGTGGAAGTCGTGTCCGTGAGGGAAAGAGGTCCTTTGCCCGTGGCGGATGCATGAGGGAGTAATTCGGCTTGCACGGGATGGCATTGTCCTTCTGTAAAGAAAGACAGGCAGAAGAGAATAGGGATGAGTATGTTTTTTTTCTGGCGTTTGTCCACAATGCTTGTAGGGCTTATTGGTTCATTATTCATGACTTGAGCGGGCAAAATTAGGAAGTGTTTTGAATTTCTGCAATCTGGCTTATGCGCTTCCCGATGCTTCTTGGAGTTGGCGGAAAGCATCGGGCAAGGCGGTGATTAGGTCGGAGGCGGTCAGACCGCGCTCCGTTTCACGGAGCGCGGCGTAGTCCCCGGCCAGGCCGTGCAGGTAGACGGCGGTGCAGGCGGCTTGCCAAGCGGGGAGTCCTTGGCCGAGCAGGCTGAGGCAGAGTCCGGTCAGCACGTCCCCGCTCCCGCCGGTGGCCATGCCCGGATTTCCGGTGGTGTTGAACAGCAGGGCCTGGCCGGGGACTACGGGAACGTTTGCGCCGGGTTGGCTGATGGATGTATGGGCGCCTTTGAGCGCGACCACCACGCCATGAAGGTTGGAAAATTCCTGTTGGCGGCGCAGACGTTCCTGACCGCCCTCGGTTTTTCCGGCAAGACGCTCGAATTCCTTGAGGTGGGGCGTGAGGATGCAACGTCCTTTGGGCAGGAATTCCAGCAAGGTGGGATCTTGGGCAAGAAGGTTGAGTCCGTCGGCATCAATCACCAAAGGGCAAGTGGCAAAGCGCAGGACGTTTTTGAGCAATAGCGCGGCTTTGTCCGAAGTGCCGATTCCCGGGCCTATGCCGATGGCCGAATAATTTGCAAGTTTGGCCCAGTCCATTAGGTTCTGGTCTATGAAAAGGGCTTCCGGCACAGCGGTCTGCAGCACGAGCCGGTTGTCGGGGCAGGAAGCGATGCTGAGCACCCCGCATCCGCTCTTCAAAGCCGCCCGGCCGGCCAGGACGGCAGCCCCGGCCATGCCCAAGCTTCCGGCAATCAATAAATCCCGCCCGAAAAAGCCCTTGTGCGCGAATTTCGGCCTTCTGGGCAGGTTCCGTGCCGCGTCCCGGTCCTGCAGCAGGTAGGCATCGGCCGGGTTTTCCCGCATGAAATCCTCGTCTAAGCCGATGTCGAGCAGCACGAAGCCGGCCGGGCGGCCTCCGTTTTCCGGCCAAAGGAAAGCTTTCTTGGCAAACTGGAACGAGAGGCAGAGACTGTTTTCCACCACCGGGTTTTCCCTCGGAGTCGGCTTGTCGGCCATCAGCCCCGAAGGAATATCAATCGAATACTTGGTCCCGCAGCAAGTATTGATGAATTCCACCACCGCTGCCGTGGCTTCGTCTAATCGCCCTTCTAATCCTGTTCCCACCAAGGCATCGATTAAAATGTCTTCTTTCCGGATTTCCGGAAGCCCGTCTTGGCCGAAAATCCGTAACGGCACGTTCTTTTCCTGCATCAGTTGCGCGTTCCGCCCTGCATCCGGGCTGAACCGGCCTTCTTTTTTATCCGGCATCCAGACTTCCACCGGACAGCCACGTTCTTTCAGCATCCGGGCCAGCGCGAAGCCATCGCCCCCGTTGTTGCCTCGACCGCAGAAAATGACGAATTTGGGACATCGGCTTGCTTGCCTTTTTCCCGGGCATTCTGCTCCGGCAATTCCTTTCCCTTCGGCTATCGATTGCGGGCAGGACTCTTCAGCCGTTTCGGCAGATTGGGGCGGTGCAGTCGCGGCCACTTCAGCAAACTCAGCCAGTCCGGCAGATTCAGCCGGTTTGGCCAACGGCTTTCGGCTTGAGGCCGGTTCGAAGGCCTCCGGCTCGTTCTCTGCCAGGAAATCGAAACAAGCACGGGCCGCCCGTTCCATCAGCTGCCAGGAACTTATGCCTTGCCTCCGTATCGTCTCGGCATCGGCTTTCCGGATTATATCCACGGGATAGACTGGAATCATTGTCGATTGGGATTTTTTATCCTACGAAGATAGGGCAATTTTCGATATTCGGTACATTTGCCGTATCTTTGCACCCCCTATGACGGGCAGGGATCTACGCTGTATGCCGAAGGACTCTTGCAGTTTCCGCTTTTCTGTAGAGGAAGATGGCAATGCGGCTGTTTGGATTTTGGGCTGTGCTGTTTTGACCCAATCAGCATCCGGGCATTCTTCCGGGCTTGGAAACGGCCTCGGTGCGTCCGATGTCCGGTTTAGGTTGATAGCGCGGCCGGATGTATGAAAATAATGTGGAATCTTATAAAAAAATAAGAAAATGAAAAAAATTTTGAAAACAGGGCTTCTGTTGATGATGCCTTTGTCTTTGTTGTTTACTGCTTGCTCTTCGAAAGAAGAGTCCGACTACGTTTTCGGGATTTCGAACGCATACCGTCTGAATCAGGATGATTCGTACGCAGTCATGAGTTATGTGGAATCCCGTGTCGATTTGGATGAGGATATTATTATCAAGAGTGCCAGCGAGCAAGATGCCAATAAACTGGCCATCCAAGAATTCAATTCCCGTTTGACAGCCATTAACGATGCGGTACTCGATACCATGTTCAAGGGCAGCGACCACTACTATTCGTTGATTCTGAAAGAAAGTGCTGCGGCTGGCGAGGAAAAACCGGAGCTGGCTCGCAAGACATGGCCTACCAGCCGGCAATAATGCAGTAGCTGTTTTTTATTTTTAATCCGGTATCTGTCAGTGTGTCATATGTGCATGAGAGATGCCGGTTTTTTGTTTTGCATATCCATGCTGGAAAAACAGAAAACGATGCGGAAAAATAAATTCAAGGCTTATCTGTCCTGCGTGTTTCTTTTCGGCCTTTTCTTTGCCATGTCTTCTTCGCGGGCGCAGAGTATCCGTCCGGCCCATCCGGAATCGAACCAAGAAGTGAAGGAATACCCCAAGAATCATCCTGACGTGGTGGACAAGAAGATGGCCGGGCTGTTGCAGCTGATCCGCTTCGCATACGTGGAAGATGTGGACATGGCACCGATTGTGGAAAAGGGGATGGTCGCGATGTTAGAGGAACTGGATCCCCATTCGGCCTATATCTCGGCCAAGGACTTGCAGAAGATGAACGAGCCCTTGGTGGGCAACTTCGACGGCATCGGGGTCTCGTTCCAGCCCAACAACGACAGCATCGTGATTATCGAGGTGATAGCCGACGGTCCTTCGTCCAAGGTGGGCCTGCTGGCCGGGGACAAAATCGTGACGATAGACACGATGGATGCCACCGGTAAGAACGCCACCCGGGACTTCGTGTTCAAGCATCTGCGAGGCAAGAAAGGCACCAAGGTGGATGTGGGCATCAAGCGTCAAGGCGAGCCGGAGATACTGCATTTCGAGATAATCCGCGACAAGATACCTCTCAACAGCGTCAATACCTATTTCATGGTTGACAAGGAAAACGGATACATCATGCTGACGCGCTTTGCCCGTACCAGCGTGGAGGAGGTGCGCGCTGCTTTGAAGGAATTGAAGTCGCAGGGGATGAAGAATCTGATTTTGGATTTGCGGGGCAATACGGGTGGCTATTTGGATGTGGCGGTGGACTTGGCTGATGAATTTCTGCCCAAGGACGAGCTGGTTGTCTATATGGAAGGCAAGGCGCAGCCCAAGGAGTCGTTTTATGCCACCAAGAACGGTTCCTTTACCAAAGGCCGTGTAGTGGTGATGGTGGACGAGGGTTCGGCATCGGCTTCCGAGATTCTTTCCGGGGCTTTGCAGGATTGGGACAGAGCTATCATAGTGGGGCGGCGAACCTTTGGGAAGGGTTTGGTTCAGCGGCCCTTCGGGCTTTCGGACGGATCCAATGTCCGCTTGACGATAGCCCGTTACTACACGCCTTCGGGCCGTTGCATCCAGAAACCTTACGAGGACGGCATGGAAGCCTATTATAAGGATATCATGAACCGTTACCGCCATGGGGAAATGCTCAATCCGGATTCGATCAACCTGCCGGATTCCCTGCGTTACCAGACGGCCGGGGGACGGATTGTCTACGGTGGCGGCGGCATCATGCCCGATGTGTTCGTGGCGGTCGATACCCAGCGGGCCAGCGACTACTATATGGCTTTGCGGGCCAAGAACCTGATGAACCGTTTTGTCCTGGATCGTCTGGACGGTCAGAGGGAGCAATATTTGGCGGAATATCCCGATTTTGAACATTTCTACGAAAATTTCCGGATGGACAAGGCTTTCATGCAGGAATTTTACGATTACGCGGCCGAACACGGGGTTCCCTATACGAATTTCAAGAAGGCCCAGGCGGGCAAATTCCTGCAGGAGCTGATTAAGGCCATGCAGTCGGATACGGCTTTGGACAAGGCCGTATCCTATGAGGATTATATGTCGAGGGTGCTTTGGACACAGGATAGCATGCAATCCTACTTGATGGAAAAGGCCAAGGCGGAGGATGCCCGGCAGAAAGCCTATGAGGCGGAGTCGGACAAATTTTTGCGGGCGCAGCTCAAGGCCATGTTCGCCAATAACCTGTATGGGGCGGAATACTATTACCAGGTGACCAAGGATGTGGACGATGCCTTTGCCCGTGCGTTGGAAGTGTTGAAGGACAAGAAGCTGTTCAATGAACTCGGCATCCAGTAAGGCGATGTGTCATAATGAGCAATCTGCTTCGTTGCTATCGAGACTCGAACTCAGTCACGTACCAAAGTACGCTCCTTCGTTCTCGCTCTCAGCGCCTTGCATCTTACTCACTCTGACACACCGCCTGAGATTTGTTTCAAATCCCTATTTTGATACACCCTCATAGGAAGAGACGAAGGCTACGGGCAATCTACTTTGTTGCGAGCCTTGTCCAAGGCAGTCACGTACCGGAGTACGCTCCTGCCTTGTCCTGCGACTCGCGCCGCGTATCTTGCCCGTTCTGACGCGCCCTTAGGAAGAGACGAAGGCTACGGGCAATCTGTTTTGTTGCGGTTTTTAAGAAGCTGTTTAAAATTTTTTACAATCCTGAAAAGGCTGGATTTTCAGGAACCGGGTTCAGGATTTTGTTTGCCCATCGGGGGCTATTTCGGGTCTGGCTTGCGTTTTTCACGTCAGATAGCTTGGCTATCCTCCTTTGAAAAACGCGGTGCCATTCCTCGAAATCCCCTCCCGATGGCCTAAACAAATAAATTTAAACAGCTTCTAAGAAATTTTATTGATCCAGATGGAAGATACAGGATGGACGGATAGGACGGCCTTGCTGCTGGGCGATGCCAATATGGAAAAATTGCGCGCAGCCTCGGTCTTGGTAATGGGCTTGGGCGGCGTGGGAGCTTATGCGGCCGAGATGCTGGTTCGGGCCGGGATAGGGAAGATATGCATCGTGGACGGGGACGAGGTGAGCTTGACCAATCTGAACCGCCAGCTGCCGGCTTTGCATTCTACTTTGGGGCAATCCAAAGCCGGGATTCTGAAAGCCCGTTTCCTGGATATCAATCCGGGATTGGAGATAGAGGCGATTGGCGAGTATGTCAAGGATCAGCGGATGGTGGAAATCCTGGAAAGCCGGCCTTTCGACTACGTGGTGGATGCGATAGACACGCTTTCGCCCAAGATCTACCTGCTCTACCATTGCGTGAAGCGGAAGATGCGGGTGGTGAGCGCGATGGGTTCGGGCGGCAAGGCAGATCCTTTGCAATTGAAGATCTGCGATATTTCCCAAACTTACAACTGCGCTTTGGCGGATGCCTTGCGCAAGCGTCTGCATAAATTGAATATCTATACCGGCATACAGGCGGTATTCTCGCCCGAGCCGGTACCGGCGCATGCGGTTCGCAAGACTTTCGGGGAACGCAACAAGAAGTCGATGGTGGGCACGGTTTCCTATATGCCGCCCTTGGTGGGCTGTCTTTGCGCTTCGGTAGTGATCCGGGAGCTGTGCGGGGAGAGGGTCGTGTCGGATTTGCCGGTGCCGCTTTCGGTTCGCCGCAAGATTGCCGAAGAGGAGAAATTTCCCATAGCGGAAATCGGCGATGGGGCAAGGCCTTTGAAAAGCGGGGCTCCGGATTCGGGTTCCGATTGATTATAGGTTTCGTGGCCGTCTGTTCCTGCCTGAGGCGGATAGGCTTGCCTGCGGAGCGGCAAAGAAAAAAGGGCTTTTTGTAACAGCCTATCGAAAAATGATGTAACTTTGCCCCTGTTTTCCGTGGGACAGGGACGAGGTTGGTATCGGGAAATATTTGGAATAGAATAAAATAAATAATCATAACTTAAAAACTTAATTGCCATGGACGTAAAAAAAATCTTGGCTGATCTGAAGGAAAAACATCCTGACGAACCTTTGTTCCTCCAAGCTGTAGAGGAAGTGTTGTATTCCATCAAGGATTATGTGGAAGCACATCCCAAGTATGAACAACACAAGATTATCGAACGTATGGTTGAACCGGACCGTATCTTCACTTTCCGTGTAGAATGGGTTGATGACAAGGGCGAAATCCAAGTCAACACCGGTTACCGTGTACAATTCAACAACGCGATCGGACCTTACAAAGGCGGTCTGCGTTTCCACCCCTCCGTACGTTTGGATACCCTCAAGTTCCTGGGCTTCGAACAGACATTCAAAAACAGCTTGACCACATTGCCTATGGGCGGTGGCAAGGGTGGTTCCGACTTCAACGCCAAGGGTCGTTCCGACAATGAAATCATGCGTTTCTGCCAGGCTTTCATGATGGAACTCCAGAAATACATCGGACCTGAAACCGACGTTCCCGCTGGCGATATAGGTGTCGGCGGCCGCGAAATCGGTTACATGTACGGCATGTACAAGAAACTGCGTCGTGAAAACACCGGCGTTCTGACCGGCAAGGGTGCTGGCTGGGGTGGTTCCATCCTGCGTCCGGAAGCTACCGGTTTCGGTGCTGTTTACTTCGTAGAACACATGCTGAAGGCTCACAACATGGACATCAAGGGCAAGACCGTGGCCATCTCCGGTTTCGGTAATGTGGCCTGGGGCGCTGTTACCAAGGCTACTCAGCTGGGTGCCAAGGTTGTGACCATTTCCGGTCCTGACGGTTATGTTTACGATCCGGAAGGCTTCAATCAGGAAAAGATCAACTACATGTTGGAACTGCGTGCCAGCAACAACGATGTTGTGGCTCCTTTCGCCGACAAGTTCAAGAGCGCTACTTTCTTCGCAGGCAAGAAGCCTTGGGAACAGAAGGTGGATATCGCCATGCCTTGCGCTACCCAGAACGAACTCCGTCTGGAAGATGCAAAGCAACTGATCGCCAACAAGGTTACCTTGGTTGCCGAAGTTTCCAACATGGGCTGCCACGCTGACGCTGTGAACGAATTCATCAAGACCAAGACCATCTTTGCTCCTGGCAAGGCTGTCAACGCCGGTGGTGTTGCCGTTTCCGGTCTTGAAATGAGCCAGAACGCTGAAAAGCTGCACTGGACAGGCGAAGAAGTAGACCAGAAGCTGCACCAGATCATGTCGAGCATCCACGAAAACTGCATCAAGTACGGCAAGGAAGGCGACTACGTTAACTACGTTAAGGGTGCCAATATTGCTGGTTTCATCAAAGTTGCGGATTCCATGATTGAACAAGGTGTTTGCTAGTTTTTCTTTTCCAAATAACCTTGTGGGCGTTTGGAAAGCGGGTTTTACGCTTTCCAAACGCCTTTTTTTGTCTTTTTTTTTCATTCTTTTTTGTCTTTTCCCCCTGCAGGCGCAAACGGGCAATGCGGCTGCTTTTGCCGGAATCCTGAATGAGCGAGGCCATTTCAATCCTGCATGGGTCAAACCGGCGGACCTGTACGTGGGTATTCCGGCCTTGTCGGGGATCTCGGCCAAGGTAGACAACAATTTCCTGTCCTGGAATTCGGCTGTCATCCGGACTGGAGGAGACAGTTTGTTGCTGAATGTGCCGGGGATTCTGGACAAGACCCGGGGTGATTATGCTCGGATCCGTGTGGAAGCCGAAGTGGAGCTTCTGCATGTGGGTTGGCGGAAACGGCGGAATTATTTCCAGATAGGGCTTTCTGCCTATACCGGCATGCAGCTGGTCCTGTCCAAGGAAAGCTTGTCTTTCCTTTTGCAAGGTCCTGGGCCGCAAACGGGAAAGCGGCGTCTGGACGGGAACCGTCTGGATTTTGAATCATACGCGAGCCTTTATTTCTCTTATGCGCGTAAGTTGAACCGCCGTTTGCGTGTCGGTGGGCGTTTCAAGATCTTGCAGGGGTTGTGGAATGTGCATGTGCCGGATTTGCAACTTGTTTATGATGCCAAGCCGTCTGTGGACGGGGATTCTCCCTTGCTCGAATCGGTCCGCATCCAGGGTTCGGCCTTGACCAATTTCCCGCTGGATAATGCTTTGCAATTGGGTGATTTGCGTTTTTATCCTTTCCGCAATCTGGGGGCGGCTTTGGATGTGGGGCTGAGTTATGATTTCAAAGAGAATTGGAATTTTTCCGCTGCGCTTCTGAATTTGGGTTTTCTGGTGTGGGGCGACCCTTCGGCCAAGGAGTTCAAGGCAGACAAATCCTATGCAACGTTCCTGTATGAAGGAATCAATACGGAGTATTTGAACAAAGAGAATGGTGATTGGGCCAAGGATTTGATTCGTTCGATTTGGGATACGGCAGGTTTTGCCTGTTCCGACTCGGGAGCTTATGTGCGGGTTCTGCCGGCCCGCTTCAACCTGGCTTTATCCTATACGGTGGACGAGCGGCATTGTTTCGGGCTTTTGTTCCAGGCGGAACTCTATAACCGGTATTTTGCCCCGGAATTGGGAATTTCTTATACCTTTACACCCTGTGAGCATTTTGCCCTTGCCTTCAGCAACACTTTCAGCCGGGGGCATTGGCTCAACTTGGGTATTTTTGCCGTGGCAAGATTCGGACCCGTTCAATTGCATTTGGGGGTGGACCGCCTGAATGCCGAGCGGATCGGTGACATGCAGACAGCGCAGGTGAATTTTGGTCTGAATTTTATATTTGATAGAAAAACAAAAGGTTGGAATGCAGACGTTTGGTGAGGAAGAGCTTTTTTGGAAAGCGGAAGACTTGTTTCCTTTTTTTCCGGGATTGGACGAACGGCAACGGGAGCAGTTCAGGGAAATGTTTCCCTTGTACAAGGATTGGAACAGCAAGATCAATCTGGTTTCGCGCAAGGATATAGACAATCTGTACATGCATCATGTGCTGCATAGTCTGGCCATTGCCAAGGTTGTGAAGTTCGAGCCGGAGGCGAGGATTCTGGACGTAGGGACTGGAGGCGGTTTTCCGGGTATTCCGCTGGCAATCATGTTTCCATCGGCCCAGTTTCATCTGGTGGATTCCATAGGGAAGAAAATCAAGGTAGTCCAGGCTGTTGCCGATGCATTGGGGTTGCGTAATGTGCAGGCGGAGCAATGCCGGGCCGAGAGCCTTGCCTCCCGATACGATTTCATTGTGAGCCGGGCGGTAACCCGTCTGCCGGAATTCTACGGTTGGGTCCGCAATCTGGTTTCCAAAGAGCAGCATCATGCCTTGCCTAACGGGATCCTTTATTTGAAGGGGGGCGATGTGCGTGCCGAGACTGCGCCGTTCGGCCGTCGGGTGTATGTTTACGATATTCTGGACTTGTTCGGCATCCCCAAGCCGCCCAAGCGCCGGCCAGAGGACATGGAAGAAGGGAAGCCTGTACAGGAGCAGGGATTGGCCGAATATTTTGAAACCAAGAAAGTGATTTACCTGTCGTTCTGATCAGTGACTTCAGCGGGGCGTTTTTGTTGGGAAAAAGAACCGAAGAATAAGAGTTTTCAACCTTTTGTTGTAATATTGCAGCCTGTGTGTCGTGGTTTGCCGGGGAAGGCAGCTTTGGACACGAACGGAGTGGGTCGTCAAACTTGGAGTTATGTTTTCTGCATTGGAACAATTGGATTGGAAAGTTTCGTTGGCTATCAATCATTGGCGTTCGGACGGGGCGGATGCCTTTATGTCGTTCATCAGCCAGACTTGGCCTTGGATTCCGCTGTACGCTGTCTTGATAGGATTGATCGTGTATTGTTACAGCCAGAAGAGGCATTCGATGCAGCAAGGTGCAGAGAGGCCGGGCTCGCCTTGCCGAGGCGGAAGGCCGGCCGGAATCCATGCTTGGTGGCTGCCGGTCTTGGGCGTGGTGGCCTTGGTCGGCTTGGCCGACTGGACCAGCGTGCATTTCTTCAAGGATGTGATATGCCGTTTTCGTCCGAGCCATACGCCGGAATTGGAAGGTTTGCTCTATCTTCCGGATGGGAGGGGCGGCCTCTACGGTTTTATCTCTTCCCATGCGGCCAATTGTTTTGCGATAGCCGCCTATGTGACGTTCGTCTTGAAAGAGCGTTTCCGTTTTTTCCGTTGTGGAATCATGTACTTGTGGGCTGCCTTGATTGCCTATAGCCGCGTGTACCTTGGCAAGCATTTCCTTGGCGATGTGGTCTGCGGTGCCATCTGGGGCGTGTTGCTGGCCTTCCTGATGTGGCGGCTTATCCGTTTATTGCTCTCCAGATATTATCCTTCAGCTCTTCCAGTCCCTGCCCGCTCACCGAAGAAATAAAGGTGCAGGGCAGGCCTTGGGGCAGGCTGGCTCGGACTTCTTTTTCCGTTTTCCGGAGTTCTTCGGCTGGAAGGAGGTCGGTTTTGGTGACCGCTAAGAGCCTCTGTTTGTCCAGAAGTTCAGGATTGTATTTCTGCAGTTCGTTGAGCAGGATTTCGTATTGTCCGGACACGCTTTTCTCGTTTTCTTCCAGGCTCACCATGAACAGTAGCACCGAGTTGCGTTCTATATGTCTTAGGAAGCGCAATCCCAAGCCTTTGCCTTCGGCGGCTCCTTCGATGATGCCGGGAATATCGGCCATGACGAAGGATTGGTTGTCGCGGTAGCGGACGATGCCGAGGTTGGGGACAAGGGTCGTGAAGGGGTAGTTGGCGATTTCGGGTTTGGCAGCGGAGACTACCGAAAGCAGGGTGGACTTGCCTGCATTGGGGAACCCTACCAAGCCTACATCGGCCAGGATTTTCAGTTCGAGGATTTTCCATCCTTCGATTCCTTCTTCTCCCGGTTGGGCGAACTTGGGGGCCTGCATCGTGGCCGATTTGAAGAAGTCGTTGCCCTTGCCGCCTCGTCCGCCTTTCATCAGGATCACTTCTTCTCCGTCCCTTGTCACTTCGGCTTCTGTTTCCCCGCTTTCGGCATCGCGGACAACGGTGCCTAAGGGGACTTGTATGTAGATGTCCTTTCCATTGGCGCCTGTGCGCAGGTTCTCGCCTCCGTTCCCGCCGTCTTCGGCAAAGATGTGCTTGGTGTATTTCAGATGGAGCAGCGTCCAGAGCTGGGCGTTGCCTTTGAGGATGATATGGCCTCCGCGGCCGCCGTTGCCGCCGTCCGGGCCGCCTTTAGGGTTCTTCTTGCTTCGGAAGAAGTGCATGGAACCTGCGCCGCCTTTGCCCGAGCGGCAGAAAATCTTCACGTAATCGACAAAATTGGATGAGGCCATAGTATGGGTTCGTTTGTTTTGCGGAAGTGGGGCGAAAATAGGAGCGAAAAGTTTGAAGTCCCTTGCCGGCAAGCCTTGATGCCCCTTGCCGGCGGGTCTGCCACTCTCCCTTTTTTCTGGAAGGGCGTATGCCGGGATTTTTTTTCGCTGTCCCGATGCAAAAGTATAAAAAGATTTTGGTAGTTAAGAAAATTGTACTATCTTTGCACCCTCTTTCGCGGGAAGCGAACTCGATAGAAGGCCTAAACGTAGGTCTTTTGAAGAGAATGGCGCGATAGCTCAGTTGGTAGAGCAACGGACTGAAAATCCGTGTGTCACTGGTTCGATTCCAGTTCGTGCCACTTGGAGATGAGGAGAGTAAGTGAAAATCTTGCTCTCCTTTTTTCGTATCCGCCTATCCTGTCCGGGCTTGTCCGGGATCGGCATTCTCCGCGTCCGGAATCCTGGCATCCGTTTCTGTGGCGGATGCTGCAGCCGGATTCTGGGTCGATTCTTTCCGGCCCGCCTCCAAAGGCTTGGTATTGTCCCTTCAAGAAGAGCTTGCATTAATTGTTGTGGTAATTTCTGCCTGCGGCTGGCCGATGTTTTCGATTTTTTTTCACGGGGTTTCCGTGAAGCGGAACGGCTTCCGTGCGGCTTGGAAGCAAAACTGGAGATACAGGAGCCGTGTTGCGGAATCTTTGGCCATTCCCGGACCCGCCAGCCGCCGTGTCCAGCGGTAGAGGCCTGATGTCCGAACTTGGGTTGTCGGGAAGCCGATGCGGCGCAACGTGCGATTTTGGCCGGCGTTTGGGCTGGAGAGTGGGCGGGGTAACGAAAAGAGAAGGGAAAAAACGCGGAATGAGGAAATTTTATTACATTCGCAGTTTGGAAACCGGTGGAAACGGCGGTCGGTTCCAGAGAGGGCATCGCGCAGGATGGCAATTGAGGCAGCGGTACCAGCCGGTGCCGGGAAAAAGAAACAAACAAAACAAACAGTATAAAAACACAATTAAATCTTTTGAATTATGAAAAAGCTTTTGACAATGGTTGCCGCTGTGTCGGCTGCGTTGTTTTTCACGAAAGCGGACGCGCAGGTGCGGACGTATTTCGAGGATTCGTTTGCGCCTAACGGCCCCAGTGCTTCTTATTGGAATGCGTCTGCCAGTACGGAAATCGATGCGGAAGTGGGACCCATCTACTTGGTTGGTTTCCAAGACGGCTCGGTTATGGGTGGCTGGGTGTATGACCCGAACGGGGACATTATTGTTGATCAATACCAGCGGCCTACGGCTACCACGCCTTTGGACGGGGAATACCTTTTCGTGACCCAGCCGTTCACCTTGGAGTCCGGCGCGGTGGAAAACATTTTTTCGTTCGATTACCTGTACATGGCATTGGATGCCGCTACTGCCGATACGAAGAACTTCGGCCTGAAGGTTAGGGAAACGGGCGGCGAATGGGCCACGGTATCGACCGTGTACGAAGCCGGGGCATCCTTGGCGGTGGAAGACCAGGGCACGATGACCGCGACCCTGCCGGCGGAATATGCGGGCAAGGAAGTGGAACTGGCCTTGTTCTGCGAAAACTCGGACGATGTTTCGTTCGCATTCCTGTTCAATAACGTGGTATTCGCCGCATGGAGCAGCGAGACGGCTTTGGCGGCGGAAATCCGGCCTACGTTGATCAGTACTGCTAATCATGCCTTGGACATGACATTCCGCAATGCCGGGACTTCGACCGTGACCTCAGCGGAAATGGCATGGCGCATCGGGGACGGTGCCGTGTCCACCGTACCGGTGGAAATGGAACTGTCGATGGGCGAAGAGACGACGGCATCGGTAGAATTGAATGCGGCAGACTTGGCGGTAGGGCAGGTGTACACATTGCAGGTATGGAACAGCCTTGTCAACGGGGAAGCCGTGGCCGAACCGGACACGATGGAATGGTCTTTCGTTTATGTGGATGAAGAGGAAGTACCCAACCATATCCCCTTGGTGGAAGAGTTCACTTCCTCCCAATGCGGGCCTTGTGCTACGCTGAATCGTACTTTGAACCCGGTATTGGAAGAGTATGTGGATGCGGAAATGTTGAATGTGGTGAAATACCAGTGGTATTTTCCGGGTGGGACTCCGACGAGACCCGGTGACCGGTATTATCTTTCCGATTTAGTCCGCGATTCTTATTACGGGGTGAATAGTGTACCCACACCGTTCTTTGACGGGAGCATCAATATGCAGGATTGGTATCGTTCATCGTGGAACGATGTCTCCAACACTTTGCCGTCCTATGTGGAAGAAGCTGCCGCTGAGAAATCCATGTTGAGGATGGCGTTTCCCGAAGCCACCCTGGATACGACAACCGGGATGCTGAACGTGACCGTGGAAATCATGCCTTATGTAGATATGGAAGGGGGTCGTTTGTTCGTGGTAGCCATCGAGGGCGTGACGACAGGCAATCGCGGTGGTAACGGGGAGCGCGAGTTCCATTACGTGGCGATGGACCTTGCCCGTCCTTCCGGTGAAGAAGTGGAACTCAAGGCGGGTCAGACGGTATCCGTCTCCTACGAGATGGACATGAGCCAGACCAATACCGAGGAGTATTCGGACTTGGATGTGGTTTGCTTTGTGCAGAACTATGCTTCCCACGATGTATATCAAAGCGTTCGGTATGATTTTGCTACCAATACCGCTATTCTGTCCAATGAGATGGCATCTCTGCCCGGCGTGGTTCTTTATCCTAACCCGGCTCGCGATTACGCTACCTTGAGCGGTTTGAACAATGCCACGGTTCAGATTTTCGACCTGACGGGCCGCATGGTTTACGAAGTCGTTGGTGCCGATGCCATGATTGAATTGCCGGTGGAAGGCTTCAATGCCGGTTCTTATATCATTCGCATCAGCCAGGACGGTAAGACGGCAGTCCGTCGCCTGAATGTGGTAAGGTAAGGTCTGGCTTCTTCTTCCAAAGGGTCGGGGAATTTCGGTTTCCCGACCCTTTTTTATAAGGAGCGGCATGGTCTGAGAGGGAATCCGTGCATCATCCATTGACCCCGAATCGGTCATCACACGCCGGGGCCTTTTCCGATTGGGAAAACGAGGCTTCCGGGCATCTTGCCCGCTTCTGTCCGCATCCTGCATGACACAAGCGGATAATCTCCCCGAAGTCTGATGGCCGATTCGGGTTGAACCCAAATCGGTCATTAGACACGCCGAGTCCGTTTTTGATTGGGAAAGTGAGGCTTTCGGGCATCTTGCCCGC
>CALUHO010000032.1 GCA_944320465.1 uncultured Bacteroidales bacterium | reverse complement strand
AAGGCAATACCGGAGCGTACTTCCGTACGCGAGGATGTTGCCGAGGAAGCATAACGCAGCAGATGCCCCTCCTGAATTCAAATTTTTAGAAGTTCAGTTTGATGCCAGCATTAAACCTCACCCCATAAAACTCCGCCTGCATCGTCCGCTCTTTCGTTCCCTGGTAGTAACGCAAAGGCTGGTTGAGCAGGTTGTTGGCTTCGGCATAGACGGTCCATTTGAAATCCTTGCCGAAGGTATAGCTGGCATTCAAGTCCAAATAGTTAACGGCATCGTAATAGCGGTCCAAATCGGCATGTTCACCCATTTCATCGATGAAAGAGGAAGCGTAGTTATACGAAAGCCTCAAATGGAAGCCCTTCAGCTCGAAGTAGAGAGAAGCGTTGGCGGTATGCGCAGGCGAACCCGGCAGACGCAAACCTTGTTCGTTCTCACGGCCTTCAAAGTTGAAATTCTGCACATTGGAGTAAGTGTAAGTATAATTGCCATAGACACCCAAGCACTTCAAAGCCGGTGTGATGAAACCGAGGTCGCGCTGCAAAGTCACCTCCACGCCCAGAAGGTCGGCATCCCCCGCGTTGACAGGCTGGACAATCTTGTCGAAATCCCCGAAGATACCAGGGGCATATTCATATTCGCCACTGATCCGCTGGTCCACGATAAAGTCGTTGATCCGCTTGTAGAAAACACCGGCTGAAACCAAACCTACGCTTTCAAAGAAATAGTCGATGCTCGCATCGAAATTGTAAGACAAGGTGGGCGACAAATCCGGATTACCCAAAGTGATTTCCATATCATACAGATTGATATGCGTGCTGGGAACCAAAGCCGAATACTTAGGACGAGCCAGCGTTTCGGTGAACGAAGCCCGGAATTGCAAACGGTCCGTAATGTCGTAACGATACAGAACACTCGGCAACCAGTTGAAATAGCGATGCTTCTGACGGCCGGTAGCCACCAAGCTTTCCTCTTCGTTCTCATCGATATTCCAGTTGAAGCCTTCGTAAGCCAGGTTCGTAGCCTCCATTCGCAAGCCCACGACCAACTGATGCTGCGAACCGAAGTTCTGATCGAAGCGGACATAGGCCGAACTTACATGCTCCTCGGCATCGAAGTTTCCAGAAGATTCTTCCAGGACCTGCTCTCCTTCCAGATCCGAAAGCCGCAAGCTTCCCAGATACCCGTTGCTGACAAAATCCGTGGAAGGATAATCCCCGTCCGGCATATACCCGTCGCGAATCTGTTCCACCAGGTTGGCCGACCAAGCCGAACCGTACGCATCTTCATAAGCCCCGGCATAGTCATACATCACGATATCCTTGTGCTTGGTCTTGCTCACATGCTTGGCACCGAACTTGAGCTTGTTGCTGAATTCCCCTTTGGCCAGATCCAAGCTGAAATCCAAATGTCCCTTGATATCGGTTTCATAAATGTTCTGGTTGGATTCAGTCAGTTCATCCACTTCCCATTCACCTTCATGAAGGTTAGCCGGATTGCTGATATAAGGGAAACGTCCGCCAGCTTCCACGATATCGAATGCCAGGTCTTTCTGTTTCAAATTGAAATAACGTTCATGCGGACGGTCTTCGCTAGCACGGGAGTAAGAAGCCCCCCAGTCCAGATTCAGACGCTTGGCAATCAGATGCTGCCCATCCAAAGCGAAATCCATGGTCTGCTGCAATTCCAGACGGGCGTTCCGGTTGTCCATGTTCCCGCCCTTGGTCTCGATTTCGGCCTCCATTTCATCCGGCTTGTCCAAATCCTTGAACGAAATGCGGTAGCGGTTTTCCCAATCGTGGCGACGGTTATAGATACCTTTGAACGTCAACTTGTTGTTGGCATTGATATCGTAATCCAACGACAAAGAGTAGCTCTGACGCTGACGGGTCACATAGTACTGGCGCGTCTCAGCATCGGTCAGGAACACTTCGCCGGTTTCCTCGTCGCGGTCGTATTCAAATTCCACATCGTCCGAACCGATAGGCGCGTTCTGGTAAGAAGCAGCCACCATGATACCGAACTTGTCCTTGAAGAAACGGTCGCCATAGGTCAAGCCCAGATTCAGCTGCGCCTTGTCGCTGACCACATTGTAACCGCTTCCCACCGTGGCGGAAAACGTCCTGCGGTAAGGCGTGCTCTTGGTAACCAGATTAATCGACCCCCCGATGGCATCCCCGTCCATATCCGAAGTCACCACCTTGTTCACCTCGATAGTTTGAATCATGTCCGAAGGGATCAAGTCCAGCTGCACGTTACGGATGTCACCTTCGGCCGAAGGCAGACGGTTCCCGTTGATCGTCACCGAACTCATATCGGCAGACGTACCACGCACCTGGCCGAAACGGGCTTCGCCCTGATCGTATTGCACATTGATACCGCTGATCCGCTTCAAGGCATCCCCGATATTGGCATCCGGAAACTTGCCAATCTGGTCCGATGAAACCACATCCACGATACCCACTTCGTTTTTCTGCGCATTCAATGCCCGCCGCTGGCCTCGGAACGCGCCCACGACAGAGACTTCGTTCAACTGAATTCCTTCATGCAGCACGATATCCAAAGAAGTGGTCTTACCGGCCACCACCTCCACCAAGACTTCCTTGGGAGCAAAACCCACATAAGTCACTTTCAAAGTATAAGTTCCCGGATTCAGATTCGACAAAGAATAATACCCGTCCACATCGCTGACAGCACCTTCCTGCAGGCTGGAAATCCAAATGGAAGCCCCCGGCAAAGTATGCTTGGCTTCATCCACGATACGGCCCCGGATCGCTCCCAAGTTGGCCGAAACATCTTCAGTCACTTCTTCTGCCTGCAAGCCGCCCGCCATCAGCAAGGAGGCGCAGAAACAAAGGAAAAATTTCAACAGTTTTGTCATTGTTTTATAAGGTTTGAATTTTTTCTTTCCACAAAAAGAGCAAGCGACCCCAAACGGCCCCTGCCCCTCAACAATATTCCAACAAACTGATTTTATTAAAATTAAAATGCAAAATCTTCAGATTTGACGCTGCAAAAGTCCGTCATAAAAGTTTCATGGTCTTTTCCATATTTTTAACAAAAAATAACAGATAGGTTACAGGAATGTTAACGAAAGTTAAATCTGCATCCCCCACGCCGCCATGTTCCCATATTGACTATATTAGCTTCGATTTAGACCAATTCGGTTTGCAACAGATACCCTTACTTTGCGGTCTCTCACAAAGAGTAAGCCTTACAGGCAGGGGATAGATTATTTCCTGCCAAGCAAACAGACCAATAAAAAGACGAGCCATAGACACATTCTCGTCCAGACGCAACAAACGACAAAAGACAATATCATGAGGTTAAGAAACTTAGCACCCGGAATTCTGATTGGCCTGACTGCCATTCTGAGCGGCTGCCAGAACCGCCAAGGCCAGATTAGCACGCCCGAGTATCCCGTCCTGAGCATTTCCACCACGGACAAAGTCCTGAACAGTTCTTATTCGGCCATTGTCCGAGGCCGGCAGGATATCAATATCTACGCCCAGATTTCCGGAAAAATCACAGAAGTAAAGGTGACCGAAGGCCAGGTTGTGAAAAAAGGCCAAGTGCTTTTCATCATCGACCAAGTTCCCTATATCGCGGCCCTGCGAGCCGCTGAAGCCAATCTGGAAGCTGCCAAAGTAGGCGTGGAATCAGCCCAATTGGATTACGACAACACCCTGGCTCTCTACGAGCATCAAGTAGTATCCGAATACGAACTCAAATCGGCCCTCAACGCCCTGCATAGTGCCAAAGCCACCCTCGCCCAAATGGAAGCCCTTGAAATCGAGGCCCGGAACAACCTCTCCTATACCGAAGTCAGCAGTCCTTCCGATGGCGTGGTGGGTACCCTGCCCCTGCGCGAAGGCAGCTTGGTGAGTGCCAACAGCGCCGAGCCGCTCACCACCGTTTCGGACAACGCCAGCATGTACGTCTATTTCTCTTTCAGTGAAAACAAAGTTCTGGAATTAGGACGCCAATACGGCAACCTCGGCAATGCCATCAAGAACATGCCCGATATCCAGCTCCAGCTCAGCGACGGCTCGGTTTACAGCCATAGCGGAAGAGTGGAAAGCATAAGCGGACTAATCAACGAGAACACCGGCACGGTCTCCGTCCGGGCGGTCTTCCCCAATCCCGACCGCTTGCTGCTGAGCGGGGCCAACGGCAGCGTCCTGATGCCCCAGACCTACCAAGATGTCATCCTGATTCCTCAGGAATCCACCTACGAACTTCAAGACAAGATATTCGTATATAAAGTAATCGACGGGAAGACCAAGAACACCCAGATCAAGGTCTCGGAAATGAGCGACGGCAAAGAATACATCGTGACCGAAGGCTTGCAGCCCGGAGACGTTATCGTGGCTTCCGGCGCTGGATTATTGAGAGACAATATGGACATTAAGACTGTAGAATAACCATGAGCAAGAACATATTCATCAGAAAACCCGTCCTGGCCATCTGCATCTCGGTCGCGATTGTCTTCCTCGGCATCTTAGCCTTGAAAGGCTTGGCCATTGAGAAATTCCCCGACATCGCGCCACCCACCGTGCATGTATCGGCCTCGTACATGGGGGCCAGTGCCGAAACGGTGCAGAAAGCCGTCCTTGTTCCCTTGGAAGAAGCCATCAACGGGGTAGAAAACATGACCTATATGGAATCGACGGCCTCTTCCGGTTCGGCCAGCATCAGCATTTACTTCACCCAAGGTACCGACCCGGACCAAGCCGCCGTGAACGTCCAGAACCGGGTTTCCCGCGCCCAGAGCCAGCTGCCAAGCGAAGTGACTCAGGTGGGCATCACTGTCAATAAACGCCAGCCCAGCACCTTGGCCATCATCGGAGTCTATAGCCCGGACGATTCCTTCGACGAGACCTTCATCACCAACTACATCAATATCAATATCGCGCCCCAGATCCAACGTATCCAAGGCGTAGGCGATGTGCGCTGCATGGGCGCCACCTATGCGATGCGGATCTGGCTCGACCCTGAAAGCATGGCTCAATACGGCTTGGTTCCCGCCGACATTGCCCAAATCATGGACGAGCAGAACATCGAAGCCTCGATGGGTTCGTTCGGCGAAAACTCCGAGAACGTGTTCAACTACACAATAAAGTACCGAGGCCGCTACGAAACGCCCGAAGAGTTCGGCAACATGGTAGTCCGTGCAAATGAAGACGGGGAAGTGCTGCGGCTCAAGGACATCGCCCGGATTGAATTGGGCAACCAGAGCTACGAATACGAAGGGGGCTTGAGCGGGCATCCCGGCGTGACGATGATGATCAACCAGACCGCCGGATCGAACGCTACCGAAATCAACAAGGAAATCGAAGCTTTGCTCAAGGATCTTTCCAAGAACTTCCCTCCGGGATTAGACTACCTATACCTACAAAACACCAACGACTTCCTCTTTGCCTCTATACACGAGGTAATCAAGACCTTGATCGAAGCCATCATCCTTGTCGTATTAGTGGTGTTCTTCTTCCTGCAAGACTACAAACTGACCCTGATTCCTACCCTCTCGCTCTTAGTCTCCTTGATTGGCGCTTTCGCCGCTGCCTATCTGTTAGGATTCAGTATCAACCTATTGACCCTGTTCGCCTTGATTCTGGTCATCGGGACGGTAGTGGACGATGCCATCGTCGTGGTCGAAGCCGTCCAAGCCAAGATGGACGAGGGAGAACAGGATTCGGTCAAAGCCACCGAATCGGCCATGCACGATGTGACAGCGGCAGTCGTGACCGCTACCATAGTATTCATGGCGGTGTTCATCCCGGTTTCCTTCATGGGCGGCACCAGCGGCATCTTTTACCGGCAGTTCGGCTTGACAATGGCCGCTGCCGTAGGCATCTCGGCCATCAACGCCTTGACCCTCAGCCCTGCCTTGAGTGCCCTGCTGCTGCAAAAACGCCACAAACGCCAAAAGTTCACCATCTGGGTGCGGAAAGTCTACGAGGTTTCCTACTCGGCATTGCTCAACAAATATACTTCCGGCCTCCGCTTCCTGCTCAAACGCAAATGGATTGCAGCGGCCAGCTTAGTCGTTGCCTGCGTCTGCATGGTATTCCTGATGCGCGACACCAAGAAAGGCTTGGTCCCGGACGAAGATACCGGAACCCTGTTCGTCTCGGTCAACACCTCGCCGGGCAGCACGACCCAGTTCACCTCCAGCATCGTGGACAGAATTGAAGCCATCGTCAAGTCTTACCCAGAAGTCAAAGCCTACTCCCGCGTGGTCGGATTCAGCATGGCCGGCGGGGCTGGCGGTTCTTCGGGGATGCTGATCATACAGCTCAAGGACTGGAGCGAACGCAAAGGCAAGGCACACAGTGCCAATGCGGTCATGGCTCGTCTCAACCGCGATGCCAAAGTCGTGACAGATGCCGAGGTGTTTGTCATGGCTCCCAGCATGATTGATGGATACGGGACGGGAAATGCCGTAGAGTTCTACCTGCAAGACCGCAAAGGCGGGGACATCCATGATTTCAACGACATAGCCCAGAACTTCCTCATGAAGCTGAACCAACGTCCCGAAGTGATGGCCGCCTTCAGTTCGTTCAAAGTGGACTACGTGCAGTATATCGTGGATGTGGATGCAGCCAAATGCAAACGGGCCGGGGTCTCTCCTTCCGATGTCCTTGATGTCATATCGGGCTATTACGGAGGGATTTACGCTTCCAACATCATCCGCTTTTCCAAGGTGTACCGGGTCATCATCCAATCTGAACCCGAATACCGTCTGGACAAAAGCTCGCTCGACAACATCTACTTCCGCAACGGGGACGAGATGGCCGCCGTAAGCCAGTTCGTCACGGTAAAGAAGACTTCCGGCCCGGAAAGCCTGAGTCGTTTCAACCTTTTCAACAGCATCTCGGCTCATGCCACTATCGCCGCCGGGTACAGTTCCGGGGATGTCATCAACGCAATCAGCGAAGTGGCCGAAGAGACTCTGCCCGAAGGCTACGGCTTCGATTTCGGCAGTTCCTCGCGAGAACAGAACCAGACCGACAACACCGTATTCATCCTGTTAGTCAGCACCATCTTGGTATATTTGCTGCTGTGTTCGCTCTATGAGAGTTTCTTTGTGCCTCTAGCTGTAATCTGCTCTATCCCCTTCGGAGTCTTGGGCTGTTTCCTTGCCGCCAAGATTTTCAACGTGGAAAACAACATTTACTTGCAGACCGGCATGATCATGATTATCGGGCTTTTAGCTAAGACCGCGATTCTGATTACCCAATACGCCAGCGAGGCAAGGCATTCAGGCATGAGCATCAAGGAAGCCGCCTTCCATGCCGCCCGAGTGCGTCTGCGGCCTATCCTGATGACGGTGCTGACCTTGATTTTCGGGATGCTGCCCCTCTTGTCGTCCACTGGTGCCGGCGCCAACGGGAACCGGACATTGGGAGCCGGCGTAGTCGGAGGGATGACTCTCGGCACCATCGCCCTGTTGCTAGTCGTGCCTCTCTTCTTCATGGTATTCCAGAAACTGCAAGAAAAATACGGCCTGATCTTAGGCCGGGGAAAGGAGGCCGAAAATGCAAACGCACAATAAACCAACCACCGGAAAAACGGATATGCAAACCACCAAAACCATAATAAAGACACCAACGCCCGCTCCGGCCAAGACCGGGCGCGGCTTGGCGGTCGCCGGGAAATCCGCCGGGCTGTGTCTCTGCCTGGCTACCGTCCTGAGCTTCAGCAGCTGCGGCATCTACGGCAAATTCAAAGGAGCGAGATACCAAGGCTCGGAGCAAGTCTTCGGCCCGCTGCAAGCCGCGCCCGACTCCGTAGCCGAATGGAAAGACCAGCGCATGGGAAACCAATGGGACAGCCTCCCCGCCTACACCCGGATCGCGCAAGGAGACTCCCTCAATCTGGGACAATGCCACTGGCTGAGTTTCTTCACCGACCCCTATTTGATCGCTTTGATTGACACGGCCTTGAAAAACAATGCCGATATGCAGACCGCCCTGCTCAATGTGCAGGAAGCCCAGGCCTCGCTCAAAGCCTCCAAATTAGCGTTCCTGCCCTCGTTCAACATTTCTCCCAACGGAGGCATCAGTGGCACGACCGACCAAGCTGGCAGCTGGAGTTACCAGCTTCCCGTCAACGCATCCTGGGAAATAGACCTGTTCGGCAACCTGCTCAATAGCAAGCGTTCCCGCCAAGCGGCCTTGCTGCAGACCCAAGCCTACGCTCAAGCCGTCCGTTCCCAGCTTATCGCCACCGTGGCCGCCACTTATTACGCCTTGCTGGCCTTGGACGAACAGTCCCGGATTTATGCCGAGACCGAAGCCAGCTGGCGGCAAAACATAAGCGTGACAAGCCATTTGGTAGAGGGCGGCAAGGCCAACTCGGCATCGCTCTCCCAGACCCAAGCCAATTACTACAACGTGCTGAACCAGCTTATCGACATCCGCCAGCAAGTGATGCAGACCGAGAATTCCTTATGCAGCCTTCTCGGAATCCCGCCTCAGGAAATAAGCAGAGGACGCATGGAGGACTGGCAAAGCCCGACCGACATCCAAGTGGGCATTCCCCTGCTTGTCTTGCGCCAACGACCCGATGTGAACCAAGCCGAACAAGCCTTGGCCCAAGCCTTTTACAATACCCATCAGGCTCGTTCCGAATTTTTCCCTTCCATTACCATTACCGGGACGTTTGACTTCGGCGAAATGCTTTACAGCGCGTTGGCATCGCTTTTCCAGCCCATTTTCCAAAGCGGAGCATTGAAAGCCAACTTGGACATCGCCAAAGCCCAAGAGAAAGAAGCTGAAATCGGGTTCCGCCAGACCCTGATCGATGCCGGCATCGAAGTGAACGATGCCATCATGGCCGTCAAGAGCGCCCAAGCCAAGACCGAAAACTACGCCCTGCAAGTCAGTCACTTGCAGGATGCCGTGCAAAGCACCCAACTCTTGATGAAACACGGTTCCACTACCTACTTGGAAGTGCTGACCGCCCAGCAGAGTCTGCTCTCGGCGCAAATCAGCCAGATAGCCAACCGCCTGACTGAGATATCCAGCTGCATCTCGCTCTACCAGGCCTTGGGCGGAGGCACATCGACCGATATAATCCAAACCGCAGACAGCAAGAAACGGAAATGAGCAAATTAGAGGATTTCAGCCGTTTGTTTGCCGAAAAGCATATCGAGCAAGGAACCCTTCAGGCCGAAGTCCGGTTCTCGAACTACGCTTGGAACAGCCAAGAAGCGTTCAAACCGGTCTCCGACCTGATGATCGTGTTCATCATCCTCAAAGGTTCGCTGCAAATCAATATCGACGGCCAGACCCAGACCTGCACGAACAAGACCAACAACTTAATCGACATCAAGCCCTTCAACCGCATCGAAGCACTGCAAATCGGAAAAGGGATGCATGCATACATAATGGCCATCAGCCGGTCTTTCATGGATACCGCCGCCCATGGCAACCGCCCCGTGCTGCGTGCCATGCACCAGTTCTCTTCCAATTTCTATTCCTTAAAGAGAACCGAAATCGACATCCTGCTGACCTACTTCAAACTGATTCAGCAGAATACCCATAGCGGAGAATCCGCCTTGGACAAAATCATCTTTCAGCACACGGTGTTGCTATTCCACTCCAAAGTCATCAAAATGACCGAAGCTTATCTGAAAACGCCCTTGAAGCCCCAGGAGATTTCGCGTCCCACCCTGCTCTGCAACCGTTTCTTCGACCTGCTCGAAACCCAGGCGACCAAGGAACACGAAGTGGCCTTCTACGCCCGCAAACTGAGCATATCCACCCATTACCTGACACGCATCTGCCAGCGTTACACGGGCAAAAGCGCCAACCAGACCATTGCCGACATGCTAATCACCAAGGCTTCGATTTTCCTGCGCAAACCCGAACTATCCATCCAGCAGGTAGCCGACCAGCTCGGCTTCAGCGATGCATCCGCTTTCGGCAAATTCTTCCGCCGCCATACCGGCAAGACACCTACCGAATACCGGAACGAAAACTCGATTCCCCTCATCATCGACTGACGGAGGGCAATGCAATCTTGGCGGCATTCCAGCAAAACCCTGCAAGAACCACAACCGTCCACAGGCAAAAGAAAGGCGCACCGGAACGATGAGCCGGCTCCTGTATCGAGCCGTGTTCCCACCCTTCCAATGCGCCTTGATCACGCATCACAAATATCCTGATTCAAAATCTATTACGCTTTCTTACGGTTTCGACCCGTCTTCGACTCCGAAGCTGCCGAAGTTGTCAATGCATTGGACGCGGATTTTTTCACTGTCTTGGCCGATGAGGCTGGTTTGGTATCCGTCTTCGCCGACTTGGGAGATGCCGGTTTCGAAACCGCAGATACCGGCTTGGCATCCTCGGAAGCCGCTTTTTCAGCCACCTTGCCTCGCGCCGCCCGTTTTTTCGCGGCAGAAGCCGGCACGGAATCCTTGGCCGGGTTGTCAAACTCCTGCGAAGCCGATTTCACATCCGAGACCGCGATAGCCGCTTTCTTGCGGGTACCAGGCCTCTTGGCCGCCGTCTTCTGGCGAGGATTCTTCTCCTGCGGGTCTTCCACAGCTTTCAATACCGCCTCGGCTCCCTTGCGGACGGCCCTCCGCACTGCCTTTTCAGCCGAATCCATGGCATTGGCCGCTTTCTCGGCTATCTTATCCACATCCGGATCCAAGGCTTTCTGTCCCAAATCCTTCACTTTACGAACCGTTTTCTTGGCAGCCTGTCCAGCCTTTTCAGCTGTTTCCGTCACAAAATCCTTCACCGCTCCCGCTTTGTCCTGAACCGCCCCGGCATCACGCTCTTCCACTTTGGCTTTCCGGTTCTTTTTCATTCTGGAAAACATCCCTTTGACCGCCTTGCCCACCGAATCCATCGCCCCGGCCAAGGCATCGGCCGCCGAATCCACCACGTCCGAAGCCGCATAAGCCGCCGCGTCCACCGCCTTGCGGACCGAATCAGGCACGAAATCGGACAAGATGTCCTTTTCCACCGGCTTGCCATCCTCATCCACCCAACCGCCAATCTTCATCCGACCCACGAAATCGGACCATACATTCATATAATTGATATAGGCATCGTAAGGCGAATCATACGGATTCAGGTAACGGATCGAAGGCGTTTCGGTGAAGTATTTGGTTGACATGAAGCCCAGGTTTTCCACCCCTGTCAAGAAGCGGAAATCTTTCTGCAATTCCGGATCGGAACAATGCAGCATGGCCGGACACACCCTGCGCCAATTCTCCATTACATCCTTCTGCAAATCATTGGCATAGAAAGCAGTCAAATCCCTTTCCTCATCCACATCCGAAATCGTGAACGGCACATGCAAGGCCGGGCTTTCGCCGGGCAACGCACATAATTCTTCCAAATGGGCAAAGCAGAAACCGCTCCCGTTCAGCACCTTGTCCGGCAAAGCTTCGAAAAAGTCAAATATGCCGCTCTCCTTCTCCTGGAACTCGCCCATCACCGCATAGTTGACATACAAAGTCACATGGCTACCCCCCTGCAAATCCGCATTGCCGACCTGCATCCTTGCCACAAAGCTATCCGCCATCACAGGCCATACGCCGCAGTCCTTGCGAGAGAAACGCAGACTGATATCCTCGCTGAGCACGCCATCGCGCAGAATCAGCTTCAAGTTTTCCGTAGGATGCTTGTACACCACATGCGGGCTCTTCCAGCCTAAAACCGGCTTGGCCCCTTCGGTCAGCATCCCCGTCATACCCATTTCCGCAGCTGCCTTGCCGATACCGTCATCATACAGCAGCTGCGTCCCGGCCAGCACCTTTGCCTGACGGCCGAAGACCTCCTGCAATCGCCGGTTATGGCTTTCCACCTGACATTTCCAAACCTCCTTGTCCATCACCGAACTGGCGCTGACACTGTAATCGGTAGCGACCAGTTCCACATTGGGACAGGCCACCACCCGCTTGAAATCTTCCAAAAGCTCCGGCATATACCACTGCATCTGGTCAATCGCGTTGCCGCTGAACACGAAAGAGACCTTGAACTTCTCCCCGTATCTTTCGAACAGACGCATCATCAAAGCATTGGCCTGGTAATAAGACCTCTCCGAAAAACGTTTCAGGATATACTTGTTCCGGTAGTCGTCGTAATAATTATGTCTCTCACCTATATCGAAAAACCGATATGTCCGCAAATAAAACGGATGGTGAATTTTGAAAACGAGGCTTAAACTGTCCATAAAATCTCTCCTATTTTTTGCAAGAAGATTGCGGCTCTCTTGCACTTTCCATTGGGCAGGGCTTGCATCCGAGAAATCCCTCGGGGAGACCTCCCGAAACACCTGCAAATCATTTTATCGCAGAAAGATATACTTGTTTTATTTTCTCCGCGGCCGAACTCCATTTGAGCGAATTGGCATCGACCGAACCCATCCGGGCAAAGGTTTCCGAAAGCGCCGGATAATGCAACAGGCCGTAAATGGCATCGGCCATCGCATCCACATCCCAGAAATCCACCTTGAGCGCATGGTTCAGAATCTCGGCCACTCCCGACTGCTTGGAAATGACCACCGGGACTCCGGAACGCATGGCCTCCAGCGGCGAAATCCCGAAAGGCTCCGAAACCGAAGGCATCACATACACATTGCTCATCGCGTACATCCGGTCCACATCCATTCCTTTGAGGAAACCGGTGAAATGGAAACGGCTACCCAAGCCCAAGGATGCCACCTGGCGCACAATCTTATGCAGCATATCGCCCGACCCGGCCATCACGAACTCCACATTCTTGTCCTTTTCCATCACTAAACGAGCCGCTTCCACAAAGTATTCCGGCCCTTTCTGGTAGGTAACACGTCCTAAAAAGGTCACAATCTTGCGTTTGGAATCCATCTTCGGCTTCTGCACCGTCTTGGCAGAAGAACCCGGTTCCACCGCATTATAGACGGTAAACACCTTGGAAGCGTCTATTCCATAACGTTTTATGACAATATCCCGCGTATAGTTGCTCACCGTGATAATCCGGTCGGCAGCCAGCATCCCTTCCCGTTCGATTCCATAGACCACCGTGTTCACATTCTCTCCCGAGCGGTCGAATTCCGTGGCATGGACATGTATCACCAAGGGCTTGCCGCTGGCTTTCTTGGCCGCGATGCCCGCCCGGTAAGTCAGCCAGTCATGAGCATGGATCACATCAAACTGGTTGTGCATGGCAATTTCCACTGCCACCATCGCGTAATGATCCACTTCCTCCATCAGATTGGCCCGGTAAGCCCCGGAAAACTCATACTTGCGCCGACTGTATGCCGCCACATCGAACACCGTACGGGACTGTTTCAGCTTCTCTATCTCGAAATACTGCCCCAAACCCACATAGGGAATCAAGCCCGATTCCACTTGGATATAGGTCAGGTTCTTGAAAAGTTCCTTATATACCGTGTTGCGCAAATCAATCTCCACATCCGAGGCATTGACCATCCTGGCCACCGAGGCATCCTCGTCCCCATGCAGTTTCGGTGCCACGAAAATCACCTCGACCCCTTGGGCCAGCAATCCCTTGCACATCCCGTAACAGGCAGTCCCCAGACCCCCTGTGATATGCGGAGGAAATTCCCAGCCGAACATTAATACTCGCATCTGTATCTGTTTTTTCTTATTTCTTCCATCCTTCCGGGCCCTGCCCCCCGGCAAAACTGCTTCTTGCCTCGCGCAAGAGTTTCTCCCCGCCACGACACGACAATTCCCCGCTCTGCCGCTCGCCCCCTTACCGCCTCCGTCCTCCCTCCTTGGCTTCAGCCTTGTGACCGTAACGCAGAAACGAACGAATCCGCAAGAGTTCAGCCACGCTCCACGCCTGACTGATGGCGCCTTTGGCGGAATACGGAGGATCGCCGTCGTAAATCTCGGCAATGCTGCCGATGCAGGCTTCTTCCAAAGCCGGTTCGAACCCCCTGTACAATTTCTCCACAAATCCTTTCATGCTGTCCCCGTAAATCTTGAAACAGGCCTGCACGAAATGCCCTAACAACCAAGTCCAGACTGTCCCTTGATGATAGGCCCGATCCCTTTCCGCCTGATTTCCCTTGTACACACCCTTGTAGCGCGGGTCGGAAGGTGCCAAGGTCCGCAAGCCCCTCGGGGTCAGCAGACAGCCTTTGACCGTTTCCAGCACCAGCTGCCCTACTTTCTCGCTGACCGGCGAATAAGGCAACGACACTGCCAGAATCTGATTTGGCCGTATGCTCCAATCCCTTATATTGTCTTTGACTGTATCAGCCAAATAGCCTTTTCCCTTATCCCAGAAACAATTCTTGAACACATCGGGGAACTTGTCCATCAGCGGTTTCCAGCATTGGATGAAATCCATGTCCGCATCCTTGCCGCATGCCTGCTCGGCTTCCAAGGCAAACATGACCGCATTATACCAGAGCGCGTTGATTTCCACCGGCATCCCATCCCTTTGCGTGACCGGCTTCCCGTCCACAACGGCATCCATCCAAGTCAAAGCGTAACCCGGTTTTCCCGCATGAATCAAGCCTTCGGGGGTCATCCCGATACCGAAATCCCCACCTTTGGCGTATTCCTCGATCACCTGCTTCACTGCCGGGCCGAACTCGTCCCAGATTTCCCGGGTCGAACCCTGGTGAAGGGCGTACTGCTGCACATCCCACACGAACCACAACGGGGCATCCACCGAATTGTAGGCCGACTGTTCGCCATATCCCACATTGGGGAACATAGCGCCTACCTGATCCTTGACCATGCCGCGAAGCACCTCTATATACTCGTCCTCATGCCCGGTACACAAAGCCAGCCCCGGCAAGGAAATGAAGGTATCACGTCCCCAAGGCCCGAACCACGGATAACCGGCCACCACTTGCAAACGCTTTTCCTGACGGACGAAGAACGTCCTCGCTGCGGCCTCCAAGCAATGGTCCAAATTGTCCAATGGCTTCAACTCCTTGCAGGCATCCGCGAACATGTCTTCAATCCGCTCCGGCGATTCCACCTCATGCAAGCCGACTGCCAGATATACCGGCTGCCCCACATGAAGCCCGAAGAGGAAATCCCCCGGCGTGAACAAATCCTCATGTCCCGGGTATCCCCGCTCTATCTCGCATACATATTCCACATTGCGATACCAATCCGGCCTGGCGATGAAACCCGGCTCGCACGAAAACTGCATATAAAAATCGGAAAAAGCCGGGTACAGACGGCTCTTTATCCCATTGGGCACGTACTGCATCTCCGTGCAGGCATCCTCATTGCGGTAAGTCAGCGCATGGGCATCCCGGAAAGCCAGGAACGGCTTGATGGCCAAATAGGTATCCGAATGGGCATCGACCAAGGTGTATTTCACGATAAGCCTGTTTTCGGAAGGGTGCATCAAGAGTTCTTTCCTAAACACGACCCCGCCTACATGATAAGTCCACACAGGATGGGTAATATATTCGAAATGCTCCAGATACTTATGCCCCTTAGGCTCTATGACATTGCCCCCGTACTGCTTCACGCCGAGATGGAACTCGCTCTCTCTTTGGATAATGGTCTCTTCGAGCGACGACAACAATACGAAATTATCTTGCGACAGTTTCGGCTGGCGGCACACGAAAAGCCCATGGTATTTGCGGCTGTTGCACCCTACTATGGTCGACATTGCATAACTACCATTCTGAGAGACACATGCAAATTCTTTTCGAAGGGAGTCCTCCAAATTGGAGAGCTGGGTTTTGTTCAATTCAAAATGATGCATAAAAATGTATTTGGTCCATCAATACCAGAGCTGCCGGAAAAAGCATCTCTTGCCCGAACCCTAAATAGAATCACGATTCCCGTCAGATTCGAAGCGGAACACAAAGAAGAAAGAAGTCACTTATGGCCCCTTTCCTTCCCGGCATCCTGTCCCTATCCGATAGTACAAGCATTCCTCATACTACTTTGCAAATATACGGAATTTGAAGCGCAAAGCCAAAAGAATTTTTTGTTACTTAGAAGCTGTTTAAATTTATTTGTTTAGGCCATCGGGAGGGGATTTCGAGGAATGGCGCCGCGTTTTTCAAAGGAGGATAGCCAAGCTATCTGACGTGAAAAACGCAAACGATAGCGAAAGTCGAGCGGGGAAGCAAAGCTTGCTTTGATTTCTCCGAGACCAAGCTATCATCGAGCATCGCTCAACCCAGACCCGAAATAGCCCCCGATGGGCAAACAAAATCCTGAAACCGCCCCTTGAAAATCCATTCTTTTCAGGATTGTAAAAAATTTTAAACAGCTTCTTAATTCCGAAACAATCCAAGCCACGTCATCGGCAAGATGTTTCAAATTTCGCCGGTAACACACTCATTTCCTGCCGATACCAGCAAAATCGAGAAAGAACGTGGAACACAATCCGAACAAACTTGGCACTGCATCCGGCTTGCACTATCTTTGCAAACCTTGATAAAAAGTGTCTATGGTTGAATTCTTGCAAGGCTGGGGGTATATAGGTTTGTTCGCCGGGGCGTTCTTGGCCGCGACCATCATTCCTTTTTCGTCCGATATACTGCTGATAGGAATCCTCTTAGCCGGTGGCGACCCTTGGATTTCCTTCCTCTCGGCCACGGCGGGCAACTGGCTCGGCGGCCTCACATCCTACGGATTGGGCCGGATCGGCAAATGGGAATGGATCGAGAAATGGTTCCATGTCTCGGAGGAGAAGCTTCTCAAGCAGAAATCGAAAATCGACAAATACGGGTCATGGATCGCCCTCATCACCTGGCTGCCTTTCGTGGGCGATGTCTTTGCCATCGGCTTGGGTTTCTACAAGCTGAACTTTGCCAAATGCGCTGTTTTCATGCTGATCGGGAAGGGGGCGAGGTTTGCCGTCTGGATTCTCCTCTTCTACTTGAAAACGCGGTTATAGAGGGCATCTGCTTCGTTACGCTCGTTCGGTCGCCTGCATCCTCACATACAAGCCCCCTCCCGGATTGCCGATGCCCGAAATCCGCTAACAATAGCCACTCGCGTCAATACGCCCGCGCGTTGCGGTTCTCCATATAGTTCACAAAAGAACGGCAGACCACCAGATTACCGCCCGGCGTGGGATAATTCCCGGTAAAATACCAATCCCCCGTGTTCTGCGGGCAAGCCTTGTGCAGGTTCTCCACCGTCTGGTATATCACCTGGACTTCCGCCCGGATATGCTTGGTCTTGAGCATCCGCGAAATCTGCACCGAAATCTCTTCATCCGTAAAAGGCGCGTAAATGGCCTTGACATGGTTCACCGCTTCCTGCCTCGGCAAATCCAACTGCGCCTTGCAAAGCTGGTAGGTTTCCTGGATCACATTTTCCATTCCCCTCTCCTTCAAAAGCGCGATAGCCGCCTGGAACGCAATGAAATCGCTCAGCTTGGCCATATCGATGCCGTAACAGTCCGGATAACGGATCTGCGGCGCGGACGACACGATGACGATTTTTTTCGGAGCCAGACGATCCAAAATCCGCAAGATGCTCTGCCGCAAGGTCGTACCCCGTACAATCGAATCGTCGATAGCCACCAACGAATCCGTATTCGTCCGAACCTGCCCGTATGTGACATCATAGACATGGCTTACCAAATCGTTCCGCTGGTCGTCGCCGGTAATGAAAGTCCGCATCTTGGCATCCTTGACCACGATTTGCTCCATCCGGGGCCGGAACGACAATATCTTCCTGAGTTCTTCCCAATCCGGCTTATGGTCCAAAGCCGCAATCTTCTTGGCTTTCTGCTCCTCGGTATAGGCGTAAACCGCATCCCGCATCCCGGTATAAGCCACCTGGGCCGTATTGGGAATCGAAGTGAACACGCAGTTCTCCAAATCGTAATCTATCGCCTCCAAAACGGCCGGCACCAGCAAAGCTCCCAACTTCTTGCGCTCCTCGTAAATCTGGGCATCGGTTCCACGGGAGAAATAGATATGCTCGAACGAACAAGGCGTCTGCTTTTCAACCGGTTCCAGACAAGGAGATATTTCTACCTCCCCGCTATAACGCGAAAGGATGATATGACCCGCCGGCAGTTCCGTCACCTTTTCAAAAGGCACGTTGAACACCGTCTGGATTACCGGACGTTCCGAAGCCACTACCAAGACCTCGTCATCGCAATAATAATAAGCCGGACGGATGCCGTGACGGTCGCGGATCACAAACGCATCCCCGTAGCCCACCATGCCGCCGAACACGAAACCGCCGTCCCAATCCTCGGCAATCTTCTTGACAATCGCCTTCAGATCCAAGGCTTTCGGCATAATGGCCGAGATTTCTATCTTGCTGAGCCCCTTTGCCTTGTATTCATCGTAAAGCCGTTGGTTCTCATGATCCAGGAATTTGGCCAGTTTTTCCAGCACGGTTATCGTGTCGCCCATCTGGACCGGATGCTGGCCGCACTCCACCAGATGGTCGAAAAGCTCGTTGATATTGGTCAGGTTGAAATTCCCGGCTATAATCAAGTTACGGGTCTTCCAATTGCTTTCCCGAATGAACGGATGGATATTCCGGATATCGTTCTTGCCGAAAGTACCGTAACGCAAATGCCCCAGGAAAAGCTCCCCGCTGAAAGGCAGGTTGTCCTTGACCCAAGCCATATCCGACAAACGGTCCTCATGCCCCTTGACCCGGTTCTCGATATCGGCATACGTCCGCTGGAAAATATCCTTGATCGGCGTCGCCGTATTGGACTTCACCACATCGGTATAAGTAGTGCCCGGAGGCATCCCGAACTTGATGTTCACCATCCCCGCGCCGTCCTGGCCCCGGTTATGCTGCTTTTCCATCAGAAGGTACATGCGACCCAAACCGTAAAGGCTGTCGCCATACTTCTCGCGGTAATAATCAAGCGGTTTACGAAGCCTCAACAGGGCTATGCCGCATTCGTGTTTGATTGGTTCAGACATATAATAAAAACGTTTTCTGACGGCATCTGCTTCGTTGCGCAGATTGCCCGTTATCAAAGGCCGGCGGCCAACACATCCGCTATATGCAGGCACTTGATCGGCAAGCCCTGCTTCTTGACATAGGCATCCATATTAGCCAGGCAAGTAGCCTCGGTAGAAACCACATACTCGGCTTCGGTCGCCAAGGCGTTGCTCAGCTTCTGGGCAGTCATCGCTACCGAAATAGGCTCGAACGTCATCGAGAACATTCCTCCGAAACCGCAGCACTGGTCGGCTTTCTCCATCTCGACCAGCTCCAAGCCTTTCACATTCTTCAGCAAAATCCGGGGTTCCTCCACCAAGCCATATTCCCGCAGCGCCGAACAGGCGCTGTGGTAAGTGACCTTATGCGGGAACTCTCCTCCCACCTCATTCACCCGCAGCACATTGACTATAAAATCCGTAAGCTCATATATATTCTCCCTGAGCTTGCGGTATTCCAAATGCCATCCGGTATTGAAAAACAGTTTATGGTAATAGTTCTTGATATAGGCCACACACGAAGCCGACGGGCAAACCACCGGCAAGCCGGAACTGAAATCGCGCAGGAACTTCTCGCCGATTTCCTTGGCTTCGTCCCAATAGCCGTTCTTGAAAGCCATCTGCCCGCAACAAGTCTGTTCCGGATTGTAATGCAACTCCACCCCCAGATGCTCCAACACCTTTATCGTGTTGAAAGCCGTCCGGGGATAAAGCTGGTCGATACAGCAAGGCACGAACAGTTCGACTTTCTTTTTCATAGCCCATTATCAAAGGTCTCCCGTCATCACAGGCCGGGATTTATTTAAGCCAGGATTCAACCGTCTCCAGCTGCAAAGCCGGAACCTCCAGCTTGTTCTTCTTCCGCAAGCCGTTCAGCTCGTTCATCAGCCGGGAAGCATTAGCTTCTTTCAAAGCCGCCACCGTCTGGATGCCTGCCTTACGCAGCAGCGGAATCCAAGCCGCATCCACGCCAAGAGCCGCGAACTCGTCGTCAGTGGAAATCTCCGGCCTTTTCTCCGGTTTCATCTGCGGAAAGAAAAGCACATCCTGTATCGAGTTGGAATTGGTCATGATCATGCTCAGCCGGTCGATGCCGATACCCAAGCCAGCGGTCGGCGGCATTCCGAACTCCAAGGCTCGCAGGAAATCCTCATCCAAGACCATGCTTTCCTCATCGCCCCGCTTGCCCAATTCCAACTGAGCCTGGAAACGTTCCCTCTGGTCAATCGGGTCATTCAGTTCCGAATAGGCATTGCACAGTTCCTTGCCGTTGCAGATGGCCTCGAAACGCTCGGTCAAGCCTGGCTTGCTGCGGTGCTTCTTGGTCAGAGGCGACATCTCGATCGGGTAATCGTAAATGAACGTGGGCTGAATCAGCTTGGATTCGCAGCATTCCCCGAAAATCTCGTCGATCAGCTTGCCCTTGCCCATCGTGTCATCGATAGGCACGTTCAGTTTCGCAGCTGTTTCCCGCAACTGGGCTTCGTCCATTTCCGAGACATCGATGCCCGTGAAATGCTCGATGGCCTCGAACATCGTGAAACGCTTCCAAGGACGCTTGAAATCTATCAGGTTCTCGCCCACTTGCACCAGGGTCGTCCCATGCAAGGCCAAAGCCACCCTTTCCACCATTTCTTCCACCAAGTCCATCATCCAGTCGTAATCCTTGTAGGCCACGTAAAGCTCCATCTGCGTGAATTCGGGGTTATGGAAGCGGTCCATCCCTTCGTTGCGGAAATCCTTCGAAAACTCGAACACCCCATCGTAACCGCCCACAATCAGCCGTTTCAGATACAACTCATTGGCAATACGCAGATAAAGTGTGGTATCCAAAGCGTTGTGATGTGTCTTGAACGGGCGAGCCGAAGCCCCGCCGTACAAGGGTTGCAGAATCGGGGTCTCCACTTCCAGATAGCCCTTTTCCGCCAAGAAATCCCGCATCGTGTTGACTAACTTGGTCCTCTGTACGAATACCTTGCGCACCTGCGGGTTCACAATCAAATCCACATAACGCTGACGGTAACGCTGTTCGGGGTCGGTAAAGGCATCGAATGTCTGCCCGTCCTTTTCCTTGACCACCGGCAAGGGCCGCAAAGACTTGCTCAGCATCGTGAACGACTTCACATGGATGCTAATCTCGCCCATCTGGGTCACGAAAACGAAACCGCTCACACCCACAATGTCCCCGATATCAGTCAGCTTCTTGAAAACCGTGTTGTACAACGATTTGTCTTCGCCCGGGCAAATCTCGTCACGCTTTATGTACAGCTGGATTCTCCCTGTGGCATCCTGCAACTCGGCAAACGAGGCCGCACCCATCACCCGGCGGCTCATGATACGCCCGGCAATGCTTACGTTCTGGAACAGGGAATTGTCCTGGGGAAACTTTCGGGCTATCTCCTCGGCGGTCACATTCACTTCAAAAGAGGGAGCCGGATAAGGGTTGATGCCCATGGCTTCGAGTTCTTCTTTCGCCTTGCGGCGAAAAATCTCCTGGTCTGTCAATTCCATTGTCAATACGGTTTTTGATAAATATTCCGGTGGATGCCGAACGGGGAAAACACAAATTTGGAATCCTTACTGATTTCCCCTTCCTCCTCGCACCTTATAAAGGCGCGAAGATACGAAACTGTTTTGATTTTTTTTACAAAACGTGTAAATCAAGACAATCGAATGGCAGGGCGGATGGCAAGCTCCGGATAAGATAGCACAAATCCATGCGATTTTCTCCCCATCCTATCAATCCCCGGCATCGCCCCTAAACCCAAATCGGTCATTAGACTTTGGGGAGATTGCCCGCTTGTGTCATGCAGCATGCTTCTCGCCTAGCCGAAGGCGTAGCGGGCTACGTCGAGGCGTAGCGAGAATCAGGATGCGGACAGAGGCGGGCAAGATGCCCGAAAGCCTCATTTTCCTAACCGAAAACAGCCCCGGCGTGTCTAATGACCGATTTGGGCTAAACAGAAACTTGTAAAAAAACAGAAAAAATCCGGATTTCCCCAGTATACAAAATTAAATTGTAACTTAGCGGTTTTCCAAAGACAGGCATCGCCTGCGATAAATCGCCACAAACACCTGTCTTTCAAAAGAAAACAAAATTGAAAAAGCAACGTCCCTCCATAAAGAAAATCTGGAAAAAAGCCTTCACCGATGTCAGGCACAAGTACCGGCTTTCGGTCACGGACGAGAACTTTCACGAAAAGCTGTCTTTCAGACTCTCCAGCCTCAACTTATGGACACTGCTCGCCTTGGGCAGCCTTATCGTGGTCGCCATCACCATGGTCATCATCATTTACACGCCCATACGGCAATATGTTCCCGGATACATCAAACGGGAATTCGTAGAACAGAGCATCAACGACCGGATCCGGCTCGACTCCCTGCAACAGCAGCTGGAGGCCCAGAAACTGATGCTACGCACGCTCAACGCCGCTCTTACCGGCAGCATCCCTGAAGACGAAATCCAGCCCATACACGACTCTTTGCGAGACTACCACAACATCGAGTACCGCCGAAGCCTGGAAGATTCACTGCTCCGGTTGGAAATAGAAAACGCAGACCCTTATACCCTCGATGTCAGCGGAACGCAATTGGGGATTGCCGACCCTCTCCGCTCAGGATCTTCGGAAAAATCCTTGTTTTATCCTCCATCTGAAGGCGAAATCACCCAACAATTCAACTATCAAAAACACCATTTAGGTACCGATATCGAAACCGAAACCAATGCTGTCATCAAAGCCGCCTTGGATGGAAATGTAATATTCACCTCGTGGTCGCCCGATGACGGATATATCCTTGCCTTACAGCATGAAGGGAATATCATCACTATCTATTCTTCCGCTTCGGCCTTATTCAAGCGCAGCGGGGAATTTGCCAAAGCCGGCGAAGCCATCGGCATGACCGGCAGTTCTTCCGAACTCAAGCATACCAACGGTTTGCATTTCGAACTCTGGTATAACGGCAGCCCGATGGATCCAGAAAATTACATTGCATTTTGAGGGGAACCAGAATACCCCCAAACTACCAGTCCCGCTATTTTTTAACAGACCTTAATTTTTCAAATTGGAAACAAACTCTTTTTCAACACAATATCATGACAAGCCAAAGCGCTTGGCAATCTTAGGCTCCACTGGTTCCATTGGAACCCAGGCCTTGGACGTTGTCCGCCAGCATCCGGATGCCTTTTGCATCGAAGTGCTGACAGCGCAAAACCAAGCCGATTTGCTCATCCTTCAGGCGCTGGAATTCAGACCCGATATCGTTGTCATCGGCAACGAGACCCTTTACGAAAAGGTCCGTGATGCCTTGGCGCATACCGATACCAAGGTCTTTGCCGGAGCAGGCTCGATAGCCGATGCCGCCACTTGCGAAAGCGTGGATACCGTGGTGACCGCGCTTTTGGGCTACGCAGGCCTGCAGCCCACGATGAAAGCCATCCAAGCCGGCAAATATATCGCGCTGGCCAATAAAGAGACCTTGGTGGCCGGAGGCGCGCTCGTATGCCGGGCCGCCCGCGAACAGCAGGTGGCCATCACCCCCATCGACTCGGAACACTCGGCCATCTTCCAATGCCTTGCCGGCGAATACATGAACCCGGTGGAAAGAATCTTCCTGACCGGTTCGGGCGGCCCGTTCCGGGGCAAGAAACGGGAACAGCTGCAAGACATCAAACCGGAACAAGCCTTGAAGCATCCCACCTGGCACATGGGACGGAAAATCTCGGTCGATTCGGCCACGCTGATGAACAAAGGCTTGGAAATGATCGAGGCCCGCTGGCTGTTCGGCGTAAATCCGCAGGACATCGAGGTAGTGATCCATCCCGAAAGCATCGTCCATTCGATGGTATCTTTCCAAGACGGTTCGGTCAAGGCACAGCTCGGCCTTCCCGACATGCGATTACCGATACAATACGCGCTCAGCTTCCCGCAACGCCTGTCGTTGGACGTTCCCCGCTTGGACTTGGCGCAGATCGGATGCCTGCATTTCGAGAAACCCGACACCGGGACTTTCCGCTGCCTACCGTTGGCCTACCAAGCCCTCGACAAAGGCGGCAACATGCCCTGCATCATGAACGCCGCCAACGAGATAGCGGTTCAAGCCTTTTTGGAGGAAAGGATTCCATTCTTGGCCATCGCCGACCTGATTGCCCGGACCATGGAAAAGGCCAGTTTCCTACCCGCTCCGAACATAGAAGAATTGAACGAGTCGGACGCAGAGAGCCGTCGCCTCTGCCAAGAATCAATCGGCGCATCCTCCCTCATGACACGGGCCCGATAACGGCTGGCTGGCGTTTCCGGGATGCCCCCGCCGAAGCACCTTGCGCCCGGTGGATTCCTGTTGCTTTTAAACTGATTCAGAGAACACCTCTTAACTAACCGATAATTAAAAATGAACGCACTGATAATGGCCGGGCAGTTGCTGCTGGGCCTCTCCCTCCTAGTCTTTGTCCATGAATTAGGCCATTACCTGGCCGCCCGGATTTTCGGCATCCGCGTGGACAAGTTCTATCTCTTCTTCGATGCCGGAGGCTTCAAATTGCTGAGCTTCAAGATCGGGGAAACCGAATACGGCATCGGCTGGCTGCCTTTGGGCGGATACTGCAAGATTGCAGGCATGGTGGACGAATCGATGGATACCGAAAGCATGAAAAAAGAGCCGCAGCCTTGGGAATACCGGAGCAAGGCCGCTTGGAAACGCTTCATCGTCATTACGGCCGGTGTCATCATGAACCTGATTGTCGGCATCCTGATCTTTACCGGCATCCTCTACCAGCAGAAAGGCTACCTGCCCACCTCGGCAGTCAATGAATACGGCATCTACGCCTATCCTTTGGGTAGGGAAGCAGGATTCCAGACCGGGGACAAGATCATCGGCCCCAACGGCAAGAGCCGGGAACGGTTCTCGGACGCGATTCCCAACAGCTCCCTTCTGGGCGGCGAGATCAGCGTGATCCGGGATGGCCGGGAAGTAAGCGTAGAAATCCCTTCGAATTTTTACAAGAAACTGAACCAAAGCTCCCTGCCATTAGTAGACATCACAAACTACCCCACCGTTGTCAAGGAAGCCGCTTCCGGATACCCGGCCGAGAAAGCCGGCGTGGAAGCCGGCGACCTGATTTTCGCTGTCAACGGCCGGAACGTGCCTTCGTTCGGCAACTTCAAAGAAACCATAGCCGGACTAAAGAACGACAGTGTGACTTTAGGCATTGTCCGCCAGAACGATACCTTACAATTAGGGATGAAAGTGGACAGCACCGGCCTTGTCGGCATCCTGACAGCCTTTCCCTTGGACTACAAGAACTATACGGTCAGCAGCGCGCTCCGCTATGGCACACGGGATGCTTTCGACTTGATTTGGACCAATATACGAGGATTGGGCAAGGTTTTCTCCGGACAGGAAAAAGCGAGCGAAAGCCTGCAAGGTCCTATCGGCATCGCCACCATCTACGGCCCGGTCTGGAACTGGGACCGCTTCTGGTTCATCACCGGGATGCTCTCCTTGATTTTAGCCTTTATGAACATACTGCCGATTCCCGGCTTGGACGGCGGGCACATGATGTTCACACTTTATGAAATGATTACGCGGAAAAAGGTGAGCGATGCCGTCTTAGAGAAAGCGCAGATGGCAGGAATGGCGATCCTGTTCGCGCTCATCATCTTCGTCTTTGCCAACGACATCTTCCGGCTGCTGAAATAGCCGGAAACGCAAGCCGGATCACAGCAAGCTTCCTTAAACTCGAATCGGCCATCAGAAAGCCAGCCCTGCAAAGGATATCCGGCAGCCTGATGACCGATTCCATGAAAAAAAGGGAAAAGAGGATGCGGATGCCGCACCAAGCTATCGGGAATCCGATGCCTATTCCGCAAAGCCTTCCCGGACAAATTCGGAAACCTTCTCAGCATACTGCCGTGCAGCTGCGCTTTCCTTGGCCATGTTCTCCAAGGCCCGGATGCGTGCTTTCGAAGCCGCGCTCTCACTGACGATATAATACACCTGCATTTCGTATGTCCCGTCCCCGTTGTCGCGGATAATGCTGTATGATTCCTGCATCTCGCCTTTGATTTCCGACTCTACCGCCCGTTCATAGGCCGCATAGAAATGGTCGAATTCATCGCCAGCCTCCACGCCGTCTCCCGCCATGTCGCTGACAACCCGCCCCTTCACATGGCTTCCGGCTTGCTGCGCGTACGTGACACAAGCATTGTTGACGGCCATCTGCTTGCCCACGTTCTTTGACTTGAACCTGGCAGCGATGCCAACCACCTCGCGCCCGTCCTCGCCCAAGTTGTTCAAACGGTCGTAATGCGAAAGCAAGGCCACGTCCAAGCTGCGTGAACTGCCAAACAGTTTCCAGCCTTCCTTCTTGTACTCTTTCATCTTGGTCTTGTACTCCTTTTCCCGGGCTTTCTCCAAGGTGCGGTTCTGCGCTTGAGCGAAAGGCAACGCCAAGAAAAATGCCAAACATAAGAAAATCAACTTTTTCATACTTTTAAATTTTGATTGTTTTCTTGTCCATCAACAACGGCAGGCTATCTGGGGAAAAGAGATGCTTTCTTCGACAAAAACTGCTACTTCCTTATTTTCAAGTTAAATACTCGCATTCCCATTTCCTCGTCCCGCTTCCGGCTCTTGCCTAACCACCGGGAGAATTCCTCAAAGCCAAGCTGCCGGGGCAGGCCGTCCTCAAGGCGGTCATCCATGGCCTTGGCGAACGGGTTCGGAGAGAAAATCACATACAGACGATTCATTTCCATCTCATTCCGACAGTTAAGAACGTACTCGTCCACCATTTGGCCTTTCTCCGTCTTGTATTTTGGTGAAAAGAACACGTATTCTTCATCACGCTCGACTGCCTGCTGCCCATCGGCATCCGAGGCATAGGGCAGCAGGCAGTAAGCCGTCCGGCTCTCGTCCACCAAGTACACGGCCACATAGCCGTCCACCGGACTTTTGAAAAGCAGGAACAAATCGTCCCCGTCATGGAAGTCGGAACTCGCGAAACCTGATTCTGTTCCATTCCGCAAGGGTTCTGCCACAAAATCCACAGCCTTGTTGGTCAGTTCCCGGGCCAAGCCGCAAACCGAACATTTGACAACTATCATACCCTCCTCAAAAGAAACCTCGTACTGCGGTTCGGCCACATCTTCGATCCATTCCCCGTTCACCTCGTGGATGTTCAACTGCGAGAAATAGGATGTCTCCACGCCGTTGACCGAACTCTCCTGAGAAGCGATGCTCTGCGAAATCGCCGTACCGAACTCCTTGGCCAAAGCCTGCACCCTGGCCCCCGTCAAAGCAGCCTGCTTGGCTTCGTTCAACGAACAGGAAGCTTCCGCGTAATACGTATGTTCACCGCAAACCCGTTTAGCCTGCTGCGCCGCCAAAACCGCTGGCAAAAGCAGGAAAAGAGCAAACAAAAACCTCATAGTCATTCCTCCGACCTTACAGATACGATAAAAAAACGCTATCGCTGCGGCACATTCCCTATCAAAGGACCTTTTCCTGCCAATTGCCCGAATAGGTCTCCGAAACGGCAACGGTAGGTGTCTGGCTCTTGTTATTCACGATTTCAGCATCCCTCGACACGTTCCTGGCCACATATTCGCTCAATTCCTGCAGGCGGACTTTCCCCTTGGTTTCCTTGAGCTTCTTCAGAAGGTAGTATGTGAACAAGCCATGCCCTTTTTCCTCGTAGGGTAAAGCCGTTTCATCGTCTGACACCGCGCTGAACACCACCGTATTCCCTTGCGGCGCGGCCACTTTGGGCTTGATAGCCACGCCGCGCGCCTCGGCCACCATGCCCCCATCGCGTTTGGCACCGCTGAAACAGGCATCCAGGAATACCGTTACCGAACGGGCATCGAGCCGGCCCAATTCCGCATAAAGCTCGCTGACCGGATAGCAAACCTTGGTCTGTTTGCCGTCCGCATCCACCGGCAGCAGGAAAGCATCCCGGCTGGACTCATCCGGAATGCCATGCCCTGCATAATAGAAAAGAATGTCGATATCGCCCTCATAGGCATTCGCTATCCTCTTAATCCTGTCCATGGCATTCAGCATGATGCCATAGGAAGCATCCTTGAACAAAAGGACGTTCCGCTTGGGCAAGCCCAGCGTCTTTGTGCAATATTCGGCAAAAACCTGCCCGTCGTTCAAGGCGAAAGGCACTTTCGACACCATGCTGTAGTTCTCGTTCGCGATTATCAAGGCATAGGTATTCTCGTTGATAGTCTCCGACTGCGGGATATCCACATCCACGTCCGACTTTGCCACCCCCATCGTGATTTCCTGCCGGCCTATGCTGGCCTCCCCCTTGCGTCCCGAGACAGGGACAGCCACCTCGATAGGGTCAAAGGCTATGTCCACCACCGTCTCGGCATAACGCAAATCCTTGCTGGCATCGTAACGGTAACGATTGCCCAAAGGAGTCACGAACGTGAGGCCGGAAAGCATCAAGCGGTCGTTGGCAATGAAATACTGCGGGTCGGTGAAACGCATGCTGCTCCAGCTGCTTTCAAACACCTTGGCTTCGTTGTTCTCCCTCGGCACAGGCACAATCAGTTCCCCGAAGGGGGATTCCACCAAAAAAGCCCCGTTGTCCGCATCGTAAGGCTTCAATGTCAAATTATCGAATCTAATATTTTTCGCATAGGTATCGATATACGTGGATTCTGCGTCCTTGAGCAATTCATCCACCTTGGCAGCGCGGCTTTCTTCCGTTACCCTCTCCTGGTATTCGGCTACCGTCTCATAGGGATCCTTGGCCTGCCACTCTCGAATCCGCCTTTCCACGTATTCCTTGGCATACTGCGAATACAAGGGTGTCTCCACGTCCGTCCCGTTGCCGGCGGGCAAGCCGTCTCCCGAGGAGAGGGCGGATTCCGCCACAGTTCCCGCATACGCTTTCCCGGCTGCTGCCGCATAGGCATTCCCGCCGGACGACCTTTCCGAAAAAGCCACCATGGCCGGAACCGCATCCGCTGGAACCTCCTGACCTCCGATGGAGGCCAATTTGCTGTTAGTCGCCGCCAGACGCTCCTTGTCCCCTATGCAACTGTAGGCCGTGGCAAGTGCCTGCAAATATCTGGCCGCCGAAGGCACAGTACCCACCACCGCCTCCAAAACGCGAGCCGCTTCCCGGAACTTGCCTTTAGCCAGATTCATGTAACGATTCCTCTCCGCATCAGAAGCGGAAATGCTGGCCTTGTTGTAGTCCAGCACACCTATATTATAGGTATTCAATGCTATATGCTGGGCTATCTCCAAATTGGAAGGATTGGCCTGCCTCAGTTGCCCGTAGACATCCAAAGCCCGAGAGAACTGATAAGTGTTCTCATAAAGCCTCCCTTGGATATTGAGCAATGTCTCATCACCGGGGCGCAAGGCCAAAGCCCTGTCAAGGAATTTCTGAAGGTTCGTTTCGTCCTCCCGGTCTATGCAGTTGTTGATTGCCATAGAAAGGATGTTGAAATCGGAAGGATAGGCATCAGCCGCCTCTTCCAATGTCTGCATCGCCAAATCGTAATTACCTGTCTCGATACAAGCCTTGGCCATATAGGTGTACACGGTCTGCCGGTACCTTGCATCGCCCGATGCAAGGTAGGCTTTGAAATAATCAATGGCTTTAGCATAGTTCCCGGAATTGTAAGTCCCGGAAGCGGCAAAATAGGCCATCGTGGGATAAGCTGCACTGTAACTGAATGTTTCCCCCTGAAAAGATTCCATCAAAGGAATATCCATGTATGCCTGGGCAAACAACAAGGCTTTACGCGCATTGCCCCGGCTCGAATAATATGCCGCGCCGCTTTGCAAAAAAGGGCCTATCTCACGCAAAGCCCGCTTGGCGGCAACGCATTCGGACGAACTTGCAGGCGCGTCCTCGGCAATAGCGGCGTAATCCTGGAAGCAGAGATAAAGCATGTCGTAAAGGGCGGCATCGTCCGCACCCTCCATGCGCATTTGGTTGAAACGATGGTAGTGCGCATCAGCCTCGTCCAAGGTCTGACCCCATGCGCTCCCGGCCGTGAGGCAAGCAAAAGCCATCAGCAAAAACATCACGGAAGTCTTCATCTGTTCCTGTTTCTTAATCATCTCCTATCCTAACGCTTGCCATCCGGCTGTTCTTGGAAAGCATCCACGAACAAGAACTGGATCTTCACCCGTCTGTAAGCTCCGCCTTGACCCTCGCTAATCTCGATATGATAACGGTAATCGGTGTCCATGACAGAAAAAGCCTGGATCCGTTGCGTGATGTAATCCTTGAATCCATAGGCCCGCAGGAATGCCAGCTGGTTGTTGTCCGTGATGCCTCCCGAAACCGTCACCGTCAAAACCGCCGGCTTGCCCCCTTGGTAAACCGTCTGCCCGTCAAAATCCCCATAGCAGCCATCATAGGCTATCCTGCCCCGAATGGGCAAAGCATCGGCCATCCCGGTAATATTCACTTGAAGCTTCTTGCCCAGCTTGACATAAGACGCAAATTCGCCTTTGAACGCTTCCTCTATGATGGAAAGCATGACCGTGGCAGCCCCCGACTGTTCGGCTTTGTACTGCCCCGGGCCGAAATCCTCCTGTACCGAATAATTCTCTTCCACCGAGTAGGAGAAATCTACCGAATAATCCATGGTCTTGTTCCCCATCGAATCCGTCCGCGCCAGCACCTTGGAAGAAACCGCTATGTCCGTATGGTCGGAAATGACATTCCGGTTCTTAACTGCGTTCACGATATCCGACTTGATTTCTTCCAGTTTCAGCTCTTCCATGCCCGATTGCAATGCAACCTCAAGCGGGATATACCCATCGTCCGAATCCAGGAATCCCAATGGCTTGCGTTCCTGATTGTCGAACACGTAGGTTTTTCCCGATTTCTTGTTGTAGACATCGGCATAAACCAGTTCAAGGCGGTCATCCTCGGTGATGCCGTAACGGGTATTCCTCAGCTCGATATCGTCCATGTCAGCAAAATCCGGCAGCTCTTCCTTGGGCACTTCAAGGAAAATCGTGGGCATCTGTTCCAAATCCAACTTCAACAGGCCAGATTCCGGGTTGTAGTTTCCCAATGCTATTTCCGGCATCATGCCTAAATCATCCGCCATCCGGGTTGCTATTTCCTGCTCGAAAAGCCGCATCTGCTTCCTCTTATTTTCCTCACTGATACGCAATTGGTAATCTTCTATGCTTTCGCCAGGCATCTGCTGCATCCATTCATCCATCCGGACTCCCAGCTCTTCTGCTACCAAACGGCTGTAATAGGGCAAAAGGCTCTCCACTTTCCAATACTTGATGCTTTCCGCCGTATTGTAGACCAAGTAATAATTCCCCTTCCCAAAGGTTTCAGCGTAGGAAAGCGAATCCTGCAAATCTGTCACAAAGCAGATATCCACAATCCTGCCTTCTTCATCATCCATATAATGCCGGTCCAGATTGTCAAACAAATTCTGCACCACAACCCGTGTATTGCCGCTCACAACCGCCACATACTTGCCCATCGGATGGAAAGCACAGCTCCGCGCCTCGCCCAAATCACGAAATACCTGCATCAAGGAAAAATCCGGAAGCCGGTATGCCGTCATGACCCCGTCCGAAGTGACAACCGCCAGCATGCTCCCATCGTCAGAAAAAACCATGTCGTTAATCCGGCCCTCGTAAGAGAAAGCCACCTGCAGGCGGCGGTTTTCCCAATCCCAAGCCTCCACATGATGCCCGTCTGCCAGAATCAGGAAGCGGGAATCGGGACTCATAAGCATGAGAGATGCCGAAAGACCCACTTTCCATTCCGATAAAAGCGGGAAATCATCGTGAAGGCCGTAGGCAAAGACAATCGAATCGGATGCCACCAACAATGTCTTCCCATCGGGAGAATAAGCTATGGCCGTTGGGTTTTTCCTGATTTTGAAATGATGAATCTTCTTTTTGTTCCATAAATCATAGAGTTCCACCTGAACCTTGTTCGGCTTTCTCCCGATAACGGCAAAGCTGCGCTTGTCGGGACTAATACGCAACGATCCCACGCTGCCTGCGGATTTGCACAAAAGCTGGTTCTGAAGATTAAAAACCTTCTTCCCGTTATAATAGCACACGGCCAGACCGTAATGTTCCATGCCCGAAACGGGTTCCTTCACCGGATAGACATAGGAGGCAACCGTATCTATCCCATGCTGCGCTACAAGCGGCAGTGCCAAAAGCATCAAAAACAACACAAGGAAAACTCTTTTCATAAAAGGATGTTTTTTTCCGCCACGGTCTCTTGGGAAGAGACCTGCTATTTAATACAGTAAAAATGAAGCATATACAGAATATGCAAGAGATTTTTTTTAGACTTTATGGTTCCCCGATTTTCTAAAAAGGAAAATCTAACATGAGAAAGCCGGCTTGCAATTAAAAAAAACAATATTGTAAATCAATGAATTAAAAAAAACAAACACAACAAATCAAGCGACAATTCCCATAAAAAAACGCGAATAGATAAAAATAAATACTATCTTTGTACTTTCATTTTGCAGGTCTCTTCCCAAGAAACCTGCAAAACAGGTTATAGATGCTCCTGTAGACTATTTCTCGGCAAAAACGGGCGATTTCCCCAAGTTAGAATCCAAGCCTCGACATCAAGAAATTCCACGGAAGCTCCACCAGCGGCCGCGTCCGGCATAAAACAGGACAGCGGCCCGCTTTACCGCCCTCATTCAGGATTATTCCGGATTTCCCTTGCGGGGGGACGACGAAGTCTCCTGGGAAGAAGATTCCTTGACCGCATCCACCTCATCCTGATGATACTCCATCACCGCCTCCACGAAATCCTCCTTGGCCTCTTCCTGCTCGCGCCGCTGCTCGCGTTCCTGCTCCTGCAAGAAACCGAAAGCCGTGCGATCCTCATAAGCCGGCGCACTCTCGTCTTCTTCCGTCTTGTCCCCGTAACGTTCCATGTCGTGCATAAAGATGCTGTCAACCGTATCAGCCTTTCCGCCCAGCATCTTCTCGAACGCATGGCGCACAAAACGGGACTTGTCCACCAGCAGGATCAGAATCGAGACCCAAGTTATCGAGAACAAGACCACCGTATAGGTCACGTTCAAGATGAATTCCCCTCCAGGCAAGCCGGCCGCCAAAGGCATCCCGGCCAGCACCGCCGCCGCCAGACCTTTGGGAATCATCAAGGAAATAATCATCTTGTCGAACGAACCGGCACTCTTGGGCGAAAAGAAGCGCGCAATGACAATACGTCCCAAAAACAGGATGAACGTGATCATCAATCCTGCCAGAATGGAGCGAAAATCCGTGAAACGTATCGAAATCCCGATATAGACAAAGAAGAATGTCTTGAGCAGAAACACGATTTCCCCGAAAAAACTCATCTCGGTACGATTCAGCTGATGTCCCGGCCCACCCATGATTTTCAGCAGGAACTTGTTCCTGATCGTGGTGATGTTGGCCATCGTGACACCGAACACCAGAGCCGCGATAGCCCCGCTGTATCCTAAAATGTTGGCAATCCCGTAAACCACGAACACGAAAGCCGGGGTAGTGAAAATGGAGTTCTGCATCTTGCGGATCTGCGTGATGATCCTCGACCATACCAAGGCCGCCGCGAACCCGAGCAAGCCAGCCAGCACGAACGAAGAGAAAATATTGCCTACGACCGCCCCCACGTTCACGCTCCCCATCTGCATGGCATGCATGAATGCCAGGGTGAACACGATACAGAGCACGTCCGTGGCCGCCGATTCCAAGACCAGCACCGTCCTCGACTCCTCTCCAATGTCCAGAATCTTGACCAAAGGAATCACTACAGCCGAAGAAGTACCGCCCAAAATCGCGCCTAAGGTCAGCGAACTCAGCAAGGACATTTCGAATATCATCCCCACTCCGGCCACCAGCAGCATCGACACGAAAAAGCAGACCATCGTCAAGCTCATCGTGCTTTTCCACGAAGAACGCATCACATTGAGCGAAAGCGAAGTCCCTCCCTCGAACAAAATGACAACCAAGGTAATTGCCACAAAGACAGGCCCGCTGACCCCGAAGCTGTCCACATTGACCAAATTGAAAACCGGCCCCAACAAAAGTCCCACGATAATCAGGAACAACACATCCGGAATCTTCTTACGATTATAGACCGAGAAGAACAAATGGGCCGAAAACACCAAAAGGCCCAAAAAGACAAGCGTCAAATCAACATTCATATCTGTATTTTTTATTCCGCAAGGCAAGGTTCCGATCGCCCTGCTCTTTTCGTCACATTCCCGAACCGTTACTGAGGCATATAAGTCTCCAGCAACTCGCATCCCAAAGAGTCCGGATATATATCCACTATCTCGCAAACTGCCGGCACCAAGACAAGTTCCCCTTGCCTGATTTCCACGCTTTTGCCATCCACCTTCAACACAGCTCCGCCTCTGCAGCAAAGATAGGCCACAAACGAATCCAAGTTAGAGAAATCCTTTTCGATTCCTTGCATCAAAGGCAGGTAATTCACACAGAAATGCGGCGTTTCCAAAACAGGGTTCGTCATATTGGCCACATGACCGTAAGCGACCCGGCCCGCTTTCTCATCCCCCGGTTCCATCCGGCTTTCATCGAATTTCAAGGCTTTCAACGCCGCCTCGATATGCAATTTACGAGGCTTTCCATCCAAACCTGGACGATTCCAATCGTAAATCCGGTAAGTCACATCGCTCGATTCCTGTATCTCGGCAACCAACAGCCCGGCACGCAAAGCGTGGACTGTCCCTGCCGGAACATAGAACACATCGCCAACATGCGCATGGACCTGTTCCAATACGCTTTCCAACCGGTTTTCCTTCAAACTCTTCAGATACTTCATCTGATTCACGCCATCCTTGAAACCGCAAATCAGATGCGCATGCCCCTCAGCCCGACGCACATACCACATCTCGCTCTTGCCAAGGCATTCCTCCCTGTCCATCGCCAAATCATCGTCCGGATGAACCTGCACCGACAAATCCTGCGCCGCATCGATCCATTTAATCAACAAAGGGAACTGCAAGCCGAATTTCTGGTAAACCGCCTCTCCGACCAAATCCCCCATATACACCTCCACCAAATCCACCAGAGTATTCCCTTCCAAGAATCCATTAGCCACCACCGATTCTTCATCTTCCATTCCTGACAGCATCCATGCCTCCCCGCAATTAGGCAACTCCCCGTAATCCATTCCCAAAACACTACGTATCGCATTGCCACCCCATACTTTTTCCTTGAAAATAGGAATGAACTTCAATGGATACAATGTTCTATCTTCCATAATTCCAATTATCTGCAATCAATTATCATTTTCCCGATTTCACTCGTCTGCCAGTCAAGCTTTTCCTGCAAGCAATCTATGCATTCTCTTTCCGCCGATAAATCACGAACCTGTACTCCAGTCCCGACTTCTCATCTTTCTGCCACGAACCTTCCTCCACGCAATCCCACTCTTCTACAGCCAATTCAGGGAAAAAGACATCGGCATCGAAAACACCTTTCACATCCGTCACATAAGCTTGCTGGCAATACGGCAAAAACTGACGATACACTTGCCCGCCTCCTATTACAAAAGCCTCCTGCCCCGTCGGAATGCAAGCCAAGGCTGACTCCACATCCGGTACCACCTTCACCTGCCCGTTTTCCCCAACAAATGCACCCTTGCTCAACACAATATGATAACGATCCGGCAGGGGCCTTTTGGGAAATGACTCGTACGTCCTCCGCCCCATGATAATCACATGGCCGGTCGTTATCGCCTTGAAACGCTTTAAATCGGCAGAAAGATGCCATAGGAGGCCGTTATCCTTCCCTATGGCACCATTTTCAGCCACTGCGACAATCAGGCTCAAGCCAGGCCGCACTTTACCAGTTTCCATCCTACTGAACTACAATTTTATAAATCCCATTCTTATACTCGGTCTGAATCCTGATTACATACACGCCTTGCGGCATATCCCATACAGGAAATTCCATCCCGTTCAACTCAACCCCGCTATTGAACATGTAATTATGCCAAACCTTCCCATCCAAACCAATGATTTGCAATGTACCGCGTCCCGTCTCTCCATAAGTCTGCACAAAGAAACGCTCCGTAGCCGGATTAGGATAGGCCGTGAAATGCAATTCTTCACGCGATGCCAAGCGTTCATTAGCCACATCGGGCAACGAATCATACATCTTGTCGTAATAGGAAATCAGATAAGATGCAATATAATACTGCGGATTATACGTATCCATGCAATCCGCGCATGTAACACCACTCACGCATTCCGGATTGTTCGGATGGCATTCGTCCACATAGCCTTCCTCAAAAATGAACTTCATCTGCAATTTTTCTTCCCCAGCCAAAGCCGTCAGGTTGTAATCATACCCCGGCGCAACCGCCCCCGGACACCATCCCGCCCGGTTATGGTACCAAGTTCCCATCTGCCCGGTGCAGTCATCGGGATTAGGACGGCACTGCATCCACGGGTCATGTTCAAACACCTCAGAATTAGCGTACAAATGATGATAAGCATGATAAAACTCGGCTGCATTGCCGGTATTATTGTTTCCCCAGCCATGCCCGGTAGTCACCACTTTGAGATTCAAAGCCGCGATATCGCTCCCCAATTCCACATCCAAGGTATCCAACGGCTGCAAATTAGCCGGATCCCCGAACATGAAGTTCCCGTTCCAAAGCGGGGTGATGCCGGTATACAAGTACTGCGGCAGTCCCTTGGTAAACTCGAAATCGAGCGTCACATCATAACCGCCCGTACCCCAAGTATCCACAAACATCCTCATTGGAACCTCCCCTTGCAGCCAAGAAGCGAAATCGGTCACATCCAGTTCATGATTGCAAGGCACGCCGTATGCGGTCGTATAACGGATAATTTCACGCCACTGCCCATCGGGAGTCTGGATTTCCACCCAAGCCACACGATCCCAGTCATCGCACCCCCCCTCTATTTCAGGACACTGCACATCCATTTTGGCCACAATGCTTTGGTAGCTTCCCACATGCTGCGGGAAAACATACACCCCGCCGTTGGTACGCCCCGGATCGGGGTAATTGATCAGCAAATGTTCGAAAGCGCGGACAGTGCGTGACTCCCTCGCGCTGTCCACCGTGATGAAACGGCTCAGGCTGGTATCCCTGCCGTTGCTGGCATGAGCCGAAATGATGACATTGAACCTTCCGTATTCCCCCGGAAAAAAACGAGCTTGCGCCAAACCGCTCGCCGAATCAAACTCCGCCTCCAATGTATCCCCGTCGACCCTGAAGGTCATACCGGTAATACGGTTGAATTCCGATCCGATTTCAGCCCTTGCCTGCAAAAGGTAGTACATGGTATCAGAAGGCATCACAATGGGTTCCTCCTCCACCAAAGGAGTGTATAACTGAATACCATAGGCCTCAGGCTGCTGAATTTCCACAGAAAACGTATAGGAGACCGGATAAAACACATCGTTGCCAAGTTGCATGGCTTCTACCACAGCAGTACCTTCTTCCCCATGGCAAACCAAACAATAAAGGCTGTCTATCCGCTCAATCTTTGCCGGACCGGAAACAATGCGGAAGTCAACTTCCAGACCCGACGATGCCGAAGCCTGCAAAAGCGTGGTATCGGCAGCGGAAACCACTGTTGGCAAGGCCGGAACATCCAACAGCTGGTTCTTTTTGCCCAGTGTTGCCGTATCATCCGCCAGGACACGCAATTCTGCCGTCTGCACAGCATTGTTCCATGTATTGGTATTATCCTCATAGACTATCTGCACGTACCGGCCTTCCACAGCACCGAAAAGCAACTCCTTGCCTGCCACATCGGTAGATGATGGCCAATATATCCGTGAAGCAGCCTGAGCTTCCCCCCAGTCCGAAGTATCACTGCTCACATAAACACGATATGCTGAGAGCTTGTCTTCATAATTTTGCGGATTGCACAAATAGGAAATACCGCAAACCTTGCAAGACTTGCCCAAATCCAATATCAAACATGCCGGAAGCGGTTTGGCAATGGCAGTGTTGACAGCCCACCATGTGGCCGAATCCCCATCAAATGCCTTCCCGACCGTATCAGAAGCAGACTGACTATTGATGGACAGCACCTTATACTCAGAAGCCGGAATAGCTTCCACTTGGGCTTGCAGGGCGGAACATGACAATCCGCCCAACATCAGTAGAGAAAAAAGGAGTTTTGGTTTCATGAGAGAAATTTTGGTTTTCAATTAACCCAAATCGGTCATTAGACTTTGGGGAGATTGCCCGCTTGTGTCATGCAGCATGCTTCTCGCCTAGCCGA